>NZ_VSTH01000099.1 GCF_008123965.1 Bradyrhizobium hipponense | reverse complement strand
GCCCGATGCAGCTTAATTTTGATCCAGCGCAACGCCGTGTTTTAGAGCCGTTCTAGGCTGGTCCCGGGCCAGTTTGGAATAGCTTCAAATACCGGTTTTTCCCTTTGCATCCGGTCGGTCGCTTAAATATCGATACTGGCGCATCACCAAAGGGCCTGCCGCTTTCCATGATCGTCTGTTCCTGTAACGTGCTGAGCGATGACGACATCCGCGCCGCCGTCGCCGAGTCCGATGACGCCGTTCGCCATGCCAAGCAGGTCTATGGTTGCCTCGGCTGTAGCGCCGAATGCGGTCGCTGCGCGCGCACGATCAAGACCATCATCGACGAAGCGCTTGGCCCCTGCGCCCAATCGTGCTGCTCCGGCTGCCCACACGGCCATCAGGTGGCGGCGAACGACGAGACGTCTGAGCCCGTCGAATTCGCGCTGGCGGCCTGCTGAACTCCACCGTCGACCGAGCTTATCCCCGGCTCCGTCCGGTAGCCGGTTGCCCTTGCCTTTAAACTGCTTTAGAAACATTCTAAATTCGGTCTCCGGCCGGATTGGACTGCAAGAGCTGGAGTGAACCATGCAGGGCGACGCAAAAGTCATCGAGTATCTCAACAAGGCACTGCGTCACGAGCTGACTGCAATCAACCAGTACTGGCTGCACTACCGCTTCCTCGACAATTGGGGCCTGCGGGACATGGCCAAGGTCTGGCGCAAGGAATCCATCGAGGAGATGGAGCACGCCGACAAGCTCACCGAGCGCATCCTGTTCTTCGACGGCTTCCCGAACATGCAGGTGCTCGATCCCCTGCGCATCGGCCAGAACGTCAAGGAGATCATCGAGTGCGACCTCGCCGCCGAGATGAGCGCGCGGGCGCTCTACCAGGAAGCGGCCACCTATTGCCACAGCGTCAAGGATTACGTCACGCGTGACCTGTTCGAGAAGCTGATGAGCGACGAGGAGCACCACATCGACTTCCTCGAAACTCAACTCGACCTCATCGGCCGCATCGGCCTCGAGCTCTACACCCAGAAGCACGTCGGCGGGCTCGAGGGCGAGGGGCATTAGGCACTAACGTCGCCACACACTCCCGTGTCGTCCCGGCGAAGGCCGGGACCCATAACCCCAGGGAGAGGTTGTGTCGCGCGCCTGGTAACCACGAGTCCTCGCCAAACAACTCGCTGTGGCTATGGGTCCCGGATCCACGCTTCGCTTCGCTGCGCTTGTCCGGGACAACCAATGTGGTTGCTGCGCGTGGCTACAGCTGCGTCTTGTAGCGCGCTTCCACCACGTCCTGGCTCTCGGGCTCGCCCAGACTGGTCTGCTCGTGGATGATTTCAACGATGCTCGGCATCACCGAGCGCTGCACCTTGTCCGGCGACCACAGCTTCGAGCGCATCAACGCCTTGCCGCAGTGGAAATAGACCTCGCGGACGGCGACGTTCAACACCGCGCGCGGCGGCTTGCCGAACTCCACCATGGAGGCGAGCAGATCCGGATCGGCCGACAGCGTGCCGCGCCCGCCGACGCGCAGCGTCTCATCGATGCCGGGCACGAAGAACAGCAGATGCACGAAGCCTGAGCCTTCGACGACGTTCCGAAAACTGTCGATCCGGTTGTTGCCGGAACGGTCGGGCATCAGCAGTTGGTTGGGGCCGGCGACGTGGACGAAGCCGATGTTTCCGCCACGCGGCGAGGCATCGACACTGCCATCGGTGCCCGATGTCGCGAGCACGCAGAACGGCGACATTTCGATAAATCGCTTCGCATGCGCATCGATCGCGGGACGCGCCTTCGCGATCACGCGTGGGCTCGGCTTCGGATAGAGGGCGGCGAGGTCTTCGGGGCAAACGTCGGTCAACGGGATGTCTCCGCTGCAGTTTCGTAACAAACTACCCGATCGGGCTGTCGGCAGCCAACCAAATTCACCCTGCCGCCGTCGGCTACACCGCGTCGGCCGGCACGAAGCAACTGATGATGATGGCGCCGCGGTGGCGTACGTACCACACCACGGCCTGGCCGACCGGATTGCCGCGATCGCGGATGATGGCGCGCTCGGGCACCGCCATCCACTGGCCCTCGATCGGCACCCAATAGGCGCCGTTGCGCACGTCGTATTCGGTACGATGGCCGTCGGAGATATCGCAGCAGGGCACGCCGTTCGGCGCCATCACGCTCTTGAACCAGGCGCGAATGTCCGGCGGAACGTTGTCGTATTGACCGTTATCGAACGCGAAGGCGACGCCAGTCAGTGCCGCCAGCCAAACGCACAGTGCGAATCTGTACATGCGATCCTCGTCATCGCCTGCCGTGCCACTGGCGCGCGATTATCCCGCGCGTCGATTCGTATCGTTGATGCGATTAAGCCCGAGCTGCGAGCGCATTGCATGCTCAAATAATATGCGGCGTGGAGGCGCCGCATATGATGCATTGCGAGATGAGGACGTGGAGCGCGCCGTCCTACATCGCCCGCTGCGGCGCGGTTTGCAGGAGCTGCCTGACCTGCTCGCTGTAGAATTTTGCGTTGCCTGTGGTTCCGTGGCCGCGCGTCTCAGTGCTCGCTTGGATCAGGTACAGGCGCCCATTCCTGACCCGCTTCATCGCGGCTTCCGTGATGCCGGTCTCGGGTGGGTTGCGCTCGTCGTCGGCGGAATTGATCAGCAGCAGCGAGGCTTCGATCTGCTCCAGCCTGTCGGCGGCGTTGTAGTCGTGCGAAGCCTCCCATTGGTAGACGAAGTCGTTGGCATCCGCGGTGATCGGTGTCGCGAGCCGCTCGTCGACGATCTTGTCGGCCTTGGCGGCCGTCGGCGCCTGCGCCTGATAGGCCAGCGTTCCGCCGATGCTGGCGATGCCGTAGGCGCTGATGGCGTATTTCATCATGCGCGGCTGGCTCGTGTAGCTGCCGCCGTTGTAGTCGGGATCGTTGCGGATGGTGTCGAGCATAATCCGGCGCAGCATCCAGTTGCGCGATGCCATCTCGGTCGGCTGCGAGGCCATCGGAATCAAAGCATCCATCGCTTTCGGGTATTTCTCGCCCACAGCCAGGTATGCATGCCGCCCATCGAATTGCCGATGACGAGCCGCAAATGCTTGACGCCGAGCCCTTCCGTCACCAGCCGATACTGGGCCTCGACCATGTCGTCGTAGTCGTATTTGGGAAAGCTCGTCTTCATCCCGTCGGAGGGTTTTGACGATTTGCCGTGGCCGATGCTGTCAGGAATGATGATGTAGTATTTGGATGCATCGAGCGGCTGCCCCGCACCGAACAGCTCGCCGCCAAAGTTGGCGGCCAGCATGCTCGCGGCCGAGCCGCCCGATCCGTGCAGCACCAGCACGGGCTGGCCGCTTGGCTCGCCGACGGTGGTGTAGTGCAGACGCAGCTCCGGCATGGCCTCGCCGGTATGGAACTTGAAATCCCTGGCGATCCAGTCGCCCTGCTTAGGCGCCGGATAATCGGCGGCCGTCGCCGATATCGAGATGGCTGGCAACGAGATGGACAGCAGAACGGCCGACAGCACCGCGCAACAAGTTTTCATGTTCCTCTCCCCTGCGGCTCGTAATCTGCGGCCGCTTTGCCGGGAACCTTAACAGAACTGTCCGGAAGGATGTAGGATTTTGGTTCAGCCGATCGTCTTTGAGGGGAAACATCCGGAGACACTTCATGTGCCGCAATATCAAGACGCTGTTCAACTTCGAGCCGGCAGCGACGGAGGAGGAGATCCATGCCAGTGCGCTCCAGTTCGTGCGAAAGCTCTCCGGTTTCAATAAGCCGTCGCAGGCCAATGAGGCGGCGTTCGACCGCGCGGTGGCCGAGGTCTCGGAGGCCGCACACCGGTTGCTGAACTCACTGCACACCCATGCGCCGGCGCGTGATCGCGAGGTCGAGGCGGAGAAGGTGAAGGAGCGTTCGCGGTTGCGTTTCGGCTAGTCAGTCCCTGCAGCCGTTTCGTGATCTGGCTCACGGTTGGCGCCGCTTCAACGCGCGATGATGTTCGCCGGGGTTTTGCCAACCCGGAGCCCGACCATGACCCGTCCCCTTCTTCCCCTCAAAGCAGGCGCCCTCGTCTTCACGCTGCTGTGGACCGCGTGGATGATGTGGTGGAGCGGCTCGTTCAGCAGCGCCAACGTCGTCGTCGTGGCCCTGTGCGGCGCGGTGGTCGGATATCTCTGGTATCGCGCGATGCGCTGGCAGTTCGAGCGGATGGGCATGCTGCCCCGCAAGGATGATTCAACCAAGGCTTCTTGATGAATTCGCGTGTCCAGGAGGCGGTGCAGCGCGTTAGCGGTGCGCCGCCGAGCCGGGACCCAGAAATCGCTACTCCTTGTGGCTGCGGTTTTTCTTTTTCTTCTTTTTCTTGTGATCGTCGCCTTCGCCGTCGTCGCCACCGTCATCGACAAGCGTATCGTCGGCCTCATGCACGGCGGCTTCGAGCGCCGCTCGCTCGGCAGCTTCTTGCTCGCGCTGACGGCGGCGCTCATCCCAGGCGTCGAAGAGCTGGTCCAGCCACGGCAACACTTGTTCAATCGACGGCAGTTGGCCGGGCGGACCGGGCTCGCCGCGCGGGCCGGTGGGGCCCTGCGCTCCAGCTGGTCCCCGTGGACCAATCTCGCCCTGCTTGCCTTGCGGCCCTGGCGCGCCCTGCTTGCCCTGCGGTCCCGCCTTTCCGACTGGTCCCGGCTTGCCCTGTGGCCCCGGCTTGCCGCGCGCGCCGTCCGGCCCCCGCTTGCCCGGATGGCCCTGCGGCCCCGGCCGTCCCGGCTCGCCTTGCCGCCCGCGCGGACCCTGAGGGCCCTGCCGTCTCTGTTCGTCTGCCACGCCACTGCTCCCTCTGCGGAAGCAAGCTACTTAGCGGCGTTTGACGACAGCGGCAATTCCGCCCGCGCATCGCGCCGGGCTTGATCAACATCAATCGGCAGTACGGATCGACGTCGCGCCGCCGCGCGCTAATCCTGATAGGCGGGCACGTCGATGCCGGAGGCGGCGTAGAGCCTGATCTTGTTGCGCAGCGTGCGCACCGACAAGCCAAGCACGCGCGCGGCGCGCGTGCGGTTGCCGTCGCAGCGCGCGAGCGTCTGGAGTACGAGCTCGCGCTCGACCTCGTCCACGGTCGCGCCGATCAGGAGCGGAACGATCTGGTTTGGAGCAAGAAATTGCGCGCCCGGTTCGGACGCTGCGACATGAACAGTGGTCATCAATACCCTCCCGATCTACGCCCGCTTCCGTCTTTGGAAGCGGATCGAGAACAAACGACCCCCAAGCCGTAGATCTACGGTGGCCGGGTTTGGTTAACGAAAGGTTAACCGCGGGCGTCCAGCACCAATTGACCTTGGGATTGCCGCGAAGGCGCCGCGATTGGCACAGGTTGCCTCGCAGCGACAGGGCGCTCTCGCTCACACTGTCCGATACCCGCCATCCACCATCACGATTGTTCCGGTGACATAAGCCGACATATCCGAGGCGAGGAAGATCGCGGGGCCGACGATGTCGTCGGGCTTGCCGGTGCGCGCCAGCGGGGTGTGGTCGACGAAGGCCTGCACCAGCGCCGGATTGGTGGCGCGCACATTGGCGTTGATGTTGGTCTCGATGAAGCCGGGCCCGATCGCGTTGACGCGCACGCCTTCCTTGCCGAGCTCGACGGCAAGCGCCTTGGTGAAGCCGAGCACGCCGTGCTTCGAGGTCGTGTACGCCGCCGAGCTCGGCGTGCGCAGATGCACGAAGGACTGGATCGAGCCGATATTTACGATGCGGCCCTTGGCTGCGCGCAAGGGCGCAAGGAAGGCCTGCGTCATGTTGAAGACGCCGTTGAGGTTGAGCGAGATGATGTCGTTCCAGTCCTTCGCCACGGTCTCCGTCTCCGCGGTGAAAGCGTTGCGGCGGGTGATGCCGGCATTGTTGACCAGGATCGACACCTGCCCGACCTTTTCCGCGACCTGTTTGGCGAGTGCGAAACAGTCTTCGCGCTTGGTCGCGTCGAGGACAAAACTCTCGGCCTTGCTGCCGGCCTTGCGGATCTCCTGGGCGGCTTCCGCCACAGTGTCGGCATTGACGTCGAGCAGCACCACTTGCGCGCCCTCGCGCGCATAGCCTGCCGCAATCGCCCGGCCGATGCCGGAACCGGCGCCCGTGACGACGGCAATGTGGTTTGCGAGCAACGCCATGGCATATTCCTCCCGGATTCGTTTCGAAGTTTCATGAAAGGCTAACTCGAAATTAAGGGGTCGGAAACGGCGGCCTCGGCATACTGACCTTGATTGCTAAACGTTGCGCGCATGATGGAACGGCTTGAATCCTGGAAACTGGCGCTCGAGCGCCTGCGGTCGGCGGAGTCCGGCGACTGGCCCGAGGCGGGCCGGCTGGTGGCCGAGATCGTGCGGATGAGCACCGATATCACGCTGCGGCAGGCAGCCGAGCAGGCGCTTCCCGTGCTGCGCCAGGCCGTCGACAACGACGATCACGGCGTCAGACTCGCAGCCCAGCGCCGCATCGGCGTCGTCCTCGACGTCATTCATGATCTGACGGCGCCGCGCTTCGGCCGCCGCAACGCGATGCCGAAGAAGCTTTCCAGCGAGGACCGCGCGCGCAGGATGCTCGGCCTGCCGCTCGCCGTGCAGCTCACCTGCGAGGACATCAACCAGGCCTATCGCCGCGCCGCCAAGGGCAGGCATCCCGACCAGGGTGGCAGCGCGCAAGCCTTCATCGAGCTCGCCGCCGCGCGCGACATCCTGATCCATCCCGGCGCCAACAAGGACGCGTGAGGCGCTGGCTCACTGCGCCTCGTCAGCCGCTGTGTGCGAGTAAAAATGCAAGCGGGCAAGGACGCGATGTGGCGCCCTTGCCCGGCTCTTCCGTCCGCCGATCGAATTCTTATCAGGTGCAGTGGCCGTGCTTCAACGCGTCATCCTTCAGGTTGATCGCGGCGAGCAAGGTCGGGACGGTCACGCTGGCGCGGTGATAGCCGGACGGCCATGGCGTGGTCGGAATGCTCTCGTCCCAGATCTGGCAAGCGCCGCTGTCTGCCCAGCGGATCAAATGATAGCCGGCTTCGGCCGGGCTCGCGGCGACGAAGGCGGTCACGGCAAGACCCACGGCAGCGCACAGCACGGAAATACGACGCATGATCAGCTCCTCAAATGAAAGATATGATGCGCCTCCCGACAATGACGGGAGGCGTGGTGCGGGACGCTTTTGGGGAGCGCGCCCCGAACAAGATGTGAGTAGGCGGCAAGCCGCGACAGGTTCAAAGCGTGCGGACTGGCAATGCCGGAATTTGGCGGAAAAACAGGGCTGGCGGCGTCGTGGCCTTGGACAAGAAAAAAGCGGGCTGCTCGCGCAACCCGCCTTCAAACCCGGTCTGCCGTGAGCCGGTTCAGAGCGTGCAGCGGCGCTCCGCGCGCAGCTTGATCTGAAGATCAGAAGCCGCCGCGAAGGTCGGCAGCGGCTTGCTGACGATCTTGTAGGTCGAAGTCCCCCACTGGAACGGCTTGTACTTCAGGTCCTCGTTCCAGACCTGGCAGATGCCGGTGTTGTCCCAGCGGATCACGTAATAGCCGACTGCCGCCGAGGCCGGCACGGCGAACGCGGAGGTGACGATGCCGGCAACGGCACAAAGAGCGAGAACGCGACGCATGCAAAAATCTCCTGATGGGAAAGTGTGACCTGAAAATTCGTGCGAGAAAAGCCGGTCCTTTGCAAGCGGGGGAGCCGCCGTTTCACGGATATGTCAGAGAGAGCCGCGCACTTGGTTTGGCCGAGTGCCCGGCAGGTCACACGCGCCGGACGTGGTTCACTTCGAAAGCGAGGCCACCGCCTCGATCTCGATTAGCATCTTCGGATCGGGCAGCGCCTGCACCACGCAGGTGGTGCGTGCCGGGTAGGGCGGCGGGCCGAATGCGCCGGCATAGAGCGCGTTCATCGCCGCGACATCGGCGGCGCGGGTCAAGAGCACGTTGACCTTGACGAGGTCGCGCATCGTGGCGCCGGCCTCATCCAGCACGCGCTTGATGTTGACGACGACGTTGGCGAACTGCGCCTCGAAGCCGTCCGGCAGCGCGCCCTTGGCATCGAAGCCGGGAATGCCGGAGATGAACAGGAGGTCGCCGGCCCGTGCGGCAAAGGACAGTGGCGGCGCCTTGACGTGCGGCGGGGGCGCAAAATGCTGGATCGGCATGGGTCACCTCGGACGTCGTGTCGGCGCATGAGCGTAGCGACATGCAGGGGAGTTGCAATCGGAATTGACGGGCGGCGAGGGCGCAAAACAAAAAATGCGAAAACAACCCCATGCACAGTAGGCATCAAGCAGAAATCATTGATCTTTTTCTAATTCGGTAAAAGCAAAACAATCATTTGCTCCGTCGGGCAAAACAGGGGCAGAATGGCATGATGGCAGTGGCGCTTTTTGTGGCACGAACTCTCAACGGCGTCATGGCCGGGCTTGTCCCGGCCATCCACGGCCGCTCCGGCGCCGCGAAGAACGTGGATGCCCGGGACAAGCCCGGGCATGACGACACAGCGGATGCGGAACGTTAGCGCATATAGCCGCCATCATGTTGCCGCCGCGATCGATCGGGTACATTCGGCCCATCTGATTCGATTCCACCCTTGAAAAATAGCCTCCGGAGACGCCCCATGAAGATCGCTTCCACCTTGCGCGTCGCGCTCCTCGCCATTGCCGCGCTTGCCGGCCTCTCGACGACGGCGCTGGCCGACGGCGGCACCGTGGTGCTGACGATCTACAAGGCGGGCTGGATCATCGGCGGCTCGGGCGGCTCTGGCGTGCTGAACTTCCACGGCCGCGCCTATTCGCTCTCCAGCGGCGGGCTCGACTACGGCCTCGTGTTCGGCGGCTCCAAGACCGTGCTGCGCGGCCGCGTCTCCAACATCAACCGTCCCTCCGACGTTGCCGGCGTCTACGGCGCCGCCGGTGCCGGCCTCGCGATCGGCCGCGGCGCACGCGCCATCGTGCTGACCAACCAGAAGGGCGCGGTGCTGGAGTTGACGGGATCGCAGGTCGGCCTGATGGCCAACGCGGATCTCAGCGGGCTGGCGATCACGATGCGGTAGGCAGGTCTCGTAGGGTGGGAAAAGGCGCGCAAGCGCCGTGCCCACCATCTCAGCAGCGCTGACAGAGTTGGTGGGCACGCTTCGCTTTGCCCACCCTACGAGCTACGAATTACGATCCACTCACCGCCGTATGAATCCGCTCGCAATGCGCCACGAGATTTCCGTGCGCATCGACGAACGCTTTCAGCGGCGTCGGAATCGGCAGGAAATAGATGTTGGCGACAAAACCGTAGATGCCGGCATCGATGCCGGTCGGCGCATCGCCATGGACAAAGCCCGTCGCGGGCACGATCTCGGCCAGCACCTGGAGGTCGGCCAGGCCCCGCGCATAGGCCTGCTCGGGCGTGTAGCGGCCGATGCCCTGGAAATGATAACGCTGCGCGTTGTAGGCCTTGGCCTTGTCCAGTCCCGCGGCATCGATCTGCTTATGTTGTGCGATGAAGGCATCGCGAAACGCCGGATAGTAGCGCTCGTCCTTCCAGCGCGAATACGACATCACCCAGTAGAGATCGTCCAGCATGCGCGTGACCAGATGGTTGGTGCGGCGCTGCTCCGGTGAAAGCTTGGCATCGATGGTCAGGCGATATTTTGCGATCGCATGCGCGATGATCGTCTCGCTGTCGCCGATGGTCTCGCCGTCATCGACGATGTAGGGCAACTGCCCGCGCGGCGCGGCGGAGGCATCGAACAGGTGCTCGTGCACGAACGGCACGCCCGCGAGCTTGAGGAAGGCATAGACCTTGAGGCCATAGCCATTGTTGTCGGCGACGCCGCACAGTTCCGGGTAGGAATAGAGGGTCAGCATGGGCGGGCTCCTCAACCGGGCAACTTCAGGCCCATCATACAGGGTCGGTGAAAAAAAAGATGCCCTGCCTGTCGGATAGCGGTCTGGTTCTTCGTCCTCCGGATGAGGCCGCGCTTGCGCGCCTCTTTTCATCACCAAGGATACCCGTTCATGACCTCCATCACGCCGTTCCTCTGGTTCGACAACAACGTCCCCGAAGCCGTCGCCTTCTACAAATCGGTGTTTCCCAACGCCAAGATCGAGACCGTCAGCGACTTCATGGCGGTGTTCGAGCTCGAGGGGCAGCGCTTCAATGCGCTCAATGGCGGTCCGCAATACCACTTCAACGAGGCGGTATCGTTCTTCATCAGCGTGGAGACGCAAGGTGAGGTCGACTATTTCTGGAGCCGGCTCACCGCGGACGGTGGTGAAGAATCCAGGTGCGGCTGGCTCAAGGACAAGTTCGGTCTGTCCTGGCAGGTGATCCCGACCGCGCTTTCCCGCTACCTCGGCGACCCCGACCGCACCAAAGCGGGTCGCGTCATGCAGGCGATGATGCAGATGAAGAAGATCGTGATTGCGGATCTGGACCGGGCGTATGCGGGGTGAGGGCCGGTGATTGCAGGACGGCCTTCTCAGCCGGTCGATGCGGCGGTAAACACCGCCAATTGAGCCTCGAACGCACGCCTGAACGCCAGCCGCGCTTCGCCGCGGGCGACATAGGCGGCGACATCGGGATATTCGTCCAGCAGGCCCGATGTGTTCAACCTGCGCAGCACGGCCACCGTCAGGAGATCGCCGGCGCTGAACGCACCGTCGAGCCAGTCGGCTTTGCCGAGGTGCGCGGACAACTCGCCGAGCCGGACACGGACGCGATCTTGCAGCATAGGCAGGCGCTCCTCGTACCAGGGCTTGTCGCGCTCGAACAGCATGGCCATCGCGAGCTCGACGATCGGCGGCTCCAGCGTGCTCAGCGCGGCAAACATCCACGCGATCGCGCGGCTCCTGGCATTCGCCTCGACCGGCAGCAGCCCATCATGGCGCTCGGCGACGTGGAGCACGATCGCGCCCGACTCGAACAGGGCGAGATCGCCGTCCTCATAGGTCGGAATTTGTCCGAACGGATGCAGCGCGAGGTGCGCGGGCTGTTTCATCGCGCTGAACGATACGAGGCGGACGTCGTAAGGTTGGCCCACTTCCTCCAGCGCCCAGCGGACCGGCATGTCACGCGCCAGCCCCCTGCCGCGGTCGGGTGAGTTTTCGAAGGCGGTGATGGTGGGGGGCATCAGATGGCTCCATATTCCGTCATTGCGAGCGCCGCGAAGCAATCCAGAATCTATCCGCGGAGAGACCCTCGATTGCTTCGTCGCATCAGCGCAAAATTGCTCCGCAATTTTGTCGCGAGTTCCTCGCAATGACGGGGTTGCGGCAGCGCGGCCGCTCGCCGGCGATTGCGGGTCGTTCAGTTCTCGCGCTTTGCATCCAGAGGACGAACGGCGGGTGCGGATTCCGACAACTTATTTGGCTTTCATCGCGCGTGCCGCCCAAACCCACGGCGTCGTCCTGGCGAAAGCCAGGACCCATACCGCGGAATCTATCGGTTGCGGACGGTCGCAGGACCACGAGTCTTCGCCAAACTTTGTCCTGGGGTAATGGGTCCTGGCTTTCGCCAGGACGACAGCTGAGTTTGGGGCGCTGTCGCTAACTCACATTACGAACCGATCCACTTCGCCAGCTCGCGCCACGGCTCCAGCGTCCAATGCCCGGATGCGGCGCCGGACGGCGATGGCAGCACGAACACTTCGGGCAGACTTCCATCACGTTGCTGCCGCCCCAGCGAAATCACGCCCGACGACCTGCCATAAAACAGGCTCGCCGCCTTCTTGCTCGTGAACGCAATCGTCCTCGGCCTATACATTTCGATCTTGGCCTTGAACCCCGCCACGTCGATCAACGCGGCCGCGATCTGGTGATCCATCCCGGCGCCCGACTTGGAGAGATCGGTGAAGCCGATCCCGAGTTCGAGCAGCGCGGCGAATTCGCTCGGCTGATAGCGCCGCGGCGTGATGCCGGCCTCATGGATCGCACGCCAGAACCGGTTGCCGGGATGGGCGTAATAATGCCCGACGGCGGCCGAGCGGGTGCTCGCGGCGGTGCCGACGAAGACGAGGCGGAGGTTGGGGCGAAGCTGGTCGGGGAGGCGATGGAGGTTGGCTAGAGGCAAAGCGCCGGTCCGTAGAATGGTGTGGACGTAGCCGTCATCGCGGCAGTTGGAGTTGCGAAAGTCAAGTGATGGGTTACGCTACGCCCCTCTTCCGATCTCGCCGCGGAGCGCCGCGAATGCTGGACGATTTCGAATGGCCTAAACCGGATGGAGCGCCGGACGAGGCCATTTTTCGCAACGTCCGCAATCACGGTTGTCATATCGTCGGAATTCCCGATGCCGATCCGTCGTTTGCATTTTCAATCGGCCTGTTTCTAAACTACGGCCACCCCGAGCTTATCATCTTCGGCCAGCGCTCCGAGAACGCGCAGGCCATAATCAACCTTGTCCGTGATCGCGTGGCGGTGGGGCACAAATTCTCCAATGGCGATATCTCCGACGATTTCTTGGAGAACGACTACAAGCTCGGCTTCTGGCAAGTGCCGTTTAAGGCTTACCCCGAATACTTGGGCACTGCGATCTGGTTCTACTCCAAATCCCGGCTCGCATTCCCCTGCCTCCAGGTGATCTGGCAGGACGTCAATCGGCGCTTTCCCTGGGAGGCAGAATGCATACCCGGTGTTAAAGAGCAGCAGCCGTTGTTGAAGAGAATGGTTTCTTGACCAAAAAGCCGGGCTGTTTTGCCCGGCTTTTCGTTTCCGATTGATGGAGTCGAGCCCGGGCACGACGAAGATGGCGCGCTCACAACACCCGATTGCTCTCCTTCACCTTCTCCGCATCCAGGTACACGCTGCTCCCCATCTCCTTGAACTTCTCGCTCATCCTGGCCATGCCGTCCTCGGCGACTCCGCTCATCGACATGCCCACCGCCGCCGGGTCGTTCAGCGTCGCCGCGTAATCGCGCACGTCCTGCGTGATCTTCATCGAGCAGAATTTTGGGCCGCACATCGAGCAGAAGTGGGCGACCTTGTGGGCTTCCTTCGGCAGGGTCTCGTCGTGGAAGTTCTTGGCGGTGTCAGGATCGAGGCCGAGGTTGAACTGGTCGCTCCAGCGGAAGTCGAAACGGGCGCGGGAGAGTGCGTCGTCGCGCAGTTGCGCCGCCGGGTGGCCCTTGGCGAGATCGGAGGCGTGGGCGGCGATCTTGTAGGTGATGACGCCCACCTTAACGTCGTTGCGGTCGGGCAGGCCGAGATGCTCTTTCGGCGTGACGTAGCAGAGCATGGCGCAGCCGAACCAGCCGATCATGGCCGCGCCAATGCCTGAGGTGATGTGGTCGTAGCCCGGCGCGATGTCGGTGGTCAGCGGCCCGAGCGTGTAGAACGGCGCCTCGCCACATTCCTTGAGCTGCTTGTCCATGTTGATCTTGATCTTGTGCATCGGCACGTGGCCGGGGCCCTCGATCATGACCTGGCAGCCCTTGTCCCACGCGATTTTTGTCAGTTCGCCGAGCGTTTCCAGCTCAGCAAATTGCGCGCGGTCGTTGGCGTCCGCGATCGAGCCCGGACGCAGGCCGTCGCCAAGCGAGAACGAGACGTCATACTTGCGCATCAGGTCGCAGATCTCGTCGAAATGCGTATAAAGGAAGCTCTCCTTGTGATGCGCCAGGCACCACTTCGCCATGATGGAACCACCACGCGAAACAATACCGGTAACGCGGTTGGCGGTGAGGTGGATGTATTGCAGGCGCACGCCGGCGTGGATGGTGAAATAGTCGACGCCCTGCTCGCACTGCTCGATCAAGGTGTCCTTGTAGAGCTCCCAGGTCAGCTGCACCGGATCGCCGTTGCACTTCTCCAGCGCCTGGTAGATCGGCACCGTGCCGATCGGCACCGGCGCGTTGCGCAAGATCCATTCGCGGGTGGTGTGAATGTTGCGGCCCGTCGAGAGGTCCATCACGGTGTCGGCGCCCCAGCGGATTGCCCACACCATCTTTTCGACCTCTTCCTCGACCGACGATGTCACGGCGGAGTTGCCGATATTGGCGTTGATCTTGGTGAGGAAGTTGCGGCCGATGATCATCGGCTCGAGCTCGCTGTGGTTGATGTTGCAGGGAATGATGGCGCGGCCGCGCGCGATCTCAGCTCGGACGAACTCCGGGGTGATGAAGGCGGGCACTTCCGCGCCAAAGCTTTCGCCGTCGGCGAGGGCGGCCTCGGCGCGCTCGAGCTGCTGCTTGCGGCCGAGGTTTTCGCGCGCGGCGACGTAGATCATCTCCTTGGTGATGATGCCGGCGCGGGCGAATTCGAGCTGGGTGATCTTGTGGTCGTCGAGCCCGCGCAGCGGCTTGTGATAGGCCGAGAAGGCGCGCGCGGCCTTGTCGGTGGAGACGCTGCCATTGTCTTCCGGCTTGACCTGCCGGCCCTCATATTCCTCGACGCCGCCGCGCTCCAGCACCCAGGCCTTGCGGTTGCGGGCAAGACCCGCGTTGACGTCGATGGTCACGCTCGGGTCGGTGTAGGGGCCGGAGGTGTCGTAGACCGGCAGGTTCGGCTCGCCCGCGCCCTCGGAGAGGATGATCTCGCGCAGCGGCACGCGCAGCTCCGGCGCGGCGTCAGGCGAAGCGAAGATTTTTCGCGACGACGGCAGCGGGCCGGTCGTGACGGCGGGGATGGTCTTGTCGGGGTTGGAGCGGATGTTCATGGGATCCTCCGGTTTTAATTTGTGTGCATGCTGTTGATCTCGTCATCCTGAGGTGCGCGCACTTGCGCGCCTCGAAGGATGAACGAGCCGGGCCGTCGCCCTTCGAGGGCCGCTGAAGAAGCGGCCACCTCAGGGTGACGGGATGAAGAGAGTGTCTCCGTCATTGCGAGGAGCTCGCGACAAGATTGCGTAGCAATTTTGCGCGGATGCGACGAAGCAATCCAGGCTGTCTCGGCGGAGAGACCCTTGATTGCTTCGCTGCGCTCGCAATGACGAATGGAGAGAGTGTGGGCATCACGCTGCCTCCGCAGGCAGGCCGAGCCATTGCCGCACGCGGGCATCGGGGTCGGCGTTCTGGGTGACGTCGCTGACGACGGCGATGGAATCGGCGCCCGCGGCAAAAATCTCCGCGGCGTGCTCGAACTTGATGCCGCCGATCGCGACCAGCGGGATGCTGCCGATGCGCTTCTTCCATTCGGTGATCTTTGGAATGCCCTGCGGCTCGAAGCTCATCGATTTAAGCGTGGTGAAAAAGATGGGGCCGAGCGCGACGTAGTCCGGCTTGGCCGCGAGCGCGGCCGCAAGCTCATTGTCGTCATGGGTGGAGACTCCGAGCGACAAACCGGCCTCGCGGATCGCTTTGAGATCCGCGTCAGCCAAATCTTCCTGGCCGAGATGCAAATACTTCGCGCCGGCGACGATCGCCGCGCGCCAGTAGTCGTTGACGACGAGCTTCGCCTGCGTTCCCCGCGTGATCGCCAGCGCGTCGGTGACGATCTGCAGGGCCTGCGCGTCGTCGAGATCCTTTGCGCGCAGCTGGATGGTGCCGACGCCGAGCTTGGTCAGGCGCTCGACCCATTTGATGCTGTCGACGACGGGATAGAAACGATCAGGATACGCGTTGCGATCAGGATACGGCATGCCAAAAAGGTGTCCCAACGACAGGGGTGGAAGGGGAGGCGAAATCGCGCGCGTTCATCAACCCGGCCTCAAAAGCGGTGCGGCCGGCCTCGATGCCGAGGCGGAAGGCATTGGCCATCGCGACGGGATCGGCGGCTTTTGCGATTGCCGTGTTGAGCAGCACGGCGTCATAGCCGAGCTCGAGCGCCTCGGCGGCGTGCGAGGGCGCACCGATGCCGGCGTCGACCACCAGCGTGATGTCGGGCAGCCGCTCGCGCAGCAGCTTGAGCGCGTCGCGGTTGGTGATGCCCTTCGCGCTGCCGATGGGAGCGGCCCATGGCATCACCACCTTGCAGCCGGCATCGACCAGGCGGTTCGCGACCGAGAGATCCTCGGTGCAATAGGGGAACACCTCAAAGCCGTCCTTGATCAGGATGGTCGCGGCTTCGACCAGGCCGACCACGTCGGGCTGCAGCGTGTCGTTGTCGGCGATCACTTCGAGCTTGATCCAGGAGGTGCCGAACAATTCGCGCGCGAGCTTGGCCGTGGTCACCGCTTCGCGCACGCTGCGGCAGCCGGCGGTGTTCGGCAGCACGGTGACGTCGAGCTCGCGGATCAGATTCCAGAAGGCGTCACCGGTCTTGCCGCCGGCGGATTCGCGCCGCAGCGACACCGTGACGATCTTCGATCCGGAGGCGCGTATCGCCGCCTGCATGATCGCAGGGGAAGGATACAGCGCGCTGCCGATCAGCAGGCGTGAGGGGAAGGTTTTGCCGTAGAAGGTCACCATGTCGAAGGTGTCTCCTCAGATATAGCTGTCGTCCCGGCGAAGGCCGGGACCCATACCGCGTGATTTCTCTTGGGGCAGCTTGGTAGAGACCTTTCGCCGCCATGACGAGCGGTGGCTATGGGTCCCGGCCTTCGCCGGGACGACAAATGGAAAGATGCCATCACCACTCACCCTCCCTGCCGCGGTGTGATGATCTCGATCTCGTCGCCGGCCTTGAGGTGGGTCTCTGCCCAGCGGCTTTTCGGCACCACGTCGTAGTTCAGAGCGATGGCGAAATGCGTGCCTTCGTAGTCGAGCTCGGCCAGCAGCGCGTCGACGCTCACTGAGGCCACCTCGCGATGCTCGCCATTAACGATCACCCGCATTGCATCACCTCGTTGTCGATCTGGCCGCGCTCGACATATTGCAGCGTCAGCTCGGCCAGCGCCGGCGCGATCAGGAAGCCGTGGCGGTAGAGGCCGTTGACGGCGATGCTGTTGCCGCGAATGCCGATGCGGGGCAGATTGTCGGGGTAGGCGGGGCGAAGGCCCGAGCCGAATTCGACGATGCGGGCCTCGCCGAAGGCGGGATGCACGGCATAGGCCGCGCCCAGCAGCTCCAGTGCGGAACGCACGCTGACGCCGGTGTCCTCGGCCTCGATCGAGGTCGCGCCCAGCATGAACAGGCCTTGATCGCGCGGGATCACATAGAGCGGCCAGCGCGGATGGATCAGCCGCACCGGGCGGGCGAGCTCAACCTCGCTGGTCTCGATCAAAATCATCTCGCCCTTGACGCCGCGCAAGGCAGGCTGCTCGTCGCGCGCACTGATCCCGCGGCAGTCGATCACGATGCCGTCGAGATCGCTGGCTGTGGCATCGCTGCCAAACTTGATGGTGCCGCCGGCGGCGCGGATGCGCTCGTGCAGTTTCGGCAGCACGCGGCGCGGCTCGACATGGCCCTCGGTCTCGAAGAACAGTGCGTCGCGGAAGCGGCCCTCCAGCGACGGTTCGAGCCCCGCCAGAGCCGCAGCATCGAGCCGGCGGTGGCCCTCGGTCATCCGGGCGAAGCGCTCGAAATCGTTGCGCTCGCGGGGATGGGCGACGACGAGGGAACCGTTGAACGGGGTGTCCGGCAATTCGCGCCGCCAGATATGAAGCGAGCGCAGGCCGAGGCGGCTGATGATGGGTTCGGAAACTTCCGCCTCGCAATAAGGCGCGAGCATGCCGCCGGCCCAATGGCTGGTGGAATCGGTCATCGCGGCGTCACCGCGCTCGTGCAGGGTCACGGCGTGGCCGGCCTGCGCGAACAGCAGCGCCTGCCAGGCGCCTGCGATGCCTGCGCCGATGATGGATACCGGAGACTCCGGCCGCTTGGTGGTCTGCAACATCCCTGTCCCTTCGCCGGCATGACCCGGATCAGGTTCAAAGGGTCACCGCGGTCCTGGGCCTTCTGACCCATTTAGCGGTATCTCAGCTCCTCCTCGGAGCACCCCTCGGAACGGCTCTAATGTAGGCCAGTGGGGGCTTGTGTCAACGCATACCCGCTCGTCATGCCCGGGCAAGCCCGGCCATGACGGCAATCACTGATGGGGAACCTGCGCCCGCGCGCTGCGAACCCGCTGCGCCAGCTTCCGGTGCGGCACTGCACCGAACATCGGCTGCGGATTGCCGTTCGGCTCCAGCCAAGCCTGTGCGCCCGGGTCGGCGCTGGCCTGTTGCTGCGTTTCCTGACGCTGCCGCTTTGCGGCGTAGTAATAGCCGCCTGCATAATAACGAATGGCTCGGGCGTGATCTCCATTGGCGGCGTGATAGGCGCCGGCGAGATATTTTACGGCATAGGTGAGGTTGGTGTTGGGATCGCGCAGGCCTGCGGCATCGCCGGTGTAGCCGAGCCCGCGGGCGGTCGCGAGCTTGATCTGCATCAGCCCGATCGTGCCGCCATGGCCGATCAGGTGCGGCTGGTAGCGGCTCTCGCGCATGATGACGCGATGCACCAGTGCCTCCGGCACGCCATTGGCGCGCGCATGGGCGGCGACCGCCTCGGCATAGTCGGCTTCGCCGGCAAGCGCCGCCTGCGGCAACATCAGCCCGGCCGCAACCAGCGCGGCAATGCGTAAAATTTTCATCAGATGTCCCTTGAGAATGTCTTGAGGATATCTTGGGTCCTGAGTGACCTACGCCCGGCTGCCGTTAGGCCTGCCGAACGCGGCGATGATGTGACCAAACGCCGCCACTGACGATTTTGCGGCGCCGAGCCGCTGTTACGACGCAATGCTGCGGTAAGGGTCCCTCAGGTGCAAAACCGCAGCTCGCGACAGCGGGCCTGTGTATTCGCGCATAGACGCGAAAGCGAGTATCAAAGCACTGCAAATCGGGAGAGGTGCCATGACAAGAACAAACATGGCCAAAACAGACACGGCCAAAACAGACATGGCCAAGGCACATATTGGCGATATCCCCAGGCTGAACCCCTGCGCCCAATGCGGCACGCCGATCCCGCAGCCGGACTGGATCGAGCCGGGCGAGGGGCGCATCTCGTATCTCTGGAATTGCCCTGCGTGCAATTATCGCTTCGAGGCGGTGGCGATCTTCGACTCTGCAGCCGTCGAGCACCCGCCGCTCGCGGCCTGAGGCGTTCCTTTAGGGCATGATCTTTTCGGAAAACCGCTGCACGCTTTTCCGGATCATGCCTTAAGCCGCCAGCCGCGGCTGCTGCCATACCGGCAATTGCATCCGCACGATCAGCCCGTGCGGCTCGCGGTCATGCAGCGACAGCTCGCCGCCATGGCCGATCGCGATGGCGCGCGCGATCGACAGGCCGAGCCCGAAGCCGGTGGAGTCGTCCATGGTGCGCGCGTCGTCGCCGCGCACGAACGGCTCCAGCATCGCCTGCTTGCGTGCATCGGAAATCCCGGGGCCGTCGTCCTCGACGTCGATAATGAATTTCGTGCCGGCGAGGTCGAGGCGGATCGTCACCTCGGCGCCGAAGCGCACCGCGTTCTCGACGAGGTTGGTGATGCCGCGATGCAGATCGTCGGGACGCGCGGCGGCGGTCGCCGATACGGGACCCTCATAATGCACGACATGGCCCATGTCGCCGAACTGGTCGGCAATCAGCTGCAGCGTGCTCGCGATGTCGACCAGCGTCACCGCCTCGATCTTGCGGTCGTTGCGCAGCAGCGACAGCACGGATTCCAGCATCAAGCGCATCTGGTCGAGATCGATCAGCATGCGCTTGCGATTGCCTTCGTCCTCGACGAACTCGGCGCGCAGGCGCAGCCGCGTGATCGGCGTGCGCAGATCGTGGCTGATCGCCGCCAGCATCCTGGTACGATCCGACATCAGCCGCGCGATCCGCTCATGCATGCGGTTGAGCGCGCGTGCGACCGAGCGGATCTCTTCCGGGCCGCGCTCGGGCAACGGCTCGGCGGTGCCGTCGAGGCTGAAGCTTTCGGCCGCCTTTGCAAGCGACGACAGCGGCGCGGCGAGCGCATGCGCGGCCCATACGCCAAGCAGCGTCACGCTGATCACGGCCGACAGCAGCGTCGATAGCCAGGGATTGCCCCAGAACCATCCCGGCCGTCCCCGGCCGATATGGCCGGCGATCGTGGTGCCGTCGGGCAGCTGGATGCCGATCCGGGACAAGCCGCCGTTCGGCGCCAACGCGACCACCTTGTAGCCTTCGCCGAGATGGCGGCGCATGCCGTGCAGGCGCGGACCCTCGACCTCGCCGGCGGCGGTCACGGAGCCGGGCGCGATCGCTTCGACCCGCAGATCCGGAAAGGCGCGTGCGATGTCGGAAAGGAGGCGCGGCCGTTCGCTCGAATCGGCCGCCGACAGCAGCAGCGCGGCATTGACCAGCTCATGCTCGCTGTCGGGCGGCGCTGCGGCGCGGTCCGGCCGCGTGATCAGAAAACCCGCCGTGATGATGAGATGAAGCGCGACGATCGAAACCACGACCAGTGCGGCGATCTGCCCGCTGATGCTCCTGAGATGGAAAAATCCCAAAAGCCGCATGTCAGCTGCTCAAGGCCGCCGTGACCGCTTCCGTCCTTACCGCCTCAGTGCTTATCGCTTCAGTTCTTATCGCTTCAGTTCTTGGCGTAAACAAATAGAGGTCGACGCGGTGGTCGGCCATGGCGCGCGACATCTCGCGGCCGTCGCTCACAGCGGTGACGTTGCAGGCGTTGTTGCGCAAATATTTCGCGATCAACGTTCGCGTTTCGCGGTCGTCCTCGACGACCAGGATGTTGGGATTGGAAATGGCCATGAGCTTTGTTTGTCCAAGATTCGGGCCAAAAGGCGAAGATTTTTGTTTCAGACTGTTTCTGGCCGCGATCTCGCAACAGCTCGCAACCGCCGGGTGGTGGAGCGGCAAGGTCTCGTTAAGGCGGATAACCATAGCGTGACGTGGTCGGCTACGAAACCCCGCAAAATCTACGGAGCCCATCATGACCTCGATTTCGGCGGCCTCCGCCGGCAACCACCAGTCGCCGCTGCAGCGGCTGCAGCAGCAATTGCAATCGGAAGTCTCGGCAGGCACGGTCTCCTCGTCGGACCAGTCGGCGCTGTCGACGGCGCTGAATGACATCGACACGGCACTCCAGCAGAGCCGGTCGAGCAATCGGTCGAGCGGCACGCGGCCCTCGAAGGACGACATGACGTCGAAGATCGACGACCTTATTTCCAAGGAGGTGTCGAACGGCACGCTGAGCTCCGATCAGGCCGACCAGCTCAAGGGCGTGTTTCAGTCCGCCTTCGCCAACGGTCCCGGCGGCACCGCTGGTGCAGGAGGGCCTCCGCCCGCACCGCCCCCGGATGACAGCTCTTCGGATTCGGCGTCCACGGATACGACGACCAGCACGTCGAGCGGCTCCACCACGGCGGAGATCCTGCAGCAGTTTCTCCAGGCGCTCCAGCAGTCGCAATCGTCGGTCTCGCCGTACGGCGCCAATGGCAGCGCAACGAATTCGTCGGGCAGCTCGAATTTCTTGGCGCTGCTGATCGACTACAAGGGCTGACCTGAGCGACGCAGGTTGGCGCGCGTTCCTCGCCGCGATGGTGCTTCTTCCCAGGGCGCATCATCGACGGCGGGGAACCGTGCGCTGCAGCATGTTCCTTGGGGGACCCAGGAACAAATCGCCAGCGCTTCCATCTCGCGCATCGCGCGAGGAAATTGCGGCGCGATACGGAACTGCCAATGATCAAGTCCGTTTTCTCCGCACGAGTTTCTATCGAAGGAGAGGACAACATGTTGATGAAATCGATCGCGGCCGGCCTCGCCGGGACCGCACTGCTTGCAACCGTTGCGTTTGCGCAATCGCCGACTGCCACCACCGACAAGGCGCCGACCGCATCCACTGCGACGACGACCTCGGCGTCGGGTGAATGGCGTGCATCGAAGATGTCGGGGCTGAAGGTCTACAACGAGTCCAACGAGAACATCGGCTCGGTCAACGATCTTTTGATGGACAAGAGCGGCGCCATCAAGACGGCCGTCATCGGCGTCGGCGGCTTCCTGGGCATGGGCGAGCATCTGGTCGCCATTCCCTATGACAAGTTGAAATTCGCCAACGAGGCCATCGCCTACACCGGTACCGGCGCGACCAGCCCGCCCGGCCGGCCGGCCTCGCCCACGACGACGACCGGGGCTGCGACCGGCACGGACAAGGCCGCGACGGCCACGTCGTCTGCGTCGAAGTGGTACCCGGACCACGCCGTGTTCAACGCGTCCAAGGACGAGCTGAAGAACATGCCCGAGTTCAAGTACTCGGAGTAGCGCGGCTGACGTGACGGCCTAAACCAAGCGCGCCCGGTTTTCACCGGGCGCGTGGGCGTGTCTTTTCCGGCCTTGCCCCACTTGCGCTTGCCCCATTTGCGGAGTGCTCCATCATTCTCGGCACCTCGTCGAACTCTTGAAG
The DNA here is from genome assembly GCF_008123965.1 of Bradyrhizobium hipponense. Taxonomy (GTDB): domain Bacteria; phylum Pseudomonadota; class Alphaproteobacteria; order Rhizobiales; family Xanthobacteraceae; genus Bradyrhizobium; species Bradyrhizobium hipponense. The sequence continues at coordinate 64,270 of NZ_VSTH01000099.1, read as the reverse complement.
CGCCGATCGCGTCGCGAACACCGCCGGTCAGGCGCTGCTGCCCTTGAGCCGTTCGTTGCGTCGGCGCAGGCCTTCCATGGTGGCGAGCAGGATGACCGATACCGTCGTCAGAATCACGGCCGCTGCCGTGATGGTCGGGCTGATGTTCTCGCGGATACCGCTGAACATCTCGCGCGGCAGGGTGCGCTGCTCCGGCCCGGCCATGAACAGCACGATCACCACCTCATCGAAGCTGGTCGCGAAGGCGAACAGCGCACCGGACGCCAGGCCGGGCAGGATCAGCGGCAGGATCACGCGGCGGAAGGCGTCGAGCGGCGAGGCGCCGAGTGAGGCGGCGGCGCGCGCCAAGTTGGTGTCGAAGCTTTGCAGCGTCGCGCCGACCGTGATCACCACAAAGGGCGTCGCCAGCGCGGTGTGGGCCAGGATCAAGCCGAGGTAACTGCCGGTCAGTCCGATCGGCGCGAAGAAGAAATAGAGACCGACCGCGGTGATGACGCCGGGCACGACGACCGGCGACAGCACGAAAGCCAGCACGAGCGGTTTGAGCCGGCTCTTCCACTGCGCCAGCCCCAGCGCGGCCAGCGTGCCAAGCACCATGGACAGCAGGGTCGAGGCGACGCCTATGATCATGCTGTTCTTCAGCGACGTCATCCAACGCGGCGAATTGATGAAGTCGTCGTACCAGCGCAAGGAGAGCCCAGGCAGCGGATAGGTCAGGTAGGAGCCCGAGCTGAAGGACAGCGGCATGATCGCCAGGATTGGCGCGATCAGGAAGATGAACACCAGCGTGGAGATCACGATGGTCGCGGTCCACGCGATGCGCTGGCTGGGCGTGCGGAGGGAAGGATTATCGCTCAATTCTTCATTCCTCCCGTGACCTGCTGTCCCTGCACCAGCTTTCCGTAGACAAGGGCCAGCAGGAGGGTGGCGAGCAGCAGCACCGCACCCAGCGCCGAGGCGAGGCCCCAGTTGGCCGTCTCGGTCGTGTAGAGGGCGATGAAGTAGCTGATCATCTGATCGGCGGCGCCGCCGACGAGTGCCGGCGTGATGTAGTAGCCGAGCGCCAGGATGAAGACGAGCAGGCTTCCCGCGCCGATACCGGGCAGCGTTTGAGGCAGGTAGATCCGCAGGAAGGCGGTGACCGGCGGCGCACCGAGCGAGGCGGCGGCACGCATGTAGGCAGGCGAGATCGCCTTCATGCTGCTGTACAGCGGCAGGATCATGAACGGCAGGAGAACGTGGGTCATCGCCACGCAGACACCGAAGCGGTTGTAGATCAGGCGCAACGGCTCGTCGATTATGCCAAGCCAGTGCAGGCTGTCGTTCACGACGCCCTTGCTCTGCAACAGCACGATCCAGGCGCAGGTGCGGACCAGAAGCGAAGTCCAGAACGGCAGCAGGACGAAGATCATCAGCAGATTCGACCGGCCGGGCGGTAGCGTCGCCAAGAGGTAAGCAACCGGGAAGCCGAGGATCAGGCAGAGCACCGTGACGCTGAGGCTGATGATGAAGGTGCGGGTGAAGACGTTGCGGTAGATCGCCTGGTCCGGCGCGGCCGCGACGATCGCGCCGTCTGCGTTCCGGGTGAGATCGAGCGCCGCCAGCAGATAAAAGCCCGTCACCGGGCCACTGGCGTCTTTGATCGTCGTCCAGGTGGTGCGTTCGCGCCAGGCCGGGTTGATCTTGCCCAGCGTGTCCTTGGCGGTGCCGGGCTCCGGCGCTGCCTTCAGATTACGTGCCGTGCTGGTCAGGATCGTGCGAAAACCGTTCAGCGCGTAGTTTAGCCGCTTGGCCGCAATCGCCATGGTGCCGGAGGCGCGCGCCGCCAGGATGTCGCTTGCCAGCGCCGCGTAAGCCTTCTCGTCCGGCAGGTCTTTGCCGTCCCAGTCGGCGAGAGCAGCGACGGTCTGGGGCAGGACCTGACGCACCTCGCGGTCGTCGACCGAGCGCCACAGCATGCCGGCGATAGGCCCTGCGAAAGTGAAGAGCAGAAACAGCAGAAGCGGCAGAACCAGTGCCAATGCCTTGAGCTGGCGCGCGCGCTCCGCGCGCCTCAATCGGCGCTTGAGCGGCATCTCGATCTGCGCATCGGCGCCGGTCAGGAACGCGGCTGTCATGAGTTGAGCCTCTTTGACCGGAAATCCCGCGCCACTTCAGGAAAGGCAATCGCATATGGCCTTTTAGAGCTACCTAAACGCGCGCCTCGTCCTTCGAGACGACCGCTTTGCGGTCTCCTCAGGATGAGGCTCATCGAAATCGGTTCCTGTGAAATCGCTGCCGCACACTCCGTCCTCATCCTGAGGAGCCCGCCTAAAGCGGGCGTCTCGAAGGACGGCCGCAACGAACCTGCTCTCAAATGCTGTCGCCCTTCAATTTCAGGAAAGGGGTGGGGCACAGGCGAAGATGTGTCGATCCTCTGCCTGTGCCGCACGTCGCTTCGGCAGCGCGCTATTTGGCGGCCCATTTGTTGAAGCGCTCGGTCAGGCGGTCGATGTTCTCGAGCCAGAAGCCGACGTTGATCTCGACCGCGTTCTTGATGTTATCAGGCGCAGTCGGCAAGTCCTTCAGAACGGTAGGCTGGATCAGGGCAGCGGCGTCCTTGTTCGAGGTGCCATAGGCAATATTCTCGGACAGCTTGGACTGGTTCTCCGCCTTGCCGGCGAAGTCCAGGAACTTGTAGGCCGCATCCTTGTTCGGGCTGCCCTTCAGGATCACCCAACTGTCGAGCGTGAAGAGCGCCCCGTCCCACACCATGCCGAAATTCTTCTTCTCTTTCTTGTTCGCGGTGTCGATGCGGCCATTGTAGACCGAGGTCATCGCCACCTCGCCGGAGGCGAGCAGTTGCGGCGGTTGGGCGCCGGCCTTCCACCAGACGAGGTCGCCCTTGATGGTGTCGAGCTTCTTGAACGCGCGCTCGATGCCCTCGTCGGTCGCCAGCACCTTGTAGACGTCCTTCGGCGCGACGCCGTCGGCGATGAGGGCGATCTCCAGCGTGGTCTTCGGGCCCTGGCGCAGGGCGCGCTTGCCCGGAATTTTCTTGGTGTCGAAGAAGTCGGCCCAGCCCGCAGGCGCCTCCTTCAGCTTGTCCTTGTCGTAGCCGAGAACGAAATCGTACACGATGGCGCCGACGCCGCAGGGATTGACGGACGCCGGCATGTAGGCGGCCTCGCCGCCGATCCTGGAATAGTCCATCTTCTCGAACAGGCCTTCCTCGCAGCCGACAGCCAGTTCGTCGCTCTCGACCTGGACGACGTCCCAGGTGGCGGCGCCACCCTGCACCTTGGCGCGCAGCACGCCGATGCCGCCGTCCCAGGACTCGTCGTTCATGGGAATGCCGGCCGCCTTCTTGAACGGCTCGAAATAGACCTTCTTCTGGGCATCCTGATACGCGCCGCCCCACGATACGACGGTGAGGTCACGCGCCTGTGCGACCGTCACCAGCGCGGCGCTGGCGGTGAGCGCCGCGGCGAAACCCAGAGCAATCTTGCCAATCTTGCGCTTCAGCATGGTCTTTGTTCCTTCTTCATGTGCGTTGCGTTGAGGTGGATCGATGCCGATCCCTTGCGTGGCAAAAGGCTGTAGGTTGGATCAGACGGGATCGAGGGCCAGGCAGTCCTCGGGCTGGAAGGTGATGAACACGCTTTCGCCATGTCTCAGGCTGCCATGTGCGTCCGGCTGAAGCTTGACAATGAACTCCCCGTTGCCGGCGACATCGAGAACGGCCAGCGCGTGGTCGCCGAGATAGATGGTGTTCTGCACCCTGGCCGGCAGGCGGTTCGGCCCGTCGCTGGAGGTGCCGTCCAGGATAATGGAGATCCGCTCCGGCCGCACCGACAGGGAAGTCGATGTGCCCACACCTGATGCGTTGACCGCCCGTGCGGTAACGGTGCCGCCACCAGGCAGCGCGACGCGGCAATATTCCTTCTCGACCGTCTCGACGGTGCCGGTCAGCACATTGTTCTCGCCGATGAAGTGGGCGACGAAGCTGTTCACCGGATGCTCGTAAAGCGCGTCGGGCGTGTCAATCTGCTGCACAATGCCGTCGTTGAACACGGCGATGCGGTCCGACATGGTGAGCGCTTCACTCTGATCGTGTGTGACGTAGACGACGGTGATGCCCATCGTCTCGTGCAGTTGCTTGATCTCCAGTTGCATCTGCTCCCGCAGGCGCTTGTCAAGGGCTCCCAGGGGTTCGTCCATCAGCACGAGCTGCGGGTTGAAAACCAGCGCGCGGGCCAGCGCCACGCGTTGCTGCTGACCGCCGGACAGCTGCCCGGGCCGCCGGTGCGCCAGGGTTTCCATCTTGATCATGCGCAACGCGGCTCTGACGCGCTCCTGCGCTTCCGCCCTGTTGATTTTACGAACGGATAGCGGGAAGGCGATATTCTCCGCGATCGTCAGATGCGGAAACAAAGCATAGTTCTGGAACACCATGCCGATGTCGCGCTTATGCGGCGGCATGTTCTTGATCGGCCGGTCAGCGAGGTAGATCTCGCCATGGGTCGGAACCTCGAAGCCAGCCAGCATCATCAGCGTGGTCGTCTTGCCCGAGCCCGACGGGCCGAGGAGGGTGATGAACTCGCCCTTCCTGATGTCGAGATCGAGGTTTTTCACCACGAGGTGCTCGCCATCATAGGTTTTCTGAATGCCGGAAAAGCGCACCAGCGCCGGCGCAGGCGTGACCATGCCGGCTTCCATGTTGTCCTCGCGTTATCAGCTACAGTGCTGTCGGCACTTCTCCGAAGAACAGCTTAGCATCCTCCGACGAGAATGCCAGCGGCGCGAACGACGCGTGCGCGGGCCCGGTGAGTGAAAGCGCGCTACATCCCCGATAGCTTCGTCACATACACATTCAGCGTGCCGCCGGCCTCCGCGACCACCCGCAGCGTCTTCGCGTCGAAGGCGATATCGGCCAACGTCAGACTGCTGATATTGGCTTCGACCTTGAGGCCGTCCTCGCTCTTCTGGAAGTCGGCGATCGCGGCTGCGACCCTCTCGCGGGCGTTGGCCGCGATCGGCTTCAGATCGAGCGTCGCCTTCTGCACCAGCGCCTGCTGCATCTGCGGCACCACTGCGCGCGCGGCGGCCCCTAGCAGGCCGAAGGCCGCTTCGGATTCCACCGCGAGCTGGATGTCGGCGAGGCGCAGCGTCTGCTGGGCCTGGTCGAGCATCGGCCGGCCCCAGATATGCACGGTCGCCTCCGCGCCGAGGCCGAGCCAGCTCTTCTTCTCCTTGGCGCGCACCAGCAGCGAGATCAGCAGCCGGTCGCCCGATGGGATCACGTTGACGCTCTTCACGGTGACGTCGACCGGGCCGGAGCCGTCCTCAGGATAGGTGTGGCCCACCATCTGCGCGGCGATGAGCTTGTTGATCTCGGTGAAGGGCACGTCGATCGGCACGCCGATGTTCACGCCGGTGCCGGTCGGCGGCACGATCGAGATCTTGTCCGGGAACGGGCAGTCCGGCTTGGTTGGCGTCGTCGTGACGCGGGTCTCGGCTTCCAGGCCGAGCAGCAGGGTGACGGCCTTCGCGTCGACACGCGGCTGCGCGGCGATCGCCCGCACCGGCTTCATCTCGAGCCAGAGCGGCGGCAGGGAGGCCGAAGATCCCGTGCCTTGCAGTGAGATCGAACGGCAAGCCTTGGCCCATTGCAGCTTTGCATTCTCCCGCAGAGAGGGATCGTTGCGGATGCGTTCGGAGGCAGCGTTGAGTTGTTCGCCCACCGTCTTGTCGATCAGCGGCTTCACCTGCGCCGGCACGTTGACCTTGGCGCCGGCGACCGAGAGATTGGTGTCGCCGAGATTGACCTGGGCGCCGAGATTGGGCTCCAGGTGCCAGTTCGCCGCGAGCTTCGGGCGCGAGGTGACGACCACGTTGCCATTGATCTCGGCGCTGGCATTCAAATTCTTGATGTTGACCGCGCCGATCTGTTTGGCGGCATTGCCGCCGAGCACGTTGCCGAGCGCCTCGCCGAGCGCGCCGGTAGCCTTCGACGACAGCGATCCCGTCACGTTCAGCTTGCCGGTGAGCGGTGTCGACAGCGTCAGCACGTCCTTGTCGCCGACGGCGGACATCGGACCACGCGCGGCCGTCCAGCCGATGTCGGCGTTCTGCAGGATCTGCGAGATCGGGTTGTCGGCCTTGCCGGCGAAATTGCGCGGCGCGGCCCTCTCGGCCTGGTCGCGGATCGCCGCCAGCGCGATCGACACCGGGGCCACCACGATCGAGCTCTTGGCGACCGGGGGCAACGGCGGCAGCTGCGCGACGGGCGGCGCGGAATTGGTCGCGCGCGGCGACAGCCAGTCCATCGCCTTCAGGCTGATGAAAAACGACGCCGCGAGGACCGCGACCGCGATCAGGACAGTCTTCAAGTTCAACGTCAGACGCATCAATCCCCCAGACCGCCCGGGGTGGATTCTACAGGGCGGGAGAGGAGGGCGCTAGAGCGCATGGATGGGGTGGAATTGGGGCGAATGGGTTAACGGCTGCGGCCTCACCGTGCAGCGTGTTCAAACCGTCATCGCGTGGCCCGCCTCGGCCTGCGGACCGCTCTCACATTGCCGCGACTGCCGCCGCCGCAGAAGAAGCGATCGCCGCCATCGGACTCCAATCCTGAGACCATCGTTCCGGCGGGCAGATCGAGCTGCTCGAGTACCTTGCCCGTATCAGGGTCGATCCGTCGCACGTCACTTTCCTCGCCCTCCCAGGTGCCATGCCAGAGTTCACCGTCCACCCAGGTCACGCCGGTCACGAAGCGCTTGCTTTCGATGGTGCGAAGAACCGTCCCGGTCTCCGGATCGACCTGATGAATCTTCCGCTCGCGATATTGGCCGACCCAGAGCGAACCTTCGGCCCAGGCAAGTCCGGAGTCGCCGCCGCCGCCCGGCGCGGGGATTGTGGCGAGCACCTTGCCGGTCGCGGCGTCGATCTTCTGGATGCGATCCTCGGCGATTTGGAACAGGTGCTTGCCATCGTACGCCGTTCCTGCATGCGCGGCGACATCGATGGAGCGTGCGATCCTGCCGCTTGCCGGATCGACCGCATTCAACTTGTCGCCGGACGCGAACCAGACGTGCGTGCCGTCATAGGTAACGCCATGGACGGTCTCGACGCCCGCGAAGGGTCCGTACTCCCTGACGATCTCGGCGGCTGAACGCTTCATGTGCTTGATCCCGGTTGAGGGCTTCCATCCTACGTCTTCAGGAGCGGTCCGTGGAGTAACAAGCCTGTCGGGAAACCCGGGACAGGCGGGGTCATCCAGCGGCGCGCCCGTCCGTGCCCGAACGACTGCACCTTGCTCGATCTGGCCAGCTCCTCAAGCGCCCGCTGAACCGTGCGCGGGCTCATGGCAAGCGCGAGCGCGAGCGCCGAGCTCGACCACGGCTCGCCATCGGAGAGGAAGGCGAGGACATCGGCGTGCTTCTCCTCGACCGGCCGCGCCAGCACGATGACGTCGCGCGTCTTCCGCGGCGCCAGCACAAAACCCTGCTTCGTCGCGCTGACATCGGCCAGCGGTTTGAGCTGGGTGCGGAGCCGCCCGATCTCGACCCGCAACCGCGCGCGGTGCGATTCATCCACGTGCCTCGCTCGAAACGCAGCGGCGATCAGCGTCTCTCGCGAGACATCCGCCGGCCATGCCTGTGCCAGAAGACGGGCGAGCGCGAACAGCACCGGTCGCGTTCCGAGCGACACGACCACGCCTCGCCTGCGCACGACGTGATGGAAGGTGTCCAGGACGAGTGCTGTCGAGGTCGCCAGTCTTTCGACCTCCCCGAGCAACAACGGGTGTTCGCCGCCGCGGGAGATCAGGCGCGCCGCGGGCGTATCGAGGATAAGGTTCGTGCTGTAAACTTCCGCCGTCAGTGCTGGGATTCCGGCCAGCCGCGCTGCCTTGGCCGCGCGGTCGAGCGCGGCACGCGCGGCTTCCGTCCTGAGCCGCCTGATCGCAATGCCCGCGACCACCAGCTCGCGGGCAACCTGAGACGCAGGCGGAAGCGATGCGGTGCTGACCTCGGCGAGCGTGCGCTCTGCCTCGTCGACGCGTCCGACGAGGAGCAGGCGGCGCGCCTCGATGTGGCCCGCATGCGCGGCATTGGCGAGATCGCCGTGCTTTTCGAGCGTCGCCCGCGCCGCCGCGAGCGCTTTCACCGGCCAGTTCAGGTCGCGCGAGACGAGCGCGATCTCGGCCTCGGCCACGACACACCTTGCGCGCGCCACCGCCTCTCTCGGACCGAAGGCGCGTGCAGCACTCCGCAGCAGCGTCTTCGCCTTTGCGAGATCGCCGAGCTGCGCCATCGCGATGCCGCGCAGTGCGAGCGAAGGCGGGTCGTTGCGCAACGCGACACGGTTCAATGCGCCGAGCGGATCGCCAGCTTCAAGCGCGCGCGCCGCGGCCGTGATCAGCGATTCCATTCAAATCCCGCCACACTTGTTACTCCCACCGCGCAACCGTCCGGTGCCAGAAATCGTTTACGGCCGACAATGTGCGGTGAGGGGCGATCGGTTCCGCGTCTGTCATAGCGAGACGCAGAACGATCGTCCAAGCAAGAGCTTTGGAGAACCATGATGACATCAGTCGAGCACTCAGGAAATAGCGGACAGCCCGCCATGCAAACACCGCCGGTGGTGTCGCCGCAGGACTGGGAGGCAGCCCGTCAGCAACTGCTCGTGAAGGAAAAGGCGCACACCCGTGCCCGCGACGCCCTGGCCGCCGAGCGCCGGCGCATGCCGTGGATGGCGGTGGACAAAACCTATGCGTTCGAGGGGCCCGGCGGCAAGGTCAGTCTGCTCGATCTGTTCCAGGGCCGGCGGCAGCTGATCGTCTACCGGGCCTTCTTCGAGCCGGGCGTGTTCGGCTGGCCAGATCATGCATGCCGCGGCTGCTCGATGGTGGCCGATCAGGTCGCCCATGTCGCCCATTTGAATGCCCGCGACACCACACTCGTGTTCGCCTCGCGCGCGCCGCAGGCCGACATCGCACGGCTGAAGAAGCGGATGGGCTGGATCATGCCATGGGTCACCATCACGGACAGTTTCGATGCCGATTTCGGCGTCGACGAATGGCACGGCACGAACGTGTTCTACCGGGACGGCGACCGCATCTTCCGTACTTATTTCGTCAAGAGCCGCGGCGACGAGCAGATGGGCGGCACCTGGAACTACCTCGACATCACGCCACTCGGCCGGCAGGAGGTCTGGGAGGATTCGCCCAAAGGCTATCCCCAGACGCCGACCTACAAATGGTGGAACTGGCACGACAGCTACACGGAAGGCGCCGCGCCCGACAAGAAGTGGGTGGAGATCTCGGACGCCGGCGAGAAGGCCTTCCGCGAAGAGGCCGCGAGCGAAAGGCGATGACCCATCCCGTCAGCATCGCCGCCGGGACTGGTCGCGACAGCAGCGTGGCCGCCCGCCATCTCGCCAGATGGCTTGGCCTCGCGGCGTCGCCGACCTTCGCGATCATGGCCTTGCTGACGGCCGTGCTCGGCGGCGGCACGGCCGACATGCTCTGCTCCGCTGAACATGGCTCTTTGCTGGGCGGGATGGTCCCGATGTATCTCCTGATGAGCGCGTTTCATGCCTCGGCGTGGCTGAGACTGATCTCGGAACGGCGCGCAGGCGGGCGGCGGTAAGGCCGTTGGTCACCCGCCCCATCCTTCGAGACGCGCGCAAGAGCGCGCTCCTCAGGATGAGGCTCAAAGGGCATTCGTGACTTGGCGCAGGTATCGCGGAGCGGCGTTTCGCTGGCGCAACGAGGTCTGTCAGGCCGTCTCCTGTTAGCCGCGCACTCAGTCCTCATCCTGAGGAGCCCGCCGCAGGCGGGCGTCTCGAAGGATGATGTGATCCGCGCTTCGCCAATTCGTGAAGTTCGGTAAAATCGCTGCGCATGAAAGCCTCTTTCTTGGCGCGGCTCCATTTCTTCAGCTTGCGTTCGCATTCGATCGCGTCGGTGATCCTGTCGAACCATTGCGAGAAGACCAGCGTGACGGGTCTGCGTAACTTTGTATAGCCGCCGAATGTCCCGGTGTTGTGCTGAGCGACCCTGATTTCAAGCTCGGTCCGTGTCGTTCCGATGTAGTAGCTGCCATCGGCGCATCTGAGAATGTAGAGGTACGCGCCTTCTGTCATCGTGCCCGCCCCATCCTTCGAGACGCGCGCAAGAGCGCGCTCCTCAGGATGAGGCTAACTGGCATCTGTGGCTTTGTGCAAGTATTGCGTGTGTAATTTGTCGGTGTAACAAGTTCGTCGTACAGGTTGGGCGGCCGCATACTCCGTCCTCATCCTGAGGAGCGCGCCGGAGGCGGGCGTCTCGAAGGATAAGCCGCAATCGCAAGTCAAAATGGCGTGGTGCCCCGGGGGCCGCTATTGTGAGCCCGACACCGATTGCAGATAAGCAACCACCTTGCCTGCTTCCTCGGGCGAGATGCCGCCATAGGGCTGCATCTTGTTGCCGGACACGACCTCGTCTGGCTTGACGATGAAGCGCGTGAGCTTGTCCTGATCCCAGACCAAGTCCGCATCCTTCATGGCGGGAGAATAGTTGTAGTCCGGCAGCGAGCCTGCCTTCCGTCCGACGATCTTGCTGAGGTTGGGGCCGAGCCGATTGTCGCCTTCCTTCACGGAGTGGCAGGTGCGGCATGAATTGTTAAAGGCTTGTCGAGCCGCGTCGTCGCTCGCCGGTTGCTGCGCGAGAGCAGAGGGCACAGAGAAAAGCCACAGCAATCCTCCCGCGCTCGCGATCGACCACAACCATCGGCTTCGCGACGTTTGCCGGACTGACTGCATCTGCGCCTCCGTGATGATTGCGCTCGTGCCTCTCAAAGCGCGGGCGCCCGGAGAGCACCATGCAAACGAAAATGGCCCCGGAGGGTTCCGGGGCCGTTTGCGTCACAATGTCCTGTTGCTCACCGCGTTGCGCTACCGAGGTCCGCGCGGCGCTCCGTCATCGGGAGCACGATCACCTTGGTGCCGACGTTGACGCGGGAGTAGAGGTCGGAGACGTCTTCATTGGTCAGGCGGATGCAGCCGGAGGAGACGTGCTTGCCGATGGTGTCGGGGGCGTTGGTGCCGTGGATACGGTAGATGGTGCCGCCGAGATACATGGCGCGGGCGCCGAGTGGGTTGCCGGGGCCGCCAGCCATGTGGCGCGGCAGATAGGGCTGGCGGGCGATCATCTCCGGCGGCGGGGTCCAGTCCGGCCACTCGGCCTTCCTGGTCACCGATTGTGTGCCCGACCAGGTGAAGCCGTCGCGGCCGACGCCGATGCCGTAGCGAACGGCCTGGCCGCCACCGAGCACGTAATAAAGATAAGTGTTGGGCGTATCGATGATGATGGTGCCCGGCGCCTCGCGTGTGGCGTAGGACACGGTCTGGCGGCGGAAGCGGGCCGGCATCTCGACGGCGTCCTGATCCTCGGACGGCGCGGCCTGGTAGGGCGTCGCCTGATAGGGCTGGTACGGCTGCGGTGCGGCGATCGGCGGCAGCGGCTGAAAGAAGGGGAAGAGTTGCACGGGCGCGGCCTTGGCCGGGGCGGCGAATGCGATTGCGGTAACAGCCACTGCGCTCAAAGCAACGGCGCGCGAATAACTCTTGAACGTGCCCAGATTGAACATTTGATCGCCCCTGTTTGCTCGGTGTTCTTGCTCACCGCGGCACCGCTTGCGGTGCTCTGTTGCAGAGATCACTAACGGCAAAAGGTTTCGGGACGTTTGCACGGAAAACCGAAAACGGTTTCATGGCGGCAACGATTGTTTCATGACAGTTTCGTGGCTCGGCCAGCCCGTTAACGAACAAAACAGCCCGTCGACACTTCTGTGACGTCACACGCCTGAAACATCCGTGGTTGATGGTCGTAAGCCGAGAATCATCAAAATCTCGGGATTTTCCCATGCGGGTATTAATCGCGACTGACGCCTGGCATCCGCAGGTTAACGGTGTGGTGCGGACGTTGACCTCGCTGGCCAATGCCGCCAAGGCGCTGGATGTCGAGATCGACTTCTTGACGCCCGACGGCTTTCCGTCATGGCCGCTGCCGACGTATCCGGGCCTGCGCATCGCGCTGCCCAATGCTAAAGAGATCGCGCGGCGGATCGAGAAGGCTGCGCCGGAAGCCCTGCACATCGCCACCGAAGGGCCGATCGGCTGGGCCGCGCGGGCCTATTGCCGACGCAACCGCCTCGCCTTCACCACCTCCTACACGACGCGCTTTCCCGAATACGTCTCGGTACGCACCGGCATTCCTGCCGCCGTCGGATATGCCGTGCTGCGCCACTTCCACGATGCCGCCGCCATGACCATGGTGGCGACGCCGTCGCTGCGGCAGGAGCTCTCCGAGCGTGGCTTCAAGCGGCTCGGCTTTTGGACCCGCGGCGTCGACACCGAGCTGTTCCATCCCGACGCTCCCGCAAGGCTCGATCTGCCGCGGCCGTTCTTCATGACGATGGGACGCGTGGCGGTGGAGAAGAATCTCGAGGCGTTCCTCTCGCTCGATCTGCCCGGCACCAAGGTGGTCATCGGCGACGGCCCGCAGAGGGCGCTGCTCGAAAAGAAATATCCGGCCGCCGTCTTCCTCGGCGAGAAGAAGGGCGCGGACCTCACTGCGCACCTCGCCGCGGCCGACGTGTTCGTGTTTCCGAGCCTGACCGACACTTTCGGCGTGGTGCAGCTCGAGGCGCTCGCCTGCAGCACGCCGGTTGCGGCGTTTCCGGTGACCGGACCCAAGGACGTCATTGCCGACCACCCGATCGGCGCGATCGATCAGGATTTGCGCGCCGCCTGCTTGCGCGCGCTCACCATGTCGCGCGAGACCTGCCGCAACTTCGCGCTGGAGCGTTCCTGGGAGAACAGCGCGCGGCAGTTCGTCGGCAATCTTACTTCACTTCAGCCCAGCCGTATCCTGCGCGCCTCGCCGGTGATGGCGCGGCGGCCGGTGCGCGGCTGATCCTCACCGTTTTGAACCACAGCGAGAACCTCAGAGATGGCTAAGATCATGAACCTTGATGGCACCCAGCAGCTTGACCTCACCCGTGGTACGGTCGAGCAGGCCTATGACCGCTGGGCGCCGGTCTACGACCTCGTGTTCGGAGGCGTGTTCGCCAAGGGCCGGCAGGCGGCGATCGCGGCTACCAACAAGATCGGCGGCCGCGTGCTCGAGGTCGGCGTCGGCACCGGCATCTCGCTGCCGATGTACGCTCCCCATCTGCGCATCTTCGGCACCGACATTTCGGAAGCGATGCTCGACAAGGCGCGCCAGCGCGTCACCGATGGCAAGCTGAAGAATGTCGAGGGCCTCGCGGTGATGGACGCCGAGAAGCTCGAATTCCCCGACAATTCCTTCGACGTCGTGATGGCGCAATATGTCGTCACTGCGGTGCCAAATCCAGAAAAGGCGCTCGACGAATTCGCGCGCGTGCTGCGCCCGGGCGGCGAGCTGATCATCCTCACTCGCGTCAGCGCCGATGCCGGCATGCGCCGCTTCATCGAGCAGAGGCTCCAGCCGGTGGTGCGTCCGCTCGGCTTCCGCACCGCCGAGTTCGCCTGGTCGCGCTATGCGAAGTGGCTCGCCGGCGCCAACGGCATCGAGCTGGCCGAGCGCCGCCTGATTCCGCCGCTCGGCCATTTCTCGCTGGTGCGCTTCCGCAAGCTCGACGTCGCCAAGGCGGCGTGAACAAGGCGGCTCGAGTGTGTAATTGCTCCTCATGGTGAGGAGCGCGCTGTTGCGCGCGTCTCGAACCATGGAGGCCCGTCTATCGCCAGTTGGGCCTCGCCCTTCGAGACGCTTGCTTCGCAAGCTCCTCAGGGTGAGGAGATAGAGTAACCCGTGCGTCACCGCGTCGCTGCACATCGTCACATGACAAAATGATGATGTCACATGGCGTACATCGAATCTCTGTAAATCCCGTACCCGAAAGCATTTTGGGGGAGAGCATGATCAAGAATTATCTCGAGCAGCTGCGGATCCAGCGTTGGGACGACCATCGCTACTATCATCACAGCCGCATCAATCAGAGCCTGCACTTCGTCAGCGCCCTGAGCTTCCTGTTCGCCTATGTCTGGCTGTTCGTCGATCCCATGATCTCGGCGCTGGTCGGCTGGCTGGTCTCGATGACTTCGCGCCAGGCCGGTCACTTCTTCTTCGAGCCGCACGGCTACGACCACATCAACCAGGCGACGCACGAGCACAAGGAAGAGATCAAGGTCGGCTACAACCTTCAGCGCAAGGTCGTGCTGATGTCGATCTGGGCGGCATCGCCGCTGGTGCTGTTCGCCGATCCCTCGCTGTTCGGACTGTTCAAGCCCTGGATCGGAGCGACCGACTTCATGCGTCAGGTCGCCAAGATCTGGCTCGCGGTCGGCATCGGCGGCCTCTTGTTCCGCACCGTGCACCTGTTCTTCATCCGCGACGTCGAGACCGGCCTCGTCTGGATGACCAAGATCTTGACCGATCCCTTCCACGACCTGATGCTCTATCGCAACGCGCCGCTGGCGCTGATGCGCGGCGAGCTGATGGACCCCGGCCTGCATCTCAACCCCGAGCACACGCTGGGCTTGCTCGGCGAGCCCACGCTGGAAGAGCAGCACGCCTGATACGCTCATTGCCCAGACCACGAATGTCTATTGCTTGCGTCATGCCCGGGCTTGTCCCGGGCATCCACGTCTTAGAACTGTCGCGCGGAGACGCGTGGATGGCCGGGACAAGCCCGGCCATGACGACGTTGGAGGAATTAACCTCAGCGCCCGAAGCGCTTGGCCAGCATCTCTTTCAGGATCTGCCGCTTGATGCGCTTGTTGGTGAGCGCGGCATCGTGCCACCAGAAGCCGTCGGCTTTCATCTTCGCCGCGGCGCGGACGAAGCGGTCGGCGACTTCGGCGAAGTCGGCGTCGGTGTAGTTCAGGCTGAAGATCAGCCGCCCGGTGCCGACCCAGCTCAACGACAGGCCTTCGGCACGCAGGTAATATTGCAGCATCCAGTTGTAGCGGGACGGTTTGGTGTACTTCACCGTCCAGATCGACGACAGATTGGCGACCTGCACTGGCAGGCCGGCACCCTCCAGCATCTGGTTGAGCTTTTGCGCGCGGCCGTTCCAGGTTTCGTCCAGATGGTCATAGACGGCGCGGAAGTTGGGGCTGGCGAGCCGGCTCAAAAACTCGTCCATCGCCGTCATGACATAGGGATGCGAGTTGAAGGTGCCGCGGGCGAAGCAGACGTCGGCGGGGCGGTCGTCGCGGAAGCGACGCATCAGCTCCTTTTTGCCGCAGACCACGCCCACCGGCAGGCCGCCGGCGAGGCTCTTGCCGTAGGTCACCATGTCGGCGCGCACGCCGAAATAGTCCTGGGCGCCGCCGGCGGCGAGGCGGAAGCCGACAAAGACCTCGTCGAAGATCAGCACGATGCCGCGCTCGGTGCAGACCTCGCGGAGCTTTTTCAGCCATTCGGCGTAAGCCGCGCGGTCGAAATTGCCGCCGCGGGACGAGTCGACCAGCGCGGAATCGCCGGGCGCGTTGGCGTTCGGATGCAGCGCCTGGAGCGGATTGACCAGCACGCAGGCGATGTCGCGGCGCGTACGCAGCACCTGCAGCGTCTTCTGCGACATTTCGGCGAGGGTGTAGGTTTCGTGCGCGGGAATTGGGTTGCCGACGCCGGGCTGCACGTCGCCCCACCAGCCGTGATAGGCGCCGGCGAAACGAACGAGATGGCTACGCTTGGTGTGGTAGCGTGCAAGCCGCACCGCCTGCATCACGGCCTCGGTGCCGGACATGTGGAAGGAGACTTCGTCGAGGCCGGAGATCTGGCAGAGCCGCTGCACGTTCTCGAGGATGACGGGATGGTAGGGGCCGAGCACGGGGCCGAGCGCATGCGCGCGTTTCTCGGATCCCTCGATGCATTCCTTGTAGAAGTCGTTGCCGAAGATGTTGACGCCGTAGGAGCCGGTGAGGTCGTAGGAGATGTTGCCGTCGACATCCCTAACGGTGACGCCGCTCGAGGACTCCATGAAGGTCGAGGTGCCCAGATTTTCGCGGACCAGGCGCGAGAACTGGAACGGCACGCGGTAGGTTTCGGTGAAGTTCAGGTCGGAGATCTTCTCCGCCGCTTCCCTGGTCATCACGCGCCCTTTCGGGTAGCGATCGGCGTAGACGCGCGCGAGGCGGAAGAAGGCATCCTTGCGCTGCATCACCACGTTCGCCGGCGCGCCGTCGCAGCCGAAGTATTCATCCCCTTCGAATTCGTAGAACGGGACCAGCCGCGCCACCCGGCGCGACATTTTGGAGTGCCCGGAGAGCGAGCGATGCTTGGCGCGGGACAGTTCGATCCGCGCCTTGAGCTTCGGGAAGGCAGCGGCGGCGGACGCTGCGGCGGCCACGGACAAAGAGAGAATCGGGAGTGTCGTTTCCATGACAACAAGCGCTAACCTTGCGAGCTGACAGATTCATGACAGTCAAAGCCCTCATCGCCTCTTTCACCCAGCAGGAAGACCTCAACTTCCTGTTGACCAACCGCATCCCCCGCGCCGCGCTGACCCGCTTCATGGGCTGGTTCTCCAAGATCGAGAACACGTTGGTTCGGGACGGCTCCATCGCGCTGTGGAAGCTGTTCTCGGACCTCGATCTGTCGGAGGCGCGCAAGAGCCACTTCAAGAGCCTGCACGACTGCTTCACCCGGGAGCTGAAGCCGGGCCTGCGGCCCTTTGATCCCGACCCTTCCATTGTCGCGAGTCCCTCCGACGGCATCGTCGGCGCCCATGGCCGGATCGCCGATACCGAGCTGTTCCAGGTCAAGGGCGCGCCCTATTCGCTGCTCGACCTCGTCGGCGATTCCGCCCTTGTCGACCAGCACCGCAACGGCTCCTTCGTCACACTGCGGCTGACCTCGAGCATGTATCACCGCTTCCACGCGCCTTTTGACGCGCATATCGAGCGCGTCACGCTGATCCATGGCGACGTCTGGAACGTCAACCCGATCGCGCTGAAGCGGGTCGAGCGCCTGTTCTGCAAGAACGAGCGCGCGGTGATCCGCACGCATCTCAGCTCCGGCGAGGCGGTGACGCTGGTGCCGGTTGCGGCGATCCTGGTCGCGAGCATCCGCCTGCACTTCCTCGATATGGTGCTGAACGCGCAGACGCGCGGCCCGGTCAACTTCCCTTGCGACGTCAACGTGAGCAAGGGCGAGGAGCTCGGCTGGTTCGAGCACGGCTCGACCATCATCATCCTCGCGCCCGGCGATTTTTCGTTTTGCGATGGCATCGCCGAAGGCACGCGCATCCGGGCGGGCCAGGCGCTGCTGAGAAAAAACTAGTCTTCATTCCGCCGTCTCGGCCGCCTATATCGTCCGCGGGGACGATTCGACACGGCGAGATCTTTCGATGGCGCGGGCGCCGGTTCTGGCAGCGGGTGGTATTGTGCTGCGGCGTGGTGCGCCGCCGCTGATCGCGGTCGTACGCCAGCGCAAGCGCAACGAATGGGTCTTGCCCAAGGGCAAGCTCGACGACGGCGAGACGCCGAAGCAAGCCGCGCATCGCGAGGTGCTGGAGGAGACCGGCCACGACGTCGCCGTCCACGAATTCTTGGGCACGCTCGTCTACCAGTCCGGCGGGCGCTCCAAGGCCGTGCATTTCTGGCGGATGGAGGCCGAGGGCGGTCCGGTCCGCAAGCTGATGAACGACATCAGGGCGGTCGACTGGCTGACGCTGGAGGATGCGACCGCGCGGCTGTCGCGCGAGTACGAGCGCGCGTTCCTGGTGCAGATCGGCCCGATCGCGCTGGCGGCCGCGGGGCTGGCGCCGGCCGACGCTGAAATCGCGTCGCCGCTTGCAAGCGAGGACGTCGACGCCGCCATGCAGACCCTGACACCGGCCGAAGCGGCGTCCGTCGACGAACTGCGGCATGGTCTGCTGCAAAAGGTGAAGGCGTGGCTGCGCGGCGAAGCGTGAGCTGTCTTCACCTCGCCCCGCCTGCGGGGAGAGGTCGGAATTCAAGCGTAGCTTGAATTCCGGGTGAGGGGGACTCTCCGCGAGTCCGTCTTTCACCGCCGACGCGGAAGCAGCCCCTCACCCCAACCCTCTCCCCGTAAGAACGGGGAGCGCACCGACGCTGTTGATGCGCTTTGCATTCTACCGCCGCTCCTTCTTCTCCTTCGGAGCCAGCGCCGGCTTGCGCGGCGCCGCGGGGCGCTGTGCGCCGGGCAGGCGCTGCTGCATCCCGCCTGGGCGCTGGAATTGTTGTTGCGGCTGGACGGCCGGTTGTGCGCCGGGCGGCAACCCCGTGCGCGGCGGCTGCGCTTGCGGCGCGCCGCTCGGCTGTGTGCCTTGACCGGTGCGCGGCACGCCCGCCGGCTGTCCCGCACCTTGCCGCTGACCCTGGCCCGCACGCGGCGTGCCCGGCTGCACGGCGCCGCCTTGTCCTTGCCGCTGGGGCGGCTGCTGCGCGCCTTGGCGGTTTGGCGCGCCCGGCTGTTGCGGACCCGGACGGTTGTTCTGTCCCGGCTGGCCGTTCGGCCGCTGCGGCTGTTGTCCCGGCGCGGTCGTCGGCCGCAATTGCTGCTGTTGCGGCGGCTGGGCCGGCCGCGGAATGCGGCTGCTTGCGGTAGGATTGGCGCGGCGGAAGTCGCGCTGTTCGGTGACGATCTGGCGGCCCGTGGTCTGGGCCAGATGTACCTGGCTGACGAAGCTGCGGTCGCGCGCGATCTGCTGCGGCGGAATCGTGATCGGCACCGCGGCAAAGCGCATGCCGCCGGCGCTGCCTGCGCTCGCGCGAATCGCAAAGCCGCTGGCGCCTTGCGTCAGCGCGCCGAGACGCGTGCCGCTGCTGCGGTCGTCGACGTCGATGTGCCCGACCCGGCCGTCGGCGTCCGGATAGAGCTTGATGTTGACGTTGGCGGCGCTGCTGGCGGCCGCGCCCACGGGCACGTTGACGACGCCGGTAGTGCCGCGGATGCCGAGCGTCGCCGTCGGCGTGGTGATCTTCATGTCGCCGGTCTTCGCCACCGCTGCGGCGACGAAGGCGACCGTGCCCTTGCCGATGTCGACGATCGCCGAATTCTGCTTGCCGCCGTCCTCATAGACGTAATTGTCGATGGTGATCTTGGCGCCGGCGGAGAGGTTGAACGTGGTCGCGTCGTTGAAGGTGATGCCGAGCGCGGAGTTCGAGGAGGTCTGCACGATGTCGTTGAGGTAGATGTCGTCGCGGACTCGCAGCGGATAAGAATTTCTGTCGCGGATAACGGTCGCGATGCCCGTCACGGTCGCGACGTTGCCGATCGGCTCGACGGTGGCGGGCTGGGCGTCCGCCGCCGGTGTCGGCGAGGCTGCCGGCGCGGGGGAGGGTGTCGGTGCCGGCTGGGCTTGCGGCTGTGCCTGCGCAAGCTCGATTGCATCCGATGCAGAAGCCACGCTCGCGCCGGCCAGCGGCAGCACCAGCAGCGGAAGCGCGAACACGAAGCGGCGCCAGGCCACGATAAAATCCACGAGGAGATCCCGGTGAGAAACGCGAGGCGAGAGTGCGCAGTTTCAACCGGGGCAGGCTGAACGGCGGATGAACATCTGTTGCATAAGGGGGAGGCGAACGTTAGTGCCAAGTCTATTAGTGCTAAGTCTATGAGCCGGCCCGCCGAAACGATACCAACAATCGAAACGTCGGTGTCTCCACATCGTCATGGCCGGGCTTGTCCCGGCCATCCACGCCTTGACGCGCAGCACCAAGAACGTGGATGCCCGGGACAAGCCCGGGCATGACGAACGATTGTGTATGCGTCGTGTTGCGATGTATTTGGCGTCAGCTCACGCGCTTCCAGGTCTGGCCGCCGCAGAACATGCCGCCGAAGGCGCAGCCCTGCACGCGCATCGCATTCGGCCCCTTCATTGCGATGGTGGAGTCGTAATTGCGGCCGGAGTCGGGATCGTGGATGCGGCCGCTCCACTTCGATCCCTCGGGCTTCATGTTGATCAGGATGCGCGCGTTGGTCTTCTCGGCGTAGCCGCAGAGATTGGCGCCGCACTGTTCGACGCGGACATTGCCCTTGTTCTCTTCAGTCGCCCACACGCCGAGCGGCGTGGTCGCGGCCGACGCGGGCGCGGCGGCAACCGGAGCAGGTGCAAGCGCGACTGGCTCAGGCGCAGCAGCAGGTGCGACAACGGGCGCAGGCTGCGCCGGGGTATCGAAGCCGACGGCAGGCGCGGCGGCAACGGTCGTGGCCGGAACGGAGGGAGCAGCGACAGCGGGCGCGGCCGGTGCGATGGACTGGACGGGCGCCTGCGGTACCGGCTGCTGCTGCACCGGAGCCGGCTGCGCGGTCGTGGTCGGAGCCGGCGTGGTGTCGTCATCGTCTTTGGAGCCGCCGAGGCCGTTGAGATTGATGCTGTTCAGCTTGATCGGCTTGTTCGACAGGCTAGGGGCGACGATGGTGACGCAGTCGAGCGAGGCGCAGTTGCGCGGCGTCTCAATGCGAATGTGCTGGCCTTCGATCTGGAACGAGATCGCGTTGCCGGCATGTGCAGCGGCGGTCGACGCGAGGAAGAGTGCGGTGGTGGCGATGTAGAGCTTGTTCATGACAATCTCCAAAATTGCGTGGTCCCGATGACCTGAGGTCGGTGAACGACTGAGCGTGGTTCGACCTTACGCTGGGCGGGGCTGGTGTTATGTGATGAACATCACAACGGGTCCGCCTTGCCGCGGCTGCTCTCTTCGCTCCGCTCAGGCAAGCACTGGACCTGCGTTGATCAATGGTGCGCGAAGCCGATCACGGCCTCGGCGAAGTGGAGCAAGGTCGTTGGATGCGTCGTTCAGATCATGCCGAGCACGATGGCGCCGACGAAGGCCATGGCGAGGTACGCGGCGATAACGCTCAGTCTTCCGACGAACGTCATGACGTTGCTCCCTGGGATCGCTCCCGCTATCGCGCTACTTTGCGGGCAAGGATCATGGTTAACAGAAAGACTCCTCCCAAAAAAGTCAGCCCCGCTGCCGTTCAGCGGCGACCCCGGCATGGTTAAGGAAGGCTGAAATCAACACGTTGAAGAGTCTTTAAGTAAATTCACCGAACGTGCGCGCATGACGCGCGGAGTTCGTTTGTATCTCGTCGGCTCCATCGTCCTTGTTTCGCTTGCGGGTTGCGGACGCGGCTTCTTTCAGGCCGAACGTGAACCGTGGCGGGCCGAGGCGGAAGCCGCATGCCTGAAGTCGGGCGCGGTCAAGGAGAGCGCGGACATCGTCCGCATCGAGCCGATCTCCGGCCCCGGCATGTGCGGCGCCGAATTCCCGTTAAAGGTCGCCGCCATCGGCGAAGGCTCCTCGAGCTACGGCTTTGCCGACGAGGATTTGCGTCCGCCCGGAAGCATCGGCAACCAGCCGCGCTGGCCGGTGACGCAGCCGCGATCCGGCTACCCGCAACGCCAGAACTATCCCGAGAGTGCGGTGCGCCAGCCGTCCGGTTACGGCGCGTCATCCGGCCCGGTCTCGCTCAACGCTCCCGGCGTGGCGCCGCAGGAGGACGAGATCGACCTGCCACCCGAAGGCACCGATGCCGCGGGTGCGGCGCGCTACATGAATGCGCCGAGCTATCCGGCAAGGCCGCCGGGGCCGGCGCCTTATTCGCAAGCCCCCGCGCAACAACCGCCGCCGCGCCTCGGTCCTGCGCAGGGCAATGCGGTCACCGCCGTCGGCCCGGTCGCAGTGAAGCCGGTCGCGACGCTGGCGTGTCCGATCGTGTCCGAACTCGACCGCTGGTTCGCCGACACCGTGCAGCCGTCGGCGATGCGCTGGTTCGGCACCCGCGTCGTCGAGATCAAGCAGATCTCCGCCTATTCCTGCCGCGGCATGAACGGCAATTCGCATGCCCACATCTCAGAGCACGCCTTCGGAAACGCGCTCGATATCGCAGCCTTCGTGCTCGCCGACGGCCGCCGCGTCACCGTGAAGGACGGCTGGCGCGGCATGCCGGAAGAGCAGGGCTTTTTGCGCGACGTGCAGTCCGGGGCGTGCGCGCATTTCACCACCGTGCTGGCGCCAGGCTCCAACGTCTATCACTACGACCACATCCACGTGGATCTGATGCGCCGCGCCAGCCGCCGCCTGATCTGCCAGCCGGCCGCCGTCTCCGGCGATGAGGTTGCCGCGCGGGCGCAGTCGCGCAATCCCTATACGAACTCGCGAGATCCCTACGTGACCGGCTCGCTCGGTGCGCACAAGAGCAAGCGCGAGAAGATCAACGAGGAAGACGAGTTCGCGGACGATTAGGCGGACACATTCCAAAATGCCCGCCGACATCGTCCGCTATCTCACGCATCCGCAGGTGTAAATCGATCTCGCCGGGCGTAGCGCTGCACCGCGAGCCACCACACTTCGGATCAGAACACGTCGATTGTCGGAAAGCGCGGCTCCCCGGTGATACAGTCCAAGAGGTAGATCGCCAGGCCGACGTCGCCGGTCCAAAGCGAATAGCGTCCGCGGTCAACGACCGTCCTGGCGCCGCGATACTGGACAATGGCCGTCATGGCGAATTGGCGTGCACGGTCGAGCCAGACCGGATCGTTCGTGCGGCGGTAAAGCTTGAGGAATGCGTAGCCGTTCCCGCCGGTGCCGTGGCACAGGTTCGAACCCTTGGTCAGCGGTCCGGCGGTCCAGGTCAACCGGCCGGCATCCAGCAGAAGTTCGTCAAAATCAGGCGTCGCGAACGGCGCGTCGGCAAATGTCGTCACCATGCCGGGAGCGCCGTGGCAGTGCTGACACAAGCTCGGTGGCGTCTCGCGCTTGCTTCTCGCGCCCCAATTGGTGCCAGTCTCGGACGACCACGCATTCGCGGCCAGGGTCTGCGGCACAACATCGGCCAATTGCGCCTGCTGTGCCGGCGTCAACCAGTCCCATCCACGCAGCAACGGGATGATGTTGCCGGCGAAGCCATGCACAGGCCCGAGCCAGCGGTCCTTGGCGCCGTACAGATCCTGGGTCCAGAGCCGACCTTGCGGCGTTTCCTCCAGATCATCCAACAGCCGGGCCGCTTGCATTTCGAACAGGCCACGCCATCGCGGCTCCCGTGTCATCTGGGCCATGTGGATCGCAGCCAGCATGGATCCGGGCATGCCCCACATCAGTTCACGAATCGGGAGTTCGGTATTGGCTTCGGCGCGCGCATGGACGAGATCGGCCAAGCCCGGCGTGGGATCAAGGCGCATGGCGACAAGGGCGGCTCCCATGTCGCCAAAAAGCAACGAGCCGTGTTTGGCGTAGCCGGCCGGCGAATCCCTCTCGAACCTGGCGGTTGTCCGTTCGAGGAGTTTTGGCAAGACCGCGCGAAAGTCTTTTGCGGCAGGGCTGGCGCCGACACGATGCAAATAATCGAGCGCCCAGATGACGCCCGCCGCGCCATAGTAGAAGCTGGGGTTGCCGTCCACCCCGTCGTCGCCGGGGTGACCGGGCCAAAACGTCTGGGGATCGAAATCAGCGATGGCATCGGCAACGATGTCTGCAATCGCGGTGCGGACGGCCAACTCGCTCCAGGCGTCGTGCGCAAGCGCGCGGTGGCGACTGGGGGTGATCATGACCTGCGTTTTCCAACGTCCGTCGACGGCGTGAGCCCCATGCAGTGCTGAACTTCGGCCGGTACGGTGTAGGTCCGCATGATATGGCGGCTGTCGCGCAGGCCGGTCGCTTCACGTTGCACCACGAACATCCAGAGCGCCTGGCCGGCTGCCATCACCAGCTTGCGCCGGGCCGGCTGCAGCGAGGCCGGTATGTCCGGGAGCGCGTGCGTGGCGTCGAACGCGCGCAATTCCGCGAGGGCCTGTTCGAGCGTGCGGCCCATTCGTCCAAGCGCTGAGGCCTGTTCCTGGACGATCTCATAATGGAGGATATCGACCGGCGGGCGAAGATCACGGGACATGGCGCTCAATATAATGCACCGCGAACCGCATGCGCAACGCGTGGACTGCTGCCGCTACTTCGCCCGATAAGCCGCCAGAAACATCCGCGTCGCGCTGTCGATGACTTCGGCGATGCGTTCCTCCGACGGCGCCGGTGCGGCCTGGAAGACGAAGGGCAAGAACAGTGAGGCCTTGCACAGCTCCATGAACTGCGAGGCCGCAAGGTTGCAATCGTCGATGTTGAGATCGTCGGAAGCGATATGGGCTTTGAGATATTCGGAGAGCCGGTTGATGGTCTTGTCGAGCACGCGCAGATAATAGCGCCGGCCGACGTCGGGCATGCGCTCGGCGATCGCCATCACGGTGCGGATCGCCGATCCGCCGCCGGGCCGGCAGAGCAGGTGGATGTAGGCCTGGCCGAAATCCCTCAGAGTGGTCTCGACATCGCGCGCGGGATCGAAATTGAACGCGACCTGACCGTGCTGGAGCGCCTCCTGCTCGAGGATGGCTTCGAACAGCGCGGATTTGTCCGCGAAATAGACGTAGAGTGTGCCCTTGGAGACCGCGGCCGCGCGGGCGATCTCGCCCATGCTGGCGCCGTCAAAGCCGAGATCCATGAACACCTTGCGGGCACCGTCCAGAATCTGGCGGCGTTTCGAGCTGTCCTCTTCGGAGACGACGTGCAGATGTTCGTGCTCGGCTGCAACCATTGGTTTAGGGTCTCGAAAGGTTTTGCCGCAGGGTTTGGATCCTGAAACCCAAATAGAGGATTCGGGCCGGTAAGGTTCTGCCGGGCAGAATATGTATATTGACCGAACCGTTCGGTCAATGGTATTTGGGATAGGCGACAGGATCGGGCCGCACGACGGCCCGTCCGGGGTCGCGCTTTTTTGTTGGGGAGGCCTTTATGGCCGCATCGAGAGACCAGGCTGCGCGCGTCCTTCGCGAGGAAGCGGTAGAGACGACCCCCGCGAACACTGAAGCTGCGAGCGAGACATCTGCAGCGATCGCCGGGCAGTTGCGCTCCCATGTGACCGAAGAGACCAAGCGCCGCACCAGCGAGGCGCTGGAGAAGCCGGTGACCGACAAGCCGGCTCCGAATGCAACCGCTGCGGCCGCGCCCAAATCCGGTAAACGCAAATTTGTCCTGATGGGCGTCGGCCTCATGCTGGCGCTCGCGGCCGCGAGCTATGCCGGCTACTACACGCTGGTCGGCCGCTTCTACGTCTCCACCGATGACGCCTATGTTCGCGCCAACAACACCATGCTCGGCGCGCGCGTCGCCGGTCACATCTCCTCGATCCTCGCCGGCGACAACACGCTGGTGCGCGCCGGCGATATCGTCCTGCGCATCGACGACGGCGACTACAAGATCGCGGTCGATGCCGCCGCGACCCGGATCGCGACCCAGCAGGCCACGATCGATCGCATCGGACGCCAGGTTGCTGCTCTCGACAGCCAGGTCGCGCAAGCCAAGGCGCAGCTGGTCTCCGCGGAAGCGGGTCTCAAGCGCGCCGATCTTGATTACGAGCGGCAGCAGGCGCTGAACAGCAAGGGCTTTGCCTCGCGTGCCACATTCGAATCCTCGGAAGCTGGGCGTGACCAGGGCGCCGCGGCGGTCAAGGCCGCGCAGGCCGCCTATGACGTCGCCGTCAGCAATGTCGACGTCGCCAAGGCGCAGCAGGCCGAAGCGCAGGCGCAGCTCGCCGAGCTCAAGACCACCCTCGCCAAGGCCGAGCGTGATCTCAGTTTCACCGCCGTACGCGCGCCGGTCGACGGAACGTTCTCGAACCGCCTCGTCAGCGCCGGCGACTTCGTCGCAGTCGGCCAGCGTCTCGGCAACGTCGTGCCGCTCGACAGCGTCTATATCGACGCCAACTTCAAGGAAACCCAGCTCAAGCGCATCCGCCCCGGCCAGCCGGTGACGATCAAGGTCGATGCCTACGGCATGCGCAAATTCGCCGGCGTCGTCGACAGCATCGCAGCGGGCGCGGGCTCGGTGTTCACGCTGCTGCCGCCGGACAACGCCACCGGCAACTTCACCAAGATCGTGCAGCGCGTGCCGGTCCGCATCCGCGTGCCCAAGGCTGTCGCCAAGCAGAACCTGCTCCGCGCCGGCATGTCGGTCTATGCGACCGTCGACACCAACAAGGGCGCGGCCGACGCCGACAGCGAGATCGATCTCGACGATCCCACCGCGATTCACCCGCAGTAGGATTGGCTGCGATGATGCGCAGCTGCGCCATAGCCCCGAGCGACGCTGCGCGCCCTCTCCCGCTTGCGGGAGAGGGCAGGGGAGAGGATGTCTCCGCTAGGGAGACACCCCGAGAGGATAGAGCCCTCACCCGCCGCGCTCTTCGAGCGCGTCGACCTCTCCCGCAAGCAGGAGAGGTAAGACGAACCTGCGGCTTGAGTGAGAGCTAACGCCATGGCCGATGCCACGACTGCTTCACCGGCCATGATGGCGGCCCCGGCTTCGGAGCGCATCGCGCCGAAGCGGCTGATCGCCTTCATCGTCATGGTGTTCGGGATGTTCATGTCGATCCTGGACATCCAGATCGTCTCGGCGTCCTTGAGCGAAATCCAGGCCGGCCTGTCGGCCAGCTCCAGCGAAGTCTCCTGGGTCCAGACCGCCTATCTGATTGCCGAAGTCATCGCGATCCCGCTATCGGGCTTCCTGTCGCGCGCTTTCGGCACGCGGTTGCTGTTCGCAATCTCGGCGGCCGGCTTCACCATTTCGAGCCTGCTCTGCGGCTTTGCCTCCACGATCGAGGAGATGATCCTGTGGCGCGCGCTCCAGGGATTTCTCGGCGCCGGCATGATCCCCACGGTGTTCGCCTCCGCCTATACCGTGTTCCCGCGCTCGAAATTCCACATCGTCGGTCCCATCATCGGCCTCGTCGCGACATTGGCCCCCACCATCGGGCCGACGGTGGGCGGCTACATCACCGATCTGATGACGTGGAACTGGCTGTTCTTCATCAACGTCGTGCCCGGCATCGGCATCACCATCGGCGTGCTGGCGCTGGTCGATTTCGACGAGCCGCATTTCGAATTGCTCGACCGCTTCGACTGGTGGGGCCTGATCTTCATGGCCGGTTTCCTCGGCACGCTGGAATACGTGCTGGAGGAAGGCCCGCAATATGAATGGATGCAGGATGCTTCGGTCGCGATCTGCGCCTGGATCTGTGCCATCTCGGCGATCGCCTTCTTCTGGCGCGTCTTCACGGCGGCCGAGCCGATCGTCAACCTGCGCACTTTCTCCGACCGCAATTTCGCGATCGGCTGCCTGCTCCAGTTCTGCATCGGCATCGGCCTCTACGGCCTGACCTACATCTATCCGCGCTATCTCGCCGAAGTGCGCGGTTACAGCGCGCTGATGATCGGCGAAACCATGTTCGTCTCCGGGATCACCATGTTCCTGGTTGCGCCGCTGGTCGGCCGGCTCATGGCGAAGGTCGACATGCGCTACATGATCGCGTTCGGCCTCGTCGTGTTCGCGATCGGCTCCTACCAGATGACATGGATCACGCGCGACTACGACTTCTACGAACTCTTGATGCCGCAGATCCTGCGCGGCATCGGCATGATGTTCGCGATGGTGCCGACCAACAACATCGCGCTCGGCACGCTGGCGCCGGACCGGGTCAAGAACGCCTCGGGCCTGTTCAACCTGATGCGCAATCTCGGCGGCGCGGTCGGACTGGCCGTAATCAACACCGTGCTCAACGACCGCACCGACCTCCACATCACGCGTCTCCAGGAGCGCGTGACCTGGGGCAATGCGACCGCGACCGAAACGCTGAACATGTTCATGCAGAAGTTTCAGGGGCTCGGCGACGCCACGCTGATGGCGATGAAGCAGCTCAGCCAGATCGTACACCGCCAGGCCGTGGTGATGAGCTTTGGTGATGCCTTCTTCATGCTGACACTGTTCTATCTCGCCCTCAGTCTCACGGTCATGCTGCTGAAAAAGCCGGCTTCGCCGTTCGGCGCCGGCGGCGATGCGCACTAAATTGCAACACTCGCGCTTGATCTCGCGCGAGCCGTGTTGCAAATCGCAAGCGATACATCTATAAAGCGCACCTCATTGAATCGAACCGGGGAGGATTTGCATGATTTCGTCGCATTTGCAGATCGCACGCCCGCGCTCGATGATGTTCTGGCTCGGTATGTGCTCGGCCTTCTAGAGGTCATTTCCGCCAGCTTCGATCGGGCGCCAGGCCCCGATCGCTCCGCTTCCCAAGTCAAAGCCAATCTTAAGTGACGCCGTCTCGGCCCTCGCGGCCGGCCTGCGTCCATTGATGGAGCCGGCCCGCGCGAGATGCGGCCGGGTGATGCCATGACCGTTCTGTCAAAAAAGCCCGCGGCAATACGCGTGGTGCTGCCTTTCGTATTCCGGCACTGGCTCAAGCAGCCGGGGCGCACGTTCATCGTGGCCGGCGGCCTGTTGGGGGCGACCATCGCCGATCTGTTCATGCCGGTGTTCTCGGGACATCTGGTCGACGCGCTGACGCGCGGCCCGTTCGATCCGGATGCGCGTCACGCGGCGCTGGTGGCGCTGGGCGGAATCGTGGCGCTGGGCGCAGCCTCCATGGCGCTGCGGCTGACCGGCCTCCAGGCCATCGTGCCGTTCACGCTGAAGATCATGTCCGAGGTCGCCGAAGGCGCCTTCATGCGTGTGCAGCGCTTCTCGACCGACTGGCACGCCAATTCCTTCGCCGGATCCACGGTGCGCAAGGTCACCCGCGGCATGTGGGCGCTCGACCTGTTGAACGACACCATATTGATGGCGCTGGCGCCCTCGCTGCTGGTGCTGATCGGGTCGATGATCCTGCTCGGCGTGCACTGGGCCTCGCTTGGCGCGGTGATCGCGCTGGGTGCGCTGGTCTATGTCACGATGACGGTGCTGTTCTCCACGCGCTACATCGCGCCGGCCGCGCGGGTTTCCAACGCCTGGGACACCAAGGTCGGGGGCACGCTGGCTGACGCGCTGACATGCAACGCGGTGGTGAAGTCGTTCGGCGCGGAAGCGCGCGAGGATGCACGGCTTGGCCGTGTCATCAACCGCTGGCGCGTGCGCGTGCGGCGGACCTGGCTGCGCTACAATTACACCAATCTGGCGCAGCTCGCGGTGCTGCTGGCCTTACGTGCCTCCGTGATAGGCGGTTCGGTGCTGCTTTGGATGTTTGGGCACGCCTCGCCGGGCGACGTCACCTATGTGCTGACCAGCTACTATGTCATCCACGCCTACCTGCGTGACGTCGGCATGCACATCAACAACCTGCAGCGCTCGGTCAACGACATGGAGGAGCTGGTGGCGATCCATGACGAGCCGATCGGGATCGCCGATGCGCCCGACGCGCAGCCGATCGCGATCGAGGGCGGCGAGATCGTGTTCGACGACGTCACGTTCCACTATGGCGGCCATCGCGCGCCGTTGTACGACGGCCTGTCGGTAACGATCCGCGCCGGCGAACGGGTCGGCCTCGTCGGCCGCTCCGGCTCCGGCAAGACCACCTTCGTCAAGCTGGTGCAGCGGCTCTACGACGTCTCGGGCGGTCGCATCCTGATCGACGGGCAGGACATCGCGAAGGCCACGCAGCAATCGTTGCGCAGCCAGATCGCGATCGTGCAGCAGGATCCGATCCTGTTTCATCGCTCGCTCGCCGAGAACATCGCGTACGGCCGGCCCGGCGCCAGCCTGGAGGCGATCGAGCAGGCGGCGCGGCTCGCCAATGCGCACGACTTCATCCTGCGCCTGCCGAAGGGTTACGGCACCCTCGTCGGCGAGCGCGGCGTAAAACTGTCGGGCGGCGAGCGGCAGCGCGTGGCGCTGGCGCGCGCCTTCCTCGCCGATGCGCCGGTGCTGATCCTGGATGAGGCGACCTCGAGCCTGGATTCGGAATCGGAGGCGCTGATCCAGCAGGCGATGGAGCGGCTGATGAAGGGCCGCACCTCGATCGTGATCGCGCACCGGTTGTCGACGGTGCGCAGCCTCGATCGCATCCTGGTGTTCGACCGCGGCGAGATCGTCGAGCAAGGCACCCATGCCACGCTCGCGGGCAAGCTAGGGGGCATCTACCGCGGCCTGTTCGAGCGCCAGGTGGTGGAACTCGGGCACGTCGCAGCAGCGGAATGAGGCGCGCGGCAGCGGGACGATCGTCCCGCCGTCACGTCCTCGAGGGGGAATGAGATGAAGGACCTGACACGCGGCTCCATCGTGAACCACATCCTGAGCATGGCGCCACCGATCGTGGTCGGCATGATCACGATCATGATCTGCCAGCTGGTCGACCTGTACTTCGTGGCAGGGCTCGGCGATGCCGCAGTTGCCGGCGTCGCTGCGGCCGGCAATGCGGGCTTTCTCGTCAATGCGCTGATGCAGGTGCTCGGCGTCGGCACAGTGGCGCTGATGGCGCACGCCGTGGGGCGCAAGGACCTCGACGACGCCAATCTCGTGTTTAACCAGGCGGTCGTCCTGTCCCTGCTGTTCGGGTTGCTGACATTGGCCGGGGGTTTTGCACTCTCGCGCCCTTATATGCGCGCGATTGCAGCGGACGAAGCCAC
This sequence comes from Bradyrhizobium hipponense, assembly GCF_008123965.1. Lineage (GTDB taxonomy): Bacteria > Pseudomonadota > Alphaproteobacteria > Rhizobiales > Xanthobacteraceae > Bradyrhizobium > Bradyrhizobium hipponense. Next base: position 33,851 of record NZ_VSTH01000099.1, on the reverse strand, counting down.
GATCGAGGCCGGCACGACCTATCTGCTCTGGTTCATGCCGGCGCTGGCGCTGCAATTCGCGACACAGGTGATGGCGTCCGCATTGCGTGCCACCGGCATCGTGCGGCCCAGTATGCTGGTGCAGGTCCTTGCCGTGGCCATCAACATCGCGCTCGCGCCGGTGCTGATCACGGGCTGGGGCACTGGACATGCGCTGGGTGTCGCCGGAGCGGGCCTTGCAAGCTCCATCGCGGTCTTCATCGGCGTGCTGATGCTGCTTGTCTATTTCCTCAGGCGGGAGCGTTACGTCGCCTTTCATCCCGCGCAATGGCGGCCGCAGCTTCGGGATTGGAGGAGAATTCTCAATGTCGGGCTGCCGGCAGGCGGCGAGTTCGTGATGGTCTTCATCATCATGGCCGTGGGCTATTACGTGCTGAGCGTTTTTGGTCCGGCGGCGCAGGCAGGATTTGGCATCGGCACGCGTCTGCTCGGCTTGATCCAGATGCCGGCGCTCGCCATCGCGCTTGCTGCAGGGCCAATCGCCGGCCAGAATTTCGGTGCAGGCAATGGGGCGCGCGTGCGAGAGACCTTTGTCAAGGCGTCGCTTATTGCGACCGCCGTGATGATGGCTTTTCTGATCGTCGCGCAGTTCGCGCCTGGTCTGCTGCTTGCCGGGTTCTCGAACGATCCGGAAACGATGGCGGTTGCGTCGCTTTTTTTGCGTATCATCTCGCTCAACATGGTGGCGCAGGGGCTGATCTTCATCTGCTCCAGCATGTTTCAGGGGCTTGGCAACACCACGCCAGTGTTGTGGACCTCGGCAACGCGGGTCCTCACCTATTCTCTGCCGTCGGTCTGGATCTCCACGTGGCCGGGCTTCCGGATGGAGCATGTCTGGTACTTGTCGATTGCGACCACGACGCTGCAGGCCGCCCTGAGCGTGTGGCTGTTGCTGCGGGAGTTCAGGAAGCGCCTTGCGCCGCCAGCACAGGCGAAGGCTACGGAGCCGTCTGATCCCGAACCCGTTGCGCCACCGGTGCGCGAGCCGGCGTAGCAAGGCCCCACGCTTTTCCCCTACAGCGCGGCAATGCTGTTCCAGACGAGGGTAAGACCCGACACGAACAGAAGGCCGAGCACGACATCGCCAAAATGCTTGTCGTTCAGCGCGTGATAGACGCGCGCGCCGGCCCATGCGCCGATCAGCGTGCCCGGAAAGGCGACCAGCGCGAGCCCGACCACCTTGAAGGCGACGAGGCCCGAGGCAGTCTGCAACACCAAAGCGGTTGCGAGCACGGTGAAATTGAAGAGCTGGAAGATGCCGCGCCGCTCCTGCTTATTCCAGCCGCGGATGTTGGCCCACAGGATCGGCAGCGGCCCCGACAGGCCGGCGAGGCCGCCGAGAATGCCGCCGGCAAAGCCGATCGCGCCGTCGGCGATCCGGCCGCCGAACGTGACGGCGAGCGGCTTCTTGTTGAGATAGAGCGCTGTCGAAAAGATCAGGATCAGCACGCCGACGCTCAGCTTGAACACTTTTGGATCGGCGGACGCCACCATCATGATCCCGAGCGGCACGCCGGCGAGGCCGCCGATCAGGAACGGCCACACCAGCGAAAGGTCAAAGCTCTTCCACATCGACGGCAGCGTCGAGGTCTGCGCGATCACCGAGCAGATCAGCACCAAGGGCACCGCGTGCGAGGGCGGCAGCACGTAGAGCCAGATGCCGAGCGCCATAAGCGCCGTGCCGAATCCGGCCAGCCCCGAGACGAAGCCGCCGGCCAGCGCGCCGAACAGCAGCAACGCATAGTTGGACGCTTCCACGGGTGAATTCCTGTCGCTTCCAGCGATCCCGAAGCGGTGACCGCCGCTTGGCGCATAGCACAGATGCGACCGGAGCGGTCAATCTCAAAGCCGCACGCAAGCGTGATGGCGCGAGGCGGGCGTTCGGATCATGCTCTAGACGATCTGCTTGCTGTCGGCGGGCTTGTGCAACGCGCCGACGAGGATGCGTAGCGCCTCCGCCAATTCCGCTCTGTTCCGCGCCGCGCCGAGCGAAACACGCGCCGCATGCGGCGGTGTCCCATTGACTGCAAAGGCATCGGCGGCCACGACTGCGAGCCCGTTGCGCAACAGATGTGCCGCGACGTCGGGGCGACCTTCGGGCAGCCGCAGCCACAGATGATGCGCGGCCGGCTTGGCCAGGAACTGAAAGCCCTTCAGCGCGCGCTGCGCGAGTTGCTGGCGGCCGACGGCCTCGTTGCGGATGGCGGTGATGATGCGGTCGGCGATGCCGTTTTCGAGCCAATGCGTCACCAGCGCGACCATCAGCGGGGCCGGCATCTGCACGGTGGCCTGCAAATGGCTCCGCAGCTCCTGCTGCGCGCCGCTGTCGGGCGTCACAAGATAAGCGACGCGCAGCGCCGGCGCGATGCATTTTGACAGCGTCGTCGCCAGATACGTTCGCTCCGGAATGAGGTTGGCGATCGGCGACGCCGAGCGATCAAGCAGCCCGTAGGCATCGTCCTCGATCAGCGTGGTGCCGGCATCGCGGATGATTTTTGCGATCGCGCTACGCCGCTCAGGGAGAAGCGTGGCGGTGGTCGGATTGTGCAGCGTCGGGATGAGGTAGACGGCTTTTGGCTTAAGCGCGCGGCAAGCCTTTGCCAGTGCGTCGGGCAGGATACCGCCATCATCCATCGTGACCCCGGCGAGCTTGACGCCGAGCCGCGCCGCGGCCGCCTTGATGCCCGGGAAGGTGAGCGCCTCCGTCAGCACGACGTCGCCGGGCCGCGCGAGGCAGGCGAGCAGGTTGAACAGGATCGTCTGCGCGCCCGGATAGATCACGAGCCGGTCGGCATGCGCACGCGGAACGCGTGCGCGCATCCACCTTGCTGCGACCTCGCGCTCATGCGCGCTGCCGCCGGGCGGCTGGTAGTTGAGGTGCGCGGTCAATCCCGATTGCGCGCGGATGACCTCGAGCCCCGCGATGATGCGCTCGTCGAGCTGCGCTTCGAGAGGATGCGGCGGCACGTTCATCGAGAGGTCGATCGCGACGGGATGCGGCACGTCGACCGCGCGGCGCGCGCTGGTCTCCGACACGAACGAACCCTGCCCGACCCGGGCCTCCAGGATCCCGCGACGCCGCGCCTCGGTGTACGCGCGCGTCACCGTGGTCAGGTCGACGTCGAGCGCTTTTGCCAGCGCGCGCTGCGTCGGCAATTGCTGGCCGCGCACCAGCCGGCCAGCCGCGATATCGGCCTCCATGGCATCGACGATGCGCTGGTAGCGCGGTCCGCTCAGCTCCGAGATTGTAGGGATCCAATCCATGCAAATATGGCCCATATTCTTTGAATGTATGGATGCAAGATATTATTGTATGGATCGTTGAAAAGAAAGAGGTGGGGTCATGGCGACCGGTTCAGTCTCTCTGGCACAGGCGATATGGCGCGGTTTTCGCGGCAAGTGTCCGAACTGCAGGGAAGGGCACATGTTCGGCCGCTTCCTGAAGGTCGCCGATAGTTGCGACCACTGCGGCGAGGAGCTGTCTCACCAGCGCGCCGACGACTTTCCGGCCTACCTCGTGATGGTCCTGGTCGGCCATCTCGTGGTGCCCGCGATCCTCGCGGTCGAGACTGCCTATGCGCCGCCGGTCTGGCTGCAACTGGCGGTGTGGCTGCCGGTGACGCTGTTCGCCTCGCTCGCATTGCTGCAGCCGACCAAGGGCGCCATCGTCGGACTGCAATGGCAGCTCGGCATGCACGGGTTCGAGGCGAGCAAGCTGCGGCGCGAGGCAGGGCAGCTTGTCCTTGCGAAAGCGGCGCGGCACTAACCGACGCGTCATTCCGGGGCGCGCAAAGCGCGAACCCGGAATCCATTCGTCCACCGACTCTGCGGCCTGATGGATTCCGGGTTCGTGCTGCGCACGCCCCGGAATGACGGAGAAGAAAATGGTGAGGGGTCCGATGCGGTCAGCATCGAACCCCTCGTTGCAAGATATCAGCCGGCCTGTAAGCCGGGTTCTGTAGGGCACCGCCTGCTTGCGCCGGCGATGCGTGACGGCCATTCCTCTGGGGCAATGTTTGCACATTGCCTCGAGCAACCTACCCGGACGGCGGGCCTGACATCGCCCCGCGGCGTTATCGCTTGCGCGAACAGCCCGCTTAAGCCGTCCCTATTCGGTTTTGCTCCCGGTGGGGTTTACCATGCCGGCCCCGTTGCCGGAGCCGCGGTGCGCTCTTACCGCACCTTTTCACCCTTGCCCTGCGAAGCCCGAAGGCGAAGCAGGGCGGTTCGTTCTCTGTGGCACTTTCCCTGAGGTTACCCTCGCCGGACGTTATCCGGCACCGCATGTCAAGGGAGCCCGGACTTTCCTCCCCGGCGGCCTTTCGGCACTTGCAAGGGCGGCCGTCCGGCCGACTGACGGCTTACGCATGGGCATTTGTGACGGTTCCGTCAAGCGGAGATCGCCGCGCACGCGGCTTGCAAATAATTTATCCTGAAGGTGTCGTTTGACGTGTGGCCCGTTCGACTGGATGTCGGCAACCCAGCCGAACAACAGGAGTAAGCGATGCAGTATCTGCTACTGATCTATCGGAACGAAGCGGAATTGAGCAAGATGACCCCGGAGGACCGCCAGAAGATGTCGGCGGAGTACGGCACCTATACACAGTCCATTGTCCAGAGTGGCCATTTCAAGGCCGGCGACGGACTGCAGCCGACGACCACCGCGACCACCGTGCGCGTGCGCGAGGGCAAGACTCTCACGACCGACGGCCCGTTCGCGGAAACGCGTGAGCAACTCGGCGGCTATTATCTGGTCGAAGCCAAGGATCTCGACACCGCCATCGCGCTGGCCGCGCGGATTCCCGGGGCCCGGGACGGATCCATCGAGGTCAGGCCGGTCATGATCTACAAGTGATCTCTCCGGCCGACATCGATCGAATTTTTCGCGACGAGGCGGGGCGGGCGCTGGCCACGCTGATCCGCCTCGTCGGCGATTTCGATCTCGCCGAGGATGCGCTCCAGGATGCCTTTGCGGTCGCGGTGGAGCGTTGGTCTACGTGCGAGGTGCCCGACAATCCGCGCGCCTGGCTGGTCAATATCGGCCGCAACAAGGCGATCGACCGCATCCGCCGCCGGGCTGTTTTTCGCGCCAAGCAGCAGGCGCTGGTGCATGAGCTCGAGCTCAATGCGCACGCGCCCGACGAGCCGCCGGCAATGCTCGACGACGACATGCTGCGGCTGATCTTCACCTGCTGCCATCCCGCATTTGCGCCCGAGGTCCAGGTCGCGCTGACGTTGCGCACCGTCTGCGGCCTCTCCACCGCGCAGGTCGCCCGCGCCTTTCTGGTCAGCGAAGAGGCGATGTCGCAGCGGCTCGTCCGCGCCAAGCAGAAGATCAGGCTCGCCGGCATACCCTACGAGGTGCCGGAGCGCGACGCGCTGGCGCCGCGGCTCGACGGCGTGCTCGCCGTGATCTATCTCGTCTTCACCGAAGGCTATGTGGCGACTTCGGGCACGGACCTGATGCGGCCCGACCTCGCGGTCGAAGCCATTCGGCTCGGCCGCTTGCTCGATCGGCTGATGCCCGGTCGCGCCGGGATCAAAGGCCTGCTCGCGCTGATGCTGCTGCATGACGCGCGGCGCGCCGGGCGCGAGACCGCGGCCGGCGACATCGTGCTGCTGGAAGAACAGGACCGCACGCTGTGGGATCGCGCGCAGATCGAGGCGGGATTGCTGCTGGTGGACGACGCGCTTCGTGCGCCCGGCCGGCCGCACCCTTATGCGGTGCAGGCCGCGATTGCCGCACTGCATGCCCGCGCGCCGAGCTACGCGCAAACCGACTGGCCGCAGATCGCCGGGCTTTATGAGGTGTTGCTGCGGATCAACCCATCTGCGGTGATCGAGCTCAACCACGCAGCAGCGGTGTCGATGGTCGACGGTCCGGCGCGCGCGCTCGATCTCGTCGACGCAATCGCCGCGCGCGGCGCGCTCGAAGGCTATGAGATGTTGCCCGCGGTGCGGGCGGATTTGTTACGGAGGCTTGGACGGAAGGACGAGGCGCGCGCTGCGTATGTTGCGGCGACGGAGGCGACACAGTTGGAGCCGCTGCGGAGATTGTATGCGCGGCGGATGAACGAACTTGGCTAGCCGCCAAAACCTCCGTCATTGCGAGCGCAGCGAAGCAATCCAGTCTGCCTCCGCTGAGACGGTCTGGATTGCTTCGTCGCAAGAGCTCCTCGCAATGACGAGCATGTGGCTAGCATCGTCACTTCGCCGCCACCGCCGTCCCTTCCGCCGGTAGGCTCGCCAGCAGCGCTTGCAATGTCGACAGCGTCGAATGATCCGCGACGCCATCGAGGCGCGCCGGGCGGAAATGGCGCTGGAAGGCGGTGACGACTTCCATCGTCGCAGCGTCGTATTTGCCGGTCAGCGGCACGCCGTAGCCGTATCTGGCGAGCGCCTGCTGCAGGCTCAGCACCTCGTCGCTGATGGTGCCGAGCATGAGGCTCTCGCCGCGCACGACAGGTGCGGGCGTGACCCAATGGCCGACGCCAGAATTTGCCAGCGAATGCCACGGAAATTTTTCGCCGGGGTCCTTCTTGCGCGCCGGCGCGACATCGGAATGGCCGAGCACCCGGTGCGCCGGAACCTTGCGGCGGAGCATGATGCCGCGGCACAGCGCGATCACGGCCGCGATCTGGCGCAGCGGAAATTCCGGATAGCCCCAGTCATGGCCGCGATTGACGATCTCGATGCCGATCGAGCACGAGTTGATGTCGTCCTCGCCGGCCCAGGACGACATGCCGGCGTGCCAGGCGCGCTTGGCCTCCTGCACGCATTGCACGATGCGACCGTCCTCGAGCACGACATAGTGCGCCGAGACCTCGGTGCCGACGGAGCAGAGGCGCGCCAATGCGCCCTCGACGTCGGGCATGCCGGTATAGTGCAGCACGATCATATCGGGCTGCCGTCCCTTGTTGCGGTCGCCGTGGTTCGGCGAGGGGATGATGTCCGACACGATTGAGGAATCCGGGTCGAACGTCCGCATGATCGCCGCAGTCTTGGGAACCGGGAGAACGCGTTGACGCTTCGAGTCGGGTCCAGGTGGCGCGGGCGAACCGGGCGGCATAGGCAGCTCAAATCGAACGGGGGAACCATAGGCCGTTAAGGCCCTCACTTTACTATTCCTTTACCCTCCCGCCGGCGCAATCGCGCGGGGCGGTTAACGGATGCATTTTGCGCCTTGTGTGTGGATGAAGCATCACCGGCTCGCGACCTTTTCCACTTGTAAGGAAACGATCAACGCTTTCTTAACGCTAAGGGCCGTTACTGAGAGGTGAAGAGCCGACCCGCGTCCGGAGGCGGCCAAAGCGTTTTTGGCTCGAAATTCCATGGCTGCCCGACAAATTCCACTGGGAACACCGGGCTTGCTGTCCGGGGCGACCGGGTTCGGCAGCCATGTTGCACAGGGGTTGGGTCGTGGAACCGCCGCGACGCGGAACAATTCGAGGCGCAATGGGCTTGCCCGCCCCCAATTTGGTATGGATGTTCGTTCGGACGTCCACTTGGGCGCTCGGCAGGCGTGCCGCATGAGCTCGGTTCCGCATATCCCCGTCCTTGGCCGCGAGGCCATCGACTATCTCGCACCGCGCGAGGGCGGCATCTATGTCGATGCCACCTTCGGCGGCGGCGGCTACAGCCGCGCCATCCTCGACGTGCCGGGAACCCGTCTGATCGCAATCGATCGCGACCGCACCGCGATCGCTGATGGTGCCGAGCTGGTCGAGCGCTCCGCGGGCCGGCTGACGCTGGTCGAGGACCGCTTTTCGAACCTTGATGAGGTCTGCGCGGCGCAAGGTGTCGACGCCGTCGACGGCGTCGTGATGGACGTCGGCGTCTCCTCGATGCAGCTCGACCAGGCCGGTCGCGGCTTCTCGTTCCGCCTCGACGGTCCGCTCGACATGCGGATGGGGCAGTCGGGGCCGACCGCGGCCGACGTTGTCGCGCGCGCCTCGGAAGCTGATCTCGCCGACATCATTTATCTCTTCGGCGAGGAGCGGCATTCGCGCCGCGTCGCCCGCGCCATCGTGGCGGACCGACAAGAGACGCCCTTCACGACCACGCGCGCGCTCGCCGATCTCGTCGCCAGGGTGGTTCGTTCAAAGCCCGGGGACATCCACCCCGCGACGCGGACGTTCCAGGCCCTGCGCATCTTCGTCAACGAAGAGCTCGAGGAACTCCAGACTGCGCTGGCGGCAGCCGAACGCGTGCTGCGGCCTGGCGGCCGGCTCGTGGTGGTCTCGTTCCACTCGCTGGAAGACCGCATCGTCAAGAATTTCCTGTCCGAGCGATCCAGGACCGGCGGCGGCTCGCGCCATCTGCCGGAAATGGCGCAGACAGCGCCGAGTTTCCAGCTTCTGACGCGGCGGCCGGTGATCGCAGGCGAAGAGGAAGTTGCGCGCAATCCGCGTGCCCGTTCCGCTAAACTTCGTGCCGCCGAGCGTACGGCTGCGCCCGCGCATGACGACGGCGAGCCGTCGTCATGGCCAAGACTCTCCGACGTGATGAGGGGTGGCTAGCGCATGCGCATCATCCACCTCCTCGTCATCGGCGCGCTGATCTTCGCGGCCGCCTATGTCTACCGGATCAAGATGGATTCCACGGCCCGCACCGAGAAGGTTTTGCGGTTGCATGCGGAGATCCGCGAGCAGCGCGACGCCATCGCGTCGCTGCGGTCCGAATGGGCCAAGCTCGATGCGCCGCTGCGCCTGCAAGGCCTTGCCGAGCGGCATCTGCCGCTGAAGCAGATCAACGCGACGCAATATGACTCATTGAAGAACCTGCCGGAGCGTCCGCCGCGGATGTTCAGGCCAGGCGAGCCCGACCCGATCGGGGCCATGCTCAACACCATCGAGGCTGCGAGCGATCCGGATGCGGTGACGGGCTCGGTGCCTCAGCCCGAGGACAAGCAATGAGTGCTGCAACTCCGGCCAAGCCTGTCGAGAAATCAAATGAGCCTTGGCGGCAGCGGCTGATCCGCAGCCTGCTCTACGGGCGCAATGTCGACCGTGCCGCCAAGGCGCGGGCGCGTGTCGGGCTGGCGATCCTCGCCTTCGCCGGGGTCTATGCGCTGATCGGCGGCCGGCTCGTGATGTTTGCGATCGGCGCCGACGCCCACAGTGCACGGCGCGCCGCGGCGCAGGAGGTGGTCGCGACCGCGCGGCCCGACATCGTCGACCGCAACGGCGCGATCCTCGCAACCGACGTCAAGGCGTCGAGCCTGTTCGGCGAGCCGCGCCGCATCATCGACAAGGACGAGGCGATCGAGCTGCTGACCGCGACCGTGCCCGACCTCGACGAGGCCGAGGTGCGCGAGCGCCTGAAGACGCGCAAGGGCTTTGTCTGGCTCAAGCGCGAGATCACGCCGAAGCAGCAGCAGGACATCCACAAGCTCGGCATTCCCGGCATCGGATTCCTGCGCGAGAACAAGCGCGTCTATCCGACCGGCAACGAGGTCGCCCACCTCATCGGTCTGGTCAACATTGATAACCAGGGCATCGCCGGCATGGAGAAGTGGCTCGACAATCAAGGCCTCGCTGATCTCCACCGCGCCGGCTTTGCCACCGACCGGCTGCAAAAGCCGATAGAGCTGTCGGTCGATTTGCGCGTCGAGCACGCGCTACGCGACGAACTCTCGAAAGCCAAGGAAAAGTTCCACGCCAAGGCGGCGTCCGGCATCATCTCCAACGTCAAGACCGGCGAGATCGTTGCGCTGGTTTCGCTGCCGGATTTCGATCCCAACAATCCCAAGGAAGCCCACGACCCCGATCGCATCAACCGCCTGACCACCGGCGTCTACGAAATGGGATCGACGTTCAAGGCGTTCACGCTGGCGATGGCGCTCGATTCCGGAAAGATCAACCTGAACTCGTCGTGGGACGCGCGCGGAAACCTGCACTATGGCAAGTTCACCATCCATGACAGCCATCCGCTCGGTCGGTTCATCAACACCAAGGAAGTGTTCACCTACTCGTCGAATATCGGCGCAGCGCGGATCGCGCTCGGCCAGGGCGTCGAGGCGCACAAGGCGTTCCTCGCCAAGATGGGCCAGTTGACGCGGCTGCGCACCGAGTTGCCCGAGAGTGCGGCTCCGCTGGTGCCGCGCCGCTGGAGTGAGCTGAACACGGTTACCGTCGCGTTCGGTCAGGGCCTGTCCGTGGCGCCCCTCCAGGCAGTGATGGGCATCAACGCCCTGGTGAACGGCGGCTATCTCATTCCTCCGACATTCATGAAGCGCAGCGAAGCGGAAGCGGCGGCGCTGGCCAAGCGCGTGATCAAGCAGGAGACCAGCGACAAGATGCGGTTCCTGATGCGGCTGAATGCCGAGATCGGCACCGCCAAGACCGCCGACATCAAAGGCTATTACGTCGGCGGCAAGACCGGCACGTCCGAGAAGGTCATCAACGGCCGCTATGCCAAGAAGCGGGTGCTCAACTCCTTCACCGCGATCATGCCCTGCGACGATCCGAAGTATCAGATCCTCGTGATGCTGGACGAGCCGCAGGCGCTGCCGGAGACCCACGGCTTCATCACCTCGGGCTGGAATGCGGTGCCCACGGGCGGCAAGGTGATCGAACGGATCGCGCCGCTTCTGGGCGTCGAACCTCGCTTCGACCTGCCGCCGTCCGAGCGCCTTATTCTTGCAGCATCCAGAGCAACCCAGTAATCAACGGGTAGCCCGTCGCCGGTGCTGAGTCGGTATTTTACGCCGATTCGGCGTTCCGGCACGGCATGTCGACTGGAAGACCATGAAACTGCGCGATCTCCTTGGCCAAGATGTCCTTGGCAATGATGCCGCGATCGAGGCCGCCGCTGCCGCGCTCGATGTGACAGGGCTTGCGCTCGACAGTCGCGCGGTCAAGCGCGGCGATGTTTTCTTCGCACTCGCAGGCAGCAAGACCGACGGCGCGCGCTTCATCGATGCGGCCGTTGCCGCAGGCGCGGTCGCCATTGTCGGCGACCATCCGCCGGCGGCCTGCAAGGTGCCGTTCATCAGCGTCGCCAATCCGCGCCGCGCGCTGGCGCTGGCCGCGGCGAGCTTCTGCCCCTTGCAGCCGGCGACCATAGCCGCGGTGACCGGCACCAGCGGCAAGACCTCGGTCGCGGCGTTCACGCGGCAGATCTGGGAGCGGCTCGCGCATGTCTCCGCCAGCATCGGCACCATCGGCCTGGTGTCGCCGAAGCGCACGGTCTATGGCTCGCTGACGACGCCCGATCCGATCGCGCTACACCGGCAACTGGATGAGATCGCACGCGACGGCGTCACGCATCTCGCCTTCGAGGCGTCTTCGCACGGGCTCGATCAGTATCGTCTCGACGGCGTGCGCGTCTCCGCCGGCGGCTTCACCAACCTCTCGCGCGACCACATGGATTACCATCCGACCGTCGCGCATTACCTGGCCGCAAAACTCAGGCTGTTTCGCGAACTGGTTCCGCCGGGCGGCGCCGCGGTGATCTCGGCCGATCATGATTGCTCGGCTGAAGCGATCGAGGCCGGGACGGCGCGCGGCCTGCGCGTGATGGCCGTCGGCCGCAGTGGCGATGGCGCAGGCGAGGGCATTCGTCTCGTCGATGCCGTGGTCGAAGGTTTCTCGCAAGTGCTTGCGCTCGAACACCGCGGCAAGCGGCATTCGATCCGGCTGCCGCTGGTCGGCGAATTCCAGATCGAGAACGCGCTGGTGTCGGCCGGCCTTGCGATCGGCACCGGCAGCGATGCGGCGAATGTGTTTGCAAGCCTCGAACATCTCGAAGGGGCCAAGGGCCGGCTCGAGCGCGTCGGCGAGCGCAACGGCGCGCCGATCTTCGTCGATTACGCGCACAAGCCCGATGCGCTGGCGAAGGCGTTGCAGGCGCTGCGCCCTTACGCCAGGCGACGACTCATCGTCGTGTTCGGCGCCGGCGGCGATCGCGATGCCGGTAAGCGGCCGATCATGGGCGCGATCGCGGCGGAGAACGCCGACGGCGTCATCATCACCGACGACAATCCGCGCAGCGAGCGGCCCGAAGCCATTCGCGCTGCAATCCTTGCGACCGCAAAGGGCGCGCGCGAAATCGGCGACCGCGCCGCGGCGATCCGCACCGCGATCGAGGACCTGCAAGAAGGCGATGCGCTACTCATTGCCGGCAAGGGCCACGAGACCGGGCAGATTGTCGGCGGCCAGCTGCTGCCCTTCAGTGATCACGAGGCGGTCGCCGCCGCATTAGCGTCGAGGGTTGCATGAGCGCGCCACTATGGACAGTTGCCGAAGTGGCGCGTGCGCTGGGTGTTGCCGGAACATTCCCGGACACGCCAATCGGTCTCGTCACCCAGGACAGCCGGCTGGTGAAGCCGGGCAGCCTGTTCGTTGCGCTCAGCGGCACGCCGAGCGGCGGCTTCGTCTCGGCCTTCGCCAGTGCGCGTGACGGATGGGAGTTCGCGGACAAGGCCGAAGCTTCCGGTGCGGCCGCAATGATCGTGCCGCACGAGATCGCGGGGATTCGCATTCCGCAGATTGTTGTGAAGGACACGCTGATCGACGGTCTCTGGGGCCTGGCACGCGCCGCGCGCGCGCGCTTCAACGGGCCGGTGATCGGCCTGACCGGCAGCGCGGGCAAGACCAGCACCAAGGAATTTCTGGCGGCCTATCCGAACGCCTTTGCGAGCCCGTCGAGCTTCAACAATTTCTGGGGCGTGCCGCTGACGTTGTGCAACGCCAGGCCCGATGCGAGCCTCTGGGTGGTCGAGATGGGCATGAACCAGCGTGGTGAGATCGCGCGGCTCAGCGAATTGACGCGGCCGACCGTCGCTCTCGTCGTCAACGTCCAGCCGGTGCATCTGGAAAAGCTCGGCTCGCTCGAGGCGATCCGCCGCGAAAAGGTGTCGATCGCACTCGGTTTGCCCCCGGACGGCGTGCTGGTGCTGCCGGCCGGGATCAAGGCGCCCGAATGGAAGGGCAAGGTCGTACGTTTCGGCGAGAATGCCGAGGTGCACGAGATCACGCACGCCCCGCATGGCGAGAGCTGGCAGGTGGTCGCCGGAATCGGCAAGAAGGAGCTCGCATTCAGCCTCACGCCGGGTGCGCCGCACCGGGTGCAGAATGCGCTTGCGGCACTCGCCGCGATCCGTGCGGCGAGCCTCGATGCGGCGACGCTCGCGATCAAGCTCGACCGGGTCGGCATCATGACCGGCCGCGGCGTCGAGCAGGTCGTCGGCGGCGTTACCGTGATCGACGATAGTTTTAACGGCAATCCGGCCAGCGTGGCTGCTGCGCTGCAAAGCCTTCAGGCGCGCCACGTGAGCGGCGGTCGCCGCATTGCGGTGCTCGGCGACATGCTGGAACTGGGCGATGACGCACCAAGCTATCACGCCGGTCTCGCCGGGCATCTCGCAGGGATCGACGGCGTCTATTGCGTCGGGCCGCTGATGCGCCACCTCCACGACGTGCTGCCGGCCGGCAAAGCCCTCGGCTGGCATGACGATCCCGCCACGCTGCAGCCCAATGCCGTCGCAGGCCTGCTGAAGGCAGGCGATGTCGTGGTTGTCAAGGGCAGCAAGAAGATGTTCTGGGTCAACAAGTTTGTGCCGGCACTGGTGGCCGCCTTGCAGGCAAAGGCGTAAACTGCTTGGAAGGCGCTGTTCCAGATCCCACCCTTTGCGGCGCGAAGCCGTCCGGTTTCTTAGAGGTCGCCCGACCATGACCAAGACCTGCGCAACCAAGACCAGCGAATGCGCGTGAGGCACGTGAGGCCGGTCAAGGCCAAGTTCGCGTGCAAAGGCGCCATAGGACCTTCTGAATGTTTTACTGGCTGATCGAGCTCTCCAACACATTTCCGGGCTTCGGTGCGGTTCGCACCTTCCTCAACGTCTTCCGCTATATTACCTTCCGCACAGGTGGCGCCGTCGTCACCGGCGCGCTGTTCGTGTTCCTGTTCGGCCCCTGGATCATCGATCACTTGCGCATCCGGCAGGGTAAGGGCCAGCCGATCCGGGCCGACGGACCGCAATCGCATCTCAGCAAGAAGGGCACGCCCACCATGGGCGGGCTGATGATCCTGTCCGGCCTCACGGTCGGCACCGTGCTCTGGGCCAATCCGCTCAACCCCTACGTCTGGATCGTGCTCGCGGTGACGCTCGGCTTCGGCTTCGTGGGCTTCTATGACGATTACCTCAAAGTCACCAAGCAGACCACGACCGGGTTCGGCGGCAAGCTTCGCTTGCTGATCGAGGCGGTCATTGCGCTGGCCGCCTGCTATGCGCTGGTGCGGCTCAATCGCGATCCCGCGTCGACCGCGCTGACGATTCCTTTCCTCAAGGATACGGTGCTGCATTTCGGCTGGTTCTTCGTCGTCTTTGGCGCCTTCGTCATCGTCGGCGCCGGCAATGCGGTGAATCTCACCGACGGTCTCGATGGCCTCGCCATCGTGCCCGTGATGATCGCCACCGCGAGCTTTGCGATGATCGCTTATCTCGCCGGCAACGCAGTGTTCGCCGACTATCTCCAGATCAAATATGTCGCGGGTACCGGCGAGCTCGCGGTGCTCTGCGGCGCGCTGCTCGGGGCCGGGCTCGGCTTCCTCTGGTTCAACGCTCCGCCGGCCTCGATCTTCATGGGCGATACCGGCTCGCTCGCGCTCGGCGGCATGCTGGGCGCGATCGCGGTCGCGGTGAAGCACGAGATCGTGCTCGCGGTGATCGGCGGCCTGTTCGTGCTGGAGGCGGTCTCCGTCATCGTGCAGGTGGTATCGTTCAAGTTCACCGGAAAGCGCATCTTCCGCATGGCGCCGATCCACCACCATTTCGAGCAACTGGGCTGGACCGAGCCGCAGATCGTGATCCGGTTCTGGATCATTTCGGTGATGCTGGCGCTTGCCGGCCTGTCGACGCTGAAGCTGCGGTGAGCGATCGATGATCCCGGTCACGTCCTTTGCCGGCAAGACGGTCGCCGTGTTCGGCCTCGGCGGCTCGGGGCTCGCCTCCTGCCACGCCCTGCAGGCCGGCGGCGCCGAGGTGATCGCCGGTGACGACAGCGCCGAGAATGTCGCCAAGGCGGCGCAAGCCGGCTTCATCACCGCGGACTTGCGCAACGTCTCCTGGGCGAATCTCGCAGCGCTGGTGCTCGCACCTGGCGTGCCGCTGACGCATCCGGTCCCGCACTGGAGCGTGCTGAAGGCGCGCGAGGCGGGCGTCGAAGTGATCGGCGACATCGAGCTGTTCTGCCGCGAGCGGCGGCGGCATGCGCCGGACGCGCCGTTCGTCGCCATCACCGGCACCAACGGCAAGTCGACCACGACGGCGCTGATCGCGCACCTGACCAAGGTGGCCGGCTACGACACCCAGATGGGCGGCAACATCGGCACCGCGATCCTGTCGCTGGAGCCGCCGCGCATGGGCCGCGTCCATGTGATCGAGATGTCGTCCTACCAGATCGATCTCACGCCCTCGCTCGATCCCTCCGTCGGCATTCTGCTCAATGTCAGCGAGGATCACATCGACCGTCACGGCACCATCGCGCATTACGCCGCGGTGAAGGAGCGCCTCGTCGCCGGCGTGCAAGCGGGCGGCACCTCGATCGTCGGTGTCGACGACGGCTTTTGCCGCGACATCGCCGACCGGCTTGACCGCGCCGGAAAGACCGTCGTGCGCATCTCCGTCAAGAATCCGGTCGCCTCCGGAATTTATGTCGAGCACGGCACGATCGTGCGCGCCTCGGGCGGCGCCCGCAGCGAGGTCGCCGCGCTCGGCGGCATCGGTTCGCTGCGTGGGCTGCACAATGCACAGAACGCGGCCTGCGCCGCCGCTGCCGCGCTGGCGATGGGCATCAGCCAGGATGTGCTCCAGAACGGCCTGCGCAGCTTTCCCGGCCTGGCGCACCGCATGGAGCAGGTCGGCCGCCGCGGCAATGTGCTGTTCGTCAACGACTCCAAGGGGACCAACGCGGATGCCACCGCGCATGCACTGTCGTCCTTTGCCGACATCTTCTGGATTGCTGGCGGCAAGCCGAAGGCGGGCGGCATCACTGGCCTGACCTCCTTCTTCCCGCGCATCCGAAAGGCCTATCTGATCGGCGAGGCGGCGCAGGAGTTTTCGGGAACGCTGGGCGCGCAAGTGGCGCACGAGATCAGCCAGACGCTCGATGTCGCGGTCGCGAATGCCGCGCGCGATGCGGAAGCGTCCGGTTTGCAGGACGCCGTGGTGCTGCTGTCACCCGCCTGCGCCTCCTTCGACCAGTACCGCAATTTCGAGATCCGCGGCACCAAGTTCCGCGAGCTGGTGCAGGCGCTGCCGGGTGTGAAGCCGGTGGTGTGAGGGTACGCTGTGTTCTCATTTCTCTCTGTCGTCACCCGCGAAGGGGGGTGACCCAGTATTCCAGAGGCGGTGCTTGAGCCGTGAAGCCGCGGCGCACTGGATACCCCGCCTTCGCGGGGTATGACGCGCATTTGTGGTGGGCGACGCAAGCTACCTCTAAAGATCCTTATCTCATTAACCACCCGTAAACCAACCTCGGCGACCAATGGACCGACCTCTGTCCGAAAGCGGCCGCCCATGCTCTCCCGTGAAGAACGCACCCCCTTTTCCGAGTGGTGGTGGACCGTCGACAAGCCGCTGATGGGCGCCATCCTGGCGCTGATGCTCACCGGCGTCATCCTGTCGCTGGCGGCGAGCCCGCCGGTTGCGACCCGCATCGGGCTCGATCCCTTCCATTTCTTCAGCCGCCACGTGCTGTTTCTCCTGCCGTCCTGCATCGTGCTGGTCGGCGTCTCCTTCCTGTCGCCGCGCGCGATCCGCCGCTCGGCGCTGATCATCTTCGCGGCCAGCATCATCCTGATCGTGCTGACGCTCGCGATCGGCCCGGAGGTGAAGGGCTCGCGGCGCTGGATCACGCTGCTCGGAGTCAACATCCAGGCCTCTGAAATCGCCAAACCTTCGTTCGTCGTCGTCGCGGCCTGGCTTTTCGCGGAATCGACCAGGCGGCCTGAGATGCCGGCGACCTCGATGGCGCTGGTGCTGCTGCTGATGCTGGTCTCGCTGCTCGTGATGGAGCCGGATTTCGGCCAGACCATGCTGGTCTTGATGGTGTGGGGCTCGCTGTTCTTCATCGCGGGCATGCGCATGATCTGGGTGTTCGGCCTTGCGGGCGCTGCCGCCGCCGGCCTGTTCAGCGCCTATCTGTTCGTTCCGCACGTCGCAGGCCGCATCAAGCGCTTCATGAATCCGGCTTCCGGTGACACCTTCCAGGTCGATACCGCGATGGAGGCCTTCTACAACGGCGGCTGGTTCGGGCTCGGACCGGGTGAGGGCATTGCCAAGCGCAGCCTGCCGGACAGCCACACTGATTTCGTGTTCGCGGTCGCGGCCGAAGAGTTCGGCATCATCCTGTGCCTCGCCATGCTGACGCTGTTCGCCTTCGTCGTCATCCGCACGCTGTCGCGCGCCTATGCCAATGAGGACATGTTCTCGCGCTTCGCAGCTTCCGGGCTTGCCATCCTGTTCGGCGTTCAAGCTGCGATCAACATGTCCGTCAACCTCCAGCTCATCCCCGCCAAGGGCATGACGCTACCCTTCATCTCCTATGGCGGCTCCTCGATCGTGTCGCTCGCCTACGGCGTCGGCATGATGCTGGCGCTGACCCGGCTGCGCCCGCGCACCGAGGTCGAGGCAAGTGGCCACGCCGAGGCGATGCGCAGCTACGCGTAGTTTTCGTCATTGCGAGGAGCGAAGCGACGAAGCAATCCAGGCTGTCTCCGCAGAGGCAGTCTGGATTGCTTCGCTTCGCTCGCAATGACGAGAAAGACCTTGTAAAAGGCGTCTCCATGGACACGTCTCCCCTGATTCTTCTCGCCGCGGGCGGCACCGGCGGCCATCTGTTTCCGGCCGAGGCGCTCGGCGTCGAATTGATCCGGCGCGGCTTTCGCGTGCGCCTCGTCACCGACGAGCGCGCGCTGCGCTACAGCGGGCTGTTCAGCAAGGACATGATCGACGTCGTCGCAAGCGAGACTGCGCGCGGGCGCAACCCGCTCCAGCTCGCCTATGCCGGCCTCACGCTCGCCGCCGGCACGCTGTCTGCTTATGGTCTGATCAAGCGTCTGAAGCCGGTCGCCGTCGTCGGCTTCGGCGGCTATCCGACCCTGCCGCCATTGGTCGCGGCGAAATTCGCCGGCGTCCCCGGCATCATTCACGACGCCAATGCGGTGCTCGGCCGCGCCAACCGCTTCCTCGCAAGTCGCGTCCGCGCCATCGCGACGTCCTTGCCCGGCGTGCTCGACCGCGATCCGGCGCTTGCCGGCAAAACCACGACGGTCGGCACGCCGATGCGGCCAGCGATCCTCGCGGCTGCCGCGGTGAAATATTCTGCGCCCGAAGCGAGCGGCCCGCTGCGACTGCTCGTCGTCGGCGGGAGCCAGGGTGCGCGCATCATGGCCGACATCGTGCCCGGTGCGATCGAGCGGCTCGAGCCCGCGCTGTGGGGTCGGCTGATCCTCACCCAGCAGGTGCGCGACGAGGACATGGCGCGCGTGCGTGCGGTCTACGACAGGCTCAAGATCAATGCCGAGCTTGCGCCGTTCTTCACGGATTTGCCGGCGCGGCTCGCCTCCAACCATCTGGTGGTTTCGCGCTCCGGCGCCGGCACCGTTGCCGAGCTTGCCGCGATCGGCCGGCCCTCGATCCTGGTGCCGCTGCCCGGCTCGATCGATCAGGACCAGTTCGCCAATGCCGGCGTGCTGGCCAAGGTCGACGGCGCGATCCGCATCCCGCAGACGGAATTCACCTCGGACCGTCTTGCCGCGGAAATCTCCGGCTTCGCCGCCGAGCCGGTGCGCCTTGCGGCGATGGCTGTGGCGGCGAAGGGGGCGGGGCGGCTCGATGCTGCCGAGAGGCTCGCCGATCTCGTGATCAAAGTTGCGGGAATCTGACGCGAAAAAGCCCTTGTCATCGCCTTCTAAAGCGGGGCATCCAATACAAGGGCACGCGGCTGATTTGAGCCGTCACCTTCGCCAAATGCCGCCTTCGCAGGCGGCAAGGTCAGGGAACAGAGCATGAGACTGCCGCGCGAGATCGGACCCATCCACTTCGTCGGGATCGGCGGGATCGGCATGAGCGGCATCGCCGAGGTGCTGGTCAATCTCGGCTATGCCGTGCAGGGCTCGGACGCCTCCGACAATTACAATCTCGATCGGCTGCGCAAGAAGGGCGCAAAAGTCTCAGTCGGCCACGCGGCCGAGAACGTCGACGGGGCCGACGTCGTCGTGGTGTCCTCGGCGATCAAGCGCGACAATCCGGAATTGATGGCGGCGCGCGCGCAGCGCATTCCCGTGGTGCGCCGCGCCGAGATGCTGGCTGAGCTGATGCGGCTGAAGAGCTGCGTCGCCATTGCCGGCACCCATGGCAAGACCACCACGACCACGATGGTCGCGACGCTGCTCGACGCCGGCGGCCTCGATCCGACCGTCATCAACGGCGGCATCATCAATGCCTATGGCTCCAATGCGCGCCTCGGCGCCGGCGGCTGGATGGTGGTGGAAGCCGACGAGAGCGACGGTACGTTCCTGAAGCTGCCGACCGAAGTCGCGATCGTTACCAATGTCGACCCCGAGCACCTCGACCACTTCAAGACGTTCGAGGCCGTGCAGGACGCATTCCGCAGCTTCGTCGAGAACCTGCCGTTCTACGGCTTTGCCGTGATGTGCATCGATCATCCGATCGTGCAGAGCCTCGTCGGCAAGATCGAGGATCGGCGCATCATCACCTATGGCGAGAATCCGCAGGCGGATGCGCGGTTGCTCGACCTGACTGCCGGTGGCGGCGGCTCGAAGTTCAAGGTCGTGATCCGCGACCGCAAGGCCGGCACAACGCATGAGATCGGCGACCTCGCGCTGCCGATGCCCGGCCGGCACAACGCGTCGAATGCGACCGCGGCGATTGCGGTCGCACATGCTCTCGGCATCCCGGATGACAAGATCCGCAGCGCCATTGCAAATTTCGGCGGCGTCAAGCGCCGCTTCACCAAGACCGGCGAGTGGAACGGCATTACCGTCATCGACGACTACGGCCATCACCCCGTGGAGATCGCGGCTGTCCTGAAGGCCGCGCGCGACTCCTACAGCGGAAAGGTGATCGCCGTGGTGCAGCCGCACCGCTACACCCGCCTGCAATCGCTGTTCGAGGAATTCTGCACCTGCTTCAACGATGCCGATGCCGTGATCGTCGCCGATGTCTATGCCGCAGGCGAGGCGCCGATTGAAGGCATTGACCGCGACCATTTCGTCGCCGGCCTTCGCGCGCATGGACACCGCGAAGTGATCGCGCTGCCGGCAGTGACGGATCTCGCGCGTATCGTCAATGGTCTCGCGACATCGGGCGATCTCGTCGTCTGCCTCGGCGCCGGCAACATCACGCAATGGGCCTATGCGCTGCCCGGCGAATTGAAGGCGCTGGGGTGACGATGCTGATGAAGGACTCCCAGCCCGCCATACGGCAAACTGCGCTCCCTCCCCCCTTGTGGGGGAGGATGGGGGAGAGGGGTAGCTACGAACTCCTATCTCGCTTGGGGCTACCCCCCTCCCTGACCCTCCCCCACAAGGGGGGAGGGAACGGGGACAGGGTGCCTCCCTCACGTGAGGGCATCTCGTGACCTTCCCCGACATCACGCCCGATCTCAAGGCCGCGATACCCGAGCTTCGCGGCCGGCTGCTCGCCAACCAATCGCTCGCCGAGCTCACCTGGTTTCGCGTCGGCGGGCCGGCGCAGGTGCTGTTCACGCCGGCGGATGAGGACGATCTCGCCTATTTCCTGGCACATCTGCCGAACGACATTCCGGTCTACGTCGTCGGCGTCGGCTCCAACCTGATCGTGCGCGACGGCGGCATTGGAGGTGTGGTGATCCGGCTCGGGCCGCGCGCGTTCGGCGACGCCAGCGTAAGCGGCAACGTCGTCACGGCTGGTGCTGCCGCGCTCGACAAGCGCGTGGCGGAAGTCGCGGCCAGCGCCAATATTGGCGGGCTGGAATTCTACTTCGGCATTCCCGGCACGATCGGCGGTGCGCTGCGCATGAACGCCGGCGCCAATGGCGGTGAGACCAGGGACGTGCTGATCGAGGCGACCGGCATCGGCCGCGACGGCACAAAGCACGTCTTCTCCAACGCCGACATGCAGTTCGTCTACCGCAGCAGCGGCGTCGATCCGTCCATCATCTTCACCTCCGCGCGTTTTCGTGGCGAGCTCAGGGATGCGGAAGCAATCCGCGCGCGCATGGCGGAAGTGCAGAGCCATCGCGAGACCGCGCAGCCGATCCGGGAAAAGACCGGCGGATCGACCTTCAAGAATCCGCCCGGCCACTCCGCCTGGAAGCTGGTCGACGCCGCCGGTTGCCGCGGTCTGCGCGTCGGCGGCGCGCAGGTCTCGGAGATGCACTGCAATTTCCTGATCAACACGGGCGAGGCCACCGCGCACGACATCGAAACGCTCGGCGAGACCGTGCGCGAACGGGTGAAGGCAAATTCCGGAATTGAGCTACACTGGGAAATCAAGCGGGTTGGAATTCCATGATCACCGTCATTCCGGGGCTCGCGAAGCGAGAGCCCGGAATCCATCGGGCCGCAGAGACGGTGGAAAAATGGATTCTCCGATGCGCAGTTGCGCATCATAGCTCGCGACGTCGTCGCGCCTCGGAATGATAAGTTGGAGAGATCGCGGACTATGAAAATCACCATCCTCTTCGGCGGCTCCAACCGGGAGCGTCTGGTTTCGGTCGCTTCAGCCCAGGCAATGCATCAGGCGCTGCCCGAGGCCGATCTCTGGTTCTGGGACGTGCAGGACAAGGTGCACGTCGTCCAATCCAAGCAGCTGCTCGATCATGCCCGTCCGTTCGAGGACGAGTTCAAGCCCGCCACGCGCGGCATTCCGCTGGAGCAGGCGCTCGACCAGGCCAAGGCGGAAGGTCGCGTGCTCGTGCTCGGCCTGCACGGCGGGCGCGCCGAGAACGGCGAATTGCAGGTGACGTGCGAGGCGCGCGGCGTGGCCTTCACCGGATCGGGGTCGGCCTCCTCGCATCTCGCCTTCGACAAGGTCGCGGCCAAGCGGTTTGCCGCGCTCGGTGGCGTGACGCCGCCGGCCAACATTGCGCTCGAGACGATCGACGAGGCATTTGCCGAATACGGCAGGCTGATCGCAAAGCCGGCGCGGGACGGCTCGAGCTATGGCCTGATCTTCGTCAACGCCAGGCAGGACCTCGTCGCCGTCCGCAATGCGGCCAAGCACGAGGAGTACGTCATCGAGCCCTACATTGCCGGCGTCGAGGCAACCTGCGGCGTGCTGGAGCGGCCGGACGGTTCGATCATCGCGCTGCCGCCGATCGAGATCATTCCGGGCGAGGGCAATTTCGACTACGCGGCGAAATATCTTTTGAAGTCGACCCAGGAGATCTGCCCGGGCCGCTTCACGGCCGAAGTCACCGCCGCGCTGAAAGAGCAGGCGATGCTGGCGCATCGCGCGATGTCGTGCACCGGCTATTCGCGCTCGGACTTCATTGTCTCGGACAAGGGTCTGGTCTACCTCGAAACCAACACGCTGCCCGGGCTGACGAAGTCTTCGCTCTACCCCAAGTCGCTGAAGGCCGAAGGCGTCGCGTTCGTCGACTTCCTGCGCGGCCTGATCGAGCTCGCCGAACAGCGGGTGAGGAAATAATTAGGACTGGTTAACGGCCAAACGGCCGAAACCGCCCGGTTTGGCGGCCAAAACCGGTAAAATGCCGGATATCGCGGCATAAATGCCTCACAGCGCGGGGCAAAAAGCTTTCCGCGTTAACGAACTTTACCTTTTGTTTACCAGGAAGGCCGAAGGTTAACGCTGGCGGCGCATATGGCGCTTTGGCTGCCGGCGCGTGAGCTGTTGCGGGTGATCTCACCTCCAGCGAACGCTTTGAAGGGGAAAGGCTTCTTCTGCTGAAGACCAGCACCCGGCCGGCAAGTCCGAGACGTCCATGTTCGCCAGGACCCGCGTGATGTCGCGGGCAAACTGTTGACGAGCTCGTGCAATGGATGGTGCAGGAAGCCTCACCCGGTCGCTTTTCAGATCGCTGAGGCCCCAAGCTGACCTGAAGGCGGCCGCTGTCGGAGCGGTCGTGCTTCTGCGCGAGTGGGTGGAGCAGAAGCGCAACGAAAGGCGCGCTGCCGCGAGCGACAAGATCAGGAACAAGACCAGAGCCAAACCCATCATCGAGCGCGAGCCGCCGCCGCGCATGGTAGCGCTGGTCGAGCGCTATCTGCCGCGCCGGGTCGGGATCAGCATGACCGTGCTGCTGCTGATCGGAAGCTGCGGCTTCGGCATCGTCAAGGGTGGCCATCTCCAGGATTTCGTCACAGCTGTCGGCGACGCCCGCAACGCGCTGGCCAATTCGGCCGGCTTCCGCATCACCTCCGTCGTGATCAACGGCCGCAAGCAGCTCAGCCAGGACGAGATCCTCGCGATCGGCGGTGTCAGCGGCCGCTCCTCGCTGCTGTTCCTCGACGCCGATGGCGTCCGCGACAAGCTCAAGGCCAATCCCTGGATCGCGGATGCGACCGTGCTGAAGCTGTATCCGGGCCAGCTCATGATCGAGATCACCGAGCGCAAGGCGTTTGCGCTGTGGCAGCAGGCCGGCCGGCTCTCCGTGATCGCCGACGACGGTGCCGTGCTCGAGCCCTACGTGTCCCGCCGCTTCCTGTCGCTGCCGCTCGTGGTGGGCAAGGGTGCCGAGACGCAGGCTCGCGACTTCCTGGCCTTGCTCGCGCGCTATCCGCAGGTGAATTCGGTGACGAAAGCCGCGATCTACGTCGGTGAGCGGCGCTGGAACCTGAGGCTGAAGGACGGTCTCGACATCCGCCTGCCCGAGCAGGACGTCGGCAACGCCCTTGCGACGCTTTCCAGGCTCGACAAGGACGACAGGCTGTTCTCCCGCGACATCCTCGCGGTCGACATGCGCCTGCCCGATCGCCTGGTGGTGCAGCTGTCCGACGACGCCGCCAAAGCGCGCGAGGACCTGTTCAAGGACAAAAAGAAGAAGAAGGCCGGAGACTCCGCATGACCGGCCTCGACCGTACCCAGACCCCGAAGACCCGGCCAATGCCGCACAAGCGCGGCGGCCTCGTCGCCTGCCTCGACATCGGCACCAGCAAGATCGCCTGCATGATCGCGCGGCTGAAGCCGTCGGCGCCGAGCGAGGCCCTGCGCGGACGTACCCATGCGATCGAACTGATCGGCTACAGCCAGATCCAGTCGCGCGGCATGAAGGCCGGCGCGGTGGTCGATCTCGCCGAATGCGAGCAGGCGGTGCGCCAGGCCGTCGGGCTTGCAGAGAAGATGGCCAAGGTGCGGGTCGAGTCCGTGCTGCTGTCGGTCTCCGGCGGCAGGCTCTCCGGCCAATTGGTTGAAGCTGCCGCCGATATCCGCGGCGGAGCGGTAACGCCCGCCGACGTCAGCCGTGTGACTTCGACCGGCATGCGCCATGCCACCGGCGAGGGCCGCACTGTGCTGCATGCGCTGCCCGTCGGCTATACGCTCGATGGCGCCAAGGGCATCCGAGATCCCCGCGGCATGGTTGCGCGCCAGTTCGGCGTCGACATGAACGTCGTCACCTGCGACGCCACGGTGGCGCGGAACCTGATGCTGGCGGTGGAGCGCTGCCACCTCAATGTCGAAGCCATGGCGGCGAGCCCTTACGTGGCCGGTCTGTCGGTGCTGACCGACGACGAAGCCGATCTTGGCGCCGCCGTCGTCGAGATGGGCGCGGGCACCACCACGATCGCGGTCTATGCCGGCGGTCGCTTCGTGCATGCGGCCGGCTTTGCGGTCGGCGGGCAACACATCACGATGGATCTTGCACGCGGACTCTCGGCGACCATTGCCGATGCCGAGCGAATCAAGACGTTATATGGGACCGTCCTCACCGGCGGATCGGACTCGCGTGAGCTGATGTCTGTACCGACGGCCGGTGACGAGCAGGATCTGCCGCAGATCGTCTCCCGCGCCACCATCGCCAACATCGTCAAGCACCGTGCCGAGGAAATCTTCGAAATGGTTCGGGACAGACTGAAGGATTCGCCCTTCGCGGCAGAGCCCAACGGGCGCGTCGTGCTCAGTGGCGGCGCCTCGCAGCTCACCGGCCTCGTCGAACTCGGGACGCAGATTCTCGGCCGGCCCGTGCGGGTCGGACGTCCGCTCGGTTTTGGCCGGCTGCCCAACGAGGCGAAGAACGCCGCCTTCGCGGTGCCCGCAGGGCTGCTGGTCTACCCGCAATATGTCCACCAAGAACATGTCGAACCGCGGCATACGCGGCAGCAGGTCAAGACAGGGACCGGCGGTTATTTCGGAAAGGTCGGGCGATGGCTACGCGAAGGCTTCTGATGATTCTATTCCGCAATTCCCGACTTTCATCAACTCCCGCGGCCGCCGGCCGGGGCGAACCCACGCGCGCGTGATCGAGAGGCAAACATGACCATCAATATCAATGTTCCTGATATTCACGAACTGAAGCCGCGGATCACCGTGTTCGGCGTCGGCGGCGCCGGCGGCAATGCCGTCAACAACATGATCACGGCCGGCCTCCAGGGCGTCGACTTCGTGGTCGCCAACACCGATGCGCAGGCGCTGACGATGTCGAAGGCGCAGCGCATCGTGCAGATGGGCACGGCGGTCACGCAGGGCCTGGGTGCAGGCTCACAGCCGAACGTCGGCGCCGCCGCCGCGGAAGAGGTGATCGACGAGCTGCGCGACCATCTCTCCGGCGCCAACATGGTGTTCGTCACCGCCGGCATGGGCGGAGGTACCGGCACCGGTGCCGCTCCCGTCATCGCCAAGACCGCACGCGACATGGGCATTCTCACGGTCGGCGTCGTGACCAAGCCGTTCCACTTCGAGGGTGCCCGCCGCATGCGCACCGCCGAAGCCGGCATCAACGAGCTGCACAAGGTGGTCGACACCCTTCTGATCATTCCGAACCAGAACCTGTTCCGGGTCGCCAACGAGAAGACCACCTTCGCCGACGCCTTCGCGATGGCCGACCAGGTGCTCTATTCCGGCGTTGCCTGCATCACCGACCTGATGGTCAAGGAAGGCCTGATCAACCTCGACTTCGCCGACGTGAGAGCGGTGATGAAGGAAATGGGCAAGGCGATGATGGGCACTGGCGAGGCCTCCGGCGACAAGCGCGCGCTGACCGCCGCCGAGGCCGCGATCGCCAACCCGCTAATCGACGACAGCTCGATGAAGGGCGCCAAGGGCCTGCTGATCTCGATCACCGGCGGCAAGGACCTCACTCTGTTCGAGGTCGACGAAGCCGCGACCCGTATCCGCGAAGAGGTCGACCAGGACGCCAACATCATCGTCGGCGCGACCTTCGACGAAGCGCTCGATGGCCTGATCCGCGTCTCCGTCGTCGCCACCGGCATCGAGCAGGCCGCGATCGCCCGCAACACCCAAGCCACCAGCGCCCCGGTTGCGAACCCGGCGCCCCAGGGCCAGCAGACTCCGGCTCCGGCCGCGGTGGCCGAGAGCCGTCTCGCCGACCTGACCGCACGGCTGCGCGCCGACAATCAGCGCATGGCCGAGCGCGCCCAGAAGCTGGAAGGCCAGATCCCGGCCGCTGCGTCGGGCTCGGGCGCTCCCATGGCTCCACGTCCCAACGTCGAGCGTGCGGCGCTCGCGGCCATCGCCGCCGCCGTTGCCGAAGTCCCGCAAGCGCCTGCGCCAACGCAGACCTATGGCGACGTCACCGTGCGCCCGATCGCGCAAAAGCCGTCCCTGTTCCCGGAGCCCGAGCAGGCGCCGCTCTCTATGCAGGAGCCGATGACGCCGGAAAACTTCATCCCGCCCCAGGCCGAGCGGCCGCCCGTGCGCGCGCCGCGGATGCCGCGCCTCGATGAACTGCCGATGCCCGCGCAGGCCGAGATTCGCCAGGCCCGCGGCGAGGTCGAGGACGAAACTCCGCAAAAGACCCGCTTGTCGCTGCTGCAGCGCCTCGCCAATGTCGGCCTCGGCCGTCGCGACGAGGAGAGCGAGCCGCCGATCGCGGCGCGCAGCGCTGGGCCGGCGATGGCGCCGTTGCCCGATCGCAAGCCGCAGCGGTCCGTTGCGCAGCAGGTCGCTTCGAATGAGCCGGTATCGGAGTATGCTCGCCGGTCGGCGCCGCAGGGCCTCGACATGCACGGCCGCCCCGCACCTGTTGCGCCGGCGCCACAGGGAGACGACCATCTTGATATCCCGGCGTTCCTGCGGCGTCAGGCGACCTGAGGATTGTTACAATAAGGCAGACGAAAAAAGGTCCCGGCGGGAAGCTTGCCGGGACCTTTCCTTTGGCCCCGCAAATGCGCGGACTGCACATCCAAGCAACTGATTTTAAATCATTAATTATGCATTGGGTGGTTCAGTAAACGTGCCGATATCAACCCAAAACTCGGCGCAATTTGGTTAAGCCTTGGCGCGAATACGGCGGGTTTGGGGTAACAATCGGTAAAAAAGCGTGAGTTGGCGCTGTTTCGGGCAGTGACTATGGTTTGCCGTGACTTGGGGATACGGATTCGGACGGGCGGCCATGGCCGGTCAGTCGGAACTTGTATAAGTCGCAGTGGTCGTAGTGGGGCGGTTCCTGATGAAATTTAGCCGGCAAACAACGCTTCGTGCGCAAGCCTCCGTGGCCGGCGTTGGCGTTCATTCCGGTCTTCCCGTCACCCTCACCCTTGGACCTGCGCCTGTCGACGCAGGTCTTATTTTTGTCCGCACCGGCCTTGAGGGAAGTGACCGCGAGTTTCAGGCGACGGCCGAGCAGGTGATCGCGACCGACTTCGCAACTGTTCTCGGTGATCGCGACGGCCCGCTGGTCTCGACCGCCGAGCACGTGCTTGCTGCACTGCGGGGAATGGGTGTCGACAACGCCACCATCGAAATCGACGGTCCGGAAGTGCCGATCATGGACGGCAGCGCCGCGGCCTTCGTTGCTGCGATCGACCAGGCCGGAATCGTCACCCAGCCGGCACAACGGCGCTTCATCCAGGTTTTGAAGCCGGTCTCGGTCAAGATCGGTGGCTCCTTCGGCGAGATACGGCCTTACGCCACCGGGTTCCGCGCCGAGGTCGAGATCGATTTCACCAATCCCGTCATCGGTCAGCAGAGCTTCACCTTCGACCTCAGTCCGGAGCGCTTCCGCCGCGAAGTCGGCCGTGCCCGGACCTTCGGCCTGATGTGCGATGTCGCCCGGCTCTGGAGCGCGGGCTACGCACTCGGTGCCTCCTTCGACAACACTGTCGTGTTCGACGACGAGCGGCTGCTCAACACCGACGGCCTGCGCTACGCCGACGAGTGCGTTCGCCACAAGGTTCTGGACGTCATCGGTGACCTCGCGCTGGCCGGTCTGCCGCTGCTGGGTGCCTATCGCTCGGTTCGTGGCGGCCACAAGCTCAACCACGCCGTCCTGACCGCGCTGCTCGCTGATCGTACCGCCTGGCGGGTGGTCGAGGGCGAGGCGGCCCGTCGCACCACGCGTCCCGTCGTCGAGGTCGGCAGCGGCATGGTTGGCGGACGGATCGCTGCGGCCTACGGGCCGGACGTGTCCTGACCGACCTGCTGTCGCAGGCGTTTGGCTGCGGCTTTCCCCCGGGAAACTCCTGGTAACGTTGATCGGCTAGGATTGCGGCAAGTTCGCCTTAATCCGGGCGGAATGCCTGCCTATCCGGTTCGTTGAAGATCGTTTTTCGGTTACACCGGCGTGGTCTCATGGCAGGCACCACGGTCACATTTCGCGCCCATGACGGGTTCATGGGCTGGCGGGCACCGCATCACAGGGCGTCAGGTCTTAAATTCATGTCGGCACAGCGTATGACGCGCGGACATCTCTCGGTTTCGCCAAAGGCTTGGACCGGGGCTGGTGGGTTGCTCCGCGCTGCCACCTTCTTCTTGCTCGCGTTGCCGCTGGCCGGCTGCGGCACCGGCGCGCTGTGGGACAAGTTCACCGCCAAGGACGACACCTTCGTCGAGGAGCCCGCCGATAAGATCTACAATGAGGGCCTGTACCTCATGAACGAGAAGAAGGACATGAAGGCGGCGAACAAGAAGTTCGAAGAGGTCGACCGCCAGCATCCCTATTCCGACTGGGCGCGCAAATCGCTGCTGATGTCGGCCTACGCGTCCTATCAGGGCGGCGACTTCGACGGGTGCATCGGCGCCGCCACCCGCTACGTCACGCTGCATCCCGGCAGCCCGGACGCGGCCTATGCGCAATACCTGATCGCCGCCTCGCACTACGACCAGATCCCGGACATCAGCCGCGACCAGACCCGTACCGAGAAGGCAATCGCCTCGCTGGAAGAGGTGGTGCGCAAATATCCCAACTCGGAATACGCGACCTCCGCCAAGGCCAAGATCGAGGGCGCGCGCGACCAGCTCGCCGGCAAGGAAATGAACGTCGGCCGCTACTATATGCAAAAGCGCGACTACACGGCGGCGATCAACCGCTACAAGGCCGTGGTGACACAGTACCAGACCACCCGCCACGTCGAGGAGGCGCTGTACCGCCTGACCGAGGCCTATATGGCAATCGGCATCGTCGGCGAGGCGCAGACCGCCGCCGCGGTGCTTGGGCACAATTTTCCTGACAGCCGCTGGTACAAGGACGCATATAATCTTGTAAAATCCGGCGGTCTCGAGCCGAGCGAGAATCAGGGGTCATGGATCAGCAAGACCTTCAAGAAAATGGGTCTCGGCTAGGAAATAGGGTTCCATGCTGGCGCGTCTGTCGATCCGTGACATAGTCCTGATCGAACGGCTCGATATCGAATTCGCCACCGGACTCGCGGTTTTGACCGGCGAAACCGGTGCGGGCAAATCCATCCTGCTCGATGCCTTTGCGTTGGCGCTCGGTGGCCGCGGCGACGCCGGCCTCGTGCGCCATGGCGCAGAGCAGGGGCAGGTTACGGCCGTGTTCGATGTCCCGAAGAGTCACCCCGCGGCGAAAATCCTCGCCGAAAACGGTCTGGATGATACGAATTTTGCAGAATCTTGCGAGATGATTCTCCGCCGGGTGCAGCTCGCCGACGGCCGTACCCGCGCCTTCATCAACGACCAGTCGATCAGCGTGCAGACTCTGAAAGCGGTCGGCGCTGCGCTGGTCGAGATCCATGGCCAGCATGACGAGCGCGCGCTGGTCGATGCCGCCACCCACCGCCGCCTCCTCGACGCCTTCGCCGGCCTTGAAAAGGAGGTCTCGGCCGTGGAGGCGCTGTGGGATGCGCGCCGCGGTGCGAACGCCGCGCTGGAGGAGCATCGTACCGGTATGGAGCGCGCCGCGCGCGAGGCCGACTATCTGCGCCACGCGTCCGACGAGCTCAAGCAACTCGCGCCCAAGGCCGGCGAGGAGACCGTGCTCGCCTCGCGCCGGACCACCATGATGCAGGGCGAGAAGATCGCCTCGGATCTGCGGGAGGCGCAGGAAGCCGTCGGTGGCAATCATTCGCCGGTCTCGGCTCTTTCGGCCGCGGTGCGCCGGCTGGAGCGCCGCGGCGTCAATTCACCGGCGCTGGTCGAACCGGCGGTGAAGGCGATCGACATCGCCATCAACGCGCTGGAGGAGGCCGACCAGCATCTCCAGGCCGCCTTGGCCGCGACCGATTTCGACCCCGGCGAGCTTGAACGCATCGAGGAGCGGCTGTTCGCTCTGCGTGCCGCCTCGCGCAAATATTCGACGCCGGTCGATGGGCTTGCCGCGCTCGCCGCCAAATATGCCGCCGATGTGGTGCTGATCGATGCCGGCGCCTCGCTATTGAAGAAGCTGGAGCAGGCAGCGATCGAGGCCGACGCCCGCTATGCCGCTGCTGCCAAGAAATTGTCGATGGCGCGGCAGAAATCGGCGGACAAGCTCAACAAGTCCGTCAATGCCGAGCTCGCGCCGCTCAAGCTCGAGCGCGCAAAGTTCATGACCCAGGTCGAAACCGACGAGAGTTCGCCCGGGCCGCAAGGCTTCGACCGCGTCGAGTTCTGGGTGCAGACCAACCCGGGCACCAAGCCGGGACCGCTGATGAAGGTCGCCTCCGGCGGCGAGCTGTCGCGTTTCCTGCTGGCGCTCAAGGTCGTGCTATCCGATCGCGGCTCGGCGCCGACGCTGGTGTTCGACGAAATCGACACCGGCGTGGGCGGCGCGGTGGCGGACGCCATCGGGGCGCGGCTCGCACGCCTCGCCGGCAAGGTGCAGGTCATGGCCGTGACCCACGCCCCGCAGGTCGCCGCCCGTGCCGACCAGCATCTGCTGATCTCCAAGGACGCCCTCGACAAGGGCAAGCGCGTCGCCACCCGTGTCAACGCCCTGGCTGCCGACCACCGTCGCGAGGAGATCGCGCGGATGCTCGCAGGCGCCGAAATCACGGCCGAAGCGAGGGCGGCGGCGGAGAGGCTGCTGAGGGCGGCGACGGCTTGATTTTTGTGTCCCGGACGCGCGGAGCGCGCGCCGGGACCCAGAATGCTGCCCTGCTGGGCCCGGCTCTGCAGCGCACCGCTGAGTTGGACGATGCTTCGCATCGCCAGGGAAGCGCTGCGCAGCGTCCGGGGCACGAGACCGTAACCGCCTTTACCGTCCCACCCGGTCCGTCGTATTCAACCACCATGGCCAGAGCAGCAAAATCCAAAGCAGCCCCGCTTCGCGATGTCGCCGATCTCACCAAGGCCCAGGCCAAGGTCGAGCACACTCGGCTCGCGCTCGAGATCGAGCGACATAACGAGCGCTACTTCCAGGAGGACGCGCCCACCGTCACCGACGCAGAGTACGACGCCCTGCGGCAGCGCCTCAACGCGATCGAGCAGCGCTTTCCCGAATTCGTCAGCGCAGAGTCGCCGTCGCAGAAGGTTGGTGCTGCGCCGTCTGGACGCTTCAAGAAGGTGCGGCATGCCGTTCCCATGCTGTCGCTCGACAACGCCTTCGCCGAGGAAGACGTGCGCGACTTCGTCGGCCGCATCGTGCGCTTCCTCAAGCTCGCCGATGACAAGGTCGGCTTCTCCGCCGAGCCGAAGATCGACGGCCTCTCGATGTCGCTGCGCTACGAGGGCGGCGAGCTCGTCACCGCGGCGACGCGCGGCGACGGCGCGGTGGGCGAGGACGTCACCGCGAACATCCGCACGCTCGAGGACGTTCCGCAGAAGCTGAAGGGCCGCAACGTCCCTGATGTCTGCGAGGTGCGCGGCGAGGTCTACATGACCAAGCATGCCTTCCTCGCGCTCAACGAGCGGCAGAAGGCGGCGGGCGACACCGTGTTCGCCAATCCGCGCAATTCGGCCGCAGGCTCGCTCCGGCAGAAGGATCCGGCCATTACCGCCTCGCGCCCGCTCGGCTTCTTTGCCTATGCCTGGGGCGAGATGAGCGCAATGCCCGAGGGCACGCAGAGCGGCATGATCCACTGGTTCGAGCGCTGCGGCTTCAAGACCAATCCGCTGACAAAGTTGTGCCATTCGGTCGAGGAACTGCTCGCCTTCCATCATGCGATCGAGCAGCAGCGCGCCGAACTCGATTACGACATCGACGGCGTCGTCTACAAGATCGACCGCATCGACTGGCAGGAGCGGCTCGGCTTCGTCTCGCGCACGCCGCGCTGGGGCATCGCGCATAAGTTCCCAGCTGAGCAGGCCATGACGGTGCTGCGAGACATCGAGATCCAGGTCGGCCGCACCGGCTCGTTCACGCCGGTCGGCAAGCTGGAGCCGGTCGGCGTCGGCGGCGTGATCGTGCAGAACGTCACGCTGCACAACGAGGACTACATCAGGGGCATCGGCAACAAGGGCGAAGTGTTGCGCGAGGGCCGCGATATCCGGATCGGCGACACCGTCGTGATCCAGCGCGCCGGCGACGTCATCCCGCAGGTCGTCGACGTCGTCATCGACAAGCGGCCGAACAACGCCAAGGAGTTTCACTTCCCGAAGAAGTGCCCGTGCCCGCTGCACACCGACGTCACGCGCGAGGAGACGGCCGCGGGCGAGGAAGGCTCGCGCGCCCGCTGCACCGGCGAGTTCGCCTGCCCCTATCAGAAGATCGAGCACCTCAAGCTGTTCGTGTCGCGCCGCGCCTTCGACATCGATGGTCTCGGCGAGAAGCAGCTCCAGTATTTCTTCGACGAGGGTTTCGTGAAGGAGCCCGCCGATATCTTTACGCTGGAAAAGCGCAATTCAAAGCTCAAACTGGAAGAGATCGAGGGTTACGGCGAGACCTCGGTGCGCAATCTGTTCGGCGCCATCGAAAGCCGGCGCAGAATCGCGCTGGAGCGCTTCATCTATGCGCTCGGCATGCGCCATGTCGGCGAAACCACGGCATTGGCGCTGGCGCGCGGCTATGGCTCGTGGGATGCTTTCCACGATGCGAGCCTCAGGATTGCCAAAGGCGACGAGGAGGCGATCGCCGACATGGACGCGCTCGACCAGATCGGCGACACCGTGATCAAGAGCATCGCAGACTATTTTGGCGAGAGCCACAATCGCGGCATCGTCGAGCGGCTGACCAGGGAAGTCGAGATCGTCGACGCCGAGAAACCGAAGCGCAACTCGGCCGTTGCCGGCAAGACCGTGGTGTTCACGGGCTCGCTTGAGAAGATGACGCGGGATGAAGCAAAGGCCACCGCGGAGCGGCTCGGAGCAAAAGTGTCGGGCTCGGTATCGAAGAAGACCGACCTCGTGGTCGCCGGCCCCGGCGCGGGCTCGAAGCTTGCCGAGGCCAACAAGCACGGCGTCAAGGTGCTGACCGAAGACGAGTGGCTGACGCTGATCGGGGAGTGAAGGAGAATTCTTCCCTTCTCCCCTTGTGGGAGAAGGTGGCGCGAAGCGCCGGATGAGGGGT
>NZ_VSTH01000098.1 GCF_008123965.1 Bradyrhizobium hipponense | reverse complement strand
GGCCGTGTTCCTGGGCTCGAAGGCCGGCGACTTCATGACCGGCCAGACGATGGTGATCGACGGCGGCGCGACGATTAGTTAACTGGCTGAGTTTACAGCATCGGGTCGAGATGTAGCTGCGACGCATGCTGCGCTCCCTCTCCCGCTCGCGGGAGAGGGCGAGGGATGTCTCCACGGGCGAGATCCCCCTGAGGAGAAAGCCCTTACCCGGCGCGCTGCGCCGACCTCTCCCGCAAGCGGGAGAGATTGAGCGAGCCCGCGGCTCGGTCCGAACGTCATCTCGTCTAGTTCGACCCGGCGGCCGCGGCCGTGAAGCTGCGGTCGACGGCTTGGCTGACGTCGAGCTTCTTCGGCAGGATGCCGTAGCGCGTCGACCGGTCGGAGGCATCCTGCACCTCCTTCACCACGTTCGCGTCGATCACGATCGGGCTGGTGCGCTGCGCCGTGTAGGCCGAGAGCAGCACGTCTTCGGGCAGCTTGGTCAGCTCGGCCGTGTTCTTCGCGTACTCGCCCAAGTGATCCAGCGACCACAGCCGCGCCTTGTTCAGCCGCTGCACGAGGTCCTGCACCGCCGCGCGTTTGGTGGCGATGGCGTTGTCGGAGGCGACGATGAAGGTGATGGTGGGCGTGAGGCCTTCGCCGTCGGCGATCACGTGGGCCTTGTCCTTGAGCGTCGCGAACGAGACGTAGGGCTCCCACACCGCCCAGGCGTCGATCGAGCCCGCGACCAGCGCGATCTTGGCATCGACCGGGCCGAGCGGGGCGAAGATCGCGTCCTCGAGCTTGATCTGTGCCTTCTCCAGCGTCGCATCGATCAGGAACTGGCCCCAGCCGCCGCGGGTGCCGGCGAGGCGCTTCCCCTTGAGGTCGGCCGCCGACTTGATCGGCGAATCCTGGCGCACCAGGATCGCTTGCGTCTTCGCCTCCGATCTCGTGCCGCCGATCGCCTTGATCGGCGCGCCGGCCGCG
This sequence comes from Bradyrhizobium hipponense, assembly GCF_008123965.1. Taxonomy (GTDB): domain Bacteria; phylum Pseudomonadota; class Alphaproteobacteria; order Rhizobiales; family Xanthobacteraceae; genus Bradyrhizobium; species Bradyrhizobium hipponense. The sequence goes on along the minus strand of NZ_VSTH01000098.1, from coordinate 49,719 downwards.
TAGACTGAGAGGAAGGAGAGGTCGCCGGTATAGCCGACGTCGAGCGCCCCGGCGTGGAGCGCTTCCAGGATCGGTGCCGCAGCGGGGAATTCCGACCATTCGATCTTGTACGGAAGGTCCTTCGCATAGCCTGAAATCTCGAGCAGCGAGCGGTTGCCGCCCTTCTGGTCGCCGACGCGGAGCACGACCGTGTCGGCCGCGAACGACGCGGCGGCCGTCGACAAGGTGATGGCTGCAGCGAACAGCGATGCCGCGAGCCGGCGCGTGATGGGATGGTCGTGGGAGTTGATGCTCATGTGCTTTGTCTTGCTTGATCTGTCTTGTTGCTTTGCTCACGACGCGTGAGCGAGCGATGCAGCGAGACGATCAAGTCTATGGGCACGCAAAGTGCAGTCAATGAAATGGCTGACCGTATTGCGCGCGCGATGAGCAAGGACCTTTCAACGAATCCGTGCTTTCGAGAAAGCCCGGCGCGAGCAGCCGGCAATGCGCAAGAATGATGCAGGTGCTGGAGTCGCCGCGAGGATCGCGAGCCGACGCACTCGGTGGAAATCGTTTCATCGTTTCCGTGCGTGCCGATGGAGAGAATGAATTCGCTCGGTGCAACATTCGAAATTCCATTTCATTGACGATATGAAGAGCGCGCCGCATGATTTGCGCATCGCATCAACGCGGCGCGTGATCGCCGACGGACAGATTTTCTTTCAACGCAGCTCCGCACGGAACATGCGCAACGCCGGGTGTTGCGTAGTCGGCGAAGCCGTGCCAGCGCAGGAGCAAGAAGCGGATGAACAACGAGACCAAACGCGGCGGATCGAGCCTCGACCGGCGCCATCTGCTCCAGGCGGGGTTGGCTGCGGCTTTCGCCGCGCCGCTTGGTGCGCTGGGCGCGCAGGCCTTTGCGCCGCGCGCGATCGCGCCCGGTGTCGACTTCTCGGAATTTCCGCTGTGCCGGACGGCGGCAGACAGCCCCGCGCTCACCGGTGCGCCGCGCAAGCTGAAGCTGTCGTGGAACGCCGGCGCGGTCTGCCTCGCGCCGGTGCCGGTCGCCATCGAGCACGGCTTCTTCAGGAAGCACAATCTCGACGTCGAACTGGTCAACTATTCGGGTTCGACCGACCAGCTGCTCGAGGCAATCGCCACCGGCAAGAGCGACGCCGGCCTCGGCATGGCGCTGCGCTGGTTGAAGCCGCTGGAGCAGGGCTTTGACGTCAAGATCGCCGCCGGCACCCATGGCGGTTGCATGCGCGTCTTGTCGCGCACCGACTCCGGCGTCAGCAAGCTCGCCGATCTCAAGGGCAAGACCGTCGCGGTCGGCGATCTCGCCGGCCCGGACAAGAACTTCTTCTCGATCCAGCTCGCCAAGCTCGGCATCGATCCCAACAAGGACGTCGACTGGCGCGCCTATCCCGGCAACCTCCTCAACGTCGCGGTGGAGAAGGGCGAGGTCCAAGCCTTCCTCTCGTCCGATCCGCTCGGTTATCTCTGGCTCAAGGACAGCCAGTACAAGGAAGTCGCCTCCAATCTCGACGGCGAGTATCGCGAAAAAAGCTGCTGCATCCTTGGCCTGCGCGGCAGCCTGGTGCGCGAGGAGCCGCAGGTCGCGCGCGCCATCACGCAGGCGCTGCTCGATGCTGCGATGTCCACTTCGCAAAATCCCGTCGTCGCGGCGAAGTCGTTCCAGCCCTACGCGCCGAAGGCAGCCACACTCGCCGATATCGAAGGCATGGTGCGCTACCACACCCACCACCATCATCCCGTGGGCGAGGTGCTGAAGCGCGAGCTCAAGGCCTATGCCGACGATCTGAAGAGCGTGCAGGTCTTCAAGCAGAGCACCGACACCGCCAAATTCGCGGAGCGCATCTATGTCGACGTATTCGCTGTCTGACGGCCTCGCCTCCGGCGCGCCGGGGGTCTCGCGCGCACCACTGCTTGCGATCTGGGTGCGGGAATCCGGCGTCGGCATCCTCGCCAGTGTCGCCTGGATCGGCTTTGGCCTCTCCTGCCTGTGGTGGGAGGACGTCGGCGACTGGTCGCGGACGCACTCCCTCGGGATTGCGGCCTTCATCGTCGCCGCGGTCGCCCTGTTCGGAACCGTCGGCGCCGATTATCTCGGATCGGCGGGTCGCGGCTTGCGCAAGCGCGCGCCGTGGCTGGTGGCGCTCGGTGCGTTCTTGACATTATGGGAGGTGGCGACTGCAAAATTCGCCTGGCTGCCGCTGCCGTTCTTCCCGCCGCCGCAGTCGATCATCGAGGTCTATACCGATGATTTGCCAAAGCTGCTCGACAGCGTTTTTGCCTCGGTCAAGCTCCAGCTCGGCGGCTATCTGATCGGCGCCACGATCGGCTTTCTGACCGGTGTCTCGATCGGATGGTCGCGCGCGGTCGGCTATTGGGTGCATCCGGTGCTGCGCTTCATCGGCCCGCTGCCGGCGACCGCCTGGCTGCCGATCGCCTTCTTCACGTTCCCGTCGAGCTGGAGCGCTTCGACCTTCCTGATCGCGCTGGCAACCTGTTTTCCTGTTACCGTGCTGACCTGGTCGGGGGTCGCGAGCGTCAGCAACGCCTATTACGACGTCGCGCGCACGCTGGGGGCAAAGCCGTCCTTCCTGGTGCTGAAGGTCGCAATCCCTGCGGCATTGCCGCACGTGTTCGTCGGCCTGTTCATGGGCCTGGGCTCGTCGTTTGCCGTGCTGGTCGTCGCCGAGATGATCGGGGTCAAGGCCGGGCTCGGCTGGTACCTGCAATGGGCGCAGGGCTGGGCCGCCTACGCCAACATGTATGCTGCGCTGATCGTGATGTCGCTGCTCTGCTCCGGCGCGATCACGCTGCTGTTTGCGATCCGTGATCGCCTGCTGGTGTGGCAGAAGGGGACCGTGAAATGGTAGTCGCAGCACTCGCCGAATCCATTACACACGCGGCCGCAGGCGCCGCGCTCGATATCGAGCAGGTCAGCCACGCCTTCGACATCGACGGTGCCGAGCTGCCGGTGCTCGACGACGTCAGCATCTCTGTCGAGCCCGGCGAGTTCGTCGCGCTGCTCGGCCCCTCCGGCTGCGGCAAGTCGACCTTGCTGCGTCTCGTCGCGGGCCTCGACAAACCCAGGTCCGGAACGCTGCGCGAGGACGAGAACCGCATCAAAAGTCCGCATCCCTCGCGCGTCGTCGTGTTCCAGGACCCGACGCTGTTTCCCTGGCGCTCGGTCTGGGACAATGTCGCGCTGGGGCTGGAAGCGCAGGGCATCCTTAGGAGCCAGCGCCACCACGTCGATGCCGCGCTCGATCTCGTTGGCCTCGCGTCCTTTCGCAATGCCTATCCGCATCAGCTCTCCGGCGGCATGGCGCAACGCGTTGCGCTCGCCCGCGCGCTGGTCAACGATCCCAAAATCCTGATCCTGGACGAGCCGCTCGGCAAGCTCGACTCGCTCACTCGCATCACCATGCAGGCCGAGCTGGTCTCGCTCTGGCAGCGCAAGGGCTTTACCACGCTGCTGGTGACGCATGATGCCGAAGAGGCCCTGGTGCTCGCCAACCGCGTCATCGTCTTCAGCGATCGTCCGGCGCGGGTCAAGGCCGATATCCGGGTGGACCGGCCCTATCCGCGCCACCGCGGCGATCCGTATCTGGCGGATCTGCGTCGCCAAATTCTGGGCCTGCTGGGGCTGGATGCCACATGGTGACTTCCGCAGCAAAAGGGCGCACGGCCCATAGCGAGCCCGACTACATCGCGCGGGCCGAGGCGCTGGCCGGAGCATTTGCGGCGCGTGCGGCCGAATACGACCGCACCGGCAGCTTTCCGTTCGAGAACTTTCGCGAGCTCTCCGAAGCGGGGCTGCTGTCGCTGACGGTGCCGGCGGCCCATGGCGGCGCCGGTGCCGGCGCAAGGTACACCGCGCGCGTGATCGGCATCGTCGGCAAGGCCGATCCGTCGACCGCGCTGGTGCTGTCGATGCACTACATCAACCATCTGGTGATGGCGCGGAGCCAGACTTGGCCGGCGCGGCTGTCGCGCAAGCTCGCGCGCGAGACTGTAGAGGGCCTTGCACTGGTCAACGCGCTGCGCGTCGAGCCGGAGCTCGGCTCGCCGGCGCGCGGCGGCCTGCCGGCGACTATCGCACGGCGCACCGAGACCGGATGGCGTCTCACCGGCCACAAGATCTATTCGACGGGGTCGCCGATCCTGAAATGGTATCTGGTCTGGGCGCGGACCGACGAGGTCGAGCCGCGGATCGGACAGTTCCTGGTCCCCGCGGGGCTGCCGGGGACGCGCATCGTCGAGACTTGGGACCATCACGGCCTGCGCGCGAGCGGCAGCCACGACGTCATTTTCGACGATGTCGTCATCCCGCTCGATTCCGAGGTCGATGTCCGCAAGCCTGCGGATTGGCGGGTGCCCGACGTCACGCAGGCGATCGTCCATACGGTCTTCGTCGCCGCGATCTATGACAGTGTCGCGCGCGCGGCGCGTGACTGGCTGATCGCGTTCCTGAAGCAGCGCGCCCCCGCCAGCCTCGACGCGCCGCTGGCGACCTTGCCTCGGGCCCAGGAAATCCTCGGCGCCATCGAGGCCCGGCTGGCTGTCAATGCACGGCTGATCAACTCCTTCGCGGGCGATTTCGACGACGGCGTCGAACTTTCGGCCACGGAGTCCAACGTCATCAAGCTGACCGTGACCAACAATGCCGTTGCGGTGGTCGAGGACGCGCTGTCGCTGACCGGCAATCACGGCTTGTCCCGCGCCAACCCGCTGGAGCGGCATTATCGCGACGTGCTGTGCGGACGCGTGCACACACCGCAGGACGATTCCACACGCATCGGCCTCGGCCGTGCCGCGTTGGGACTTTAGGTTTCCGCCAAACATCAGGGAGACGATCATGTCGATCGAGTTCATCGGCTTTATCAGCAACAACAATTCGTCCGAGACCGTCGTCCGCGAGGGCCCGATCCTCAATCGCACCCACATCGAGACGGTGGCGAAGGCGCATGAGAATGCCGGGTTCGATCGCGCGCTGCTGGCGTTTCACTCCACCGCGCCGGACGCCCTCCAGGTCGCCCAGCATGTTCTGGGCGTCACCGGCCGGCTCAACGTGCTGATCGCGCAGCGGCCCGGCTTCACCGCGCCGACGCTGCTGGCGCGGCAGTTCGCCGTGCTCGACCAGCTTTCGCGCGGCCGCGTCGCGCTCCACGTCATCACCGGCGGCAACGCCACGGAGCTCCGGCAGGACGGCAACACGCTCGACGACAAGGACGAGCGTTATGCCCGCACCTCCGAATTCCTCGACGTGCTCAAGCTGGAATGGACCAGCGACAAACCGTTCTCCTACAAGGGCAAGTACTACCAGGTCGAGAACGCCTTCTCGCAGGTGAAGCCGTATCGTCCCGAGGGGATCCGTATCTATTTCGGCGGCGCCTCGGATGCGGCGATCGAGGTCGCCGGCAAGCACGCCGATACGTTTGCGCTGTGGGGTGAATCCTACGCGCAGGTGCGCGACGTCACCTCCCGCGTTCACAACGCCGCGATCAGGCAGGGCCGGCCGACGCCACGCTTCAGCCTGTCGGTGCGACCGATCATTGCGCCGACCGAGAAGCAAGCCTGGGAAAAGGCGGAAGACATATTGGCGCGCGCCACCGCACTTCAGGACAAGACCGGCTATCGCAAGCCTGCCGACGGCCACGCCACGGCCGGCGCACGGCGCCTGCTCGCGCTCGCCGATCAGGGCAGCCGCATCGACAAGCGTCTCTGGACCGAGATCGCAAAGCTCACCGGCGCCAACAGCAACACCACCGCGCTGGTCGGCACGCCCGAGCAGGTCGCGGAAGCCTTCGGCGACTATTACGACCTCGGCATCTCCCACTTCCTGATCCGCGGCTTCGATCCCCTGATCGACGCCATCGAATATGGCCGCGAGCTGATCCCGCTAACGCGCGAGCTCATCACCAAGCGTCAGGCCATTCGCGGCGAGGCCGCGGAATGATGCGCTGATGGCTGGCCGGCGCGCTGCTGCTCGGGTCGATTGAGCTGGTGGCAGCGATTGCGAAAGCAGGGTTGTAAGCCGTCAAGCCTTTCTCTCGTGTCGCGGGCGTGGTGCAGCGTGCAACGCTGAAGGAGCGTTGCGCTGCGTCTGGGCACGAGGTCTCACGCGCTGCTCAAGCGTTCGTGAGATGAGAACGCCGATTTCTGCCCCGGGGCTATGCTCAAAACGTTCCTTCTGCATTTCCTGCGCTCGACAACACTCACATTGCTATTTGCGCCGCCTGCCTTGCGCCGCGCCGCACCTCGTCAAAAATCAACCAGACGACCACATCGGGAGACTGGCCATGGGCCTGCAAGAAACTAAAATCGAATCGCTTCCCTTCGTCACTGCTGAACTCAACTACCTCGCACCAACGTCAGGCAAGCCGCGCACCTACGCCTTCGATCCGCCGCCGGGCGAGCCGAAGAGCACATCGCTGCCGGAGCCGCACCAGGTTCCGATCTTCGATGCACGGCTGATCGCCAACAATTTCTCGCTCGATCGCGAGGGCTTTGCGCTGGTGCGCCATCCGAACCAGGTCAAGGACTTCTACAACGACGCCGAGGTGAGGGCAGTCTACTATCCAGCCGTGGAGGCCTTTCTGCGGGCGACGCTGAAAGCCGACCGGGTCTTGATCTTCGATCACACCGTGCGCAAGCGTGTCGACGGCGCGCCCGATATTCGCGGCGGCGGCCCGCGCCAGCCTGCGACGCGCGTCCATGTCGACCAGACCGCCGTCTCCGGCGCCAACCGTGTGCGCGAGCATCTGCCTGACGAAGCCGAAGAGCTGCTCAAGGGCCGGGTTCAGGTGATCAATCTGTGGCGGCCGATCCGCGGGCCCTTGCGCGATTCTCCGCTTGCCATGGCCGACGGCAGCACGGTCGCGCCGGATGATCTTATCGCCTCCGACCTGATCTATCCCAATCGCCGCGGCGAGACATACTCAGTGAAATACAATCCGCACCATCGTTGGTTCTATTTCCCCGAGATGACGCCCGACGAGGCGCTGCTCCTCAAGTGCTATGATTCCGCAACCGACGGCCGCACCCGCTTCGGGCCGCACACCGCTTTCGTCGACCCGACCACGCCGGCGGATGCGGCGCCGCGTGAAAGCATCGAGGTCCGCACGCTGGTCTTTCACAAACAGTAACCACGCTGGTCTTTCACAAACAGTAACAATGTGTGATGGCACTGCCGGGCAATGCCCGGCAGTGGCTGGGAACCCAGGGGAACCAACGAACGTTTGCGCCTCGGGCAGGGCCAACCCGGAGCGATGCCGTGCGAGCGCAGACGACGCTATTCTCTTGCCTTGTCTCTTGCCTTGCTACTTTTTCGTTTTCTTCTGCTTCCGTTGCACACGCCGAGAGCGGACTCGCCTCGTACTACGGCTACGGCAAAGCCGGCAAAGGCGAGTTGACCTGCGCGCACCGGACGCGCCCCTTCGGCAGCGTGCTGAGGGTGTCCTATGGCAGCCGCTCGATCCAATGCCGCGTCAATGATCGCGGCCCCTTCATTCGCGGCCGTATCGTCGATCTCTCCGTCCCCGCCGCTCGCGCGCTCGGCATGATGAGCGCCGGCGTGGTCCGCGTCTCGGTGGAATAGGCCCGCGATCACGCTATAGTGCCGCCAAGCAAGATGAGGGGCGCTATGGCAAGGATCAGGGTTGGGCTCATAGGCTGCGGCTTCGTCTCGGAGCTGCACATGTATGCGTTCCGGCGCGTCTACGGCGTGGATGTCGAGGTCGCGGCGGTCGCCGCGCGCGGCGACCATGTCGTCGCATTCGCCAGCCGCCACCAGATCCCGCGCGTCTACCGAAGCTTTGCGGAAGCGATCGCCGACCGCGAGCTTGACGTCATCGACATTTGCACGCCGCCCAATCTCCACGCCGAGATGATCGTAGCCAGCATGCAGGCCGGCAAGCACGTCATCTGCGAAAAGCCCTTTGCCGGCTATTTCGGCCGCGAAGGCGATGCTCAGCCGATCGGCAAGCATGTGCCGAAGGCGCTGATGTATGAGCGCGTGCTGGAGGAGATGGACGCAACGCGCGCGGCGATCGAACGTACCGGAAAACTCTTCATGTATGCCGAGGACTGGATCTACGCGCCCGCGGTGACCAAGACCGCGGAGATCATCAAGGTGACGAAAGACAAGATCCTGTTCATGAAGGGCGAGGAGAGCCATTCCGGCTCGCATGCGGCGCACGCCGCGCAGTGGGCCATGACCGGTGGCGGCTCGCTGATCCGCATGGGCTGTCATCCGCTCTCGGCCGTGCTCTATCTGAAGCAGGTCGAGGCCAAGGCACGCGGCGAGACCATCCGCGTCGCCAGCGTCACCGCCGATGTCGGCAACGTCACCGCTATCCTGAAGCCTGAGGAGCGCACCTACATCAAGGCCAATCCGGTCGACGTCGAGGACTGGGGCACGCTGACCGCGACGTTCTCCGACGGCACCAAGGCCACCGTGTTCTCCGGCGACATGATCATGGGCGGCGTGCGCAATCTGATCGAGACCTACACCTCCGGCGGCTCGCTGTTCGCCAACATCACGCCGAACACGCATCTGGTGAGCTACCAGACCAGCGAGGAGAAGCTCGCCAGCGTCTACATCACCGAAAAGGTCGATCGCAAAACCGGCTGGCAATATGTCTGTCTCGAGGAGGAATGGACGCGGGGCTATCTCCAGGAGATCCAGGACTTCATGGAATGCACCGCGAGCGGCCGGCAGCCGCTGTCGGACCTCGCGCTGGCGTACGAGACGATCAAGGTGAACTACGCCGGCTATTGGGCCGCGGAGGAGGGGCGGCGGGTGGTGTTGTAGAGAGCGCGCTGAACTGATCAGCTACGTGCCGGCTGCTGATCCTTCTCCCCTTGTGGGAGAAGGTGGCATAGGCGGCCTTCGGCCGCCGTTCTTAAGGACGCCGAAGCGAAGCTTCGGCTATGGCGCCGGATGAGGGGTTGCTTCAGCGAATTCGAATGCGAGAGGGGCATGCGCGGAGAGAACCCCTCACCCGTCTCGCCGCTACGCGGCGAGCCACCCTCTCCCACAAGGGGAGAGGGGGCGCACCGTCGGCGCGGCTTGAATCCTATGCCCCGTACGTCGATCCCTTCGGCAGCGGAAACACCGGATCCCGCGTGCGGATGTTGGTCGGCCATACCACCGAGATGTGCTCACCGGCATTCTGCATCACGACTGGGGTCGAGCGTTCGTTCTGTCCCGAGAGCGGCGTGCCCGGCGGGAAGAACTTGACGCCATAGCCTTGAATGGTGCCGCCGGCGGGAATATCGACGTCGAGCGCGGCTTTGCGGATCGCCTCGGGCTCGAAGCTGCCGTATTTCTCTTTCGCGACTGGCAGAACGTTGTTGAGCAGCACCCAGGTCTGGTTGAAACCCATCGAGCAATGCGGCGGCACGTCGGTGGCGCCCATCTTGGCCTGGTAGCGCGAGACCATGGTCTTGATCAGGTCGCCCATCCCCGGCGCGAGCTTGGCGGGATCAAGCAGTTGCGCCGGCACCGGGTCGATGTTGCAGAAATTGTCGATGTCGGGGCCGAAGGTCGCGCGCAGCTTGTCGAGCTGGCTGTAACCGGCGCCGGCGCCGAACAGCATCTTGAACCGCAGGCCGCTCTCACGCGCCTGGCGCAGGAACAGGGTGATGTCCGGGTTGTAGCCGGCATGCGAGATCACGTCGGCCTTGGCGCGCTTGAGCTTGGTCACCAGCACGGAAAGGTCCGGCGCGGAGGCCGAATAGCCTTCGCGCAGCACCACCTGGATGCCGGCCTGCTTGGCATAGGCCTCGTCGGCGGCGGCGACGCCGACGCCATAGGGGCCGTCCTCGTGGATCAGCGCGACCTTGACGTCCTTCGGCTCCATGCCGAGCTTGGCTTTCGCATGCTCGTTGATGAAGCTTGCAAAGGCCTGGCCGTACTGGTCGGAATGGATCTGTGCGCGAAACACGTATTGCAAGTTCTTGTCCTTGAACACGGCAGTCGACACCGCGGTCGTGATCCAGAGGATCTTCTTCTGCTGCTCCACCCTGGCGGCGAGCGGCACGGCGTGCGAGCTCGCATAGACGCCATTGAGGATATCGATCTTCTCCTGGTTGATCAGGCGTTCGGCCTCGTTGATCGCGACATCGGGCTTGCTCTGGGAGTCGGCCGCAACCGGCACGATCTTGGTCTTGCCGCCGATACCGCCCTTCTCGTTGACGAGGTCGATGGCGATCTGCGCGCCGACCGAGGAGGCGACCGAGCCGCCGGCGGCGAACGGACCGGTCAGATCGTAGATCAGCCCGATCCGCAATGTCTCGGCTTGCGCTTGTGCTCGTGTCCAATCGAGGCTGAGTGCGGCGGCAGCAGCAGCCGATGTCTTCAGCAGGGTCCTGCGTGAAGTCGCCATCCTATCCTCCCTCTGAACCGTCTTTTGTGACTGGCTTTTATTTTTGCGAAGTATTCAGAGCGAACCGTGGAAAGTCAACATCGCCCAAGGTCGATACGCGGCGGCCGCGGCTCACAACGCAATTGCGAAAGTCAACAAAAAGGCCCATCCCCCGCGTCGTGAGAAGGTCCTAAGGCGAGAAGGTCCTAAGAGATATGGCTCAACTGGTTCAATGCCGCCTGGTCAACGAGCCGCTTGCCGATCCCGGCCTGTTGGTCGACTTCAGGTTCGGACGGCGCGCCATGCTGTTCGACATCGGCGATCTCTCGCCGCTGTCGAGCCGCGAACTGCAGCGCATCAGCGACGTCTTCGTCAGCCATCGGCACATGGATCACTTCGCCGGCTTCGACCAGTTGCTGCGGGTCCGGCATCAGCAACCCGGCCGGGTGCGCATGATCGGTCCGCCCGGTCTCGTCGACGGCATCGCCGGGAAGCTCATGGGCTACAGCTGGAATCTGCTCGATGCCAATTCGCAGGACTTTGCGATTGAAGCCGCCGAGTTTCACGACGGCCGGCTTGGCGACTGGACCATCTTTCCAGCAAGGCAGCAGTTTCGCGCGGCGCGGTACGAGAAAGCGGTCTTGCCGCCGGGGCTGGTGTTCCGGGACGGCGATCTCTCTATCGAGGCGGTGACGCTTGATCACGGCATTCCCTGCCTCGGTTTTGCGTTGCAGGAGACGGTGCGGGTCAACGTCTGGACCGTCGGATTGGCGCAGCTTGGTCTCGACGTCGGCCCCTGGCTCAACGCGGCCAAGCGCGCGGTCCGCAGTGGTGCGGGGGAGGATGCGTCGATTGCCGTGGATGCCGGCCGCATTATCAAACTCGGTGAACTCACGCGGCACGCGCTCAAAGTCGCGCCCGGACAGCGCGTAGCATACGTGACCGACGTCGCCTTCACCCCCGCCAACGCGGAGAACATTATCGCGCTCGCGCGAGGTGCCGATCATCTCTTCATCGAGGCGGCCTTTGCAGGCGACGATGCGGATCTTGCACAGCAACGCCGGCACCTGACGGCCGCGCAGGCCGGCCATCTCGCCCGCACCGCCGGCGTGAAGCGGATGACGACGTTTCACTATTCGCCGCGTTACCTCGACACGCCCGACCGGCTGCGCGCCGAAGCGGATGCCGCCTTTGCCGGCCAGTCGGCGCCGTCGCCTTGACCATCGCTGTCGCCGGCCCGCGCCCTTAGGCGATGAAATCCCCGGCATGTAAGCAAATGTCGCGTGCACAAAACGATCGGGCGCCGGCAGTTCAGGCCGGCGCCCTTCACTTATGGATCGCGTGGTCGGCTTCAGCCGGGCCCTGCGCCCTGTGTCGCCGTGTAGACCGCGTAGAGTGACTGGCTCGCGGCCATGAACAGGCGGTTGCGCTTGGGACCGCCGAAGCAGATGTTGCCGCAGACTTCGGGCAGGCGGATGCGGCCGAGCAGCTTGCCGTCAGGCGACCACACCGTCACGCCGTTGTAGCCGACGGCGCGGCCGGCATTGCTGGAGGCCCAGATATTGCCGTTGACGTCGCAGCGCACGCCGTCCGGCCCGCACTTCACACCGTCGATCGTGCAATCGCTGAACCGCTTTGGATTGCTGAGCTTGTTATCGCTGCCGACGTCGAACACGAAGATCTCGCCCTTGCCGCCAGGCCCGGTGTCGCCTGGTCCCTTGCCGGTCGAGGCGACGTAGAGCTTCTTGAAGTCGGGCGAGAAGCACAGGCCGTTGGGATCAGGCACCTGCTCTTCGGTGACGACGAGATCGACACGGCCGGAGGGGTCGATGCGGTAGCAGTTGGTCGGGAGCTCGCGCTTGCCGGCCACGAAACCGGCCGGCTGTCCGATCCGCGGATTGAGCTTGCCACCGGAATTGCTTGGGCCGCCCGCGGTGTCGGGCTCGCCTTCGTAGAGCTGGCCGCCATAGGGCGGATCGGTGAACCAGTAGCTGCCGTCCGGATGCGCGACGACGTCGTTCGGGGAGTTCAGCCGCTTGCCCTGATAGGAGTCCGCAAGCACCGTGGCGGTGCCGTCATGCTCGTAACGCGTCACCCGCCGGGTCAGGTGCTCGCAGGAGAGCTGGCGGCCCTGGAAATCGAACGAGTTGCCGTTGGAGTTGTTGGACGGCGCGCGAAACACGCTGACACGTCCATCGTCCTCGCTCCATCGCATCTGCCGGTTGTTGGGAATGTCGCTCCAGAGCAGATACCGTCCTTGCGCGCTCCAGGCGGGACCTTCGGCCCACAGCAAACCGGTATAGAGCCGCTTGATCGCAGTATTGGGCTGGGCGAGGTCGTTGAAGGACGGATCGACCGCGATGATGTCGGGATCCCAAAAATAAGTGGTCGGCGCGCCGCCCGGGCCGAAATCGCGCGGCGGGGTGGTGATTGTCGTCGGCGGCGCGGCAGGGCCGGCCTGGGCCAGCGCCTGGCCCGCGCCTGCCATGGTGGCACCGGCGCAGAGGGCAAGCCCCTGGACCAGCGTTCGTCGTGAAAGCGCAGCATCCTGGTCACGCTGCTTTTGGCGTGTCATCGCGTCCTCCCGGTCATGTTCGCTGGCCGGTTGATCCGGCCGAGCAGCTGTGAAGGTTAGTCCGGTCTGCGTCCGGTTGCGAGCGCCGGTTCGCATCCTTTGCGCGCCTCCTGGCAACGCGGAACTTGACGCACACCGGGTTGCTGAAGTCGCAACGCGACAATTCGTTCCACCTTGCAGATCAACCGGAGCTGGTTTTGTCGCCTGTCAAGCCTTGACCTCGCACGCGATGTTGGCAGAACTCGCTCCTGGGGCAAATGACGGAGTTCGTTGTGCTAGCCGCTGTCGTACTGTTCTTGGCGCTCGCCATCGCGTTCGCCGCGGGTTATTTCACGCGCGATTTCCTGTCCCGCAAACGGCGTGCGGAAGCCCGCCGCTGGCGTGAGTATACGCAGCCGGATTGGCTCCCCGCCGCAGCGCCTGCCAACACCAACGAGATCGTGCCCCCGGCCACAGGCGAGCTCGGCCAGATGCTGAACCGCTGGGAAAGCAGGGCCCGCGCCCGCCGCGCAGGATAGCCGTCAGCTCACGCGCCGATCGGACCGGGAGACTCGCCACCTGCAACTAGGTCAATTCCGCTGACCATCTTTTGGCGTTGCAGTTGCGCCTATTTTTCGTTTAAGAAACGATCCATTGAGTTCCCGGCAACCTATCGTCAACGGTTTTGACCGAGGATTTGTGGGCTCAAAAAGGGTCTGGCAATGCTGATTCGCGGCCAAATCGATGGGATTTCGAGGGAGGTGGCTCTGGCCGCCGCCACGATCCCGGCCGCGCTGCCCACCCTTCTTATTGGCGGGCTTCTTCTTACTTGCCCCTGAGGGCCGGCTGGGCGCTGCGCGCCTGGGCACTCAGGGGATGTACGAGATCAGCGGACCCCGACAGCGCCCCAGGAAATGACCGGCGCGAAAGCTCAAAAGGAAATTTGAAATGGCTCCCGTGAACAAGTCCGACAAGGACCGCGTCATCATTTTCGACACCACGCTGCGCGACGGCGAGCAGTGCCCCGGCGCCACCATGACCTTCGAGGAGAAGCTCGAGGTCGCCGAGCTGCTGGACGATATGGGGGTCGACGTCATCGAAGCCGGCTTCCCCATCACCTCCGAAGGCGACTTCCAGGCGGTCAGCGAAATCGCCCGACGTTCCAAGAGCGCGGTGATCGCTGGCTTGTCGCGCGCGCACCCGGCCGACATCGACCGCTGCGCCGAAGCAGTTAAGTTCGCAAAGCGTGGCCGCGTCCATACCGTGATCGCGACCTCGCCGCTGCATATGCGGGTGAAGCTGAACAAGACCCCGGAGCAGGTGCTTGAGACATCGGTTGCCATGGTCGCGCGCGCGCGCAACCAGATCGACGACGTCGAATGGTCGGCCGAGGACGGCACGCGCAGCGAGATGGATTTCCTCTGCCGCATCGTGGAGGCGGTTATCAAGGCCGGCGCGACCACGGTGAACATCCCCGACACCGTCGGCTACACGACGCCGGACGAATATTCCCACTTCATGAAGACGCTGATCGAGCGCGTGCCGAACTCCGACAAGGCGGTGTTCTCGGTGCACTGCCATAATGATCTCGGCATGGCGGTTGCGAACTCGCTGGCCGGCATCGTCGGCGGCGCGCGCCAGGTCGAGTGCACCGTCAACGGCATCGGCGAGCGCGCCGGCAACGCCGCGCTGGAAGAGATCGTGATGGCGATCAACGTGCGCAACGACAAATTCCCCTACTGGAACAAGATCGACACCACGCAGCTCACTCGCGCCTCGAAGGTGGTGTCGGCGGCGACCTCGTTCCCGGTGCAGTACAACAAGGCGATCGTCGGCCGTAACGCGTTCGCGCATGAGAGCGGCATTCACCAGGACGGCGTGCTGAAGGACGCGTCCACCTACGAGATCATGCGGCCCGAGATGGTCGGCCTGAAGCAGTCGTCGCTGGTGCTCGGCAAGCATTCCGGCCGCCATGCCTTCGTGCACAAGCTGGAGGAGATGGGCTACAAGCTCGGCCCGAACCAGCTGGAAGATGCGTTCACGCGGATGAAGGCCTTGGCCGACCGCAAGAAGGACATCTACGACGAGGACATCGAGGCGCTGGTCGACGAGGAGATGGCCGCCTCGCACGACCGCATCAAGCTGACCTCGCTGACCGTGATCGCCGGCACCCATGGTCCGCAGCGCGCGACCATGAAGCTCGACGTCGACGGGCAGATCAAGATCGAGGAAGCCGAGGGCAACGGCCCGGTGGACGCGGTGTTCAACTGCATCAAGCGTCTGGTGCCGCACGAGGCCAAGCTCGAGCTCTACCAGGTGCACGCGGTGACCGAAGGCACCGACGCGCAGGCCGAAGTCTCGGTACGGCTGTCGCATGAGGGACGTGCGATGACGGCGCGTGCGGCGGACCCGGACACGCTGGTGGCCTCGGCAAAGGCCTATCTCGGCGCGCTCAACAAGATGGTGATGAAGCGCCAGCGCGATACGGTAACGGCGGCGGCGGCAAGCTGACGAAGCCGACCTCGCCTCTCCCGCTTGCGGGAGAGGCCGACGCGCCCGGGCGATGCGAAGCATTGTCCCAAGCGTGGCGGGTGAGGGCTCTCTCCTCTGGGGAAGTCTCTTTGCGGAAACACCGTCTCCCCAACCCTCTCCCGCAAGCGGGCGAGGGAGCGCAGCGGCATTCATGATGAATAGCTGCCCTGCTAACGGCCAATAGCGGCTCCGCCTCCCGGCCGCTATTGATGCTGCCGGCATAAGGAATCGGCCATCCGCGCGCCGGGCGGCCCAGATAACACAGCAGGGAGAGATTATGCGCACCTTCGCGATCGCGGCGTCCGTCGCGGTATTGGCCTTGAGTCTCGTCGGCCCCGCCAGCGCCGATCCCATCATCATCAAGTTCAGCCACGTCGTCGCCACCGACACGCCGAAGGGCAAGGCGTCGGAGAAGTTCAAGGAGCTTGCCGAAAAATACACCGGGGGCAAGGTCAAGATCGAGGTCTATCCGAACTCGACGCTCTACAAGGACAAGGAAGAGCTCGAGGCGCTTCAGCTGGGCAGCGTGCAGATGCTCGCGCCGTCCAACTCGAAATTCGGACCGCTCGGCATCCGCGAATTCGAGGTGTTCGATCTGCCCTACATCCTTCCCGACCTGAAGACGCTGCGGAAGGTGACGGAAGGCCCGCTCGGCGCGAGACTGCTCAAGCTGCTGGACTCCAAGGGCATCACCGGTCTTGCCTATTGGGACAACGGCTTCAAGCAGATGAGCGCCAACAAGAAGCTGGTGACGCCTGGCGACTACCAGGGCGTCAAGTTCCGTATCCAGTCCTCACGGGTGCTGCAGGCGCAGTTCAAGACGCTCGGCTCGCTCCCGCAAGTGATGGCTTTCGGGGAAGTCTACCAGGCGCTCCAGACCGGCGTGGTCGACGGCCAGGAGAACACCTGGTCGAACATCTATACCCAGAAGATGCACGAGGTGCAGAAGTACATCACCGAGACCAACCACGGCTATATCGGCTACGTCGTGATCGTGAACAAGAAGTTCTGGGATGAGCTGCCGGCCGACATCCGCGACCAGCTTGCAAAGGCGATGAAGGAGGCGACCGACTTCAATAATACGCAGTCGCAGAAGGAGAACGACGCCGCGCTCGCCGAGATCAAAAAGAGCGGCAAGAGCGAGATCATCAAGCTGACGCCGGAGCAGGACGAGGCGATGCGCAAGGCGATGGAGCCGGTCTATAAGGACGCCGCAGGCCGTGTCGGCCAGCCGCTGATCGACGAGTTCCAGAAGGAAGCGAAGAGCACGACGAACTGACATGAACGAGAGGGCTTCTGGCGGTATCAGGAGCCCTCCAGTCCATTGATGCCATTCCCTGTTGCGAATGATTTCAAACTGCGACAACGAATTACATCTTGGTAAGGGTAAGTCCCTGTCCAACTTGTAAGTTGAATGCGATGGCGCTTGCGCCCATCTTCCGGAGCATCCTTCCACAGGAGGTCCGTATGAAGAAGTTCACCATCGCCGCCATCGCCGCGCTCAGCATCGCCGGCTCGGGCGCGGTCTATGCCCAATATCATCATCGCCCGTGGATGGAGCACTTCCGCCACACGCGCATGAACCCGGAAGACCGCGCCGCCTTCGTCGACGCGCGGATCGCCGCGGTCCATGCCGGGCTGAAGCTCAATGCCGATCAGGACAAGCTGTGGCCGCCGGTCGAGACCGCCGTGCGCGAGCTCGCCAAGCTGCGCATCGACCGCGCCAACGCGCGGATGAATGCCGGCCCCGGAGACGCCGACAAAGATGCCGGCAAGCCAGAGGATCCGGTCGCCCGCCTGCGCCAGCGCGCCGAGGACATGGGCGCGACCTCCGCGGCCCTGAAGAAGATCGCCGATGCGGCCGAGCCCCTCTACAAGACGCTGGATGACGGCCAGAAGCGGCGCCTCGCCGTGCTGACCCGCCATCGCGGTCCGTTCGGCGGCGGCGACGACGGTCCGCACCACCGCTTCATGGAGCGCGGCATGGACCGCATGATGGAGCGGGGTATGGATCGCTTCCATGGCGACCATTTCGATCGGGACGGCGGTCCGGACCGGGATCGCGAGGGCCGGCTGTAAGGAAGGCGGGATCTTCCGGGGATCAACCTTGGCGAAGCCGCTGGAATCCAGCGGCTTTTCGCATTTTGGGGCTTGTGGACGAACCGTTGGAAAACCTTCGTTGCATCGCTTGCCATACCCGGTTCGCTTTGCTAAACGACCGGCCTCGCAAGGCATTGCCCGCCTTTCGGGCGCATAGCTCAGTTGGTAGAGCAGCTGACTCTTAATCAGCGGGTCCCAGGTTCGAGCCCTGGTGCGCCCACCACTAAATCCCAAACAGCATCAGTCGCTTAGGTAGGCCACGGCATCCGGAGCTTTCGCGGGCAAGCAGCGCGCAACAGTCTTGGATCTGTATGTTTGCAGAAGTGACCAATTTTGTTCTCAGCAACGGGTTTCTTGTGCGATCTTAGTGCCAATGGTCGATCTCGGGGTCAGTCGGCGCGCCTCGCGGATGCGGGAGGCAGGTCGCAATCGGACTGCAACCAAGTCGTTATGAGCGGGAGGATATCCGCCAGATTCGTTGATCCTGCTGTGCTTTCGTTTGCTTTTGATGGCGTTGTTACGCTTTGGCGACGTCGTTTCTGGTGCGAAACTGGTGCGGCGGTGCTCCACTTTTCGGCCGCCGGCAGCGAACAGTCAGCCGTCAAAACGTCTCCGTAATCTTGCTCAGTCGAGGGGGACGATCCGGGTCAAATCCACAGGCGCGCGCCGTCTGCTCGATCATCCGATAGGCCGGAACGAGCATGGTGATCGGGTCGGTGGCGGGATCATCCTCGGCCAACCAGGGCAGCGAGCCATGCGGTCCGCCGCATAGATGCAACGGGATCTCTTGCTCGCGCAATTCTTCCGCGAGGGCGTCCACCGTGGCCGCCGTTTCATCCATGAGGCGTATCATGACAACAGGCGTGCGCGATGACAACGCGGCGCGCGGTCCATGCTGCAGCTCGGCGGCGCTCAGACCGATGGAAGGCAGGCGCAGGATTTCCGAAAGTTTGAGCGCGATCTCCCGCGCCGAGCCCAGCCCCAGGCCCCGTGCCGCCACAAACACGGCCGACGCCTTGGCGAGATCATCGGCAATCTCGGACCAGTCGAGCGCCAGCGCGCGGTGCAGGCGCTTGGGCAGCCCGTCAAGGGCTGACCGCAGCGCACGATCTTCCGCCAGCTCGGCAACAAGTTCGGCGCTGGCGGCCATCGAGCCGATCACGGTCTTGGTCGCCGCTACGGAGTGCTCCCTGCCGGCTTCGATCGGAACGACGAACTCCGCTTCGTCAGCCACCGGCGACGAAGTCGCATTGACGATGGCGATGGTGCGGGCGCCCGCGTCGCGCGCCGACCTTGTCGCTGCGACAAGATCCGGGCTTCGCCCGGATTGCGAGATCACGATGAACAACGCATGGCGCAGCATCAGGCGCGTGCGAAATGCCGTGATCACAGAAGGCGCGCTGGCTGAAACGGGAAGGCGAAGCCGCGTCTCGACAAGATATCTCAAGAAAACCCCGGCATGCCCGGAGCTTCCCCGGCCGCACACGACGCACAGTGGGGCGGAGCCAATCCCGATTCGCTGTGCGATCTCGCGCGTGGCGGGGCGGCTACGAACGAGTTTGGCGACAACATCCGCGCTTTCCCCGATTTCGCTCGCCATCGCGGATGTCGTCACGGCTTAACCCGCTCCGCCTTGCTTGCGCGGCGCCACTTCCTTGGGATGCCGGTCGGGATCCTTGGCGAGCTCGGCAAACACGCGCCGAAGGTTGCCGTTGCAGTTTTTCAGAATGGTCTCGGCATCAACCCTGTCGACACCCAACGCCAGAAGGCCGGCCGTCTTGATGTCTCCCTCGGCCTGCTCGAGCCAGAGCGCCGCGTGCGACCGATCACAGCGCGCGATTTGCGCCACCATGGCCTCGGCGCGCCGCTTCAGCTTGGCGTTGGTCGGCTGCATGTTCACCATCATGCCGCGATAGACCCGGCCAAGGCGCAGCATGATCCCTGAGGAGATCAGGTTGAGCACAACCTTCTGCGCGGTGCCCGCCTTCATCCGGGTGGAGCCGGCGATCAGCTCGCGGCCCGTCTCGATCAATATCGGAAACCTTGCCGATGCAAGCAGTGCGGTGCCGGGATTATTGGCGACACCGATCGTCACCGCACCGGAAGAGCCTGCCTGCTGCTGCGCCGCGACGGTGAATGGCGTTGTGCCGCTGGCGGCAACGGCGATCACCACGTCGTGCGGCGTGAGTGACGCGGCATTCATCTGCCTGACCGCGTCGTCGACATCATCCTCCGCGCCCTCGATGCTGGTGACGAAGGCGCTATCTCCGCCGGCGACGATGAAGCGGACGCGCTCGCTGGGCCAGGCGAAGGTCGGCGTCAGCTCGGCGCCGTCCTGGACCGCCACGCGGCCCGAGGTGCCGGCGCCGACGTACACAATGCGTCCGTGATCGCCCAGCGCGGCCTTGGCTGCATCGGTTGCCGCAGTGATCGCGGGAAGGGCATGGCCGATCGCCGCAACTGCCGCAAGCTGGCCTTCCCACATCGCTTCCATCGCCGACGTCAGCGACCATGCATCAAGATCGACAAAGCGGGGATCGACTTCTTCGGTGGCCATATAGTTGATCCATGCGCCATCAAACGCGGAATTTCGAAGCCTGATCATGGTCAGCTTCTCTCTTGGGCAGGTCAAGCCGCCGTCGTGCCACCGGTAACGCGCCGGCCGCCGCGTCGGCATCAGGACAGTAGCCTGCCGTTTTCGTCCTCGATCCGGGCGCGGCAGCGGGTTCCGCCGCCATCAATGCCGAGATACGTGCTACCTGTTGTTCCCATGGAAAGTTAACGCGAAGGTTTCGCTTCGGGTCCTCCAAAGCTCCTTGGTGCACATATGAAGTCTTGCACGGGGACTCGCCTCACGAGTCCGTGACTACCATTCTCGGATCAATACTAATGGGCCACGCTGGATCTTCCTCTCTCACGATTGCCGCGCAGCACATCTTTGATGGTGCCGACATGCGCGGACCGGGGTCAGTCAGGATCTCGCAAGGCCGGATTGAAAGCATCACCTTCGGCGAGGCGGAGCCGCGCGCCCCAATCTATCTTCCCGCAGACGCGACCCTTGCACCCGGATTCATCGACATCCAGGTGAACGGAGGCGGGGGCGTCCTGCTCAACGATCAGCCAACGGAGGCTGGCGTTCGACGCATCGTCGAGGCGCACCGCAAGGAGGGGACCACCGGCTGCTTGCCGACCCTCATCACCGATCGCAGCGAGGTCATCGAGCGATTGGCTGCGGTCGCCCAGGCTTGTCTGAAGATTCCCGGCGTTCTCGGCTTTCATCTGGAAGGACCGGCCCTCAACAGGTCTCGCAAGGGCATTCATCCGGAAGCGGAGATACGCGTGCCCGATCAGCGCGATCTCGCTGCGATCAAGAGTTTTGGCAGCCGCGGCCGCTCCATTGTGACCTTGGCCCCGGAATGCGTGCCCGCGTCCATGATCGATGAATTGATCGGCGCCGGATTGCGTATTGCGGCTGGCCACAGCGACGCCACCGCAGCCGAAATCCGGCAGGCGGTCGATCGCGGTGTCTCGGGGGTGACCCATCTCTTCAATGCCATGTCGCAGTTGAACGCCCGGGAGCCGGGCCTGGTGGGCGCCACGCTCGCGGATGACCGGCTGTTTGCAGGTATCATCTGCGACGGCATCCACGTTGACCGCGCCGGTTTGCGTGTTGCCTTCCGCTGCAAGGGACGTGATCGATTGATGCTGGTCACCGATGCCATGCCACTGGCGGGCACGAAAGACTGGCAATTCATGCTGCAAGGAAGGCAGATCACGTTGCACGAAAATCGCCTGACTGGCCCCGACGGCACGCTCGCGGGCGCTCACCTCACCACGATCGAGGCGGTGCGCAACGCTGTTGCGCTGCTCGGAATCTCCCTGGTCGATGCCCTCATCATGGCCTCTCGGACGCCCGCGGCATTTCTGGGCCTTGAGTCCGAGCTTGGACGGATCGCGCCTGGATACCGCGCAGACCTGGTCGCCTTCAGTCCGAACTTTGAAGTCGTCGGCACATGGATAGGCGGTGTCGGGACGATGGTCGAGGCGAGCGAGGCTTCTCACCGCAAGCTGTGAAGTTACTTAGTCACGAAGTAGAAGCCTTCTTTCCTCGGCAGTGAGCAGTCAATACCGTCCGCCACTCAACCTTCGGCGCGATAATGAATTTATGCCGTTCTTCTCCAACAAGTTCAGGTGCATCTGATTTCGTGCGAGAAACTCTCTCAGTCGCAGGGTCCGTCGTCCCGGCGGGCGTTCTTTTGCTACAAAGTGAATGATCTCACATTTGATCTCCGCCACGGTGGTGTATGTTGCCAACAACAACCGGCAGAGATGCTCATGCACCGGGACCTCGCTTCGTTTCGCCGCGCAATAGGTTCGTTCAGGCTGGCCGGCTTTGGAGCCGCTACAATACGCCAAAAATCAGACGTATTTTCGTCATCGATAATTTGCGATTTTGGATTGTGCTTACAGCTAGTGTCCGCGGGATTAGCGGAGGCGGCCATCATGTCAGGCTAAGCACGATTGCGTCGACACTCGCCCATTTGGTCGAGATGTAAGCTTGCCTTGTAGTTTTGTGATTGCGGCCAGGCTTGACAGCGTGAGTAGCAACGCTGCCGGCTGGACGACTCCAAGATTTTCTCGAGTGTCTCTTGAGCCGGCATCAATGACGATAGCTTGTCCCAATCCCAATTGCCGCCGCAATAATCCTGCTGGAAAGGGATTCTGCCAGTATTGCGGAAGCCGTCTCGCACCTCCGTCGCAAGAACCAGATCCCCCCAACGATGAAGTGCATCGGCTACTCGAGGCGCTGCGCGAAAGCCGACAGGCCATCAACTCGCTGCAACAGGACCTGGACACCGCGACGCGCGAACTGGAGGAAGCAAGGGGTGAGCTGAAGGTCCTCAGGGAAAGGGCAATCACCGACGCGGTGGATGATACTGAAGCGCGCATGGCGGAGCAGAGTCGCCTGCGCGAAAGCCTTGCGGAGAGTGAAAAGAACGTCACGGCCCTGAAGTCTGAGCTTGAGGCCGCGAAATCGCAGTTCAGCACCACTCAGGACCAGCTCAAGGAAGAGGTTGCAGTCGGTCACGCGAAGATCGCGGCGCTCACGGTCGATCTTGAGAGGCCTAGGGAAAAGGTCGCGGCCGAGTTCCATGGCAAGGTCACGGCGAGCGAGAAGCTCGTCGACGCCATGAAGCAACAGCATGCCAGTGAGATCAAGAAAGCCGCGGACGATCACCATGAGAAGGTCACAGCGCTCACGCGCGATCTTGCGACGGTCAAGGAAAGGGCCGTGGCCGAATTCCAGGGCAGGCTGACAGCAAGCGAGAAACTGATCGAAACGCTGAAACAGCGCCATGCCACCGAGATCGAAAGGGTTGCGGACGGTCACCAGGACAAGGTCGCGCAAAAGGACTCGCTGATCGACGAATTGCAGGTGAAGCTGAAGGATCTTGTCGACAGCGGCAAGGTACCGGTCACGACCAGGCGGTCCTTCGGCACGATGGCGATGGCGGCGATGGCTGCGGTTTCGGGCGGCGCCGGTGGTGTTGGCGGATACTTCTTCCGCCCTGAGGAAGGATCGGCTTCGGAAGCTACGCAGGCCAAGCTGGATGAAGCCAAGACGCTCAATGAAAAATTGCAGGGTGCGTTGCAGTCCCAGCACGAGGCCTATGAGAGGACCGTCAGTGAACTGAAACGAGTCGAGGCTCGGCTCAGGGATCAACCGCCGCCGAATCCCACCGGTGCAAACGAGGAACTCGAGCGGCAGTTGAACGAGGCGCGCGCGACGAGCCAGCAGCAACTGGCGGAGGCGCGCGCCAAAAATCAACAGCAGGAGGGCAGGCTGGCGGCGCTTCAGGCCGAGCTCGACCGGAGCAAGCAGGACATTGCGGCGCGCGATCAGACCATCGCCGCGCGGAATCAAACCATCGAGCAGTTGAACGACCGGCTGCAGGACGCCAAGTCCTCGGATGCTCGAGCGCAGGATACCAAGCAGGAAGCGAAGCCTCACGAAAAGGAAGTGCGGCCAACGCCGCGCAAGACGATCGATCTCGAAACCACGATCAGAAACCTCGAACGGGAATACGGCCGGGATTTCGGCATTCCCAGAATTGGCAGGTGAGTCGCTCCGCCGTGAGAGACATCCCGTCCTCCAGGCCTGGCCCCGTCTCATCTGCCGGACGTCGATTCCGGCCACACCACCAGCAAAAGAGCGCGACGATCCCTTCGGAACGTCGTGACAATGAATAATCACGTCGCTGTGCCCGCTAACAGGGCGCGGCAAGGAAATCTATTGCTCATTCGGTTCGATGCAGATGTCCATCGCTTAAGGGGAGAAAACCTCGATGCCCGTCGCTCTTTCCTATCCCGGCGTCTACGTAGAAGAAGTTCCAAGCGGTGTCCGGGCGATCACCGGAGTCGCGACGTCGATCACGGCGTTCGTCGGCCGCGCGATCTCGGGGCCCGTCGACAAGCCGATCACGATTTTCGGATTCGGTGATTTCCAGCGCCAGTTCGGCGGCCTCGGGGTCGACTATCCCATGAGCTACGCCGTCGCCGATTTCTTCCGCAATGGCGGCGGCCAGGCGATCATCGTCCGCATCTTCAAGCCGAAAGCCGGCTCCGGCAAGGGGACCGTCACCGTCGGAGGTTTGGCGCTCGAGGCGGCAAATCCGGGCGCATGGTCGAGCGGATTGGAGGTCACGCTCGACGACAACATCTCCGAGGACGCGCCCAAGCGGCTCGGCTTGCAGAGGGCCGAGCTCTTCAACCTGACGGCCATGCTGACCGTGAACGGACAGATCATCGCGCGAGAACAGTTCCTCAATCTCACGGTAAAGGACGCCACAAATCTGGCCGGCCGCGCGCAACGGATCGATCGCGTTCTGCAGCAGTCGTCGCAATTGCTTCGCGTACCCGATCCTTCGAAACTGGCCACAACGACCATCAGCTTTCCTGCCGATCAGGGCGGCGGCGCGGCGCCGGGAGGAGCAGGCGGCGGTGGTGCGGCGGGCGGCGGCCAAGGGGGAGCCGGTGCGTCCGGAGGTGCGGCCGCCGACGGCGGAGGTGGAGCAAGCGGCGGCAATGCGGCGGGTTCGGGGGGCGCGGCGAGCGGTGGCACACCTAAGCCGAAGTCCGTTTCCGCAAAAGTTGAGGTACCCGCCAGCGACGTCGAAGAGCCGGTCGATACAAAAGTCTACACCGGTGACAGGAATGGCAAGAAAGGACTGTACGCGCTAGAAAATGCTGACCTCTTCAACCTGCTTTGCATCCCGCCGGACAAGCCCGGTGGCGACACCGATCCGGCAGTCTACCAGGCGGCGATGAAGTACTGCACCGATCGGCGCGCCATGCTGATCGTGGATCCGCCATCGACCTGGGGCGACGACTTCGCGGTCGAGGATCCCATCGCCAAACTTAACGAGCTCGCCTTCAGCACTAACGATACGCGCAACGCGGCGCTGTTCTTTCCACGGGTCAAGGCTCCCGATCCGCTCAGCAAGGGGCAGCAGGCGACGTTCGTTCCATGCGGTCTTGTCGCCGGCGCCATGGCCGCAACCGACGCGCGGCGCGGAGTGTGGAAAGCGCCGGCCGGTCTCGACGCGGGATTGAGCGGCATCGATGAACTCGCGACAAAACTTACCAACGACGAGAACGGCAAGTTGAACCAACTTGGGGTCAACTGCCTGCGCAACTTCCCGATCTACGGCAACGTGATCTGGGGTGCCCGTACGTTGCGCGGCGCCGACCAGATGGCGGACGAATACAAATACATCCCGGTGCGCCGATTAGCGCTGTTCATCGAAGAGAGCCTGTTCCGGGGTACCCAGTGGGTTGTATTCGAGCCAAACGACGAGCCGCTCTGGGCGCAGATCAGGCTGAACCTCGGCGCTTTCATGCACAACCTGTTTGTGCAGGGCGCCTTCCAGGGATCAACGCCGGCCGCCGCCTATTTTGTCAAATGCGACAAGGAAACCACCACGCAGAACGACATCAATCTCGGAATCGTCAACATCCATGTCGGATTTGCGCCGCTGAAGCCCGCGGAATTCGTCGTGCTTCGGATCCAGCAGATCGCCGGCAACATCCAGACGTGAAATAGGGGGAGTCCATCATGGCTCAGTTCAGTGTGAATACGACCCGGTTCGACCCCTACAAGAACTTCAAGTTCAGGGTGAAATGGGACGGCAAATATGTCGCCGGCATCAGCAAGGTCGGCGGCCTGAAGCGTACCACGGAGGTTGTCAAGCATCGCGAAGGGGGCGATCCGAGCAGCAGCCGGAAGTCGCCTGGCCGCAGCGAGTACGATGCCATCACGCTCGAGCGCGGCGTCACCCACGATACCGAGTTCGAGAAATGGGCGAACAAGGTCTGGAGCTTCGGCGCAGGGCTCGGAAGCGAGGTCTCGCTGAAGGATTTCCGCAAGGACCTGCTTTTGGAGGTCTATAACGAGGCCGGGCAGGTCGCGATCACCTACAAGATCTATCGCTGCTGGGTGTCGGAATACCAGGCCTTGCCCGACCTCGACGCCAACGCCAACGCGGTGGCGATCCAGCATATCAAGCTGGAAAACGAGGGTTGGGAACGCGACGAGAGCGTCGTCGAGCCGGCCGAACCGATCTTCACCGTGCCCGCGCAGTGATGCGATGGCGGTCCCGTCGACACAGCATCTGCTAGCGGCCTGGGAACGCGGGCGAGGAGTGTCGCGACAGGATGAACGCGCGCTCGCGCTGTTGACGGCGGCGCACGCGCATCTGTCGCGCGCCGCCGCCGCCGAACTACCGATCGGCGAACGGGATCGCCGGCTTCTGACGCTGTACCAGGACCTGTTCGGTCCGAGGCTCACAGCGCTGGCGACCTGTCCCGAATGCAGCGAATCGCTCGAACTCGAATTCGATGCAGAAGTGTTTGGCGCCGCATTGGAGCACGAGTCTGGCGCCGAACCGGCGGAGGCGCAACTATCGTTCAGCCATGACGGCTATAACATTCTGTTTCGTTTGCCGAACAGCCGCGACGTACTGGCCCTGGGTCACGGCCGGCCGGACGACGAGAACAGGCTGCGTCTGCTCGAACGCGTGGTGCTTCGCGCGTCATGCGGCGAACAGGAGGTGCCGGCGGCAGACCTGCCCGCGACATTGATCCGCGCACTGGAAGAGCGGCTGTCACTAGTGGACCCGCACGCCGACATTCGCCTGGACCTGGACTGCTCCGCATGCCGGGCGCAATGGCAGGCGCCGTTCGACGTCGTGTCCTTTCTCTGGAGCGAGGTCGATGCGTGGGCGCTACGCTTGTTGCGTGACGTGCACCGGTTGGCGCGCGCCTATGGCTGGCGTGAGGCCGATATTCTTGCGCTGAGCTCACCTCGGCGCCAATGCTACCTGGAGCTGCTGGACGAATGAGCGGGTATTTAGCCAACCTCGTAAGACGTGCAACGGCTCTGGAGCCTGCCATCAGGCCGCGCCTGCCCTCGATCTTCGGTCCGGCGCCCGCTTCGGCATGGGATGGTCCGGCCACCGTGAGCGAGGATGACTCCCACGCTGAGAGCGTCGCGCCGCGTCGTGAAGATCCAGCATCCGCAGCATCGGATTGGCCGACTGGGGCTACCGCCAAAGGCGAACTTCAAGCGGAGCAGGCCAGCGCGCCGCAACGACCCGAGGCGTCGCCCCTGCGCGCGGACGGGATCGTCGCGCCTTCGGTGAGGTCTGTCACGGCAACGGCCGTGACAGATCATCCTTCCACGCGGCCGCGCAATGCGACAACGGAAGCAGTCAGTGTCCCGCTGGAAGCGCCGGCACGTGCAGCGGCGGATGACGTGGGCGGCAGCAGCGCTTCGACGGTGCAAACGGTCAGTGCCGGACTACTGTCATCGGTTCGTACAGGGGCAGATGACGTGGTGCGCAGCAACGATGCGGCGATCGAAGCGCCGCGACCTGCGCCGACGCGCGCAACTTCGAACGCGGCGCGCGATGACCGTGATGAGCCCCTACGGCTCATGATGGTTCAAAACGCGCAAGTCCAAAATGCGCCCGATCGCGTCGAGCCAACAAGTCTATGGGTTGCACATGCTGATTTGAAAGCGGATGTCAGCGAACCACCGCGGCAATCCTCCCTGGATCGGAGCGACCAAACGTCCGGCGAAACAGCAGAGTTTGAGGTGACGCCACGCGCTCGCAACGGATCCGATAAGGGCCGAAGGTGGCCGCAGGTCTCTGCGCGTGCGCGCCAGGACTGGGCCGTGCGAAGCGAGGTTTCGCACGACGAGCACTCGTTGACCGCGCAGCCGGTGGTCCACGTGTCGATCGGGAGGGTCGAGGTGCGGGCCTCGATGTCGGCCGAGCCGCGGCAAAGGGCGCGGTCGTCGACTGGTGCAACCAGTCTGGACGACTATCTGCGTCAGCGTTCCGGGCGGAGCGGCTCATGAGCAACCCAGCAGCGATCGCCGCCGTTACCGCGACAATTCGCAACCTGCTTACGACGGGTGTGACGGCCGATCCCGATCTGGTCGATACCACGGTCACCATGCAGGCACCGCATCTGGCGCGCACCAATGGTAACAGCGCCAACCAGATCAACATCTTCCTCTATAATGTGAGACCAAGCGGAAGCTGGCTCAACATGCCCTCTCCGGTGACAGTGCGGCCCGGGGAGTTCGGCGTTCCGGTTCTCGGACTCAATCTCTATTACCTGATCACGGTATTTGGCCGTGACAACGACGCGCAACGCCCGTTCAGCCACCAACTTCTCGGCCGCGCCATGAGCACGCTTCACGATCATCCGCTGCTCGGCGCCGACGAGATCAAGGCTGCGCTCGCGGACAATGATCTATGGAATCAGGCGGAGCGCGTACGCTTCACGCTGCAACCGCTCTCGGTAGACGAGATCGGAAAGATGTGGCCCGGATTCCAGACCCATTACCAGCTGTCGGTGGCCTACGAGGCCGCCGTCGTTCTGATCGACAGTGCGCGGCCGATCGTAACGCCGCTTCCGGTTCTCACGCGCGGTCGGTCCGACAGCGGCATCTCTGCCCTTGCGAACGTGCTTTCGCAGTTTCCGACCATCGACAGCGTGGAGCCGCCGGACAAGCAACCCATGGCCTTGCCGGGAAATGCCATCAAGCTTGGCGGACGCAATCTATCCGGCGACCGGGTGACCGTGAAGTTCGCCAGCCCGCGGCTGCCCGCGCCGATCGAGGTGCCGGCCGATGGTGCATCGAGCGATTCCGAAGTCATCGTCAAGATACCCGACGACTCCGCAAATTTTCCGGCCGGGCTGTACACGATTGCCGCGGTCGTGCGGAAACGGAGCGAACCAGACCAATCCGGCAACGAAATGCCGCCGTCCGTCCACACCAGCAACGAAACACCGCTATCCGTCGCCCCGCGGATCACGTCTAACCTGCCCGTCGAGGCGCAGATCGCGCAGGGCACCGCGACGATTTCGTTGAACTGCGCGCCGGAGGTCCGTCCCGAGCAGCGCGTTTCGCTGCTGCTCGGCAGCACCGAGATCTCGGCAGCGCCGCGAACGGCCCAGACCGGCCAGCTCGCGTTCGCGGTCACCGACGCGGTTGCCGGGGAGTTCTGGATCCGCTTGCGCGTTGACGGTGTCGACAGCCAGTTGGTCGATTATTCAAAGTCGCCGCCGACCTTCATGGACAAGCAGAAAGCGAAGATCACATGAGCGAGGAGGCAAAATGGGAAGCGCTTAATTCGCGCCATCTCGCAGCCGCCCTGAAGCGGTTGAAGCAGCGTCTTGAGCGGCTTGCGAGCGGGGAAAAGTTGAAAGCGCAAGACGCAGGCCCGGAGACGCCGGCCGCCAAATCGCGCGAGGACGGCCTGCCGGCATTCCTGCTGCTCGAACGGGCGCTCGGCCTTTCGCCTTTCGAGCGCGATCTGCTGCTGCTTTGCGCCACTGCGGAGTTCGACAGCGCGTTTCCCTCCCTGTTTGCAAAGGCACAGGGCGATCCCGGCCGCACCTCGCCGACATTCGCGCTTGCCCTGTCGCTGCTCGACGATCCGACTTGGGATGCGCTGTCCCCGGAGCGGCCGCTGCGCTACTTCAGGCTGATCGAGATCAATCAGCCCGGTGCCCAGGCGCTGACGGTCAGCGCGCTGCGGGCCGACGAGCGCATCGTCAACTATCTCAAGGGCCTCAATTATCTCGACGATCGGCTGGCGCCCTTTGTCGCCGCGGTCGGGTCCGATCAGCCGGCGGCCGAAATGCCGCCTTCGCAGGGCGAACTCGGCCGGCAAGTCACTGCACCTTGGCGGCTCGCCTCCGCCGCAGCGCCGCCGCCGATCGTTCAGCTGCTAGGAGCCGATTCCGGAGCTAAGCAACTCATTGCCCTTGATGCCGCCGTTCGACTGAAACGGCAGCTCTATCGCATGCCGGCCGACGCGCTGCCGGCGCAGCCGGCGGAATTGGAGATGTTGGGCAGGCTGTGGCAGCGCGAGAGCCTGCTGTTGCCCGTTGCGCTCTGGATCGATGCGCAGGAAATCGACGCTTCCGATGCGCATGCCGCGACCATCCGCCGATTCCTGGCCCGCTGCGCCGGGTTTGTGATGTTGTCCGTGCGCGAGCCATGGCCGCGGCTGCCGCGCGAATCCAGCATGGTCGACATTATCAAGCCGACGATGGACGAGCAGCGGGCGGCGTGGCAGTGCATCTGTGGCGACGGTGATACGCAGGGGCCGACGGCACTGGCCAGCCAGTTCAATCTCAACATCGCCGATATCGCTAGGATTGGAGCGATCACCAAGGCTGAGCAGGGTTCTGGAAAAGCGCCATTGCGCGACCGGCTGTGGGACGCTTGCCGCGCGCGGGTGCGGCCGATGCTGGACGCGCTGGCTCACCGCATCGAGCCGAAGGCGACCTTCGACGACATCGTCCTGCCCGCAGAACAGACCGGTCTGCTTCACCAGATCGCGGCGCAGGTCAACCAGCGCGGCAAGGTGTATGGCGAATGGGGCTTTGGCGCGAGGGCGAACCGCGGGCTCGGCATCAGTGCGCTGTTTGCCGGCGACAGCGGGACCGGAAAGACGATGGCGGCCGAGGTCATCGCCAACGAATTGCGGTTGAACCTCTATCGCATCGATCTCTCCGCCGTGGTCAGCAAGTATATCGGCGAGACCGAGAAGAATTTGCGCCGGCTGTTCGATGCCGCCGAGGATGGCGGTGCGATCCTGTTCTTCGACGAGGCCGACGCCCTGTTCGGCAAGCGCAGCGAAGTCAAGGACAGTCACGACCGCTATGCCAATATCGAGATCAACTATCTGCTGCAGCGCATGGAAGCCTACCGGGGGCTCGCGATTCTCGCCACCAACTTGCGCAGCTCGCTGGACAACGCCTTTACGCGTCGCTTGCGTTTCATCGTCAACTTCCCGTTCCCCGGCGTCGTGGAACGGCGGGGGATGTGGCAGAAGGCGTTCCCGCCGCAAACCCCGGTGCGCACGCTCGACCACGACCGCCTGGCGCGCCTCAACCTGACCGGCGGCAGCATTCACAACGCCGCGCTGAACGCTGCTTTCCTCGGCGCCCAGGCCAACTCGCCGGTGACGATGCCGCTCGCGCTGGCCGCCGCGCGTGCGGAATTCGTCAAGCTCGATCGTCCGGTCAACGAAGCCGACTTTCGCTGGCTCGAAACCAAGGAGGCCACGGCATGAACATCCGGTTGCATATCGAACGCCTGGTGCTCGATGGCTTGCGGGTGAACGCTTCTGACGGCGCGCTCCTCAAGGCGTCGCTCGAAGCCGAGCTCGGCCGTCTGCTCTCGGAAAGCGGCATCAACAGCGAGATCGCCGCAGGCGGGGCACTGCCGCGCCTCGAAGCCGCGCCGATGCAGGTGAGGCGCGGCGCGACGCCCGCCCAGATCGGCAGCGGGATCGCGCACTCGGTGTTCTCGGGGGTAGGAAAGCAATGAGCGGGCGTACTCTTGCCACCGCACAGAAGCAGAGCGCGGCGCCGGTGGTGGGCCGCATCCTTCAGCGCAAGTGCGATTGCGGAAATCATACGATGGCCGGGCAATGCGACACATGCAAAGGGAAAGGCAATTTTGAAGGGAAACTTACGGTCGGAGCTGCCAACGATGCGCTGGAGCATGAGGCCGACCGGGCTGCCGATCACGTCCTGCGCGAGCCTGCATCCGCCGCGCCAGTACATCCCATTCAACGTTTCGCAACGACGGCCGGTAGCGCTGACGTCGCCCCGTCTAGTGTCGAGCGGGCCCTGGCCGGACCGGGAACGCCGCTTCACCCGCGCCTGCAGCAGGATATGGAGCTAAGCTTCGGTTACGATTTCAGCAAAGTGCGCCTGCATACCGACGATACCGCAGCTCAATCGGCCCGGGACATATCGGCCAACGCCTACACCTCGGGAAATGATGTCGTGTTCGGCGCCGGCAAGTTTTCGCCGGAATCACCTGGTGGCCGACGACTGCTCGCACATGAGCTCGCACATGTGGTGCAGCAGAACGGTTCCGCTCATGGCCGGTCTTCTATGTCCGGCGATGCGCTCGTTCAGCGCGACACCACAAGTTTCCCCTCGATCTCTCCCGATGTCGCGGCGAGCTGGGGAATGCCTCCTCCGCCCGCGAAGGACAGCGAGAACGCTCATGGGGCTCCCCTGGAACATTTGCGTCCGAAGCAGCAACCTCGAACAGAAAAGGAAATCCTCGAAGCGGCAAACGCCGATCCTCATAAGGCGGCCAAGCCCGACAAGGAAACGCCTCCACCGGGTGAGGAGGAGATCATGAAGATGTCGGCATTCCAGAAGCTGTCTCGCGCGGTCTATCACGCGAGGGAATCGGATTCGCTAAGAGAGGACGTAAAGGCTGAGATCGATGCGCTCTTTACGCCCCAGGCCATCGCCGCTATGGCGTTCTTCGGAGCTGTTTATATCGCCGCCCAGTTGACCCCCGCTGGTTGGGTTGCTGACGCCCTCGCCCTCACGGCGCTTACAATCTCCTTCATTTTCATGGGCGCCGTGCTCCTCGACATCATGAAGAATCTTTCGATCTTCGTCTCTGCCGTCAGTGCAAGGACGGATAGCAGGCTACAAGAGTGCGGGCATGCGCTTACGAGGGCGATCGCGAAGGCCGGTGTTGCCCTCGTCGTGGCGTTGATCACGCGAACTGCAAGGGGCTCGGGCACACCTTACACTGGGGCCCCGTCAAGCGGATTTGCCGATGCGGTTACACCCGATGGCTTGGTAGTGCGCGCACCTGTCGAGGCCATTCTCGAACCAAAGGCGTTGGCATCCAAGGGACCTCCGGGAAGCATTCCACCGAGCAAGCCCGTCGGCGACGCAAAGTCAGATTCGCAGTCAGGCGAAACACCTGATCGGAAGAAGCTGGTTGCGCAACTCGATACACGGATCGCGGATGTGGAAGCCGAGCTAAATCCCGCACGGCAAAAGGCGCTCGACTACAAGGACGCGCGCAAGGCTGAAGGAAAGAGCCTCAAGGGCGGCGACATGAAGAGTGTATGGAACGTCAAAGAGCGCATCTGGTTGCTCAAACGCCAAAAGGCAAATCCCGATCGTACGATCCTTGAGCAAGCCGACGTCGTCGGCGTGAAAGCGCATGGCTCGTTGAGGCCGGCGGCCGATATTGCAGGGGAGGGGCGGACGCTCGATTTTGTGGAACAGCGCGGCAACAAAACCGTGGGCGGCGACCTCAAGTCCGCCAGTGAGCTTCAGAAGAGCGTTGCCGGAGGCGTCAAGAGACCAGGACCGATCGAAGGAGACTTCAGGCCAAGGAGCAAGATAGGCGGTCAGCATGAAGTCGAGGCAAAAATTCTTGCGGAGGCCCGAAAGCAAAACGGGAAAATCGTAGTCAGGGGAAAGAACATCCTCACAGGACAGGTTGAGACAATCGAAGTGGATCCTGCGAACTATAGTTCAGAAGTCATCAACTACGAGGAGGTCCTGCCAAACTAGGCAAGCGTCCGGAGTGGGACGGTATCGAACCAACGGAAGTATTCTTATGCATTTTCGACGAGCATCGGTCAGCGAAAGTCAGAATTGGGCAGGTGATACGCCGACAGGCGTCTATGCCGCAGCGACGCTCGTAAGTCGCGCCGCGACGCACACCCACATTGGTCGCCGGCTCTCTCGGTGTTCTTGAGGAAAGGCAAATAATGAGCGGACCTACCGTTGCCACCGCACAGGAGCAGAGCGCGGCGACAATGTCAGGTCGAGCCGAAGAACTGGCGCCTGGGCGCATGCAGCCTACAGATCTTGGCAGGAGGCGCTCTCTCGCTTGGACAGTGAAGGACGTGATGAGCGATACGGCCCACAACACATGGATTGTACCTTCAGCCACGATGGAGACTTCTGTGCCAGAACGACGTGACGCTTCAGTATTGAGACCAAAGCCATGACCTCCTTCCCCGGCTCACCGAAACTCCTCAAGGGCGGCATCGTGCTGCTCCATCCGGATTCCGGCGTGCCGCTGCAGGTCGTGGTGCTGCAGTACAATCCCGACACGCTGAGCCGCACCCTGCAGCCCCAGGGCATCGGGTCGGAGCCGGGCGATCGCCTCGAGGCGCTGCGGCTGAAATCGCCGCCGCTCGAGACCATCAAGCTCGAGGCCGAAATCGACGCGACCGATCAGCTCGAAATGGCGGCGCCGATCGTCGGCCGGCTCGGCATCTTTCCGCAGCTCGCCGCGCTCGAGGTGATGATCTACCCGACTAGTGCGCAGCTCAACGACAACAACAGCCAGTCGCGGCGCGGCGTACTTGAGATTGCACCAATGGAGGCGCCGCTGGCGCTGTTCGTCTGGAGCCAGACTCGCGTGCTGCCGGTGCGGCTGACCGAGTTCAGCATCACCGAGGAAGCCTTCGATCCCAATCTCAATCCAATCCGCGCCAAGGTCAGCCTCGGCATGCGTGTGCTCACCGTCAGCGATCTCGGCTTCGCCCACAAGGGAGGCAACCTGTTCATGGCCTATCTGCAGCAGAAGGAACAACTGGCCCGCATGGGCGCACAGGGCGCGCTCAGCGCGCTTGGCTTGAAGGGGATTCCATGAACGCCGTGTTGAACCAGATTGCGCCGATGAGCGCGCAAGGAACACTGTTTGGGCCGACAAGCCGCTACTTCGGCCTGGCGACGACGTCGCTGCAGACCCGGGACGGCCAGACCGTCATCTACCTGACCCGCCGCTTTCTGCCGCAAGGCGATCAGTTCGCGCTGCTGCAGGTACACAGGGTGATCCAGGGCGATCGCCTTGACAACATCGCCGCGCAATTTCTCGGCGATCCGGAAGCATTCTGGCGGCTGTGCGATGCCAACAATGCCATGCGTCCGAACGAACTGACCGAAACCATTGGCCGCGAGCTCCGCATCACGCTGCCACAGGGAATACCGCAAAGCTAATGCTGAAAGGTTTCTATCTCACGCTTCTGATGGGTCCGACGGTGCCGGTGCCGGCGCCGCAGCCGGTCATGGACGCATTGACGAGCGCCCAGGTGACGGTCAGCGCCGGACAGGCCAGCGGCTTCCAGCTTACATTCGCGATCAGCAAGAAATCGCCGCTCAATACCCAGCTGCTACCGGTCGGCGCGTTCGATCCCGGCATCCGTGTGATTCTCGTCGCGACGGTGAACGGCCTGCCGACCGTGCTGATGGACGGCATCATCACGCAGCACACGGTCACGCCGAGCAACGAGCCCGGACAGTCCACGCTCGCGGTGACCGGGCAGGACATCAGCCTGATGATGGATCTTGGCAATGGCGGCATCATCGGTGGCCTGTTGGAGATCGCAGTGCCGTTTCCCAGCCTGCCGACGGTGGGGATCGTCGAACTGGTGCTGCTCAAATATGGCACCTACGGCATCATTCCGCTCGTCATACCGCCGCTGCAGGTCGACGTTCCCCTGGTTACCGATGGCTGGCCCACCAAGACATCGTTCGACAGCGATCTCAGTTTCCTCAAGAGCCAGGCGGAGGACGTCGGCTACGTCTTTTATATCGATCCGGGGCCGGTCCCCGGGGCCAATATCGGCTATTTCGGGCCGGAGATCAGGATCGGCGTCCCACAGCCCGCCCTGAACATCGACATGGACGCTGAGACGAATGTCGAGTCCCTGCATTTCACCTATGACGGCATGGCGCGAGAGCAGCCGGTGATCACCATCCTGGACCCGATCACCGGAAAGATTCCGATTTCCATTCCGATTCCCGATGTCAGCATCTTGCGGCCACCGCTGGCATTGCGGCCGGCGCCGGCGATGCGTATGGCTCCGCTGGAAGATGTCGCAAACCTCGATCCGATACCCGCGGCGCTCCTCGGCATCGCCGCGTCGGCAAAGCCCGATGCGATCACGGGCTCGGGCTCGCTCGACGTGCTGCGCTACGGCCGTCCGCTCAAGGCGCGGCAACTGGTCGGAGTGAGGGGAGCGGGTTCCGCCTATGACGGCCTGTACTACGTCAGCAGCGTCACCCACAGCATCAAACGAGGCGAATACAAGCAGAACTTCAGCCTGGCGCGGGAAGGGCTGATTTCACTCACACCGCGGGTGATCCCATGATGCGCGCCAGGACCAAGAAACGATTCTTCGGGAAGTATCGCGGCGTCGTCGAGATGAATGCCGATCCCGAGCTGAAGGGCCGCATCCAGGTGATGGTGCCAGACGTGCTGGGGGCGGTGCCGACCAGCTGGGCGTTGCCGTGCCTGCCGAACGCAGGCGTGAAGAGCGGGGTTCATGTGATCCCGGCGGTCGGCACCAATGTGTGGGTCGAGTTCGAGCACGGCGATCCGAACAAGCCGATCTGGACAGGCTGCTTCTGGGGTTCGACCACGGAAGCGCCGGTAACCCCGCCGCCGCAGAGCAACCCGATCCTGCCTCCAGACGTCGTGGTGCAGACGGTCGCGCAGAACACCATCCTGGTGAGCGGAAATCCCGCAACCGGAATCACCTTTTCCTGCGGTCCGCCGCTGCTGCCGACCTCGCCGCGCATCACCATCTCGCCGGCTGGCATCATGATCACCGACGGCAAGGGCGGATCGATCAGCATCATCGCCGGCGTCGTTGCCATTAACGAACTGGCTCTCGTCGTGAAGTAGTCGCATCGGAGTAGGAACAGTGCCTGGGTTTCTGGTCAATCTCTCGACAACCGTCACCTGCACGCATCAGGGGCCTGCGAAGCCGACC
Organism: Bradyrhizobium hipponense; assembly: GCF_008123965.1. Taxonomy (GTDB): domain Bacteria; phylum Pseudomonadota; class Alphaproteobacteria; order Rhizobiales; family Xanthobacteraceae; genus Bradyrhizobium; species Bradyrhizobium hipponense. The sequence continues at coordinate 12,997 of NZ_VSTH01000098.1, read as the reverse complement.
GTGACCGCCCCGAACATCCTGGTGATGGGCGCGCCGGTGGCCCTGCAGACGTCGCCCTATGTCGTCACGCTCTGCACGCTGCCGCCGCCTCCGGCCGCAAACGGTCCCTGTGCGACAGCACCGACCTGGTTCAATGCAGCTAAGAGGGTGTTCGCGAACGGGGTGCCTGTGCTGCTTCAGGACAGCCAGGCGATGTGCGTGCCGAGCGGCACGCCGCTGATCATTTCTGCCAACCAGACCCGCGTATTCGGGACGTGAAGCCATGAACATCGCTTTTCCGTTCCACTTCGACAGCCATGGCCGCACCGCCGCAGCGGATGACGATACCCATGTCCGCGACATGATCGAGCAATTGCTGTTCACTAATCCCGGCGAGCGCATCAACCGTCCCGATTTCGGCAGCGGGCTGCTGCAGCTGGTATTTTCTCCCAACAGCCCCGAGATGGCGGCGGCACTGCAGTTTTCCATGCGCGGCGCGTTGCAGCGCTGGCTCGGCGACGTGATCGAGCTCCAGGACCTGCATGTCACGAGCAACGATTCAACGCTGACGATCGCAGTTCAGTACGCCAGAAGACAGACCGGCATGACCGGGGTCGTGCAGATCACGAGGGCGGTGTAGGTCATGGCATCGAGTCCTCCGGAATGCTGCCGCGAGCCGCAACGCCGTCAGAAGATCCGCAAGAGCAGTTTCAGCGGCATCGACTACATCGAAGTCAGCGATGACCGGCTGACCTTGACGGTGTTCTTTCTGACCCGGATCGGAAGGCCGATCGTTCCGGCCAATGTCAGGATTACCGGCGGCGCGCGGGTGCGCGACATCAAGGTGACCGGCGTTCGACTGCGTGGTTCCGAGGATGCCGACGGTGACAACAGCTTGGAGATCGCGATCGACCGTCCGGGCGATGGCTCGACCTATACATTGAGCCTGGTCGACCTCGATGCCGATGGTGAGCCAACGGACGAGATCCTTGCTGGGATCGATCCCCGCTATGCGCGCGCCAACTTCAGCTTCCGGCTGGACGAGGTCGCGCATCTTGACTGCAAGCAGCCGCCGGCCGCTCCGCAAGCCGTTCTGCCGATGCCCGAGATCAACTATCTCGCCAGAGACTACGGCTCCTTCCGCCAGTTGATGCTGGACCGCCTTGCAGTGACGGTCCCCGCTTGGCAGGAGCAGCACGTGCCCGACATCGGCATCGCGCTGGTCGAAGCCCTGGCCTATGTGGCCGATCACCTCAGCTACTATCAGGATGCGGTGGCGACTGAAGCCTATCTTGGCACCGCACGGCAGCGCATTTCGGTACGGCGTCACGCCCGGCTCGTTGATTTTTCGATGCATGAAGGCTGCAACGCACGCGCTTTTGTCTTCGTCGATACCGGCTCGCAGGATGTCACCATCGAAGATCCTGCCTCGATCCTTTTCGTAGCCGGCTACAATGGACCTCGACCGCCCGAGGGAGGGCCGCTGCTGCTTGATCAGCTATCGTTTGGGCCAACTGATCAGCCTGTGATCTTCGAACCGATGGCCGAGGGGCGGATCGAACTCTACGCCGCTCACAATAGGATCTCGTTTTACACCTGGGGGGATCGCGACTGCTGCCTGCCGGCGGGCGCCACGTCGGCGACACTGTTTGACGGGAAGGCAACGGTTGGGGCTGAACCTGGCGGAGCCAATTACACCGAGGCGAATTACAGTGAGGCCAAGTATGCCGAGCCCAATGCGCAGGCGCAACAGAAGCCCAGTTCGCGTAAGCGATCGGCCAAATCGTCCGCCGCATATGCTGTGCGGAGCACACCGCCAAAGGAGCCGCCAGCTGCATATGCCCCCGAGCGCGTGCTCAATCTGCGACCGGGTGACATTCTGCTGCTCGAGGAGGTCAGGGGACCGCAGACGGGGGCTGCCGTCGACGCCAATCCTGCCCATCGCCATTTCGTGAAGCTGACTGAAGTCAGGCAGAACCTCGACCCGCTGTTCGGCCAGCCGGTTCTGGAGATTGCCTGGGCGCGCGAGGACGCGCTTCCGTTTGCGCTTCGCCTGTCGAATGCACTGGAGCCTTCGGCCGGCGATGATTTCAGCGTTGCCCGCGGCAACATCATTCTTGCCGATCACAGCAATTGGACCAGGCAAGGCAGCCGTATCGTTTACGAGGATTTGTCTAAGTCGTTGCCAGGCAAGAAGTTTCGGCCATCGCTGCAGGCGGGACCGCTCACGTTCCGCGATCCGAAGCTCGATCCGGGCGCCACCATGAAGCAACTGTTGCAGGACCCGAGATCGGCGATCCCGCAGCTCATCGTGTACAGCATTGCTCCGCGGCTCGACGGGACAGCGCCGCTTTTTGCCTTCGCGGATCTGCGGGATCCGGCGCACCTTGCTGCACAGCTGAACCAGGCGCAGCCGGATCCAGCGCGCTCAAACAAGAACCTATCGGACAAAGAAAAAGAAGAAGAACTGGCTTGGCGCAATTTTCGCGATCGGCTGTCGTTCGCTCCCGAGGGATCGGAGCGAACGCCGAATGATCCGGCGGACGCGGGGAAGTCGGCCGGAGCGCTCACAGACAAGCTCAAATCGCTGCTGCGGATCTGGACACCGCAGCGCGACCTGCTTTCGAGCCGCGGCAACGACCTTCATTTCGTGGTCGAGATTGATAATGAGGGTGTAGCGCACTTGCGCTTTGGCGACGGAAAGAACGGCAAGGCGCCGGAGGCCGGGGAGAAGTTTGCGGCAACATATCGGGTGGGCATCGGCGCCAGCGGAAATGTGGGAGCCGACACGATCACGCAAATCGTAACGAGTTCGGCGACCCTGCGCGAGGCTGCGATCAGCGCGCGCAATCCACTGCCGTCGATGGGCGGGACCGATCCCGAGCCGATCGAGAAAGTGAAGCTGCTAGCTCCCAAGGCCTTTCAGGGCGAACTCGTCCGCGCCATCAGCGCGGACGATTACGCTCGCCTCGCCGAACGTAACCCCAGGGTACAGCGCGCCGCGGCCGAGTTGCAGTGGATCGGAACGCGGTACGAGGCGCATGTCGCGATCGACCCGCGCGGCACGGAGCAGGTGGAACCGGAACTGCTTCGGCAAATCCGGGCTTATCTGTTCCGTTACCGGCGCATCGGACACGACGTCATCGTGGTCCCGCCAACCTATGTTCCGATCGACATCGCCATGACGGCGCAGATACGAAGCGGCTTCGCCGCGGGGCAGGTCGAGACGGTGCTGCGCGGTATCTTCTCCAGTCGTACGTTGCCCGACGGCCGGCTCGGGTTCTTCCATCCCGACAATCTCAGCTTCGGCGACAGTATTTATGCCAGCAAGCTGCTTGCGGCAGCGCAAGTCGTTGAAGGTGTGGAGAGCGTCGTCGTCACCAGGCTGCAGCGCCGCTTCCAGGCTCCCGATGAACAGGTTTACGACGGTGTCCTGCCGATCGGCCCGCTCGAGATCGCACGTCTTGGCGGCAACAGCGCGTCGCCGGAAAATGGCAGGTTCGTTCTCACGGTGCGAGGTGAGCAATGAGCGAGTCATGCGACTGCTGCACGACGTCGGCAGCGAGGGTGCCGATGTCGACGGCCAACCGCCCCGGACTCAGCGCGTTAGGTTACCGGATCGGAACCTATGCGAGCTTCGTTGAGGCGATGAGGGCCGAACTCTCTCAATTCGATCTGCCCGGCTTGAAGACCCGCGAGCCTGGAGATCCTGCCATCGCCTTGCTCGACGCCTGGGCGATGGTCGCAGATGTCCTGACTTTCTACCAGGAGCGCATCGCCAACGAAGGCTTTCTGCGCACCGCGGTCGAGCGCCGTTCGGTGCTCGAGCTTGCGATCCTCGCGGGCGCAACGCTGCGCCCGGGCGTTTCGGCATCCGTGAACGTCGCATATACGCTGGATCAGAACAGCGCCGCGACAATTCCCCCGGGCAGCCGGGTTCAGAGCCTGCCTGCGCAGAATCAACTGCCCCAGATGTTCGAGGTCTCCGATAGCCTCGATGCGCGGGCGGCATGGAACAATTTGGCTCCACGCCTGACGAGGCCGCAGATTCTGGATGCGAAAGTCCAGACGATGATCTATGCGGCGGGGCTTTCGACAAATCTCAAGCCCAACGATCCACTGCTTGTGATTACCAGCGATCCGATCGTCAGAACCGTCGCGGCCGTCGAGCCCGAACCGCCGCAGGCGCGCACCAAGATCACTCTGTTCAGCCATGATGCGCAGAAGCAACCCAACATGGGCAATGCTGTGCCGCCGGCGTCGCGGATTACCAACTTCGTCGCATTGCTGGAGCCCCTCGCCAAGCCGCCAGCGGCCTTACCCGCAGTTCCGCTCGATATCGATCGCCGCCTGCCGCTCGCCTTTGCGCCGGATTCAGGCACCGTGCCGTTGATGGTGCGACTGCTGAAACCGGCAGCGCGAACGCAGTTCTTCGATGCCTTGCGGCACGCGACGGTGGCGCCGCCGCCGGGCGGCTCGGTTCATGCATTTCGGGTCAAGGCGGCTCCATTCGGACACAACGCACCATTGAAGCCTGTCACCGATGAAACCGGAATCGTCATCGGTAGCGAGGAGTGGCCGCTGTCGGATGCGGTGGCGATCCGCGTGGTGATCTCGCCCAAGACGCGGCGCGGGCGGGATACGGGTGCTGGCGCTGACATGGAGGAGGTATTCGGCCGCCCACACAAGTCCGTCCTGGTGCAGATCGCGTGCGGATCGGAGAAGGCGAGCTTGTCATTTGACCTGCCGAACGCAACCTCGACGTTCCAGGTCGGCCGATGGGAGGTCGTCGCCACGTTCGATGATCGTACCTTCACCCTAAAGTTCGACGAATTCGCCTGGTCTTGCGAAATCCGCCTCCCTGGAGAGAGCACGATCCTGACCGTGGATACGAACGGGCAGCGCGCGTTCGAAATACCGATCGGGCATGCGGCCGAAAATGCGACGGGCGGCGAACGGCTGCGGGTCTCGACGATGCATGGCCTGGCGATCGATCGCGAAGCTCCGATCGCGGTCAAGCGCGAAGCGCCGATCGTTCCCCATCCCTGGAAGGTGATCGATCTCGATGCGGCCTATGACCAGATTGTTCCCAACAGCTGGGTAGTGATCGATTTTGGGAAGCCGCGCGATTTTCCGGAGCCGCGCCGGCCTGTGATCACGCAGGTCGTTGACGTGCACAAGGTCTCGGTTGCGAAGTACGGCATTACGGGGCGGGTGACCCGCCTGCATCTGGAGGACGACTGGCTCGACGAGAACGACCTGATGCTATCAGCCGTGCGAGGGGTGTCCGTGCTTGCGCAGAGCGAACGGCTCGAGCTTGCGGAAGCGCCGATCGAGGCGGAGGTCTCCGGCGATACCATCGAGCTTGCCGATTTCTATGGGGATCTTCCGATCGGCCGGCGACTGATCGTTGAGGGCGAACGCACCGACATTAACGCGACCAGCGGCATCAAAGGTGCGGAGCTCGTGACCGTCATGGGAGCCGAGGTGCTTCCCAAGGACGGCGATCCCGCCTCCTATCCGGGCGAGCGTGTTCATTCCCGACTCAAGCTCGCAAGTCCGCTCGGCTATCGCTACAAGCGCGGCACGGTCGTAATCCACGGCAACGTCGCCGCTGTCACGCACGGGGAAACCAAGCGCGAGGTGTTGGGCAGCGGCGACGCATCGCGGGCGACGCAGCGGTTCACTTTGCGGCAGGGTCCGGTCACGCACCTCGCATCGTCGACGCCCAACGGAACGAAATCGACGCTTGAGGTTCAGGTCAACGGCGTCCTTTGGACGAAGGTCAATTCCTTCACCGATGCCGGTCCATTCGATCGCTGTTACATCACGCAAACCGACGAGACCGACAAGACGACCATCATCTTCGGTGATGGCGTTAATGGCATGCGACTGCCGACCGGCCAGGAAAACGTCACAGCATCCTATCGAGTCGGGCTTGGTTCCGAGGGTAACGTTTCAACGGGAGCCATCAGCCAGCTCGCGACGCGACCGTTCGGAGTGAAGGCGGTCGCAAGCCCGTTGTCCGCGAGCGGCGGCGTCGATCGGGACATCATCGACCAGGGCAAGTCGAACATCCCGCGCGCCACGATAGCGATGGACCGATTGATCTCTGTCGAAGATTACGCTGCGTTCGCCAGCTTGTTCGGCGGCGTAGGCAAGGCGGCTGCGATCGCCGTGCCGGGTCACCGGCCTTTCGTCTACCTGACGGTTGCAGGCCCGACCTGGCAGGACAACAAGGTGTCACAACACGACAACCTGCGACAGGCGCTCGCGCAGGCCGGAGATCCCAGCATCCTCTTCAGGATCGACACGTGCGAGCTCATGCTTCTGATCGTCGCGGCGCGGATCACCGTGGCGTCCGGCCGGACCTGGTCCAATGTCGAGCCGGACATCCGCGCCGCCTTGATCGAACGCTTCGGATATGAACGGCGCGAGCTTGGCCAGTCAATTGCCCTGAGTGAGTTGATCGCCGCCATCCAAGGCGTCCCCGGGGTCGCCGCTGTCAATGTGAACATGTTTGACTCGCTGTGCGGATCGGATGTCGATCTCGATAGTAGCCTCCGGCAAAAGTTGGCCAGCCTTGAAGCCGCACCGGTAGCGTCCTCCATCGAGGTCCAGCCGGTGCGGATCGATCCTGCCACGCTGCGACCGTTGCCAGCCCAACTCGCTTTTCTCAGTGCAGAGCTTTCCGACACGTTGATCCTCTCGGAGGTCGTCCCGTGACCACGACAATCGATCGCCCCAATAAGCCGCTGAACGAGCGCCTCTACAAGCTACTGCCGGTGATCTACCGGCAGCGGGATCTGGAGGTAGGTGCGCCGTTGCAGCAGCTGCTCGGGTTGATCGATGAGCAGGTTGATCTGATCGAGAACGACATCGCGCAACTCTACGAGAACTGGTTTATCGAAACCTGTGACGACTGGGTGGTGCCCTATATCGGCGACCTGATCGGATATCGGCCTGCGGCAGGGGCGGGAGTGGCGGATGGCGCGGGCGCACAGCTGAACAGCAGGATACGCTCGGCACGGAGTGAAGTTGCCAATGCCGTCCGTCTGCGCCGTCGCAAGGGATCGCTGTGGTTGCTCGAACAACTGACCGAAGCGGTAACGGGTTGGCCGGCGCGCGCGGTCGAGCTGGGGCGCCGGCTCGCGCACACCCAGTCCATCGACCATCTGCGGCTGCGCCGCGGTGGAACGATTGACCTCCGTTTGACGGAGCGGCTTGAACTGCTCGGTACTCCCTTCGATTCCGCGAGCCACGCCGCCGAAGTGCGGACCATCGATTCCGATCGATCACAGGGCGCCTACAATGCGGCCAACGTCGCGGTCTATGTCTGGCGCCTGCCGGTCTATCCGGTGACGCGAACGATTGCTTACTGCCTCGAAGAGGCCGGCGATCATTGCTATACGTTCAGCATTCTCGGCAACGATGCTCCGCTCTATACGCTGCCGGTTGCCGACCCCGAGCCCGAAGATATTGCCGGCGAGAGGAATTTGCCGGTGCCGTTGCGCCGTCGCGCGCTCGAGCGGCGCGTGGCGGTCGATGGTGTCGAGCGGGTCGAAGCGTCAGAACATTACTACGGCGACGGCAGGAGCTTTGCCGTCTGGGCGCCCGGCTGGGCGGGAAATTCCGACGCCACCCCCGTGCCGGCGTCGCAAATCATCCCGGCTGATCTGAGGGACTGGCGGTTTCGTCCGCCGCACGGCTACGTCGCCGTCGATCCCGAACTCGGCCGCTTGGCGTTTCCGCCAACGCAGTCGCCCACTCAGGACGTCATCGTGTCCTACTATTATGCGTTCGGCTGCGACATCGGCGGCGGTGAATACCAGCGCACGCCCGATGTCCCGGCCGGCACGCGAATCTACCGCGTCGGCAGGGGCACCGAGCATGAGACCATCCCACAGGCGCTTCGCACCTGGAAGGAGGAAGGGTGGGAGCGTGCTGTGATCGAAGTAGTGGACAATGGCGTCTATGGGGAGGAGATCAACATCGAGATCGAGACGAAGCGCAGCCTCGAAATTCGAAGCGCCAATCAGAGGCGTCCGGTGATCAATCTGCTCGATCGGCGCGCGGGACGCCCGGACGCCTTCATGGTCAAAGGTGAGGAGGGAAGCCGCTTCGTTCTAGACGGCCTGCTCGTGAGCGGACGCGGTATGGAGTTTAGCGGTAAGTTCGATGAAATCACGATCCGGGACTGTACCTTGGTGCCGGGTTGGTCGATTCAGGGCGACGCGAGGCTTCGCCGCCGCAACGAGCCGAGCCTAGCGCTGACAAATGTCTCGGCATGCCTCAGGATCGAGCGCAGCATCGTCGGAGCCATACACGCAGTGCAGGAGGAAGTTGCGGTCGATCCGGTGGCGCTCCATGTCAGCGACAGTATCGTCGATGCAACCAGCGCTGACCTGCCGGCGATTGGTGCTATTGAAGGTGCGGTTGCGCCGGTCACGCTGACTGCAAAGCGCGCGACTTTCCTGGGACACGTCCACGTCCACGCGGTCGCGCTCGCCGAGAACTCCATCTTCAGCGACCACGTCAGGGTCGCGCGCCGTCAATGGGGTTGCATCCGCTACTGCTACGTGGCGCCAAACTCACGTACGCCGGCGCGGTTCTATTGCCAGCCGGACCTCGCTGAAAAAGCGCTCGAGGAGAGCGAGCGGGGGGCGGAGCACTTCTCGCCGACAGTACGGCACACGTTGCGCCATGCGGAGCAGCTGCGCGTCGCGCCGCGATTTGCGACGATCCATTTTGGCGAGCCGGACTATGGCCGCCTGGCGACGGACTGCGCAGAGGAAATCAGGCGCGGTGCCGAGGATCGGTCGGAGCTCGGCGTATTCCACAATCTATTCGAACCGCAACGTGCAGCAAACCTGCGTGCTCGACTTGCCGATCATGTTCCGGCCGGAACCGAGGTCGGGATCATATTTGCCAGCTGATGAGGGTATCATGACGGGAGATTTCACTCGTGACAGTTTCGAGCCGCAAAAGGGCTTCACACGAGTTCTCATGCAGCAAGGGCGCCCGCAGCTTGATTCCGATCTGAATGAACAGGTCGCCATCTTCTGGCACTACTGGCGAACCATGCTGACTGATCTGGTCGGACCTTATGCCGGCCCGTATGATCAATGCGGCTTTGGCGTTATCACGCGCGAGGTGACGGCCGATGCGCTGACGGCCCCGGAGCGGGACGAGTTGCGAGCGCTTTTCAAAGACCCCGGCGAATTCCTGCTCAGTCCCGGGCGCTACTATGTCGGCGGGATCCTGTGCGAAAACAAGCACTACCTAGCCTATTCCGCTCATCTGGAACATGGCGAGAGCCTGCTCGCTCCCAAGCGGAACGTACCTTATCTTATTTATCTCGATGTCTGGGAAAGGCCGGTCACTTCGATCGAGGATGAAACGATCGGCGAGCCGGCGCTGAACGGAATCGATACCAGTCTCCGCGCCAGGGTCACCTGGCGGGTTCGGATCGCAGAGCTGGACAAGAGCATCTACGGTAGCGGTGATTGCAACAAGGTCAAGGAGCACTGGTCAAGAATCACCCATGCCTGGCAGCCGGAGCACCGGGGTTGCCTCAAGGTGCGCCTTCCCGATACGGCTGAGGGCGCCGAGCGCGATCACCGGCATCAGGAGACAGGCTATCGCGGACTGCACAATCAGCTCTATCGCGTGGAGATCCATCATGGCGGCGTGGCTGCCGGCGGCACCTCTGGGGCGACGTTCAAGGTTTCGCGTGAAAATGCTTCGGTGAATTTTCGGATTGCCGCGATCGAGGAGAGTGTCGTCACGCTTGATACGATGGGCCGGGATACGCGCTTCGGCCTACGCGCCGGCGACTGGGTCGAGATCGGCGATGCGGCCGGGCACGGTACGACACCGGGCCCGCTGTGGCAGATCCAAAAGGTCGATGCATCTCGCCGCCAGATCTCGTTGGACGGTTCGCCACGACATGGCAATCTTTCGCACCGGCCGCATCTGCTGCGGCGCTGGGATCACAAGGCGGGCGACTCCAAGCGAGGTGGACTCGATCTGCGCGATGGGGCCGTGGTCCTGAAAGAGGGCGAAGGCAATAACAACTGGCTCTCATTGGAAAACGGACTGCGGATTCAGTTTCACAAATCGAATCCTGCGAACGTCTACCGGTCCGGCGATTACTGGTTGATTCCAGCGCGCGTCGCCGCCGGCGTGATGTGGCCGCACGAGCACGGGCGCCCTAAGACCGTTCCGCCACATGGCATCGAGCATCACTATGCGCCGCTCGCTATCGTATCATTCGGGTCGGCCGGCGTACTCGAGACACAAGGCGATTGCCGTCTCAAATTCAACGTGCCTGTGGCCTTCTAACGTACGTATTCATCCAGTCCGGAGCAAATAGCGCCGGGATCAAGGAAAGCGAAGGGGTCATGGGATGGAAGGTCGTGTCCATCAGCGAGGCGGACATCGATATTTGGCCCAGACCGAAAATGGATCGAAGGGTCCATGTCCTCATTATGGTCAAATCGGCGAGAGCACATTGGTGACCTCAACCATTTCTGTAAATCGGTGCCAAGCCATGCGCCATTCGCTGTCATCTGAATCAACGAATTAGGGCGCCCACGGCGTCGGGAGGCCGCGCGGATCAACGATTCGCTTCGCAGCTCAGCTCAACGCGTGAGCGGCCAATCCGTAGACCCACGGCTCGTTTTCCTTTCGGTTCAGGAATCGCCGTCCTTTGGACATGGTTGTGACCGTCTCGCTTATGGCGAGGCGGCTCTGCTGAAGATAATCAGCAAATAGGCCCGTCTGCTCCCGGGTATCGACTCGGGCGAAACGGCCGGTGAGATCCTTAAGGTGCACGGCCGTGAGATGGATCGCGTCATAATCATTGCTGGCGACAATGGGACCGATCACGTGACCACGCCCGAATTCGCGCTTCATGGAGTAGCCGACGGTCTTGCCGTCGCGGCGCAGCACACAAATTGACGCACCTTCCGAAAGCAGAGCAAGCAGCTCCCGGCGGCTCGTGCCGAACGCGCGCTCATCCAGCGCTGCAATCTCATTGAGAGTGTCGGCTGACACCGACCTCAATTCGCCATCCAGAACTGGTATCGGTGGAAGGGGTGATACGACCTCTCCCTGCCACTGATACACGACCGCTTCCTTGGTGAAGCCCAGAGACAGGTAAAGATGATAGGCAGCATCGGTCGAGTTCAGGGTCAAATTTCGATCCCCACACCGTTCGAAAACCTGTTCCATGAGCCATCGGCCGGTACCTTGTGCTTGGGTGCGCGGCGATGTGATTACCAGGCCGACAGTGGCGAGTTCGCGCCCGTACGGAAACCACATCGCGCTCCCGAAAACGCGCCCGATGCCGTCGACAGCGACGATGCCCTGACCGGCGCGGCGCAGGAAATCCCAGTCCTTGGGCCGATGTGGCCAGCCAACCGCAATCGAGAGAGCGTGGAGCAGCTTCACGTCAACTTCGCGAATGTCCCGCGCGACCAATTCGAAGGACTTCAGGCGTACCGATCGTCCCATTTTCATCTCATCCGTTTCTTTGCGGAATGCCAACGTCTGTGGCTTGTCCTGCTTTATTCCTGCTGCCGAACTACGACAGCGGACGTGTTTGCCGCAGCATGACACGGAAGCCCAGCAGATTTCACCTGTTTTGGCACAAGTGTTCGAAATCTTCGGCCCATAGCGCACCGAAATTCGGCAGAGAAAGCTCCTGCTTGCCGTTAGGCTGTAGACATCCGGTGAGCTAGATGCGCGCCAACAAGTCATCTCGCGGCGTGACGCGAAGGGTCCCTCGATGGCGTTCCTTTTCAATTCCGATGCCGCAAGAGGAGCTGTTTTCCGCCAGATCTTTGCGCGCGAGCTCCCCGATCTGGAATTCTACCAGGGTAGCGAAAGCATCGACCCGGAGAAGGTGCAGTATCTGATGACCTGGAACGTGCCCGACGATGTCTCGCGTTATCGCAATTTGGAGGTGCTCTTTTCCATCGGTGCCGGAGTCGATCAGTTCAAGCCGGAGATCATACCCAACCATGTGAAGCTGGTACGCATGATCGAGGATGGCATCATACGCATGATGCAGGAATACGTCGTCCTTTGCGTGCTGGCGCTCCATCGCGAGATGCTCGCATATCGGGAGCAGCAGAGAAGGAGGCGTTGGCAAGCTCTTGCAACGTCCCAGGCCGCCGATCGGCGGGTGGGCTTCCTGGGCCTCGGCATGCTGGCGCAAGCTGCAATCGATCGCTTGAAGCCGTTTCAATTTCCCCTTGCCGCGTGGAGACGCAGCCATAAGGTGGTTGAGGGCGTCACCTGCTTTCATGGCGACGATCAGCTTGGCAGTTTCCTGAGAGGAACGGATATTCTCGTCTGTCTTCTGCCCCTGACCGAGCAAACCCGCGGTCTCCTGAACGCAAAACTCTTCTCGTTTTTGCCGATGGGAGCGCGACTGCTGCATGTCGGCCGCGGCCCGCAGCTCGACCAGACCGCACTCATCGAGGCGCTCGACAGCGGCCGCCTTGCAGCGGCCATGCTCGACGTTACCGATCCCGAACCGCTGCCGGAAAGCCACGCACTCTGGTCCCATCCGAAGGTGATGATAACTCCGCATATCGCGTCCGTGACGCAACCGCATACGGCGGCACAATCGGTCGTAGAAAACATCCGGCGCCACCGCGCTGGAAAAAACCCGATCGGCCTTGTCGATCGAACGCTCGGCTATTAACCAGGGATAATGCCATGTCACTTCTGATTACTATCGATACCAATCCGGATTTCGTACCAAAGAACGCCTTGCCTGCTCCGGAGCGACTCATTTCGGGCAATCCCTCCTTCAAGACCTGGGCGCAGGACGCGTCGAAAGGCGAGAAGGTGCTGACCGGCGTCTGGGAAGCAACGCCCGGCGAGACCCATTCCATCAAGGGCACCACCTTCGAGTTTTGCCACATCATCTCGGGTCTTATCGAAATTGAGAAAAAGGATGGCGAGACCAAGACTTACCGTGCCGGCTGCGGATTCCGGGGATTGC
>NZ_VSTH01000097.1:0-25000 GCF_008123965.1 Bradyrhizobium hipponense | reverse complement strand
CTATCACCCTCTGAGGCCCAGCTTTCCTGACTGGTTCCGATTGTCTTTGATGTATCACTGGCCTGGTCCGCGTTCGCTCGCCACTACTAACGGAGTCTCTGTTGATGTCCTTTCCTCCAGGTACTTAGATGTTTCAGTTCCCTGGGTTTGCTTGAAACCTCCTATGTATTCAGAAGTCTCATACCTTCTCTTGATAACCGGAAATCCAAAACCTCTTCGATCGAAATCTAAAGGCCTGGCTTCTTCCATTATCTGGTCGAACCCCACACCGATGTCTTTCGACAAAGGTCTTGGAGTTCCGGCTATCGAAGGTGGGTTTCCCCATTCGGAAATCCATGGATCAAAGCTTCTTCGCAGCTCCCCACGGCTTATCGCAGCGTAGCACGTCCTTCATCGCCTCTCAGCGCCAAGGCATCCACCGAACACCCTTAAGGCACTTGATTGCTCTCATTATCAATGTCCACACACTCGGCAGAATGTTGTCTGCACAATTGCCAGGAGACCGAAGTCTCTAAGACACGCGCCCTCGATGAACGCTATGTGCAGCCGGACATTGATTAGAAAGACCAGCTTGCTTCGTAAGATCGTTCCGATAGCGAGGCGGTCAAGCTTCGCTAAAAGGATCATTTACAACTCGCCCGTCTTTCAGACGCAGCCTTGTGAGCTACACTGAAAGGCGCGCAAGCGCCGAAATGATCCGGAGATAATGAAGTATCGCGCAACAATTGCTGCACGATCCAACTCGGATCGATCTCCTCTTTACGATGTCAGAAATCACGCAACTCACTGTCCATCCGGACTAGTGGGTGCGAAGTGATGTTTCGCGGACGACTTAAGGTGCACGATGCGCCGGTCAATCAAACCATCTGGTGGAGCCAGACGGGATCGAACCGACGACCTCATGCTTGCAAAGCACGCGCTCTCCCAGCTGAGCTATGGCCCCGTAACCAGAAGACGAATGCTCGCTCGATGAAAGTGGTGGGCCTGGGAAGACTTGAACTTCCGACCTCACGCTTATCAAGCGCGCGCTCTAACCAACTGAGCTACAAGCCCCTAACGCATATCCTTCAAGGACAGGGTCTTGCCCGCGTGCAGCACAGGGCGCAAGCGCCGAATGCAATCGCACAGCGCAGCCCTGGCGCGTGTTCGTCCGCGAAGAAAGAGAAACGTAGACGGCGAAATCCCGCCAATGGAGCTCAACGATCTGGCGATCTGTTGGCCCCTGATGTTTCTAAAACGATCCGATAGTGAGCCGAAGCTCGCTGAAGGATCATCCTTAGAAAGGAGGTGATCCAGCCGCAGGTTCCCCTACGGCTACCTTGTTACGACTTCACCCCAGTCGCTGACCCTACCGTGGCCGGCTGCCTCCCTTGCGGGTTAGCGCACCGTCTTCAGGTAAAACCAACTCCCATGGTGTGACGGGCGGTGTGTACAAGGCCCGGGAACGTATTCACCGTGGCGTGCTGATCCACGATTACTAGCGATTCCAACTTCATGGGCTCGAGTTGCAGAGCCCAATCCGAACTGAGACGGCTTTTTGAGATTTGCGAAGGGTTGCCCCTTAGCGTCCCATTGTCACCGCCATTGTAGCACGTGTGTAGCCCAGCCCGTAAGGGCCATGAGGACTTGACGTCATCCCCACCTTCCTCGCGGCTTATCACCGGCAGTCTCCTTAGAGTGCTCAACTAAATGGTAGCAACTAAGGACGGGGGTTGCGCTCGTTGCGGGACTTAACCCAACATCTCACGACACGAGCTGACGACAGCCATGCAGCACCTGTGTTCCAGGCTCCGAAGAGAAGGTCACATCTCTGCGACCGGTCCTGGACATGTCAAGGGCTGGTAAGGTTCTGCGCGTTGCGTCGAATTAAACCACATGCTCCACCGCTTGTGCGGGCCCCCGTCAATTCCTTTGAGTTTTAATCTTGCGACCGTACTCCCCAGGCGGAATGCTTAAAGCGTTAGCTGCGCCACTAGTGAGTAAACCCACTAACGGCTGGCATTCATCGTTTACGGCGTGGACTACCAGGGTATCTAATCCTGTTTGCTCCCCACGCTTTCGTGCCTCAGCGTCAGTACCGGGCCAGTGAGCCGCCTTCGCCACTGGTGTTCTTGCGAATATCTACGAATTTCACCTCTACACTCGCAGTTCCACTCACCTCTCCCGGACTCAAGATCTTCAGTATCAAAGGCAGTTCTGGAGTTGAGCTCCAGGATTTCACCCCTGACTTAAAAACCCGCCTACGCACCCTTTACGCCCAGTGATTCCGAGCAACGCTAGCCCCCTTCGTATTACCGCGGCTGCTGGCACGAAGTTAGCCGGGGCTTATTCTTGCGGTACCGTCATTATCTTCCCGCACAAAAGAGCTTTACAACCCTAGGGCCTTCATCACTCACGCGGCATGGCTGGATCAGGCTTGCGCCCATTGTCCAATATTCCCCACTGCTGCCTCCCGTAGGAGTTTGGGCCGTGTCTCAGTCCCAATGTGGCTGATCATCCTCTCAGACCAGCTACTGATCGTCGCCTTGGTAGGCCATTACCCTACCAACTAGCTAATCAGACGCGGGCCGATCTTTCGGCGATAAATCTTTCCCCGTAAGGGCTTATCCGGTATTAGCACAAGTTTCCCTGTGTTGTTCCGAACCAAAAGGTACGTTCCCACGCGTTACTCACCCGTCTGCCGCTGACGTATTGCTACGCCCGCTCGACTTGCATGTGTTAAGCCTGCCGCCAGCGTTCGCTCTGAGCCAGGATCAAACTCTCAAGTTGAACTTGAAACTTCGAACCGGCTGATCACAACGTTTGACGAGGTCCCACCATTTTTCATCGACCGAAGTCGACGAGCTGCCCGCGATTCACATCGCTGGCAACGATGGTGTAACCTTTGAAACGTGTACCGCCGAAGTCTTTCGTTCCCTCCCAGAACTCAAAAGCCGAAGCCTTCAAGTATTCCGAGAGGCGCAAGGACTCCGCCGTCCACGTTTCTCTTTCTTCATCTTCACTTGTCAAACAGCCCGGGACCAGGAGGCCCCAACCTTCCTTGGGAGGAAGGGTTCCGACACCCTTACCGACGATGAATGAACTCCAATCGACTTACGTCGACTGTTGTGTCACTCAACAAGGTGAGGAGCATCAGTGGCGCGTTCGCTCGCCTTGGTCAGTGACCCGGCGGCGCCGCGCTCAGTGGTCGGGTTATAGGCCCCCTCGCTCGGGATTGTCAACGGCCATTGTCAACAAATCGTCGCACGGCGGATTGTTAGAAATATTCGCATGTTTCCAGACGGTTAGCGATGTCGTGAGCGGGCAGGTCGATGCGGCGCCGTGAAAAAACTCAAAAAAAGTTTGCGCTCCAGGGGGCTCCGGAGCCGGCCTACGGTGCCCCTCTGAGGAGCGCCCCGGCGCCGGGCCGTTCAGGAAACTTTTTCCATATTAGGCGCCGTACTTGAGCCACATTCCCGCGGCGTTCTGGTACAGACAAGCATGAATCGCAGGGATGCCAGTGGGGGCTGCCGGCGGTTTTCATGGGGTCCGAGGAAGGCGACCTTAGCGATGAAGCGGCCTTCTTCAGACATTCGAGAGACATCGAGAGACCTTCACCTGCCTAGCTGTTCGTAAATTCGGCCAGGCCCCGTCGGGGCTTTCTGAGCACGGACGGCTGCGCGGCTTGCGCTTTCCCCGCGATCCCCCGTTGAGAGGGCGACCAGGGCAAAGCGCAAAACGAGGTTTTTGGGTCGTTGATTTGGGGGACTTCGGTTGAACCACAGGACGTCGCGCGGCGGTTATGGGCGTGAAACCGGGATCATCGATCTCGGCCACGAGCCGCCGCTGTCCGTCGATGGTTCGGAAGCCGCCGTGATCGATCGCCGCCGCGTTTCGGTGCAATGGTTCAGCGGGACAATTCTGACCGGACTGTGCGGCGCAGCCCTGATCGGCGGCGCCGTTTTCGCGTCTCTCGACGGCGAGATGACCTTTGCCAAGGTGCCGGAGCGGGTCGAAGGCGCGCTGCGCGGCGCATTCGGCGCAGCTGACCGCGCCGCGACGCTGCACAAGAGCGACCGCTTGCCGCCGCCGAGCGAATCCACCGCCTCGCGCAACATCGTGCGCGTCTCCACCGTCGCCCGCGTCGGCAACCGCGACGTGATGCGGGTGCGCCCGTTCGTCCGGATCGCCGGCAATCTGTCGATGACGACGAGTGATCTGTCGGCCAAGATTCCACCGTTCAACGCCCAGCGCCTGCTCACCGACGTCGGCTCCGATCCCAAGACCGCGGCCGACGATCCCAACAATCCCGAAGCCGTCGAACCCGACGCCGAGGTCTCCTTCGTCACCAAGGACCTGTCGCCGGTGCTGCCGAAGGCCAAGATTTCCGCGGTGGTGGCGCTCGACGATATCCTGATGCGGGTGCGCGATGCCGCCAACTGGCGCGGCAATGGCGGCGTCCGCTACGCCTCGCTCGCCAGCGCCGCCGCCGACGTCTCCGGCGCGACCGGGGCCTCCGACATCAGAAGCGCCTACGCCGCCGAAGTGTCACCGTCCGACCCCTATGCCGGCTTCGAGACGCGCGTGGTGCCGGAGAACGTCACGCTGCTGCCCAAGACCAAGGAGCAGATCACCGGCGGCAATCCCAATGGCGAGCGCGTCCATGTCGTCAAGAAGGGCGACAACGTCGCCGCCGTGCTGCGCGATCTCGGCGCCACATCCGAGGAAATCAAGGCGATCACGTCGACGCTGGGCCCGCGCGGCCGCGATGGCGGCCTGAAGGAAGGCGAAAAGCTCCGCATCCTGATGGCGCCCGCAAGCCCCGGCGCACGGCTGCAGCCCTACCGCGTCGTCGTCGCCAACGAGACCATGGTCGAGGCGGTCGCGGCGCTGTCCGATCTCGGCAAATACGTCGCAGTCGACGTCTCCAGCATGAACACCGTCACGGACACCGCGGCCAACGCCAACAGCGATGACGATGATGAGGACGACGGCACCGGCGTGCGGCTGTATCAGAGCATCTACGAGACCGCGATGCGCAACAAGGTGCCGATGCCGGTCATCGACGACATGATCAAGATCTACTCCTACGACGTCGATTTCCAGCGCAAGGTGCAGCCGGGCGATTCCTTCGACGTGTTCTACGCCGGCGAGGACGAGGGCGTAACCGCGACGGAAAAGAACGACGTGTTGTTCGCCTCGCTGACGGTCGGCGGCGAGACCAAGAAGTACTACCGCTTCCAGAGTCCCGATGACGGGGTCGTCGACTACTATGACGAGAGCGGCAAGAGCGCGAAGAAATTCCTGGTCCGCAAACCCGTCAACAGCGCCATCATGCGCTCCGGCTTCGGCGGCCGCCGCCACCCGATCCTGGGCTATGTGAAGATGCACACCGGCGTCGACTGGGCGACGGCCTACGGCACCCCGATCTTCGCCGCCGGCAACGGCTTGATCGAGAAGGCCCAGCTCGAAGGCGGCTACGGCAAGTACATCCGCATCAAGCACAACAACGGCTACGAGACCGCTTACGGCCATTTGTCGGCCTTCGCCAAGGGCATGGAGTCCGGCAAGAAGGTGCGGCAGGGACAGGTGATCGGCTTTGTCGGCTCGACCGGCCAGTCGACAGGGCCACACGTCCACTACGAGATCCTGGTCAACGGCCGCTTTGTCGATCCGATGCGCGTGAAACTGCCGCGCGGTCGCTCGCTGGAAGGTCCGATGCTGGCAGGCTTCGAGAAGGAGCGCGACCGGCTCGACGGCATGATGAGCGGCCGCGGCGGCGCCATCGCCCGCATGTCGGATGCGACGGGCGGGCCGCTGCAGGTGACGAACCGGTAGCCCGGCCCCGCTTGCAGATGATCGGCGGCCGCGCGCGGCGGCAGGCTCATCGCCTCGCATTCAATTTTCGCATTCAATTTTCTTGGAACCCTTGGGAACCCGGCGGGCGGCAGTCCGGTTGGTTTGCCATAAGGGCAGGGCTGAATGGAGCATGCCATGGAGAATTGGACGAACGCAAAACTGTGCGACGTCGCAAACCTGGTCCTCGGCGCATTCCTGTTCTTTTCGCCGTGGATGTTTGGTTTCGACGCCGGAGCGGCTTCCCAAAACGCGTATATCGCGGGCATCGTGATCGCAATTTTGGCCATCGCGGCGCTTGCCGCTTTCGCAGTATGGGAAGAGTGGCTGAACCTGATCGTCGGCCTGTGGACGCTCATCGCGCCTTGGGTGCTTGGGTTCCAGGGTGCCAAGACGGCGATGACAATCCACGTGGTGGTCGGCATCGCGGTTGCTGCGCTGGCCGCGATCGAGCTCTGGCTCATGTCCCAGAACCCGCCGCGGCTGACCACGGGCCGTTGAGATCTCGAGCCTGAAATCTCACCACGGTAGCGCCCCCTCCGCCCGTCGCGGTGGGGGGCGCTATCGAGCCAGGGAGAGTGCCATGACACGCCTGACGCGCGAGGACGTCAGCAAGGCGATCAGCGGGGCCGACGACGTCACCATCGCCCAGATCATCGGAACCGGAGCAACGGTCGACGAACTCGCCGAAGCCCAGGCATGGCTCGCCAATGACGAGCCCATGATCAACGAGCTGAGACCGTTGGCCCAGGGCCGCGTGCGTGAGCTGGTGGACATCCTCTCGGAGCTCGAGGAGGAGGCCGAGGACGAGGCGCCCGCTTCCGGCTCCGCGTCCGCAACCGGTTAAACAAGCCAACCGACCTGACACAACAATTCGCCCCGGAGAAGAGGCCTCTCCGGGGCGGTCTGTGGCTGGCGGCGAGCGCCAGCGCTCAGTTCAGCTTGCGCTTCGTCACCGGCGCCTCGAACTGGGCGATCTCCGCGGTCTGCGGCGCTTCGCCGTTGAAGGTCAGCACGTTGCCTTCGGACGAGATCGCAACCGTGTCGCCATCCCTGACATCGCCGGCCAGAATCATCTCGGCGAGCGGATCCTGGAGATAGCGCTGGATCACACGCTTCAGCGGCCTGGCGCCGTAGGCGGGATCCCAGCCCTTGGCGGCGAGCCAGTCGCGCGCAGCCGTATCGAGCGTCAGCACGATCTTGCGGTCGGTGAGGAGCTTCTCGAGCCGGCCGAACTGGATCTCGACGATCCGGCCCATCTCGCTCTTCTGCAGGCGGTGGAACAGGATGATCTCGTCGACGCGGTTCAGGAACTCGGGACGGAAATGCGCCCGCACCATTCCCATCACCTGGTCGCGCACGGCTGAGGTGTCTTCGCCTTCCGGTTGATTCACCAGAAACTCCGAACCGAGGTTCGAGGTCATGATGATCAGCGTATTGCGGAAATCGACGGTACGGCCTTGGCCGTCGGTCAGGCGGCCGTCGTCGAGCACCTGCAACAGCACGTTGAACACGTCCGGATGCGCCTTCTCGATCTCGTCGAACAACACGACCTGATAAGGCCGGCGCCGCACCGCTTCGGTGAGCGCGCCGCCCTCGTCATAGCCGACATAGCCCGGAGGCGCGCCGATCAGACGCGAGACCGAGTGCTTCTCCATGTATTCAGACATGTCGAGGCGGACCATCGCGGTCTCGTCGTTGAAGAGATACTCCGCCAAAGCTTTGGTCAGCTCGGTCTTGCCGACGCCGGTGGGGCCCAAGAACATGAACGAGCCGGTCGGCCGGTTCGGGTCCTGCAGCCCTGCGCGCGAGCGGCGCACGGCGGTCGCGACCGCATGTACGGCCTCGGCCTGGCCGACGACGCGCCGTCCGAGCTGGTCCTCCATCTTGAGCAGCTTTTCCTTCTCGCCCTCGAGCATCTTGTCGACGGGCACGCCGGTCCAGCGCGAGACCACCTGCGCGATGTGGTTGGCGGTGACCGCCTCCTCCATCATCTCGCCGGAGTTCTGTGTTGTATTCTCCCTGGCTTCGATATCTGCGAGCTGCTTCTCGAGTTCGGGAATCCGACCATAGGCCAGCTCGCCGGCGCGCTGGAATTCGCCCCGCCGCTGCGCGTTGGCAAGTTCGACGCGCAGGGCGTCGAGTTCGGCCTTCAGCTTCTGGGCATTGGAGAGCTTGTTCTTCTCCGCGCTCCAGCGCGACGTCAGCGCCGCAGATTTCTCCTCAAGATCGGCAAGCTCCTTCTCGAGCGCTTCGAGACGGGTCTTGGAACCGAGATCGGTTTCCTTCTTCAGCGCCTCCTGCTCGATCTTGAGCCGGATGATCTCACGGTCCAGCGAATCCAGCTCTTCCGGCTTGGAATCGACCTGCATCTTCAGCCGCGCAGCGGCCTCATCCATGAGATCGATCGCCTTGTCGGGGAGGAAACGGTCGGTGATGTAGCGGTTGGACAGCGTCGCCGACGCCACCAGCGCCGAATCGCTGATCCGCACGCCGTGGTGCTGCTCGTACTTGTCCTTCAATCCACGCAGAATCGAGATGGTGTCCTCGACCGAGGGCTCGTTGACGAAGATCGGCTGGAAGCGCCGCGCCAGCGCCGCATCCTTCTCGACATGCTTCTGGTACTCGTCCAGCGTGGTGGCGCCGATGCAGTGCAGCTCACCACGCGCCAGTGCCGGCTTGAGCAGGTTGGACGCATCCATCGCGCCGTCAGCCTTGCCGGCGCCGATCAGCGTGTGCATCTCGTCGATGAACAGGACGAAGCTGCCCGCGTGCGAGGTCACTTCCTGGAGAACGGCTTTCAGCCGCTCTTCGAACTCGCCGCGATATTTGGCGCCGGCGATCAGCGCGCCAAGATCGAGCACGAGCAGGCGCTTGTCTTTCAGGCTTTCCGGCACGTCGCCGTTGACGATGCGTAGCGCCAGGCCCTCGACGATGGCGGTCTTGCCAACGCCGGGCTCGCCGATCAGCACGGGATTGTTCTTGGTCCGGCGCGACAGCACCTGAATGGTGCGGCGGATCTCCTCGTCGCGGCCGATGACCGGGTCGAGCTTGCCGTCGCGGGCGGCCTGGGTCAGGTCGCGGGCATATTTCTTCAGCGCATCATAGGCATTTTCGGCCGTCGCACTGTCCGCGGTGCGGCCCTTGCGCAGCGCCTCGATCGCGGCGTTGAGATTTTGCGGGGTGACGCCGCCCTTGGCCAGGATCGCACCGGCCTCGCTGTTTTTCTCCAGCGCAAGGCCGAGCAGCAGCCGCTCGACAGTGACAAAGCTATCGCCGGCCTTCTCGCCGGCCCTTTCAGCGGCGTCGAAAGTGCGGGCGAGCTCGGGCGCCAGATAGATCTGTCCGGCACCGCCACCACTGACCTTCGGCACCTTGTTCAGGCCCCCCTCGGTCGCCTTCAGAATTGCACGGGAATTGCCGCCGGCACGGTCGATCAGACCGGCAGCCAGCCCCTCATTGTCGTCCAGCAGGACTTTCAGGAGGTGCAGGGTCGAAAACTGCTGGTGTCCCTCGCGCATCGCGAGCGACTGCGCGGACTGGATGAAGCCCCTGGAGCGTTCGGTATACTTCTCGATGTTCATATCTATTCTTTCCCTCGGCCTACCCCTGGAGCCCCAAAGGCACTCCAAACGGCATCTTCATTGGGTTCTCCGCTGGCCGCATTGAGCTTTCTCAAGGGACAACGGTCGTTATCAGCCAGCGCTGGCGCCGGCCTGACCCAGATGTGGGAAGCGGGCCTTGGGATCGAAAGAGGCGACTTCACAATTTCGTGCGCGGTATTTCTCAGGCTGAAACGGCCTGCTTGGCGCAGCCCGGCCGAATCCCTTAAGTAGCACCATGACACGCAGCATGACCGCCGAGATCACCGGCCTCTACCGCTACCCGATCAAGGGCCTGACACCGGAGCCCCTGCCCCGCGTCCCTTTGCGGGTCGGCCAGACCCTGCCCGCGGACCGTCGCTATGCTATCGAGAACGGTCCGAGCGGGTTCGATCCCGCCGCGCCGGCGTGGATGCCGAAGACCCAATTTTTGATGCTGATGCGCAATGAGCGGCTGGCCGCCCTCGACAGCCGCTTCGAGGACGCGACCAACCTGCTGACCATCCGCAAGGACGGCAAGGTGGTCGCCAGCGGCGATCTGGAGACGGCAGCCGGCCGCGCTGCCATCGAGGCCTACTTCACCGAGAATTTTCAGCCCGAGCTTCGGGGCCCGCCGAAGGTCCTGTCCGGCCGCGACCACAGCTTTTCCGACGTCGCCCGCAAGGTCGTCTCGATCATCAATCTCGGCAGCGTCCGCGCCATCGAGACCATGCTCGGCGGGGTCGCCGTCCATCCCCTGCGCTTCCGCGCCAACCTCTACGTCCAGGGCTGGCCGGCCTGGTCAGAACTCGACCTCGTCGGCCAGACGCTCGCGATCGGTGCAGCCCGCCTCAAGGTGGTCAAGCGTATCGTTCGCTGCGCGGCCACCAATGTCGATCCGAACACCGCAAAGCGCGATCTCGAAATCCCGCCCACGCTCTCGCGCGGCCTCGGCCACATGGACTGCGGCATCTATGCCGAGGTGATCGCCGACGGCGACATCGGCATTGGCGATCAGGTCGCGGTGGAACAGCCAAAGCTGGTGTGACGGGACGCGGGTTCAACACACTCCGTCATTGCGAGGAGCGAAGCGACGAAGCAATCCAGACTGCCACCGCGGGAAGATTCTGGATCGCTTCGCTTCGCTCGCAACGACGGACGTTAGTTCGGCATCACATACGCATAGATCCGGCCGCGCGAGACCGGGGCCTCGCGGACGCGATTGCCGTTGTTGCCGGAGATCATGATCGGATTGCCCTGCGCGTCGATGCCGGTGATGATACCGACATGGCCGCCCCGGCCGCCGCGCGACATCACCGCGATGGCGCCGACCTGCGGACCGGAGACACGCGTGCCGTAACGTGCGAACGAATTCGCCATGTCGGAGCCGGTGCCGCGATGGCCGGTGTGCTCCAGCACCATGTTCATGAAGCGCGCGCACCACAGGCTGCCACGGCCGGTCGGATTGCCGCCGACATAGCGGCGCGCCTCGGACACGAGGCCCGATCCGCCACCGAAGCCGCCGCTCATCGCCATTCCACCGCTGCCGCTCGTGATCTTCCCACCGCTGCCGCTCGTGATCTTCCCACCGCTGCCGCTCATGGCCATGCCGCCGCTATTGGCGTTCGGATCATAGCTGGCCCGCGTGTTGGCGAACCCGCTCGCCTGCAATTGCGCCGCGCTGCGCTCGAAGCGCGAGCCGCGTGCATGATGCCGGTAATGATGGTGCCTGCTGGCGTGATGCACGTAAGCGTGCCGCTCTGCGCTATGACGATGAGGCCGTGCTGACGCCTGAGATGTGAATGCGGCCACTGCCGCGAAGAAGAGCGCCAGCGCGACAACACAACGCGACAGGCGAGACGCAAACAACTCGAACATTCTTCATCCTTGGTTGACACCCCCAATTCCCATCGGCCCGTGCCATGGCCGACATCCGTCAGGCCGTTAAGCCGCTCGATGTGGCGAGAAAAAGACACGATTCGACAGCGGTAAATTCACCTTCCGGGAATTGCTGCGATGATTTTGTGTCGATGCTGGTCTGATGCTGCCGCATTGCGGACAACAGAATTAACTGCGATCCTCGACGCGCGGCTTGAACAGAGGGAAACAGTTAATGCCTCACGCCACGACCAGGGACGACGTCCGCATCTATTTCGAAGAAGCGGGTCAGGGAACGCCGATTATTTTTCTGCATGAGTTCGCGGCGGACCACACCAATTGGGAGCCGCAGATGCGATACTTTTCGCGTGGCCACCGTTGCATTACTTACTCGGCACGCGGGTACACGCCGTCGGATGTGCCGACGGGTGAGGTCTACACCTACACACATTTCTACACCGACGCGCTCGCGGTGCTCGATCATCTCAAGATCGATCGCGCGCATCTCGTCGGACTCTCGATGGGCGCGTACTCATCATTGCAGATTGGCCTGAACGCACCGGAGCGGGCGCTGTCGATGACGCTCGCCGGCGTCGGCTCCGGCTCGGAGATCGATAACCTCGACGCCTGGCGCAAGCAGTGCCGCGCCAATGCCGAGCAGTTCGAGACGCTCGGCTCCGCCGAAGTGGCAAAGGTCACGCGCGAGGCGCCGAGCCGGATTCCCTTCATGATCAAGGACCCGCGCGGTCACGCGGATTTCTACGCGGCGCTGGCCCGGCACGATGCCAAGGGATCAGCCAACACCATGCGCGGCTTCCAGGGCGGCCGTCCCTCGATCTACACGATGATGGATGCGATCGAGAAGGCGTCCACGCCCGCGCTGATCATCTGCGGCGACGAGGACGACCCATGCGTCGGGCCGAGCCTGTTCCTGAAGAAGCATTTGCCCGCGGCGGGACTCGCGATGTTCCCGAAATCCGGCCACGTGCTCAATCTAGAAGAGCCCGCGCTGTTCAACCAGACGGTGGAGCGGTTCGTCGCGCTGGTGGAAGCGGGGCGGTGGCCGGTGCGGGATCCGCGGTCGATGGCGGCTGGTTAGCAGAAGCCGTCCGCGCTGTCAGCTCCTCATCCTGAGGAGCGCGCTCTTGCGCGCGTCTCGAAGGACGGAGGCCCCGCCGGTGGCCTCGCCCTTCGAGACGCCGCTACGCGGCTCCTCAGGGTGAGGGTCTTCTGGATTGCTTCGCTTCGCTCGCAATGACGCGAAACTCGCAATGACGAGAGGCTATTTCCCGCCGCCGCGCGTCAGCAGAAACACGCCCTGCTCGCCGAACAGATTCCACACCCACCACGGCATCCTCAGCCGCAGCGGGCGGCCGTAGAGGTCGAGCGCCTCGGCGCGCTCCATCTTGACGTGGATGGCATCGCAGAGCTCGACGAAATCCTTGATGGTGCAGAAGTGGATGTTGGCGGTGTCGTACCAGCTTGCCGGCAGATTCTCGGTGCGCGGCATGTGGCCGCCGACCAGGAGCTGAAGCCGCATCTTCCAGAAGCCGAAATTCGGGAACGACACGATGGCGCGGCGGCCGATGCGCAAGAGGTTCTCCAGCACGACCCTGGGCTGCCGCGTCGCCTGAAGGGTCTGCGACAGGATCACGTAGTCGAAGGCATCGTCCGGATAATTGACGAGATCGGTATCGGCATCGCCCTGCACCACCGCGAGGCCCTTGGCGACGCAGCGGTTGACGCCCTCGCGCGACAGCTCGATGCCACGCCCGTCGATGCCGCGGGTCTCCAGAAGCTGAAGCAGATCGCCGTCGCCGCAGCCGACGTCGAGCACTTTCGAGCCAGGCTTGACCATTCCGGCGACCAGCAGATGATCGGCGCGAAACTGGTCGGACCGTTCAGGCGCAAGGCCGCCCAGCGGCAGCACTTCCTGTACAGACATCGCTAGCCGTCCCTGGTCGTGAGCCCGCGCGCCTTGCCCGCCGATTGCAGGAAGGCGCGGGAGATGTCGAAGAATTCGGGCACGTCGAGCAGAAAGGCGTCATGACCGCGATCGGTTTCGATCTCGGCAAACGACACCCGCGCACTTGACGCATTCAGCGCATGCACCAGCGCGCGCGATTCCGAAGTCGGGAACAGCCAGTCGCTGGTGAACGAGACCACGCAGAAGCGGGTCTGGATGCCGGCGAACGCTTTCGCCAGCACGCCGCCATGGTCGGCAGCGATGTCGAAATAGTCCATCGCACGCGTCAGATAGAGATAGCTGTTGGCATCGAAGCGCTCGACGAAGGACGAGCCTTGGTAGCGCAAATAGCTCTCGACCTGGAAATCGGCGTCGAACGAGAAGGTCGGCAGCTCGCGGTCCTGCATGCGCCGCCCGAACTTGCGATGCAGGGCCGCGTCCGAGAGATAGGTGATGTGCGCCGCCATGCGCGCTACAGCGAGCCCACGATGTGGATGGATTCCGTGATCGGCATAACCGCCACTGTGCCAGTCGGGATCGGCCATCACGGCCTGGCGGCCAAGCTCGTGAAACGCGATGTTCTGTGCCGAGTGCCGCGTCGAGCAGGCGATCGCCAGCGCGGAGTATACGCGGCCCGGATACGCCGCGGTCCATTGCAGCACCTGCATGCCGCCCATCGAGCCACCAACCACCGCGAACAGCGTGTCGATGCCGAGGCGATCAATCAGCATGGCCTGCGCCCGCACCATGTCGGGAATGGTGATGACCGGGAAATCCAACCCCCACACCTTTCCGGTCGCGGGATTGATCGAGGCGGGCCCGGTCGAGCCCATACAGCCACCGATCACGTTGGTGCAGATGATGAAGTACTGGCTGGGATCAATCGGACGGCCGGGGCCCACCAGGGTCTCCCACCATCCGGGCTTGCCGGTGACGGGGTGCACATTGGCAACGTGCTGGTCGCCGGTGAGCGCATGGCAGATCAAAACGGCGTTGGAGCGCGCGGCGTTGAGCTCGCCATAGGTCTGGTAGGCGATCTGGAACGGGGTGAGATCGATGCCGCAATCGAGCCGCAGCGGCTGATCGGCCCCGAAATGCGCGACCGGCGAACTCGGATGATCCACCTCATGCGACCGTTCGTCGGCACTGATCGCGGGACTGGGAATCGACTTGACGGCAACCATCTCAGACCATCGTCCTGGTTTGCGATCAGGCTCTTGACCGCCACTGACTTCAGGCCATGAAAAACCCGGCCTGAACGATAGGTTCGGCCGGGATCGAAAACGTCCCCGGCCTGTTTAGCGAGTTTTTTAACGTGGCTGCAAGCCGGCCGGCTCAAATGACCACGGAACAGCCAAATCCTACCGGCTTGAGCTGTTTTCGTCAAGCGAAGGTCCGAATCAGCCTAATTCATCCCAGCAATGTCAGCCGAGAACAGCGCCATTTCTCTTTGCTTTCGGCCTCCATCCTGCCTAATCAGGACGTCGATCGCAGCGGCTCCGGCTTGACCAAACCGCATTGAAACGCCTCTCAGCAGCACGTCACAGATATGCCCCAACGTCCGCCCGCACCACCATCGTTGCAGGAATTGCGCAAGGAGATCGATGCGATCGACGAGGGCATGCATCGCCTCCTGATGCAGCGTGGCGACATCATCGACCGCCTGATCCAGGTAAAGCAGACCCAGGAGGTCGGCTCGGCCTTCCGCCCGGCCCGCGAGGCCGCCATGATGCGTGACCTCGTGCAGCGTCATCGCGGTATCCTGCCGCTCGACACGGTCGAGAGCATCTGGCGCGTCATCATCTCCACGTTCACCTATGTGCAGGCGCCGTTCTCGGTGCATGCCGACATCGCGGTGAGCGAGCCTGCGATGCGCGATTCCGCGCGCTTCCATTTCGGCTTCACGGTGCCCTATGTCGCGCATTTCAGCGCGCAGGCCGCGGTCGAGGCGGTGGCCAAATCCAAGGGCGATCTGGCGCTGGTCTCGGCCACATCGAGCCGTACGCCGTGGTGGCTGTCGCTGGAAGCGGCTGGCATGCCGAAGATCATCGCGCGGCTGCCCTTCGTCGAGCGCGCCGATCATCCGGCAGCGCTGCCCGTGTTCGTGGTCTCGCGCGTGGCCGACAGCGCCATGGTGACCGAGGTCGAGACCTTCAGCGTGCGCGTGTCGGGATGGAACGCCGACGTCGCGCGGGCGCTGTCGCCGCTCGCCGAGATCGTCGCCGTGCCCGATACCGCCTTCGACGGCGCGGCCCTGCTGATCTCGGTCACGGCCGCGAGCAGCCTCGACAAAATCAAGACTGCCTTGATCGAAGCGGGAGCCTCGGTGCGCTCCACGGCCCTCGTCGGCAGCCACGCAACGCGCTATACGGTGCCCCCGACCGGGTCGAAATCGTAAGTCACGAGCCGCCTGCCATTTCCGGAGTTGATGATGTCCCGCCCCGTGCCGAATCCCGGCATTCTCGATATTGCGCCCTACACGCCCGGCAAGAGCCCGGTGCCGGAGCCGGGCCGCAAGGTGTTCAAGCTCTCCGCCAACGAGACCCCGTTCGGGCCCTCGCCCAAGGCGATCGAGGCCTTCAAGCACGTGGCTGATCATCTGGAAGACTATCCGGAAGGCACCTCGCGCGTGCTCCGCGAAGCGATCGGCCGCAGCTTCGGGCTCGATCCCAACCGCATCATCTGCGGCGCCGGCTCGGACGAGATCCTCAATCTGCTCGCCCACACCTATCTCAGCCAGGGTGACGAGGCGATCTCCACCACCCACGGCTTCCTGGTCTATCCGATCGCGACCATGGCGGTCGGTGCCAAAAACGTCGTCGCCGCCGAGACCAACCTCACCGCCGACGTCGACGCGATCCTGAAAGCCGTGACGCCGCGCACCAAGCTGGTCTGGCTCGCCAACCCCAACAACCCGACCGGCACCTATCTGCCGTTCGACGAGGTCAAGCGCCTGCGCGCCGGCCTGCCCTCGCACGTCCTGCTGGTGCTGGACGCCGCCTATTCCGATTACGTCTCGCGCAACGATTACGAGATGGGGATCGAGCTGGTCGCCACCACCGACAACACCGTGGTGACGCACACCTTCTCCAAGATCCACGGCCTCGCGGCGCTGCGCGTCGGCTGGATGTTCGGGCCCGAGCACGTCATCGACGCGGTCAACCGCATCCGCGGCCCCTTCAACGTGTCGACGCCGGCGATGTATGCCGCGGTCGCCGCGATCGAGGACACCGCGCACCAGGCGATGTCGAAGCAGTTCACCGAGACCTGGCGCAACTGGCTCAGCGAGGAGATCAGCAAGCTCGGGCTCAAGGTGACGCCGGGCGTCGCCAATTTCATCCTGATCCACTTCCCGGCCGACAAGGGCAAGACCGCTGACGACGCCGATGCCTTCCTCACCAAGCGGGGCCTGGTGCTGCGCGGCCTGAAGAACTACGGCCTGCCGCACGCTCTGCGCATGACCATCGGCACCGAGGAGGCCAACCGCCTGGTCGCCGCGGCCTTGCGCGACTTCATGGCCGGCAAATGAACGCGCTTCCGCACTTCCAGCGCGTCGCGCTGATCGGCTTTGGCCTGATCGGCGGCTCGATCGCACGCGCTGCGAAGCTCCAGGGCCTGGCCGGCGAGATCGTCACCACCGCGCGCTCGGAGCAGACCCGCGCGCGGGTGCTCGAGCTCGGCATCGTCGACCAGGTGGTGGCGACCAATGCTGAGGCCGTGAAGGACGCCGATCTCGTTATCCTCTGCATTCCCGT
Source organism: Bradyrhizobium hipponense (assembly GCF_008123965.1). GTDB lineage: Bacteria > Pseudomonadota > Alphaproteobacteria > Rhizobiales > Xanthobacteraceae > Bradyrhizobium > Bradyrhizobium hipponense. The sequence goes on along the minus strand of NZ_VSTH01000097.1, from coordinate 7,985 downwards.
CGGTGCCTGCGGGCCGGTGGCGCAGGAGATATCAGCGGATCTCAAACCTGGCGCGATCATCTCCGACGTCGGCTCGGTCAAGGGCGCAATCGTCAGGGACATGGCGCCGCACCTGCCGCAAGGGATTCATTTCGTGCCGGCGCACCCCGTCGCAGGCACCGAGCATTCGGGTCCGGATTCCGGCTTCGCCGAGCTCTTTATCAACCGCTGGTGCATTCTCACCCCCCCGGCAGGCACGGATACTGCCGCCGTCGAGCGGCTGCGCGCGTTCTGGGCCGCGATGGGCGCCAAGGTCGAGATCATGACGCCGGATCATCATGATCTCGTGCTCGCGATCACCAGCCATCTGCCGCATCTGATCGCCTACACCATCGTCGGCACTGCCGATGAGCTGGCGCAGGTGACGGAGTCCGAGGTGATCAAGTTTTCCGCCGGCGGCTTTCGCGATTTCACCCGCATCGCGGCGTCCGATCCGACGATGTGGCGCGACGTCTTCCTCGCCAACAAGGAGGCCGTGCTAGAGATGCTCGGCACCTTCACCGAGGATCTGGCCAAGCTGACGCGCGCGATCCGCCGCGGCGACGGCGAGGCGCTGTTCGACCACTTCACCCGCACCCGCGCCATCCGCCGCGGCATCGTCGAGATTGGCCAGGATTCGGCTGCACCGGACTTCGGCCGGCCGCACGCGGCGTTGAAGAAGCCGTAGGCCTTACCTGTCATTCCGGGGCGCCCGAAGGGCGCGCCCGGAATCCATCGAGCCGCAGCGCCCAGAGCGAAATGGATTCCGGGCTCGGTGCTCCGCATCGCCCCGGAATGACAACGCGCGAGCTGGCGTGCGTCGTTAATACAGCGGCGGGATCTGGCCGACCTTGACCGGGCCGAGCAGCACGGCACCATCGACGAACTTCAGCGGGAAGCTCCTCGCCTTCTTGCCCTCAAGCGTGCTCTCGGTGCCGATCGAATTGATGCCGGCGGCAACGCCGGCATTGGCGTTTTGCTTGATGACCTTGCCGAGGCCGGGAACGGCGCGGTCGAGCGCGCCGAACAGGCTATTCAGATCCTGCGACTTCACACCGGGAGCGACGCGATCGAGCGTCGATTGCGGCACGCCCTCCTCCAGCATCTTCTCGATGCCGAGCGCCGGAATCACGCGCTCGAGGCCCGCCACCGTCATCTGCAATTCGCCGTCGAGACGGCCGTCGGCCGAGAGGGCGAGCGTGCCGGCCGCGACCGCGATCATCTCGCCCTGCTGGATCCGCGACTGCACGATCTCGATATGGCCGCCCGCCGCCTGGATCTCGCGGAAGCGCTGCGGCCACGGCTTTGGCGTGAGGTCGGTGAGCCCGGTGATCTTCGCGCGCGTGTCGGCCTCGAACGGCTCGGCGAGCAGCGGATGCACGCCCTGGATGCTGCCCTGCGCGGTGTGGAGCACGGCCTCGATGACCGGATGATCGGACGGCGATCCATCCGCGAGGCGCCCATGCAGCTCGATCTGCTTTGCGCGCGCGAGCGGCACCTGCACGCCGCCGTCGAGACGATTGAGGGCGGGATCGTCGAACACGATGGAGGCGCGCTCCGGCACGGCCGGCAGGCCGACTACGCTGCTGCGGCCCTTGCTCCAGTTCACCACGAAGGTGTTTTGCGTGACGCCGTCGGTCAGGGTTGCCGGCGCCGAGAATTCGGCGATGACGCGCTTGGGGTCGTAGACCTGGGCGACGACGAGGATGTTGTCTAGCTTGGCCGTGAACGGCGTCTTGCTCGCGCTCTGCGACACCAGGGCGACGCTGGCGCCGGAGCACTGCACCTCGAAGCGGAACGGAAAGCCGGCGATCGAGCGCTTGGCGCAATCATAGATGCGGCCGGACTTGGCCTCCTGCGCGCGCCAGGCATCGGCGGCCACCTGCGCCTGCGAGGCGGCATAGAACCAGAAGCCGCTCCACGCGACTGCAAGGATCAGGAGGAGAACGGGTGCGATGAAAAGGCCCCAACGGGGGCGGCGGCCTGCGGCTGCGGTCATATCGGACATGCGGCGACCCTTTGACCCCAGATGATGGCAAATGTAAGCGAGGATGGGCTGCGACGAAAGGCGGAGAATTCACTTCGCTTGGGGGCGCGGTTCTGGTAGCCGTGCCCGAAATGTCGGAAATCCCCCTCCCCTCCGTCACGTCAGCCAAAGGCGACTTCTGGGTGTTCGGCTACGGCTCCCTGATGTGGCGGCCGGGCTTCGAATTCGAGGAGCGTGTGCCGGCACGGCTGGTCGGCGAGCACCGCGCGCTCTGCGTCTATTCCTTCGTGCACCGCGGCACGCCGGAGAAGCCGGGCCTGGTGCTGGGGCTCGACCGCGGCGGCGCCTGCCGCGGCATCGCGTTCCGCGTCGCCGAGAACAACCGCGCCGACGTGGTCGCCTACTTGCGGGCGCGCGAGCAGGTGACGTCGGTCTATCGCGAGGTGATGCGCTCGGTGTGGCTGGAGAACGATGCGCGGCAGCGCGTATCCGCACTCGCCTATGTCGTCGACCGCGGTCACGTGCAATACGCCGGCCGGCTGTCGCTGGCCGAACAGCACCGCCACGTGCTTCAGGGCCACGGCCAATCCGGCGCCAACCGCGATTACGTGACGGCAACGGTCAAGGCCATCGAGGCCGAAGGTTTTCGCGATGCGCAGCTGCATCAACTCGCGACGATGCTGCATGGCGACGCGCATTCGCTGCACGCGACGGCTCCGCTCGAAGATCGCGAAAATCGTTAGCCGCCGGAGGCCACGTAGCTCGGCGCGGAGCCGATCAACCGCTCCTGTTCCTTCCGTCCCGCCTCGACGATGCGGCCGGTCGCGTCCTCGATCACGTCGCGCACGCGCGCGATGAATTCATCCTTGGGCAGGCCCGGCGGCAGCGGATCGAGAAACTCCACCACCAGCGTGCCGGGGTAGCGCATGAAGGTGCGGCGCGGCCAGAACAGGCCGGAGTTGAGCGCGACCGGCAGGCATTGCACGCCGCAGGCGGAATAGATCTGGGCAAAGCCGGTCTTGTAGTCCGGCGGCGCACCGGGCGGCCGGCGCGTGCCTTCGGGAAAGATCAGGAGCTGGCGGCCGCTGCGGACCGCGGCGCGCGCCCGCCGCGTCATGTCAAGCAGCGCCTTGACGCCGGCGCTGCGGTTGATCGCGATCATCTCGATCTTGCGCAGGAACTGGCCGAAGACCGGGATATGCATGAGCTGGCGCTTGAGGATGAAGATCGGGCGATCGAAAAAGGGCATCAACGCAAAGGTCTCCCAGAACGACTGGTGCTTTGCGACCACCAGCAGCGGACCTTCCGGGATCTTCTCGGCGCCGCGGACCTCCACCTTGATGTTACAGATCACGCGCATCAGGAAAATGCTCGCCTTCGCCCACCATCCCGCGACCGTCAGCAGCGCTCGGGCCGGCATCAGGAAGGTCGGCAGCGCTACGATCGCCAAGCCCACCAGCACGGCATAGAACAGAACGTTGAACACCAGCGAACGCAGGAAAATCAGCAACATCAGCAATCCGATCAATTGGCCTGTGCGGTGGCAGGCCGCTTCGGCTGCGTGCCCGCAGGCTGCTCCGATAGTTCGGGCGAAAGGTCAATCCCGAAATCCTCCAGCCGCACCCTGACCTCCGCGGCGAGGTACTTGACATATTCCGACAGCAGCAACCGCAGCGTCGAAGCCGAGGTCCACCAAGGCTCCTCGCGCCATTTGTCGCCGACCACCGCGAACGGGATCAGTGCCGTCTGCGGCATCGCATGCGAGAATTCCGCGAGCGCGCGCGGCATGTGATAGTTCGAGGTGACCACGATCAGCGATTTGAAGCCGCGCCCCTCGGCCCAGCGCCGCGCCTCCGCTGCGTTGCCGCGAGTCGAAACCGCGCTGCGGTCGAGATCGACGCAGCAATGCATGAAGGACTGGTTCTCCGGCAGGGTGCGGGAGATGTCGCTCGCCCTAGAAGTCGGGTGCACGCCCGAAATCAGAAGCCGCCTGCCGTAGCCGGAAGCCAGTAATTCCATCGCGTCCGACACCCGTGACGAACCGCCAGTCAGCACCACAATGCCGTCCGCCCTGCGATCCGGCGCGAGCTCGGCGCCGCGCAATTGCGACAGGAACGCGACGAATCCGGCGGCCGCGCCGACGAAGGCGAACGCGATCGTCGACACGACGGCTGCGCGCAGCCAGCCGCGCGGCAGGTTCGGCGATTGATCGTCGGTCGGCGCGGTCATGCGATGTCGGTGATCCCTTTCCCAGATGATTTTAGGACGTTTTTAGGCGAAGTGGAGTCCGGTTTATTGGGCTAATCAACGCGATGAAACAGTCGAGCCGCGCGCTCGATTCCCTCTCCCCCTGTGGGCTAAGCTGTGCACACATCTTATGACTGACCAGCGGCATCGATGAGAATCACGAGTCTTTTCAATGCCCGCTGACCGACTGACATCAAGGCCGTTTCAAAACCGGGGGTCATCTAAGTCCCTGTTCTTGAGTCAGTTTTCGAGACGTGTGCACGCCTTAGCCCCCTGTGGGAGAGGGTGGCCCGCCGCGCAAGCGGCGAGACGGGTGAGGGGTCCCTCTCTCCGCAAGTAAAGCTCGCAGTGATCTCGGGGATAGAACCCCTCATCCGGCGCTTCGCGCCACCTTCTCCCACAAGGGGAGAAGGAAGAACAACGATCTCAATCCACATCATTCAACGTCGCGAACAGCGTCTGGCGCGAGGCGACGGCCGTAACGGCGCCGATCAGCACCGCCTGCACGGCGAGCACGATGTAGCCGGAGGGGCGCAGCGAGAAGGTGCCCAGCAGCGCCGCGAACTGATCGCCGACGGGAGTGCCGGAAAACCATCCTGCGATCGACTCGGAGAAACCGAACACCAGCATGGCGGCGCCGCCGCCGATCACGCCGCCTTCGAGGCCCAGGCGGAGGAAATGCCGCAGGAAGCGGTTGGCGATGTAGCGGTCGCCGGCGCCGACGAAGTGCAGGACCTCGACGATCGGGCGGTTCGCCGCCATCGCGCCACGGGTTGCGAACGACACCGAGATAATGGTCGCGACGATGACGAGAGCGAGGATGCCGAGACCAGCGAGCACGGTCGCGTTGGTCATCGAGCGCATGCGCTCGATCCAGGCGCGGTGATCGTCGACGCTCGCGCTTGGAGCCACCTGTGTCACGCGGCTGCGCAAGGCGCCGAGATCGAGCGGGGTGCCGGGCTGGACCCGCGCGATGATCAAACGCGGGACCGGCAGGTCGTCCATCGACAGGCCGGTGCCGAGCCAGGGCTCGAGCAGCTTGCCGCTCTCATCCTTGGTGAAGGGCTTGACCTCGACGATGCCGGCTTGCGCGCGCATCGCCTCCGTGACCGCTGCGGTGTCGCGCTCGAGGTCGCGTCCGGCCTGCGGGCGGACCTGGATCGTGATCTCGCTTGCGACATCGGACTGCCATTCCGCGGCCGAGGCGCTGACCAGCAGCACCGTGCCCGTGGTCATCGAAGCAAGGAAAGTCATGATCGCGACGACGGCTACCAGCGCGCGGCCGTGAATCGAGGCGCGCGGCACGATCGGCGACATGTTGCGCGCCCTGGCCGGAAGCTGCGGACGCTCTTGTCCGAGATCGACCAGCACGCCGCGTTCGTCGGTCCTACTCATAGATGTGCAGCCGTCCCTGGTGCAGCACGAAGCGGCGCGCCTCATACTGGTCCATCAGGGCGATGTCGTGGGTCGCGATAATGACGGCAGTGCCGGACTTGTTGAGTTCGATGAAGAGCCGCAGCAATCTCCGGCCGAGCGTCGGATCGACGCTGCCGGTCGGCTCGTCCGCGAGCAGGAGCTGCGGCCGCGAGATCACCGCGCGCGCGATCGCGGCGCGCTGCTTCTCGCCGCCGGACAGGATCGGCGGCAGCGCATCCATGCGCTCGCCGAGGCCGACCCAGCGCAAGAGATCAATGACCTCCTTGCGGTAGCTCGACTCGCTCCGTCCCATGACGCGGAACGGCAGCGCGACGTTCTCATAGGTCGTCATGTGGTCGAGCAAGCGAAAATCCTGGAGGACGATGCCGATACGCTTGCGCAGATCGGCAATCTCGTCCTTGCCGAGCTGCGAGATGTCGTGGCCGAACAGATTGACCAGACCGCGGGTCGGCCGATGCGATAGAAACAATAGGCGCAGCAATGACGTCTTGCCGGCCCCCGACGGGCCGGTGAGGAACTGGAAGGAATGCGGTGGGATCTGGAAATTGAGATCGCGCAGAATCTCCGGCCCCAGACCGTAACGCAATCCAACATTTTCGAACCGAACCAAGCTCAGCTCCGTTCGAGAGGGGGGCGGACCGCCGGCCACGACGGGCGCTCCGCCAGACGCGGTCAACGGTTTTTGCGACCGTTATGGTTTCCGGTTCGTTAACGGTCGCCTTGTAGCATCCCTGCTAGCGTCCCCGGTGCCCGGTTTCGCGCGACCGGTCATCGCCAGGATTGACCCAAGACTCGTCCATGCATCAAGGCTCGTCCATGCATATCGTCTGCCCTCATTGTACGACATCCTACGCCATCAAGCTTGCGAGCCTCGGCGCAAACGGGCGTACCGTCCGCTGCTCCCGCTGCAAGGAGACCTGGATGGCGTATCCGGAGGATGCCATTGAGGAGGCGTCCGTCCCGGCCATGGCCGCGGCCAGCCGGACCGACGACCAGGCCGACCTCGCCGAGCAGTGGAACTCCTACGCCAAGGACGACGGTGCAGGCGAGACCCCGGTGGTCGATAGCCCCTCGATCGCCAGCGATTGGCCGACCGAGGACGCCGGGGAAACCGAGGACGACTGGGCGGCGGCGGCCCGCGCTGTCGAGGAGGAAGACAGCGCCGACGCGCAGCACCAGTCATGGTTCCGTGGCCTGTTCCCCCGCCGCGGCGCGCAGGTCAGCCGGAAGGCCGCGACCAGTGCCCCGCGAAAACCCCATTTCGGCCTGCCGACCGCCTGCGCGGCCATGGGCGCTCTGGTGCTGGCTCTGGTGATCTGGCGCGGCGACATGGTGCGGCTGCTGCCGCAGACGGCGGCGTTCTACAAGATGGTCGGGTTCGACGTGAACCTGCGCGGGCTGGCCTTCAAGGACGTCAAACTCTCGAGCGAGACCGTGGACGGTAAGCAGGTGCTGGTGATTGAGGGCGTGATCGTCGGCGAAGGCAAGAAGGCGCTCGATATCCCGCGCTTGCGCTTTGCGGTGCGCGATGCGCAAGGCGCCGAAATCTATGCCTGGAATACGGTGCTGGAACAGACCGTACTCCGGCCGGGCGAACGCGCCTTCTTCAGGTCGCGCCTGGCCTCGCCGCCCCCGGAGGGCCGCAATATCGACGTTCGTTTCTTCAACCGGCGCGACATTGCCGGCGGCAGCGTATAATCGGCCCACCCGGGAGGTTGGTCCCATGCCCAAAGTCTTGATCGCCGACGACGAGGAATCCATGCGCACGCTGGTCGCGCGCGCTATCGCCATGGACGGTCATGAAACGGCCACCGCGCAGGACGGCGCCGAGGCGCTGGAGATCCTGACCCGCGAGGACGGTGCGTTCGACCTGCTGCTCACCGATATCCAGATGCCGGTCATGGACGGCATCGCGCTGGCGCTCTCCGCCGCACGCGACTTCCCCAACCTGACCATCCTGCTGATGACCGGCTATGCCGACCAGCGCGAGCGTGCATCGAACCTGAATGCGCTGGTGCATGACGTCGTGACCAAGCCGTTCTCGGTCGCCGACATCCGCACGGCGGTAGCGGATGCGCTGGCGGCAAAGAAGGCGTAGCGGACGCTGGCCGTGCGGCGCAATTGTCGTCCGGCATAGACGGTGTCGTCCCGGCCTAGTGCGCAATTGCGCACGGGGGGCCGGGACCCATGCCGCGAGGTCTATCTTTTAGGAATCGATAAAAGTACCGGGCGACCAGTCTTCGCCAAACCACTCGCTATGGTAATGGGTCCTGGCTTTCGCCCATTGGCGCTAAAA
>NZ_VSTH01000096.1 GCF_008123965.1 Bradyrhizobium hipponense | reverse complement strand
GCTGCCCCCTATCCCGATTTTTCGCAATACATCTCCACCGTCATTGCGAGCGAAGCGAAGCAATCCAGAATCCCTCCGCGGAGACAGTCTGGATTGCTTCGCTGCGCTCGCAATGACGAGATCATGGAAACACCTACGCCTTGAAATACGCGATCTGCGTCGTGGTCGCGAGCAGGCGGCCGTTCGGGGACCACAGCTCGCCGTTCTGATCGCCATAGCTCTTGTGGAAGATCTTTGCGTCAGCTGTCGCGAGCACGCGGGTGATGTCTTCGGCCGCGAGCTCTTCCGCGTCGGTGTGGAAATATGTCGTCAGCGACACCGTGCCGAATGGCACCAACTCGCGCCGTGCATGGAAGATGCGGCCGAAGAATGCGTCCGACATCGCCATCAGCGACAGCATGTCGAGCTTGCGCGGCGTGCGGTCGCCGATCCAGACTTTCGAATAAGTGCCGGCGAGCTCGGCCTGCGGCGGCCCGACGCGCATCTCGCCCTCGACGAATCGGAAATCATACTGATTGGCCCAGGACGCCGAGATCTTCGGGAACGGCAGTGTGTTCTCGAACGAAGTGGCGTCCGGACATTTCGCCACCCCGTGCTCCCAGGACGGCCGGCGCTCGGCGAACACGGCGGTGGCAAGCGTTGCGACCTCGCCGCCGCCTTGCGACAGTTCGACGCTCCAATGCTGGCTGGAGCGGTTGGCCTTCACCAGCCGGACGTCGAGATCGAACGGTCCCTTGGCGATCGGCGCGCAGTAATTGACGGTGACCGCCAGCGGACCGCCGGCGGCTTGCGGATGGTCGATCAACGCGCGCAGGATGGTCGCGGCGGTGACGCCGCCGAACGGGCCGACAAAGGCCCAGTAATCGTCACTGGTGTGCCCCCGCCAGCTGCTGTCGCCGGCGGTGACGCGCGTGGCATCGTCGAAAGGGTGCGGGAGCTTGGCGTGCATTGCTGGTCCTCGGTATTTCCCCGACCGTCGTTGCGAGCGCAGCGAAGCAATCCAGAATCGTTCCGCGGAGGTAGTCTGGATTGCTTCGCTGCGCTCGCAATGACGGTGGTTGAGGATACGGCGTCCGCATCGCCGACATCGCCCCGGGGGATGATGGCGATCATATCATCATCCATCCTGCGAGATGCAATAACCTCGCAGGTAACCCTGACTTCGTCGCGCGGAAAATCAGCCCGCGACGTCGCGCAGGTTTGGCAGCAAGGGTGTGGACGGATTCACCGGCACGTTCCAGATCTCCTCGGCGTATTCGCGGATGGTGCGGTCTGAGGAGAACCACGCCATGCGCGCGACATTGAGGATACTGGCGCGCGTCCAGGCCGGCGCCACCTGCCAGCGCGCGTCGACGCTGCGCTGCGCGTCGTAGTAGGAATCGAAATCGGCGCTGACCATGTAGTGATCGAGATAGCGCAGGGCATGCGCGATCGATTCGAAACGCCCGGGATCGCCGGGCGAGAACTCGCCGCCACCGATCGAGTTGATGGCGCGCTGGAGCTTTGGCGATCTGCGGATCACGTCAGAGGCATCCAGGCCCTGCTTGCGCCGGATCATCACGTCGCCGGCCTCCATGCCGAAGATTGCGATGTTCTCCGCGCCGACATGGTCGCGGATCTCGATGTTGGCGCCGTCGAGCGTGCCGATGGTGAGGGCGCCGTTCAGTGACAGCTTCATGTTGCCAGTGCCGGAGGCTTCCATGCCGGCGGTCGATATCTGCTCGGACAGGTCGGCCGCGGGAATGATCACTTCGGCGAGGCTGACATTGTAGTCGGGCAGGAACACGACCTTGAGCTTGCCGCCGATCGAGGGATCGTTGTTGACGACCTCCGCAACGTCGTTGATCAGCTTGATGATCAGCTTGGCGTAGCGGTAGCTCGCCGCCGCCTTGCCGGCGAAGATCTTGACCCGCGGCACCCAATTGCCGTTGGGATCGTCCTTGATCGCTTGGTACAGCGCCACCGTTTCGATGACGTTGAGGAGCTGGCGCTTGTATTCGTGGATGCGCTTGATCTGCACGTCGAACAGCGCGTTCGGGTCGACCTTGATGCCGAGCCGCTCGCCGATCAGGCGCGCCAGCGCCGTCTTGTTGTGAAGCTTGACGCTGCGGAAACGCTGCTGAAACGCAACGTCGCTGGCGCGTGCTTCCATCAATTCGAGCCGCGTCGGATCGTCGAGCACGGCTTCGCCGCAGGCCTCGCGCAACAGGTCGGTCAGCTTCGGGTTCGCCAGCATCAGCCAGCGGCGGAAGGTGATGCCGTTGGTCTTGTTGGTAATGCGGCCGGGATAGAGATGATTGAGATCGTGGAATACGGTCTCGCGCATCAGGTCCGAATGCATTGCCGAGACGCCGTTGATGCGGTGCGAGCCGACGAAGGCGAGCTGGCCCATGCGCACGCGGCGCCCGCTCTTCTCGTCGATCAGCGAGACCGAGGCGCGGAAGTCGATGTCACCCGGGGCGCGCGCTTCCGCTAGCGCGAGGTGCTGGACGTTGATACGGTAGATGATCTCGAGATGCCGCGGCAGCAGGCGCTCGAACAGCTCGACCGGCCAGGTCTCCAATGCTTCCGGCAGCAGCGTGTGATTGGTGTAGGACAGCGTCGCGACCGTGATCTTCCAGGCCTCGTCCCAGCGGAAATTGTGGTCGTCGATCAGGATCCGCATCAGCTCGGTGACGGCAAGGCTCGGATGGGTGTCGTTGAGCTGTACCGCGACCTTGTTCGACAGGCTGCGCAGCTGGCCGTCGGAGGCGAGATGGCGCTTGATCAGGTCCTGAAGCGAGGCCGAGACGAAGAAATATTCCTGGCGCAGGCGCAGCTCGCGGCCGGCCGGGCTCTCGTCGTTCGGATAGAGGAATTTGCAGATCGCTTCCGCGCGCGACTGCTCGGCGCTGGCGCTGACATAATCGCCGGTGTTGAAGGCGTCGAGCTTCAAGGGATCGGGCGAGCGCGCCGACCATAGCCGGAGCGCATTGACGTGCTGGCCGCGCCAGCCGACGATCGGCGTGTCATAGGCCATCGCAAGCACGGTCTCGGACGGATGCCAGATCGCGCGGTCGCGGCCTTTGTCGTCGACATGCTCGACGCCGCCGCCGAAGCGAACGTCATAGATCACCTCGGGCCGCTGCAATTCCCAGGGGTTGCCGAAGCCGAGCCATTCGTCCGGATATTCCTGCTGCCAGCCCTGATTGATGATCTGGCGGAACAGGCCGTAATCGTAGCGGATGCCGTAGCCGATCGCGGGGATCGACAGCGTCGCCATGCTCTCCATGAAACAGGCGGCAAGCCGCCCGAGGCCGCCATTGCCGAGCGCCGCGTCCGGCTCGCATTTGCGCAGCTCAGGCAAGGAGACGCCGAGATCGCCGAGCGCGACCTCGAAGATCTTCAAGAGGCCCATGTTGTTGAGTGCGTCGGTGAAGAGGCGGCCGATCAGGAATTCGAGCGAGAGATAATAGACGCGCTTGCGCCCTGCATCGTAGCTGCGCTTCTCGGCGCTGAGCCAGCGATGCACGATGCGGTCGCGCAGGGTGAGCGCTGCGGCCTGGTACCAGTCGTGCTTGGTCGCCATGCCTGCGTCCTTGCCGATGGCCAGGCGCAGCTTCGCCAGGATTGCGCCCTTGATCTCAGCCAGCGCGAGTTCGTCGATGGGCTGGTCGGGGGCGGGAAAATCTGGCTGGAACGATGAATCTTGCAAGGCCGTTACTTCCTGGTCGCGAGAACACCACTAACCCTACGCGTCATGCCTCCGGACCGAAACCATCGCAGGCGCGGCCGTGCATTGCACTGGCGCAAATTTATGCAAGGAATGGGCCGGTTTGGGAACCCGGATCAGCACGGGAAAGCGTGGATTCGATGCTAGATTAGGGACCAATTCGGCCATCAGTGTGGAGGGATGTCCATGAAACTGCAGATGCGATTGCTGATCGAAATCGCCACCGCAGCCCTGCTCGTCGTCTGCATCAGCGCCTCCAGCGCTGCGTTTGCCGCAGGCAAGCCGGGCCGCAGCGCCGACGGTCTGAGCTGCGGTTTCACCGTCCCGCAAAATGCATCCCCCGCCGCCCGTTGCGCCGCCATCAAGCGCCAATGCGGCGGCAAGTTTTACGCGAGCGCGTGCGGGGACAGGTTGATGTCGGCGGTGAATTGAGGCGACCACGCGCAACAAAGAAAACGCTCGCGACAAAGAGAGTGTCGTCCCGGCGAAGGCTCTCGCCACATCGTCGTCCTGGCGAAAGCCAGGACCCATTACCCCGCCTTTCAAATGAGGCCCGACCGGTCATTCCAATCGGGATTTTCTTGCTCGATCAGCTTGATCTTCCAATCTCGCCTCCAGAACTTCAATTGCTTCTCGCGCGCGATAGCCTCCTGCGGAGTGGCAAATACTTCGACGTGCACGAGGCGGAAGATATTGTATTTCAGAACGAACTTCGAACCCCGACCCGAACGGTGCAGTTCAAGCCGAATGTGGATGTCGTTGGTGGCGCCGATATAGATCGTCCCGTGATGACGGCTGGCGAGGATGTAGACGTAGTAGCTGCTTGCGCTCATGGCTTCAGCTCGCAAGGACAACGCTGACCGGGGTAATGGATCCTGGCTTTCGCCAGGACGACGCTCTCAACAATCATGCCCCTCATCAGAACAAATTAAGAACACTTTAGCAAGTCTTTGATATATCATTGTGATTCGGTGCGTAGCCGACACAACATCTAGGTTCGTCAGACGTCGCGAGGACTACATGTCCACCATTGCCTTCGATCAATTTGCCCTCACCCGGATCGCCGATTTCGCGCGGTCTCTGTCGCGGCTGCATCGGACGGCGCGGCGCTATGCGGTCGACGACGACCAGTTCGACCGCGAGTTCAACGCGGTGTGCCAGTCGATCTGGGGCTACACCATCGACGACGTCAGCGACGATCTGTTCTCGTCCGAGGACCATCTGTTTCTCGACACGCTGGACGAAGCGCATGCGCGCATCTTCGCGGCCGAGCAGGGCTATGACCTCGTCGACGAGGCGGGCATGCTGACCGATTGGTGGGGGTTCTGCTGGATGATCTTGGCTGAGAAGCGCGGCCTGTTGACGCCGGACAACCGCGCCGCGGCGCGCGCGGCGATCGAGGAGAAATATCTGGCGGCGCCGAACGTGATCGGGGTGATCATCGGAAGGTAGTGTAGCAACCTCCGTCATTGCGAGCGCAGCGAAGCAATCCAGAATCTATCCGCGGAGGAATTCTGGATTGCTTCGTCGCAAGGGCTCCTCGCAATGACGGCGTGGAGAGAGTTGGCTAATCCAATCCCGCCCGCTTCGCCGGCTTCGGCTGCGTCTTCGGCACCGTCACATCAGGCAACGCGCCGCGCACGATCTCCGCTGACGGCGCATCAGCCGCCACGGTCTCTGCGCGCACCGGGGCCACCTTCATTTCGCCGAGGCGTGCGCGGACCTGTGCGGTGAGGCCGGGATAGGAGGCCACCGGCGTGAAATCTGCGGTCTGGTCGTTGCCGACACGGATGCCGGTGTAGGCGACCAGGCCGTCGGTGGTCGCGATGACATCCCCGGCCTTGAGCGACGAGTCCAGCGCCAGATCGATCGGGGCAAGCCCGACCGGCTCGCGACCGTTGCAGGTGCAGTCCGAACGCAGCGCCTTGCGGTAGGCGAACGCGTTGTCGCTGTCGGCGTAACGCTCGCCGCTCTGCGCCGTGGCGCCGTCGATGCTGGAGCCGAAATAGATTTTTGTGGCGCTGGCAGGACAGAACGCCTGACACATCTGTGCCGGCGAGGCGAGGCCGCGCATCAGCGGAAAATATTTCCCGTCACAGCTGCGCACGCAGAACGCCGGGCCCGAGCCGCCGGCGGCCGCCGCGCGCGTCGGCGGGACATATTGCGGGTTTGCGCCGTTCTGTTGGCCGGTGAAGGGATCGGCGTAGGAGCTCGCCTGCGGCACCTCGCGCTGCGGCCGCTGCTGCTGCGCGCCGCCGAACAAGAAATCGAACAGGCCTTCGGCCGAAACCGGCGCCGGAGCCGCGAACAGCGGAGCTACAAGAATGGCGGCCACAAGCATCGCGCGACGCCGCCGGCGCGCATGGGACACGATTGTACGCAACGCTCACTCCACCGACGCAACGCAACCCGCCGAGAGCAACCCGTCTCAGCTTCTGATTCACCATAAAGCGTGATGGTAAATGAGCGGTGACCGGGGAAGGTTCTCACCTCGCCCCGCTTGCGGGGAGGGAGAGAAAATTACCCCTTCAAGAATTCCGACGCCTTGTACAGCGAGCGGAACGGCAGGCCGGCCGCGCCGAACGTGTCGGTGGCGCCTTCCTCGCGATCGACCATGGTGAGCACCAGCACCACCTCGGCGCCGGTCTCGCGCACGGATTCCACCGCCTTCATCGCCGAGCCGCCGGTGGTGGTGACGTCCTCGACGATTACGACGCGCTTGCCTTGAAGCGTCTCGCCCTTGGGAAGCCCCTCGATCGCGAGCTTTGCGCCGTGCTCCTTCGGTTTCTTGCGCACGAAGAACGCCGCGATCGGATGGCCCTTGATCCAGGAGATCTGCGCCAGCGCACCGGCAAGCGGCACCGCGCCCATTTCGAGTCCGCCGATGAAATCGAGCTGGTCGTCCTTCAGCGTCTCATAGGTGAGCTCGGCGAGCAGTGTCGCGCCCTCCGGGTCCAGCATGGTCGGCTTGAGGTTGAAATAGAAATCGCTCTTGCGGCCCGACGCAAGCGTCACGTCACCGCGGCCGAACGAGCGGCGGCGGATGATTTCGAATAGGCGGGCGCGGGAGGCTGATTTCGACACGGCGGTCCCTCGGGAGCGTTTTTAGAAGACGCGGAATTTATCCGCGACCGCCGTGACATTCCAGAGGGGGCGCTCCCCGTCAACAGGGATCGGCCATCCCGGGTCGCCGGTTGTGGGGGTGCAACCGCTGGGCTAGTTGAGGGGCACGCCGCGCACCTGAGTCTGTCGGGAAGGACACGAGGAATGACCATTGAGCTGCACACCTGGAACACGCCGAACGGCCGGAAAATCTCGGTCGCGCTGGAGGAGATGGGGCTGCCCTACAAGGTGATCCCGGTGAATATCACCAAAGGCGAGCAGATGGCGCCCGAGTTCCTCAAGCTGTCTCCGAACAACAAGATCCCCGCGATCGTCGACCCCGAAGGGCCGGACGGCAAGCCCGTCAGTGTGTTCGAATCGGGCGCGATCCTGCTCTATCTCGGCGAAAAGACCGGCAAATTCCTGCCGAAATCGCTTGCCGGCCGGATTCCCGTCTACGAATGGCTGATGTGGCAGATGGGCGGCTTCGGGCCGATGCCGGGCCAGGTGCATCATTTCATCGCGCTGGAGAACGAGCAGGACCGCGCCTACGGCCTGAAGCGCTTCATGGCGGAGACGCGCCGGCTCTACAGCGTGCTGGACCGCCGGTTAGAGGGCCGCGACTTCGTCGCCGGCGATCTCTCGGTGGCCGATTTCGCCATCCTGGGCTGGGCCTGGCGCCATCCTCGCCACAAGGTTGAGCTCGCCGATTTCCCCAACGTCAAGCGCTGGTACGAAGCCCTGATGGCACGCCCCGCGGTGAAGCGGGGGATGGACGCGAAGCTGGATTGAGGGACGCTTACCCTCCCCTGGAGGGGGAGGGTCGATCGCGCGAAGCGCGAGCGGGGTGGGGTGATCTCTCCAATCGGGCACTGTTGGATGGGGAGAGACCGTCACCCCACCCCGTCTCGCATTTCGCTACGCTCAATGTGAGCCGACCCTCCCCCTCCAGGGGAGGGTGAAGGTACGCGTCACACCCTCCTCGCCTCGACCGCCATCCGCACCGCGAGCCCGGCGAGCACCGTGCCCATCAGCCAGCGCTGCACCTGCATCCAGCTTGGCCGGCTTGCGAGGAACAGCGCGATTGAGCCTGCGGCAAGCGCGATCATCGCGTTCACGCTGACGCTGATCGCGATCTGGATCGCGCCAAGCACCACCGACTGCGCCAGCACGCTGCCGGCGGTGGGATCGATGAACTGCGGCAGCAGCGCCAGATACAGCATCGCGATCTTCGGATTGAGCAAATTGGTGACGAACCCCATCGCGAACAGTTTGCGCGGGCTGTCGATCGCGAGCTGCTTGACCTGGAACGGCGAGCGCCCGCCGGGCTTCACCGCCTGCCAGGCGAGCCACAGCAGATAGCCCGCGCCCGCGCAGCGCAGCGCATCATAAGCAAAGGGAATGGCAAGCAGCAGCGCTGTAATCCCAAACGCCGCGCACAGCATGTAGAACACGAAGCCGAGCGCCACGCCGCCGAGCGAGACGATGCCCGCCGCCGGCCCCTGCGTGATCGAGCGCGAGATCAGATAGATCATGTTCGGCCCCGGCGTGAGCACGAGGCCGAAGCAGACCAGGGCGAAGCCGAGCAGGGCGGAGGTGTGGGGCATGGGTGAACCGGTGCGGGAGCTTGCACGATTCTAATATGCGTGAGATCGCGCTGCCATCACACAATTGCACGGAGGACAATTGCGTTTCTCGTGTCCGCACGCGGCGCTAACGTTTTTGCGCCGGTGCGCTCCCTCGCCCCGTTCTTACGGGGAGAGGGGTGGGGTGAGGGGCTTCATGCGTGCGATGGTCGTGAGACCTGTACCCCCTCACCCGGATCGCAAAAGCGATCCGACCTCTCCCCGCAAGCGGGGAGAGGTTAAAGAAAGCATCAATGCGCCTCGTCCCAGTTGTTCGCCGCGCGTGCATCCACGTGCAGCGGCACCGAGAGCAGCACAGCCGGGAACGGCGCGTCCTGCATGACGTGCTGCACGACGGGAAGCGTCGCCGCGACCTCGGCGTCCGGCACCTCGAAGATCAGCTCGTCGTGCACCTGGAGCAGCATCTGCGCCGAGAGCTTCTTCTCGGCGAGTGCATCCTCCACCCGCGTCATGGCGCGGCGGATGATGTCGGCCGCGGTGCCCTGAAGCCGCGCGTTGATCGCGGCGCGCTCGTTGAAGGCGCGTACCGAGGCGTTCGACGCCTTGATGTCGGGATAATGGCACTTGCGGCCGAACAGTGTGGTGACGTAGCCGTGGCTCCGGCAGAAATCGCGGGTCTCGTCCATATAGGCGCGGATGCCGGGGAAGCGCTCGAAGTACTTCTTGATGTAGGCCGACGCCTCTTCGCGGGCGATGCCGAGCTGGTTGGCCAGCCCAAACGCCGAGATGCCGTAGATGATGCCGAAATTGATCGCTTTGGCGCGGCGCCGGATTTCGCTCGGCATGCCCTTGATCGGCACGCCGAACATTTCGGATGCCGTCATGGCGTGAATGTCGAGACCGTCCTTGAATGCCTGTTTCAACACCGGAATGTCGGCGATCTCGGCGAGCAGCCGCAGCTCGATCTGCGAATAGTCGGCCGAGACCAGCTTGTGTCCCGGCGTCGCGATGAAGGCGCGGCGGATTTTTCGGCCGTCCTCGGTGCGCACCGGAATATTCTGCAAATTTGGCTCGTTCGACGACAGCCGGCCGGTCGTGGTCGCTGCCAGCGCGTAGGTGGTGTGGACGCGATGGGTCTGCGGATTGACGTAGGTCGGCAGCGCGTCGGTGTAGGTCGATTTCAGCTTGGAGACCTGGCGCCACTCCAGGATCTTCTTCGGGAGATCGTGGCCCTGCTCGGCGAGCTCGTCGAGCACCTGCGCGGTGGTCGACCACGCGCCGGTCTTGGTCTTGCTGCCGCCGGGCAATCCCATCTTGCCAAACAGGATATCGCCGATCTGCTTGGGGCTGCCGACATTGACCGGCTCGCCCGCGATCTGCTGGATCTCGGCTTCGACGCGGGCTGCGGTCTGGGCGAAGTCGCCGGAGAGGCGCGACAGCACCTGGCGATCGATCGAGATGCCGCGCCGCTCCATGCGCGCGAGCACCGAGACCAGGGGCCGCTCCAGGGTTTCGTAGACCGTGGCCATGTGCTCGGCGACGAGGCGCGGCTTCAGCACGCGCCACACCCGCAACGTCACGTCGGCGCCTTCCGCCGACAGCGGTGCGGCCTTGTCGATCGGCACCTGGTCGAAGGTGATCTTGCCCTTGCCGTTGCCGAGCAGCTCGCTCTCCTTCAGCATGGCGAGGCCGAACCAGCGTTCCGAGAGCTGTTCGAGCGCATGCGAGCCGCGGCCGGCATCGAGCACATAGGAAATCAGTTGCGCATCGTCGATGTTGCGCAGCGTGATGCCGTGCTGCGCCAGCATGACGGCGCTGAACTTGATGTCGAAGCCGATCTTGAGAATGCCTGATGACTCCAGCACCGGCCGCAGCGCTTCGATCGCGTCCGCATGCTTGACCTGATCGGGCGAGAGGCCGGCATCGAACAAGCCTGCGCCGCCGCCGGACTGCTTGTGTGCCAGCGGCACATAGCAGGCATCGTTCGGCGCCAGCGCCAGGGCGATGCCGCAGAGATCGGCCTGCATCGGATTGATGGAATTGGCGCGGATCTCGATCGCGACATGGCCGGTATCGTGAATGCGCGCGACGAAGGCATTGAGCTCGGCAAGAGTCTTGATCGTCTGGTACTTGCCGCGGTCGACCGGCAGTTTTCGCAAGGCCTCCTCGCGCGCGGCGGCGAGCGAGATCGGCGCGCCCTTGAGGCTCGCGGCCTTGTCCTCCTTGCTGGCCGACTTGTTGCGCTCACCCGGCGCAGCTTGCGCCGGCGCGCCGGCTCCTGGCGCGGGCACGACGTCGGAAGGCGGCAACGGCGAGAAGACGCTGGCGCCGCTGGTATAGCCGGGATCGGCATCCACGTTCGCTGGATCGATCTGCGAATAGTCGGCGACGCGCCGCGTCAGCGTCGTGAACTCCATAGCCTTCAGGAAAGCGATCAGCTTGCGGGCGTCGGGCTCGTGGACCGCGAGATCGTCCAGCGGCACGTCGAGCTCAACCTTGTCGTCGAGCAGCACGAGCTGTCGCGAGATGCGCGCCTTCTCGGCATTCTCGATCAGCGCTTCGCGCCGCTTCGGCTGCTTGATTTCGCCGGCGCGGAACAGCAATTGCTCGAGGTCGCCATATTCGACGATCAGTTGCGCCGCGGTCTTGACGCCGATGCCGGGCACGCCCGGCACGTTGTCGGTGGAATCGCCGGCCAACGCCTGTACCTCCACCACCTTGTTCGGCGGCACGCCGAACCTCTCGATCACTTCGGGAACGCCGATGCGGCGATCCTTCATGGTGTCGTACATGGTGACGCAATCGGTCACGAGCTGCATCAGGTCCTTGTCGGAGGACACGATGGTTGCGGTCGCGCCGCGTTCGCAGGCCTGCCGCACATAGGTCGCGATCAGATCGTCGGCCTCGAAGCCCACCTGTTCCAGGCAGGGCAGGTCGAAGGCGCGCACGGCCTCGCGGATCAGTGCGAATTGCGGGATCAGATCATCCGGGGCCGGCGGCCGGTGCGCCTTGTATTCGGGAAAGATCTTGTTGCGGAACGTGATTTCCGACTTGTCGAAGATGATCGCCAGATGGGTCGGCCGGTTGTCCTCGGGCATCTCGCGGAGCAGCTTCCACAGCATGTTGCAGAAGCCGAGCACGGCATTGACCTGCAAGCCGTCCGACTTGCGGTTCAGCGGCGGCAGTGCGTGATAGGCGCGGAAGATATAGGAGGAACCGTCGACCAGGAAGACGTGGTCGCCCTTGCCGGCCGGCTTTGCGGTGACCGGTTTGGCAGCAGTGGGCTTGATGTCAGCCTTGGTCTCGGACTGGGGCGTCTCAGACTTGGCGGTGGTCTTCGGGGATGTCTTGGGCATGGCCGCAATGTATGAATTTTTGCGGATTTTGACAGCCTTGAGAGGGGGAATTTTGGCCGAAGCCCACACCTCTTCGTCGTCCCGGCGAAGGCCGGGACCCATAACCACAGGGTGACGTTTGGCGAAGACAGGCAGTTAAGGGATCATACGGCGGTACGAAGACTGCGATCCATCGATAAATCACGCGGTATGGGTACCGGCCTTCGCCGGGACGACGGCGTGCAGGTGGGATTACTCCGCCGCCTGCAGCACGGCTCCCGCCTTCTTCGGCGCGATCCAGAACGCATCCGGCCGCTCGAACAGGAAATTGCCGCCGAGCCGTAGCGCGGCCTGCCAGATCGCGAGCGATCCGATCACGCCGGCGATGGTGACGATCAACGATACCGTGCCGATGTCGGGAATGATGCCGGTGCGCAGCAACAGCGTTCGCGTGGCCGCCATCGGCAGGAAGAAGGCGAGATAGATCACGATCGAATGCTTGCCGCAGAAGCGCAGGACATTGAGCCAATGGGCGCGCGCCAGCAGCGTGCCTGATGCGATGATGGCGCAGGCGCCGGCAAAGCCGAGCGCGAGCGAGACGATCTTCCAATCGCTTACGCCATAGGCGACGGCGCCGGCGTCGATGAGAACCCAGCTTGCGAGTGCCGCGAGCGCCCATGCGGGATGGTTGCGCGCGCGATCCGACAGCGTGAACACGTAAGGCGCGAACAAATAGCCCGAATAGAAGTAGACGAAGCGCGCGCAGAACTCGTCGATCACGGTCCAGCCGGTCGCGATCCGCGCCGTCTCCAGCGCTGCTGCAACGAGCCAGATTGCGGGCGGCGGGATCCGCCGTGTCAGTTTTGTGACGACGAAGAAGATCGGCAAGAGATAGATGAACCAGAGCGTGCCGAACGGCTCGATGAAGGATCCAAGATACAGAAGGCCGGCGTCGCGCCAGCTCGTCTCCGCGGCGAAGGCGGGCGCCTTGAAGGCGAACTGGATTGTCACCCAGACGACATAGAAATAGGCGAAATGCACCACCTTGCGGTCGAGATAGGTGCGCCAGTCCCGGTCGATCACCAGGGGCAGGAACAGGCCCGAAATCAGGAAGAAATCCGGCATCCGGAACGGCTTTGCGAAGGCCACCAACACATGCATGAAGCCGGTCTCGCCGGCGGCGAGCTCGACCCCGAGCACCGAATGCATCATCACGACCATGACGATGCAGATGCCCTTGGCAAAGTCGATCCAGTCGACACGCGCGGCAGCCGGGGCGCTGAGTCCCCCGCTCGCGGCGATTGTGCCTGATGGTGCCATGGTGTCCCTTTTCGAGGCGTCTTCCGCCCCGGCTCTGCCTGGACTTGGAGCAGTCTTGGAGCAGTCTTGGAGCAATCTTGGAGCAGTCTTGGGGCAGTGTGGCGCCTTGCGGCTTACGATTTCTTTACCGGTACAATTCGTGTGCCGGTTTTTGCGTACTGACTGTTCCCTCACCCCGGGAAAATGCTAAACCGCCCGCATTGGCGTTTCGTTAACCAGGGCAGACAGGTTTTTTCCATGCGAATTGCGATGATCGGCACGGGCTATGTGGGACTGGTGTCCGGAGCCTGCTTTGCGGATTTCGGTCACGACGTCACCTGCGTCGACAAGGACGAGAAGAAGATCGCGGCGCTCCATCGCGGCGAGATCCCGATCTATGAGCCCGGCCTCGACGAGCTGGTTGCGACCAATGTCAAGGCCAAGCGGCTCGACTTCACCACGGATCTGTCGAAGCCGGTTGCGGCCGCCGACGCCGTGTTCATCGCGGTCGGCACGCCGTCGCGCCGCGGCGACGGTCATGCGGATCTGTCCTACGTCTACGCCGCCGCGCGCGAGATTGCGCAGTCGCTGTCCGGCTTCACCGTCGTGGTGACGAAGTCGACCGTTCCGGTCGGCACCGGCGACGAGGTCGAGCGCATCATCCGCGAGACCAACCCGTTAGCCGACGTCGTCGTCGCCTCCAATCCCGAGTTCCTGCGCGAGGGCGCGGCGATCCGCGACTTCAAATTCCCCGACCGCGTCGTGGTCGGCACCTCCGACGAGCGCGGCCGCAAGGTGATGGGCGACATCTATCGTCCGCTGTCGCTGAACCAGGCGCCACTGATGTTCACCGAACGCCGCACCGCGGAGATGATCAAATACGCCGCCAACGCGTTCCTCGCGACCAAGATCACCTTCATCAACGAGATCGCCGATCTTTCCGAAAAAGTCGGCGCCAACGTGCAGGAGGTTGCGCGCGGCATTGGCCTGGACAACCGCATCGGCACCAAATTCCTGCATGCCGGCCCGGGTTTCGGCGGCTCGTGCTTTCCGAAGGACACCAAGGCGCTGATCAAGATCGCGCAGGATTACGACGTGTCCTTGCGCATCGTCGAATCTGTGCTCGCGGTCAACGAGAATCGCAAGCGCGCGATGGCGCGCAAAGTGAGCCAGGCGCTCGGCGGCTCGCTGCGCGGCAAGACCATCGCGGTGCTCGGCCTCACCTTCAAGCCCGACACCGACGACATGCGCGATGCGCCATCGATTCCGCTGGTCACGGGCCTGCTCGACATGGGCGCGAGGGTCAAGGCCTTCGACCCCGTCGGCATGGAGCAGGCCAAGGGCGAGCTGCCCAGCATCACCTACTGCGAGGACGCCTATGCCTGCGCGCAAGGCGCCGACGCGATTGTCATCGTCACCGAATGGGTGCAGTTCCGTGCGCTCGATCTCGACCGGCTGAAGGCGACCATGACGCAGCCGGTCGTCGTCGATCTCCGCAACATCTACCGCCCCGAGGACATGCAAGCCGCCGGCTTCGTCTATGAGAGCATCGGGCGCTCGTCGGTGCAGGGCTGACAGTCACACGTTGTTGTCGATCTAAAACCGTCATGGCCGAGCTTGTCCCGGCCATCCACGTCTTGTTCACTGCCAGATGAAAGAACGTGGATGCCCGGGACAAGCCCGGGCATGACGACCGGATAATTTCTTGCCCCGCAGCTTCGACACGCCCCTTCCGATCGATGCCGTGCTCGACGATCTCTCGCGCACGCTGGAGGCGCATAACGCCGCCGTGCTGGTGGCGCCGCCGGGCGCCGGCAAGACCACGCGGGTGCCGCTGGCGCTGCTGGATGCGCCCTGGGCCAGGGACAAGAAGATCATCGTGCTGGAGCCGCGGCGCATCGCCGCGCGGGCCAGTGCCGATCGCATGGCCAAATCGCTTGGCGAGCGCGCCGGGGAGACCGTCGGCTACCGCGTTCGCTTCGGCTCAAAAATATCGCGCGCGACGCGCATCGAGGTGGTGACCGAAGGCATCTTCACCCGCCAGATCCTGGACGATCCCGAGCTGTCGGGCGTCGCCGCCGTCCTGTTCGACGAATTCCACGAGCGTTCGCTCGACGCCGATCTCGGCCTTGCGCTGGCGCGCGACGCGCAACTGGGCCTGCGTGAGGATCTGCGCATTCTCGTGATGTCGGCAACGCTGGACGGTGCGCGTGTTGCCAGGCTGCTCGGCGAAGCGACCGTCGTTGAAAGCGAGGGCCGTGCGTTTCCGGTCGAGACACGCTATCTCGGCCGCAAGGCGGACGTGCAGGTGGAACGGCAGATGGCGGATGCGATCGCCTCGGCCCTGCGCGCAGATAGCGGCTCGGTGCTGGCGTTCCTGCCGGGCGCCGCCGAAATCCGCCGCACCCAGAATTTTCTCGCCGAGCGCGTGCAGGATGCGACCATCGAGATCGTACCGCTGTTCGGCGCGCTCGATGCCGCCGTGCAGGATCGCGCCATCGCGCCCGCGCCCAAGGGCACGCGCAAGGTGGTGCTGGCGACGTCGATCGCGGAGACGTCGCTCACCATCGAGGGCGTGCGCATCGTGGTCGATTCCGGTCTTGCCCGCGTGCCGCGCTACGAGCCCGACATCGGCCTGACGCGGCTCGAGACCGTGCGTGCTTCGCGCGCCGCAGTGGATCAGCGCCGCGGCCGCGCCGGCCGTACCGAGCCTGGCGTCTGCTATCGGCTCTGGGACGAGCCGCAGACGGCGTCGCTTGCGCCCTACACCCAGCCGGAGATCCTCAGCGCCGACCTGTCCTCGCTCGTGCTCGATCTGGCGCAATGGGGCGTCAGTGACCCCGCGGCGCTGTCGTTCCTCGATCCGCCGCCACAGCCGGCCTGGAAGGAGGCCAATAGCCTGCTCTCCGAGCTCAACGCGCTCGACGGCGATGGCCGCATCACCGCGGAGGGCAAGAGCCTGCGCGCGCTGGCGCTGCCGCCGCGGCTGGCGCGCATGATCGTGGATTCGCATCGCGCCGGCGCGGGCGAAGCCGCCGCCGAGATCGCCGCCATCCTTACCGAGCGCGGACTTGGCGGCGACAGCGCCGACCTCGAGCACAGGCGCGATCAGTTCCGCCGCGACCGCTCGCCGCGCGCGTCAAGCGCGCGCGACCTGGCGCGGCGCTGGGCTTCGCAGGTGGCCGCATCCGAGAAGATAAAGCCCGAGGAGGGCGATCTCTCCACGGGCCTGATGCTCGCCTACGCCTTTCCCGACCGCGTCGCGCGCAACCGCGGCAATGGCAGCTTCGTGCTCGCCAACGGCCGCGGTGCCGCAGTCGAGCAGACCTCCTCGCTCGCCCGCGCGCCCTACATCGCGGTCGGCGAAATGACGGGGACGGCAGCGAGCGGGCGCATTCTGCTCGCCGCCCCGATCGCGCAGGACGATATCGAGCGGCATTTCGCCGAGCACATCGAGACCGTCGATGAGATATCGTTTGATCGCGGTGCGATGGCGCTGCGCGCGCGGCGAAAGCGCTCGCTGCACGCGATCACATTGTCCGAAACCACGCTCGCGCTTTCGCCCTCGGAGAAAACCGCGCGCATCCTTGCCGACGGACTGATTGCGGCAGGCCTCGACCGGCTGCCCTGGTCGAAAGCGGCCAGGCAATGGCGCGACCGGGTGATGTTCCTGCGCAAGGCGGAAGGCGATAGCTGGCCCGACCTGTCGGATGACGGGTTGATCGCGCGGCGCGACGATTGGCTGGTGCCGGCGCTCTACGACAAGATCGCGCTGAAGGATCTTTCCGCCGGCGATCTCTCCGATGCCCTGATGACGCTGTTGCCGTGGGAGATGCGCGCGCGGCTCGAGCGCGAGGCGCCGACCCATTTCGAGGCGCCGACCGGCACCATGCTCGCGATCGACTACGAAGCCGAGCAGGGACCGACCATTGCGGTGCGGCTCCAGGAATTGTTTGGCCTCAACACCCACCCGTCGATCGCGGCCGGCAAGGTGCCGCTGGTGCTGGAATTGCTGTCGCCGGCGCAGCGCCCGGTGCAGGTGACGCGTGACCTCCCCGGGTTTTGGCGCGGCAGCTACGCCGCCGTGCGCTCCGACCTGCGCGGCCGCTATCCGCGCCATCCCTGGCCGGAAGATCCGGCAAGCGCGCTGCCGACCCGGCGGGTCAAGCCGCGCGGCACGTGAATCGAGAGTAGACCCTCATGGTGAGGAGCGCGGAACGCGCGTCTCGAACCATGCAGGCCCGCCTCGCACCCGCAGCCATCCTTCGAGACGCCCGCTTCGCGGGCTCCTCAGGATGAGGATTTGTAGTCTCTGCGACCTCGGCGCATTAACCGTTCACTCATCCTTTTCGTCAAAATGGCACCGTCCTGGCCGCGGCTGCGCTCGCGGACAGGCGTGTGGCGTGTTGAAATCGAGCTTTCGGGCTCCGAGTGGTGTGATGCGTAACATAATGATCTTCGCGGCCATCATGATCGGGCTTGGCACCTTCATGGCGCAAATGGCGGACAAGATGAGCTCAGCCTCCGCAACATCAGCGCCCCGCACGACGGTCGCAATTGCAACGACGGCGCCCGCCGGCAGCCGCAGCCTCAATATTGCCCGCGACGGTCGCGGTCATTTCCAGGCCGAGGGCCGGATCGACGGCCAGCGTATCGGCTTCATGATCGACACGGGCGCCTCCGTGGTGGCGCTGAACGAGACGTCGGCTGCGCGCTTCGGCCTGCGTCCCTCGCGCAGCGAGTACAACGCCACCGTCTCCACCGCCAACGGCACCATCAAGGCCGCGCGCACCCGCATCGCCATGCTCGATGTCGGCGGCCTCGTCGTGCGCGACGTCGATGCCATGGTGCTGCCGGACGAGGCGTTGTCCGAAAACCTGCTCGGCCTCTCCTTCCTGTCCCGCCTGAAGCGTTTTGAATACGCCAACGGCCAGATGGTGCTGGAGCAGTAAGGCCATCCCAAGGGCTCGCGCGACCGAATAATTCAAAAAATGCCTTTGTTTCGACCGCTCTCGCGGCGATGCTCCCGCGTTACCAAACTGCCGCAATTATAATCCATAAGCCTCCCTTCCCGCCTTCCGCTGCGGCCCGGCATTCGCTAAGGCTGCATGAAATCCTGCTCTTTTCATGAGATCGTCTCAATGTTCCCCAAGCCGAAATCCGTGTTGCTGCCCAACACCTATGCCTTCGAATCTGAGCCGATGGTGAAAGCGACAGGCTTTCGCGAATACGACGCGCGCTGGCTGTTCCAGAAGGAAATCAACCTGATGGGGGTGCAGGCGCTCGGCATGGGGCTGGGCGCGCTGATCGCAGAGCTCGGCGTCGGCCAGGAGATCGTCACGGGGCATGATTTCCGCGGCTATTCGGCCTCGATCAAATACGCGCTGATTTCAGGCCTGATGGCTGCGGGGTGCAGGGTGCACGACATCGGGCTTGCGGTGACGCCGATGGCCTATTTCGCGCAGTTCGATCTCGACGTGCCCTGCTGTGCCATGGTCACGGCGTCGCATAACGACAATGGCTGGACCGGCGTGAAGATGGGGGCCAACCGCCCGTTGACGTTCGGCCCGGACGAGATGACGCGGCTGAAACAGATCGTGCTGGGCGCCGAGTTCAAGAACAAGGCCGGCGGCTCCTACCAGTTCCACGAGAATTATCCGGCCCGCTATATCGCCGATCTCACCAGCCGCCCGAAGCTGAAGCGCAAGCTCAAGGTGGTCGCGGCCTGCGGCAACGGCACCGCCGGCGCATTCGCGCCGCAGGTGCTGGAGGCGATCGGCTGCGAAGTGATCCCGCTCGACACCGAGCTCGACCACACGTTCCCGAAATACAATCCGAATCCGGAAGACATGGAGATGCTGCACGCAATCCGCGACGCGGTGCTGCAGCACAACGCCGATGTGGGCCTCGGCTTCGACGGCGACGGCGATCGCTGCGGCGTCGTCGACAACACCGGCGAGGAGATTTTTGCCGACAAGGTCGGCGTGATGCTGGCGCGCGACATGTCGGCGATCCACAAGGACGCGCAGTTCGTCGTCGACGTGAAGTCGACCGGCCTGTTTGTCACTGATCCGGTGCTGCAGAAGCAGGGCGCGAAGGTCGCCTATTGGAAAACCGGTCATTCCTATATGAAGCGCCGCACCAACGAGATGGGCGCGCTCGCGGGCTTCGAGAAGTCCGGCCACTTCTTCTTCAACAAGCCGTTCGGCCGCGGCTATGACGACGGCCTGGTCTCGGCGATCGCAATTTGCGACATGCTCGACCGCGCCCCCGGCAAGTCGATGGCCGACCTGAAGGACGCGCTGCCAAAAACCTGGTCGTCGCCGACCATGTCGCCGCATTGCGGCGACGAGGTCAAATACGGCGTCATCGACGCCGTGGTGGAGCACTTCGAGGGCTTGCAGGCCAAGGGCGCCAAGATCGGCGGACAATCGATCCGCGATCTCGTCACGGTCAACGGCGTGCGCGTCACGGTCGAGGATGGAAGCTGGGGCCTGGTGCGCGCCTCATCCAACAAGCCCGAGCTCGTCGTTGTCGTCGAGAGCCCGGTTTCCGAGCAGCGCATGCACGACATGTTCGAGATGGTGAACAGCGTGCTGCGCACGCATCCGGAAGTCGGCGAGTACAATCAGAAGATTTGAGGCGAGGGGCGAAGCCTACGCTGCGCCTGTCATGCCCCGGCTTGACCGGGGCATCCAGTACGCCGCGGCCTCACCGCATTCCATCACCGCCTCTGGAATACTGGATCGCCCGGTCAAGCCGGGCGATGACACCTTCTCTGTGGCGAGACGCGAGTCCTAAGCCGCCACCACCGCAGGGATCGGCAGCGCGGTCACCGACTTGATCTTCTCCATCGCGAAGCGCGAGGTGACGTTCTTCAGCGGCACCGCGCTGATCAGCTTCTTGTAGAACACGTCATAGGCCTGCATGTCCGCGACCACGACGCGCAGCATGTAGTCGACGTCGCCGGCCATGCGGTAGAACTCCATCACCTCGGGCATGGCGCTCACGGCCTCGGCGAACTTCTTCAGCCAGGCGTCGGAATGATCGGAGCTCTCGACCGAGACGAACACGGAGATGCCGAGCCCGATCTTGTTCTGGTCGACCAGGGCCACCCGCTTCAGGATCACGCCGTCGGCCTCCAGGCGCTGGATGCGCTTCCAGCAGGGGGTTGAGGACAGCCCGACGCGGTCGCCGATTTCGGCAACGGAAAGGGAGGCGTCTTCCTGGAGCACCATCAGAATCTTGCGGTCGATGGCGTCAAGGCGGCGGCTGGTCTCGGGGATCTGGACAGCAAGGTCAGTCATTTGAAGAACTTTGTTCCATTATGAGGGCTACTTTCCGTCATATATAGAAAATTCTTCTATCGCAAGCCTATATTCTCGGCGGGTGATCCCGCTTGGCCTCTGGCCGCTTCTGCAAAAACTCTTCAACTTCAATGCGTTGTGGGGCAGCCAGACCGCCGCCGTGGCGGGTGCATTTCAGTGCTGCGGCGGCCGCGGCGAATCGCAGCGCCTCGCGCAAATCGCTGCCTTCGGCCAGGCGAAGCGCGAAGGCGCCGTGGAAGACGTCGCCGGCGCCGAGCGTATCGACGGCCTCGACCGCGAAAGCCGGTGTCTCCGTCAGCTCGCCTGTCTCGTTCAGCCAGATCGTGCCGCGCGGGCCGCGGGTGGCGGCCAGGAACGCCGGTGTCAGCCTGGCCAGGCGCTTCAATGCCTCGCCATCGTCGGCGACGCCCGCCGTCTCCTGCACCTGTTCGCTGGCGAACAGCAGATGCGACGCCGTCGTGAGCAGGCCCTCGGTCGGCGGCATCGCGCGGTCGACGCCGACGATGATCGGAATGCCGAGCCGGCGTGCCTCAGTGCAGAGCTCGGTGCAGAACGCGGCACAGCGGCTTTCGACAAGCACCGCCTGGCAGCCGGCCAGCAATATGTCGGCTTCCGGCAGCTTCACGTTCCACAGCGCGGGATCGCGATAGATGGCGAGGGTGCGTTCGCCGGTTGCGTCGACCATGATCGCCGAGACTGGGGTCATGAGTCCGGGCATGCGCACGATATGCGCGGTCTCGATCCCCTCTGCGGCCATCTGGTCGAGAATGAAGCCGCTCGACGTCTCGCCGGCGTCGCCCATCGGACCGGCGAACGCGACGCGGCCGCCAAGTCGGGCGATTGCGATCGCGGCGTTGAGTGCGTTGCCGCCGCAGATCTCTGCCAGATGGCTGGCGTTTGCCTTGCTGCCGGGGTCGGGCACGGCATCGACCCGAAAGGTGAGATCGCGCACGGGAATGCCGATGCAGAGGATGCGCGGCGCGATCCCGGATGCAGTCATCGGCGGTCTCAGCTCAAGCGCCGTTCTTGTCGTGCACCCAGCGGCCGAGCAGATGATGGGCGATGGCGAAGGGATGCGGGCCGGCGAGACCGTCGGCATGGGTCCGCGTCAGCATCAGGGCCGCCTCCTCGCGCGTGAACCAGCGTGCATCCTCGAGCTCCGAGTGATCGACGACGATGTCCTCGTTGAGCGCCCGCGCACTGCAGCCGATCATAAGCGATGACGGATAGGGCCATGGCTGCGTCATGTAATACTGCACGTCGGTGCAGCGAATGCCGGACTCTTCGAGAATCTCGCGGCGCACCGCGTCCTCGATGGTCTCGGCGGCCTCGACGAAGCCCGCGAGGCATGAATACATGCCCGGCGGGAACTGCTTCTGGCGGCCGAGCAGGCATTTTTCTCCGGAAGCCACCAGCATGATCACGACCGGATCGGTACGCGGAAAGTGCTCGGCCTTGCAAGCAGGGCAGTCGCGCTTCCAGCCGCCTTCCTTCATCGCGCTGCGGGTGCCGCAATTGGCGCAATAGCCGTGGCGCTGGTGCCAGCTCACCATCGACTTCGCCATCGCAATCGCCGAGAGCTCGTCGGGGCGCACGGCGCCCTGCATTGCCATGCCGCGCAGTTCGGTGAGGCTGTAGTCTTCGCGACCGACAAGCTTCTCGGCGGCGGCTTGCGACAGGCCCATGCCGAACATTGCGGCGCCATCCCGCAAGCCCAGGAAGATCGTGCCGGGATTGGCGCCGCATTTCAGCGCTTCGTCGATCGAAAGCAGCGCACGGACTTTCTCGCCCTCGCGCCTCACCAGCAGCGAGTCGCGGTGGACGACATAGGCGCGCGATGACGGTTTCTGTTCTAGCGCGAACAGCTTTTCGTCATCGCGGCGCAGATGCGCGGCGCGATCGAGGATGTTGGTGACGAACGCCGGCTGCCCCAGCGGAAACGAGTCGAATGCTGACATTTCTTGTTCTTTCAACCCAACCAGATCTTGCGGCGAAGCGCGCTGATGAAATTCTGCACCTCGGTGGCATCATGCGGTAATGGCTGCATCACGCCCCAGACCGGTCGCGGCCAGGCGGCATCACCGGTGCGGCGCGCGATGATGTGGACGTGAAGCTGCGGCACCAAGTTGCCGAGCGCCGCGATATTGAGCTTGTCGCATTTGGTGATCTCCTTCAGCGCGCGCGAGACCCGCGAGATCTCGGTCATCAGCTGCGCCTGCTGCACCTCGTCGAGATCGATGATCTCCACCGTGTCGGCGCGCCGCGGCACCAGCAGCAGCCAGGGGTAATTCGCATCCTTGATGACCAGCACCTTCGACAGCGGCAGGTCGCCGATGTCGATGGTGTCCTCTTTCAGGCGGGAGTGCAGCGACCAGGCAGGATCGGACATGAAGGTTTCCGGATGGGCCCGATGGGATCGGGCATGGCGGGGCGGAACCCCTGAATATTTGTCCCGACCATACGATACGGTGTCCGATAGGGGAAGGATGGCGCTGCGCGGCAACTGCATACTCGATCGTCGTCCTGGACAAGCGTAGCGAAGCGGAGCGCTGATCCAGGACCCATAACCACAGGATGTGGGAAGAGGCACGCTGACAGCTCCAGCGTGCCTCACACTGACATTTGGGGTAATATGGGTCTTGGCTTTCGCCAGGACGACAATGAGGCTTTACGCCTCCGCCAGCACGCGCGCATTGGCGCGGACAGAGGCTTCGCTGACGCGGATGCCGAGGCCGGGGCCATCGGGCACCACGACATGGCCGGCGCGGTTGGTGACGCGCTCTTCCAGCACGTCCTCGGTCAGCACGTGATGCGGCATATAGAATTCGCAGCCGAGCGAGATGCCGGGTGTTGCTGCGATCAGCTGCGTGCCGGCGGCCAGCCCAATGCCGCCCTCCCACAGCGTGCCGCCATAGCCGGGCAGGCCGGCGACATCGGCGATCGCCATGATCGCCTGCGCCTCGAACAGGCCGCCGGCCTTCATCAGCTTGATCGAGACCGCATCGGCGGCCTCGCGGCGCACCACCTCCATCATGTCACGGCGGTCGAAGCAGCTTTCGTCGGCGAGCACGGGTGTTTCGAGCGCCGCAGTGAGCTGCGCCATCACGTCGAGATATTTGCGCGGCACCGGCTGCTCGATGAAGGTCGGCGCAAACTGCTCGACGTCGCGCAATAATTTGATGGCACCGAACGGCGCCAACGCCTGATTGTAGTCGACGCGCAGATCGACCTTGTCGCCGAATTCCTTCCGGATCGTCTCGAGATGATCGAGATCCTCGCGATGCGGCTTCACGCCGGTCTTGACCTTGTAGATGGCATTGCCGTCCGGAACCATCTTGCGCATGCGCTCGAGATCAGCGGCGAAGTCGGGATCGGCGATCGAGAAGGAGAGGGGGATGGTGTCGCGGACGCGGCCTCCGAGGAGGTCGGCCACCGAAAGCCCGGACGACTTGCCGACGATGTCGAGCAGCGCCATCTCGATCGCGACCTTGGCCCCGGCATGTCCGACCAGCGCGCGGTCGAGCTCGGCCATCAGCGCGCGGATGCGGCGGACGGGCTTGCCGAGCACGACCGGCCGCAGATAGATATCGAGCGCGGAGAACGCCGCTTCCGGCGTTCCCGTGAACACCTCCCACGGCGCGGCTTCACCCCAGCCAATCACGCCGTCGCTTGCGGTGAGCTCGATCAGCACGCGCTTCACGGTGCCCTTGACGTTGCCGACGCCCTGGAGGCGCGCCATCTTGATCGGGCTCTCGATCAAAAACAGCCTGATGCGTTCGATGGTCGCTTCGCTCATGTCAGGCCTCCATTGACGTGCCAGACCTGGCCGGTGACGTAGGACGCCTTTGGCGATGCCAGGAAGGCGATGATCTCGGCCACTTCCTCCGGCCGTCCGCGACGATGCATCGGGATCAGCGCCTCCGTTGCGGCGATCTGCTCTGGAGACAGCCGGCTCTCGCTGGGTCTGTCCTTGACGATGAGTCCAGGCGCGACCGCATTCACGGTGATGCCGTCTTTGGCAAGCTCGATCGCGGTCAGCCGCACCAGCGCTTCCAGCGCGGCGCGGCTCGCCGCCGTCGCGGCGAATGGCGCGAACTCGGGCCGGATCGCATGCGCCACGAATGACGACACCGCCACGATCCGTGCATCTTGTCCGGCACGCAGCAATGGAAGCGCGGCGTCGACCAGCCGCGTGAAGGCCAGCGCCGATTCATCCATCGCGCGGCGGAACTCGTCCGCCGGCGTGCCGATCGCACTGCCGCGGCGGGCATGGCCGCCAACCAGGATCAATCCGTCGAGCCGGCCGAAGGCCTGTTGTGCGGCAGCGACGGCATCGGTGACCGCGGCCTCCTCGGCAAGGTCGCCGAGGCATTTTGCGACGATTGCGCCTTGCGCTTCGGCTTCTGCCGCGGTGGCATCGAGACCGGCTGCGTTGGAGCGCGTGTGCAGCAGCAGCGCGGTGCCGGAGGCCGCGAGCAATTTTGCGGTGGCGCGGCCGATTCCGCTGGCGGCGCCGGTGACGAGATAGACACGATCGATGTTTGGCATCACGGTGCTGCGTTGGCCGGCGGCAATGCGCCGGTGCGGTGGAAATGGCTGAGGAACGCGCGCGTCGCGGCTTCCTGCGGATTGTCGATCACCTGCCGCGCCGGACCTTCCTCGACGACGATGCCGTCGCGCATGAAGATGAGGCGGTCGGCGACCTCGCGGGCGAAGGCGATTTCGTGGGTTACGATCACCATGGTCATGCCCTCGGATGCGAGCCGCTGCATGACGGCGAGGACCTCGCCGACCAGTTCGGGATCGAGCGCAGAGGTCGCTTCATCAAACAGCATCACGTCCGGCTCCATCGCCAGCGCCCGCGCAATCGCGACGCGCTGCTTCTGTCCGCCGGACAACGTCGCCGGGTATTGGTCAGCTTTCTCTGCCAGGCCCACCTTCGCAAGTTGCGCGCGCGCGAGCGTCTCGGCGTCGGCCCTGGCCATGCGCCGCACGGTGATCGGTCCCTCCATCACGTTCTGGAGCGCCGTCATGTGCGGGAACAGGTTGAAATGCTGGAACACCATGCCAGTGGTGGCGCGGAATTTCGCCAGCGTCTTGACGTTCGGCAGCTTCGTACCCGCACCGAACGCGAAGCGCGTGTCACCGACGCGGACGCTGCCGCCGTCGGGCGTCACCAGCAGATTGATGCAGCGGAGCAGCGTCGATTTGCCCGAGCCCGACGGGCCGATCAGCGCCACCACGCCGCCCTTGGCGACGTCGAGGCTGATGGTCTTCAGGACCTCGTTGCTGCCAAAACTTTTGCGCAAGCCGCGGATCTCGATCTTCGAGGTGTTCTTGGAAGTGTTGTTGGAGGCCTCGCTCATTCGCCGACCGCCATTCGCTTCTCGCCGCGCCGGACGAGGATGGTCAGGGGAATCAGGATCGCCGCATAGGCGACCGCCACTGCGGTGTAAGTTTCCAGCGGCCGGTAGCTGTCATGGGCCGCGACCTGGCTCTGGTAGACCAGATCGGGCACCGCCAGCACCGAGACCAGCGAGGTGTTCTTGAACTGGATGATCGACTGGTTCATCAGCGCCGGGATCATGCGCTTGATCGCCTGCGGCAGCACGATGCGCCGCATGGCCTGGCCCGGCGTCATGCCGAGCGCGGCGCCGGCTTCGGACTGGCCGCTGTCGATCGAGACGATGCCGCCGCGGATGATCTCCGAATAAAACGAGCCGCCATAGAGCGAGAGCGCCAGCGCCGAGGCCGTGATCGGCGTCATTTCGACCCCGGCCAGGATCGGCAGCGCGTAATAGAACCAGATCAGCTGCACCAGGATCGGCGTGCAGCGGAACGCCTCGATGAAGGTGAGCGCGATCAGACGCACCGCTCGGAAGCGCGACAGGGTGCCGAACGCGCCGAACAGGCCGAACACCAGTCCAAGCACCACGATGACCACGGTGAAGCCGACGGTGACGCCAAGCCCGTTGAGAAAGAGCCAGCGATAGCTCCAGAGGATGCCGAAGTCCCACTGATACATGCGTGCTTAACTCAGTCGGCAGAAAGCTGGGAACAGACGCGCGGCGTTCTCGCTGCACCTCTCCCGCTTGCGGGAGAGGTCGGCGCGAAGCGCCGGGTGAGGGCTTTCTCCACTCGGGGAGTCTCCCTGGCGGAGGCACCCTCACCCCAACCCTCTCCCGCAAGCGGGAGAGGGAGCGCACCGCGCCTTGGGGACCGAGCTCGACCCAAACTCATCACACCTTACAGCGACACGCCCGGCGGAATGTCCGCCTCGGTCACGCCCACCAGCTCCATGTTGGTGATGATGGCGTTACGGATGAAGCCGAGGCCCTTGTTGAAGTCGATCCAGGTGTTGACGTAGTCGCGCCAGGTCTTGTCGGTCTCGCGGCGGAAGCCGGCGTTCGACGTGGTGGCGAAGATCGGGGTGGGCAGCACGAATTGGCCGAGCGAGGGGTTCTTCTTCAGCACCGTCAGCGACAGCATGGTGATCAGGCACTGCGCGTCGACGCGGCCAGTCTGGAGTGCAGCGGTGGCGTCGTCGGCGCTCTTCAGCCGGGTGATCTGCGCCTTCGGCGTCAGGCGGCTGACAACCTGGTCGTGCGAGGAGCCCTGGTCGACGGCGATCTTGACGTCGGGCGAGTTCAGCTCGGCCCAGCTTTTTGGCTTGAAATCCTTCTTGCAGAGAATGCCGAAGGCGTTGTTGAAGACCGGCACCGAGAAATCGATCACCAGCGCGCGCTTCGGGGTCGGGTTGAGGCCGAAGAAGATGTCGATCTTGTTGGACTGCAGATCGAGCACCGAATTGCCCCAGGTGGTCTCGGTGATGTCGAGCTCGGCCTCCATGTCGTCGGCCAGCGCCTTGGCGATATCGACGTAAAAGCCCTTCCACTGGCCGCTGGCGAGATCCTTCATGTAATAGGGCGCGCCCCCGCCGACCGCACCGATCCGCATCTTCTTGGTCCTTCGGATGCGGGCAAAGGTCGATTCGTTCGGATCGGCGGCCTGGGCCACGGCCGGGGACGCCAGCGCGCCCGCGGTCGCCGCGCCAATGGCGCCAAGTCCGACAATCGATGCAACATCACGACGTGTAACCATTGGGATCAATCGCTTTTCTGGTTGGCTGAGTTCCGGCAGCGTTCATACCAAGGTGGCTCCAACAGCGAAAGCACAGCCTATCGGCTGGGCAAACCGGAAAATGCCCGGATGCTGGGCAAGCCGGAGCCGAGCCAGCGGGCTCGAGCCGATCCCCGCTTGCTTTCCGGCCCTTTTGGCCCCAAATAGGGGCCGGGAGATTGGCGGTGGACGAGCCACTCGCCAACCGGGTCAGGTCCGGAAGGAAGCAGCCCTAACGAGGTCCGGATCGGGTCGCTCGTCAGTCTCCTACCTGTTTTTTCGAGCGAATTGCGCCGGCGGCAAAAGCCGCCAGCGCGCTCCTTTCCGCAAACGCCGGCCGAAAGACATTTCATTGCGGATCGACCGATGACCGACGCTGGCGCCCCTCCCAATTCCGATAGCGCAAGCCAAGCTGGCTTTGCGCTTGGCGCGCAAGCCGGCACGCCGTACCGGGTCCTGGCCCGCAAATACCGCCCCTCCAGCTTCGACGATCTGATCGGCCAGGAGGCCGTGGTCCGCACCGTCTCCAACGCGTTCGAAACCGGGCGCATCCCGCAGGCCTGGATCCTCACCGGCGTTCGCGGCGTCGGCAAGACCACCACCGCGCGCATCCTGGCCCGTGCACTCAACTACGAGATGCCGGACGGCTCGGTGAGGGGGCCGACAGTCCAGATGCCGACGCTTGGTGTGCACTGCCAGGCGATCATGGAAAGCCGGCACATGGACGTGCTGGAGATGGACGCGGCCTCGCATACCGGCGTCGACGACGTCCGCCAGATCAATGACAGCGTGCGTTATGCGCCGGCCAGCGCCCGCTACAAGGTCTACATCATCGACGAAGTCCACATGCTGTCGACGGCGGCGTTCAACGCCTTCCTGAAGACGCTGGAGGAACCGCCGGAGCACGCCAAGTTCGTGTTCGCCACGACCGAGATTCGCAAGGTTCCGGTCACGGTGCTGTCGCGCTGCCAGCGTTTTGACCTGCGCCGCGTCGAGGCCGACGTGCTGATGAAGCACCTCGCCAGCATCGCCGCGAAAGAGAACGTCGAGATCGAGCCCGAGGCGCTCGGCATCATCGCGCGCGCGGCGGAAGGTTCCGTGCGCGACTCGCTGTCGCTGCTCGACCAGGCCATTGCGCATGCGGCGGGCACCGTTAAGGCCGATGCCGTGCGGCAGATGCTGGGGCTCGCCGACCGCACCCGCGTCATCGATCTGTTCGATTCGCTGGCGCGCGGCGACATTGCGGCTGCCTTCAAGGAGTTCCGCGACCAGTACGACGTCGGCGCCGATCCCATCGTCGTGCTCTCGGATCTTGCTGAATTCGTCAACTTCGTCACCCGCGTCAAGATCGTGCCGGCGACCGCCGACAACGTTGCCTATGGCGAGACCGAACGGCTGCGCGCGCGCGACTTTGCGTCGAAAATCTCGATGCGCGTGCTGTCGCGGATGTGGCAAATGCTGCTCAAGGGCATCACCGAGGTGCAGGCTGCGACGCGTCCGGCCGCGGCCGCCGAGATGGTGCTGGTGCGCATCGCCTATGTCGCCGACCTGCCGACGCCGGACGAAGCGATCCGGATGCTGGAGCAAAACGGCGGCGGCTCGCCGGTTGCGAACGGTGGCAGCGCTGCGCGCAGCGCGCCGGCAGCACCAATTGCTTCGGCAGCGCCGGTGCGCGCGCCGACCTCGTCGCCGTCATCGTTCGGCGGCGGTGCCCGGCCGCAGATGGCGGCGCCCGCGCCGGATCCGCAAGGCGCCGCGCCCGTGCTGCGCGTCACGAGCTTCACCCAGCTCGTCGCGCTGGCGGGGCAGAAGCGCGACCTAATGACCAAGGGCGCGCTCGAAAGCGACATGCGGCTGGTTCGTTTCGAGGAGGGCCGGCTGGAAGTCGCGCTCGAGCCCCAAGCCTCCAAGACCATGATCTCGGACCTGGCGCGCAAGTTCGAGCTCTGGACCGGCCGGCGCTGGACCGTGATCGTTTCCAACGAGCAGGGTCAGCCGACGCTGCGCTCGGTGAACCAGGCCGCCAAGCAGGCGCATGCGCGTAACGCCGAAGCCGACCCGCGCATCCAGGAGGTGCTGTCGCGCTTCCCCGGAGCCAAGGTCGTCGAGGTCCGCAGGCTTGCCCCGGAGGTGCCGGAAACCGATATAAATGCCGACTATGGCAGTGACGATCCGCCCGACGGTTCCGACGGCGACGATCTCTGACCCTTTCTTTCCAAGGACACGCACCGATGGCTGATTTTCTCGGCATGATGAAGCAGGCGGCGCAGCTGCAATCCAAGATGCAGGCGATGCAGGACGAGCTCGGCAATGTCGAGGTCGAGGGCATCTCCGGCGGCGGCCTGGTCGCCGTGCGCATGACTGCGAAGATGGACGTGAAGGGCGTTAAGATCGATCCCTCGCTGATGAAGCCGGAAGAGCGTGAAGTGCTCGAGGATCTGCTGGTCACCGCGCTCGGCGACGCCCGCCGCAAGGCTGAAGCCGCGATGCAGGAAAAGATGCAGTCGCTCACCGGCGGGCTCGGCCTGCCGCCGGGGTTGTTCGGCCAATAATATGGGCGCGGTCGCAGGTCCCGAGATTGAGCGGCTGGTTCAGCTCCTCGCACGGCTGCCGGGCCTCGGTCCGCGCTCGGCGCGGCGCGCGGCATTGCATCTGATCAAGAAGCGCGAGGCGCTGATGATTCCGCTATCGGGCGCCTTGCAGGTTGCGCTCGAGAAGGTCCAAGTCTGCAAGACCTGCGGCAACATCGATACTCAAAATCCCTGCACGGTCTGCCTCGATCCGCGGCGCGATCCCTCGATCATCGTCGTCGTCGCCGACGTCGCCGATCTCTGGGCGCTGGAGCGGGCCAACGCGACGCAGGGCCGCTATCATGTGCTGGGGGCGACATTGTCGCCGCTCGACGGCGTCGGCCCGCAGGATCTCACCATCGATGCGCTGGTCGCGCGCGCGCATGATGCGCAGGTGCAAGAAATCATCCTGGCGCTGAATGCGACGGTCGACGGCCAGACCACGGCGCATTACATCACCGACCTGCTTCAGGACGCCAACGTAAAAGTAACGCGCCTCGCCCATGGTGTGCCGGTCGGCGGCGAGCTTGATTATCTCGATGAAGGTACGCTATCGGCCGCGATGCGGCAGCGGACCCTGTTCTAGCCCTCCTACAGACTCACGGAACGGACGACATGACGAAACGATTCGCCACTCGATTGGCTTTGGTTGCAACGATGATGATGCTGGTGACCCCGGCCATCTCCGCGCAGCAGGGCGATGACGCGGCTCCGCCGCCGCCAAAGCCCGGCAAGCCGATCAACACCGGCGACGTGCTCTCGGGCGAGCTGAACGCGATGAAAGTGCGCGACGTCAAGAACGGCGGCAAGAAGGTTGCGACCTACCAGATCACCTCCGAGCCGCGCCGGCTGCCGCCGCCGAACGGTCTGTGCAATCTCGAAACCGGCCCCGAGACCTTCCAGCTCGTACCCAATGGCGACGCGCAGGCCGCGCAGTTGAAGACGTTCACCGGCAAGGAGATCTCGGTCAAGGTCGACGAAGTCGCCTGCGCCAGCGACCCCGGCCAGATGAGTGAGGCCGTGATCACGAAGTGGAGCATCATCAAGAAGCAGTAGGGGGACGCGCATCCGCAGCTTGCAACGCTCTCCGTCGTCATTGCGAGGAGCCCTTGCGACGAAGCAATCCAGACTGTTTCCGCGGCGGCAGTCTGGATTGCTTCGCTTTGCTCGCAAATGACGTGGTGAGACGTCGGCCTAAACCCTTACCGGCCCCAGCGCCTCGAAGTGTCCGCGCTTCTGCAGCCAACTGAGCAGCATCAGGCTCGGGATCGCCACCAGCACGCAGATCACGAAGAACAGCGGCCAGCCGGTCGCCTTGGCGACATAGCCTGCCACCGACGACAGATAGGTGCGTCCCACGGCCGCGAGCGCGGTGAGCAGCGCGTATTGTGTCGCCGTATGCAGCGGGTTCTGGCACAGCGCGGAGAGATAGGCGACGAAGATCACGGTGCCGATGGCGCTGGTGAAGTTCTCAGCTGTGATGGCGAAGGCGAGCGCCCATTGGCTGGTGCCGATGAAGGCCAGCCAGGAGAAGGAGAGATTGGCAAGCGCCTGCACCACGCCGCCGATCCAAAGGCTGGCCGAAAGCGAATAGCGCCGCGCGACGAAGCCGCCGGCGAAGCCGCCGATCAGCGTGGCGGCCAAGCCAACGCCCTTCACGATCGCCGCATAGTCGTTGCGGGAGAAGCCGAGGTCGATCACGAACGGCGCCGTCATGGTGCCGGAGAACGCGTCTGTGAACTTGAACAGCACGACGAAGGCCAGCGCCGCGAGCGCATCCTTGCGCGAGAGGAATTCCGAAAAGGCGCCGATCGCGGCGTGCAGCACGCGTGCGAACGCCGTCTCGGCTTTCGTCACCGCCTCGGCCCGGGCCGATTGCTCGGGCTCGGTCGCGGCCAGCGCTGTGATTGTCCCGATCAGCACCATGGCCGCCATCACCACATAGCCCCACATCCAGGACGATGTGCGCGGAATGCCGGTGCCCTCGAAGCCGGAGACGATGAACAGCGCGCCCGCGGTCGACACCAGCATGCCGATGCGATAGGCCGCGACATAGGACGCCATGCCGGCGGCCTGCTCGCTCTCGGGCAGGCTCTCGACGCGGAAGGCGTCGACCACGATGTCCTGCGTCGACGACGCCGTCGCGACCAGCAGTGCGCCGAGCGCGACATAGAACGGCGAGCGCGCCGGATCGGTCAGCGCCAGCAGCAGGATCGCGACGATCAGCAGCAGTTGCGAAAACACCAGCCAGCCGCGGCGGCGGCCGAACGCGCGGGTGAACAGCGGCACATGCAGCGCATCCACCAGCGGCGCCCACAGGAATTTCAGCGTGTAGGGCGTGCCGACCAGTGCAAACAGTCCGATAGTGCCGAGATCGACGCCGGATTCCCGCATCCACACCAGCAGCGTCGACCCCGACAGCGCCAGCGGCAGCCCGGACGAGAAGCCGAGAAACAGCACGATCAGCACCCGCGGCTGCAGGTAAACGGCAAGGCTGTCCCGCCAGGAGACGGTTGGGGTGTCAGTGCCGGCGGGGGAGGTCGCGTCGGGTGCGGTCATGGGGCGGTGTTAGCAGATTCTGGCGCAAAAGACTCTCGCCGCTGTCCGTGGGGCAGAAGCCGGTGCTCCTCCCTCAGTGTCATCGTCCGCGAAGGCGGACGATCCAGTAATCACCGGCATCTCGGTTCAATCACAGCCGCCGCGGCGTACTGGATGCCCCGCCTTCGCGGGGCATGACAGCGTCATGGCGGCCCGGCTATTTCGTGATAGAGATCATCCCAATTGGGATTTTGCTGTTCGATCAACCGCACCTTCCAAGCGCGATTCCACTTCTTCAATCGCTTCTCCCGCTTGATCGCGTTCTCGGGGTCATCGAACTGCTCGAAATAGACAAGCCGAGCGACGTCGTATTTTTCTGTGAAGCTCTCAATCAGCTTCGATTTGTGTTCCGCTATCCGGCGGATGAGATCATTGGTCACGCCGATATAGAGCGTGCCGCCTATTTTGCTGGCGAGGATATAGACGTAGTAGATGCGCTCTCCCATCCGCCACCTTTCCGGTGTCATCGTCCGCGAAGGCGGACGATCCAGTACTCACCAGCGTCTCGTTCAGTTACACCTGCCGCGGCGTACTGGATGCCCCGCCTTCGCGGGGCATGACATCACATCAAATCACTCCCCCGCCTGGAGCTTT
This sequence comes from Bradyrhizobium hipponense, assembly GCF_008123965.1. GTDB lineage: Bacteria > Pseudomonadota > Alphaproteobacteria > Rhizobiales > Xanthobacteraceae > Bradyrhizobium > Bradyrhizobium hipponense. The sequence goes on along the minus strand of NZ_VSTH01000096.1, from coordinate 6,081 downwards.
CTCGGGAACAACTCGGCCGCGCCGGTTGCCACCAGATGCGGAGCCTCCGGCGCGTCGGTCTTGCTGAAATCGAGTTCCTCGATTCGACCGGCGCGCTTCTCGATCTTGTCGGCGGAGATCAGGACCTGGCGGACGTCCTCGTTGGCGTCGGCAAAATGCTTCTGCAATTTCAGCACGCGGTCGCGCAGGCGGCCGAGGTCGTCGCCGAGCCTGATCACCTCGGTGCGGATCTGGTCGGCGGCGTCGCGCATGCGCGCGTCCTTCATGATCTGCTGCATTACCTGAATCGCGAGCATCAAGAGCGAGGGCGACACCAGCACCACGCGGGCGCGATAGGCCTTCTGGATCACGTCGTCGAAGCCGTCGTGGATCTCGGCGTAGACGGATTCCGACGGCACGAACATCAGCGCCATTTCCTGGGTCTCGCCGGCGACCAGATATTTTTCGGCGATGTCGCTGACATGCTTCGTCACGTCGCCGCGCAGCCGCTGCGTGGCGATGCGCCGCTCCTCGTCGGTGCGGGCGTCGTGCAGCGCGGTCATCGCCTCCAGCGGAAATTTTGCGTCGATGCAGAGCGGTCGCTGGTCGGGCAGGAACACGACGCAGTCCGGCCGCTTGCCCGTGGACAGCGTGAACTGGAATTCGTAGGCGCCCTTCGGCAAGCCGTCCTGGACAATCGCCTCCATCCGCGCCTGGCCGAAGGCGCCGCGCGACTGCTTGTTGGCGAGCACGTCGCGCAAGGTCGTGACCTGGGTGGTAAGGTCGGTGAGGTTCTTGTGCGCGCTGTCGATGATGCCGAGCCGCTCGTGCAGCGCGCGCAGGCTCTCCATGGTGTTGCGGGTCGAATGTTCCATGGACTGACCGACGCGGTGGGTCACCGAATCCAGCCGCTCGTTGACCGCGCGCGCCATGTCGGCCTGGCGGCCGGCCAGCGCCTGGGTCATGGCATCGACCCGGCCCGAGGCTTCGCTCTGGGCGTGCAGCATCTGGCTGACGCGCTCCTCGAGCTCGTCGGCGCGGATGGCGTTGGCCATCGCGAGTTCCGCACCACGCCGCGAGGAGCGGGCGATCACGATAGCGATGACCACGAGCAGGATGAGGACCAGCGCGCCGAAGCCGAGCAGCGCGTCGATGGTGCGCACCGGCCAGTCGCCGAGCATGAAGATGATTTCATTCATGGCCGCCTTTTAGCCGATTCGGCGGTATCCGCGAACGAATAGCGAACATTTATGGTTAATAGCCCCCTAATTTTTATGGTTAACGAAGCCTCAAGTTTTATGGTTAGCGGACCGTTAACGGAGTTCCTCGCCGCATTGACCGCATCGGGCGCGCGGCTTAAATCGCGGCCATGGCCCTCAGAGAAATCATCATCCTGCCCGACAGGCAGCTGCGTCTGGTCTCCAAGCCGATCGAGAAGGTCACGCCGGAGATCCGTAAGCTTGCCGACGACATGCTCGAGACCATGTACGACGCGCCCGGCATTGGGCTCGCGGCGATCCAGGTCGCGCAGCCGCTGCGGCTCATCACCATGGACCTCGCCAAGCGCGACGAGAACGGCGAAACCAAGCCGGAGCCGCGCGTCTTCATCAATCCCGAAATTCTCGCCTCGTCCGAGGAACTGTCGGTCTACGAGGAAGGCTGCCTGTCGATCCCCGAATATTACGAGGAGGTCGAACGTCCCGCCAAGGTGCGCGTGCGCTTCACCGATCTCGACGGCAAGGTGCACGAGGAGGACGCCGAAGGCATCTACGCCACCTGCATCCAGCACGAGATCGATCATCTCAACGGCGTGCTGTTCGTCGACTATCTGTCAAAGCTCAAACGCGACCGCGTGCTCAAGAAGTTCGAGAAAGCCGCCAAGCGCGCGGAGTGAGTAGTAAGCGACCGATGCTGCCGCGCGCTCCGCTCTGCTCCCTCCCCCCTTGTGGGGGAGGGCAGGGGAGGGGGGTAGCCCAGCAAAAGGTACTCGCCGTTTTGCGAGCGCCAGCAACAAGGCACTCGCGCTCAAGCCGAGAGAGCGCGCCGTGTGGCACCCCCTCCCTAGCCCTCCCCCACAAGGGGGGAGGGAACGTATCGAGTTCTTGTCATGCCCCTTCGCCTCATCTTCATGGGCACGCCCGATTTTTCCGTGCCGACGCTGCTCGAGCTGGTCGCGCATGGCCACGAGATCGTGGCGGTCTACACCCGCGCGCCAAAGCCGGGCGGGCGGCGCGGTCTGCAATTGCAGCCGACGCCGGTTGAAGAGGCCGCGCGAAGACTCGGCGTGCCCGTGCTGATGCCGAAGACGTTGAAGACACAGGAAGCCCTCGACGCGTTCCGCGCCTTCGATGCCGATGCCGCGGTTGTCGTCGCCTACGGCATGATCCTGCCGCAGGCGATCCTCGATGCGCCGAAGCTCGGCTGCTACAATCTGCATGCCTCGCTGTTGCCGCGCTGGCGCGGCGCTGCGCCGATCAACCGCGCGATCATGGCCGGCGACGCCGAGAGCGGCGTCATGGTGATGAAGATGGATGTCGGGCTCGATACCGGCGACGTCGCCATGGCCGAGCGCATCGCGATCACCGACGACATGACCGCGATCGATCTGCACGACCGCCTCTCCCGGCTCGGCGCCGATTTGATGGTGCGCGCCATGGCGGCGCTCGACCGCGGCGCCCTTCAGCTCAAAAAGCAGAGCGAGGAAGGCGTCACCTATGCCGCCAAGATCGACAAGACCGAGGCGCGGATCGACTGGACCAGGCCCGCGCGCGACGTCCTGCGCCACATCCACGGCCTGTCGCCGTTTCCCGGCGCCTGGAGCGAGCTCGCGGATGTCAGCGAAAATGCGCGCGTGAAAATCCTGCGCTGCGAGCTGGCGACAGGCTCCGGCGCTCCGGGCGCAGTGCTCGACGATCAGCTCACCATCGCCTGCGGCGAGGGCGCGATCCGCATTCTCGAGCTCCAGCGCGAAGGCAAGGCGCGCATGCAGGCGACCGACTTCCTGCGCGGTGTGCCGCTGAAGCCGCCGATGCGGCTGGCCTGATGCCCCGCTACAAGCTCACCATCGAATATGACGGCGCGCCGTTCTTCGGCTGGCAGGTGCAGGAAGCGCTGCCGTCGGTGCAGGGCGCGCTCGAAGCTGCGGTGAAGGCGATGACCGGCGCGGATGCGCGGGTGCATGGCGCCGGCCGCACCGACGCCGGGGTGCATGCCCTCGGCCAGGTCGCGCATGTCGACATCGAGAAGCAGTTTCCGCCGGGCCGGTTTCGCGACGGGCTCAACGCGCATTTGCGCCCCGCTCCGATCGGGGTGCTCGAGGCCGAGATCGTGCCCGACGCCTTCGAGGCGCGCTTCTCGGCGGTCAAGCGCCACTACCGCTATCGCATCGTCAACACCCGCGCCAATCTCGCCCTCGACATCGGCCACGCCTGGCGCGTGCCGCGCCGGCTCGACACTGAGGCGATGCATGCGGCCGCGCAGCGCCTGCTCGGCAAGCACGATTTCACCACGTTTCGCGACACCGAGTGCCAGGCCAAATCGCCGGAGAAGACGCTCGACCAGCTCGACGTGTTGCGCGACGGCCGCGAGGTGACGATCCTCACTTCGGCGCGCTCGTTCCTGCACAGTCAGGTGCGGTCGATGGTCGGCTCGCTGGTCTGGGTCGGCGAAGGGCGCTGGACCGCGGACGATCTCACCGCAGCCCTGCAAGCCCGCAACCGCGCCGCCTGCGGCATCGTCGCCCCGCCGGACGGACTGTATCTGGTGAAGGTGGATTATTAGAGCGTGATTCCGCCGCTGGCGTCATGGCCGGGCTTGTCCCGGCCATCCATGACCTTCCGTGCCGGGGCACTGAAGAACGTGGAGGCCCGGGCATGACGGCGGAGGGTTTGGCGAAGGCCGCGGTTAAGCAAAATACCTCTGCAATATCCCGCGGTACACCTGCGTCAGCTTCTCTAGATCCTTGACCGGCACGCGCTCGTCGATCTGGTGCATGGTCTGGCCGACGAGACCGAACTCGATCACCGGGCAATAGCTCGAGATGAAGCGCGCATCCGAGGTGCCGCCTGAGGTCGACAGCTCCGGCTTGCGGCCCGTCACCTCCTCGATCGCGGCGACCGCAAGCTCAGTGAACGGGCCGGGCTTGGTGACGAACACGTTGGAGTTCGACGGCTCCCAGACGATGCGGGCGCGGATGCGGTTGCCGCAGGCCTTTGTCAGTCGCGTCTCGACCAGCTCGCGCAGGCTCGCCTGGGTGTGGTTGTCGTTGTAGCGGATGTTGAACTTTGCGCGGGCCTGGCCGGGGATGACGTTGTAGGCGGTGTTGCCGACGTCGACCGAGGTGAATTCGAGATTGGAGGCCTGGAACGCCGCGCTGCCGTGGTCGAGCGGCTCGTCACTGATTGCCACGATCAGCCGCGAAATATCCGGCACCGGATTGGCGGCGCGGTGCGGATAGGCGACATGGCCCTGCACGCCGTCGACATAAAGCGTGCCGGATTGCGAGCCGCGGCGGCCGACCTTGATGGTGTCGCCGAGCGTCTCGACATTGGAGGGCTCGCCCAGCACGCAATGGTCGAACTTCTCGCCGCGCTCGGCGGCCCACTTCAACAGCTTGATGGTGCCGTTGATGGAGACGTCTTCCTCGTCGCCGGTGATCAGGAACGAAATCGAGCCCGTTTGGCCGTCGCTGCGCGGCTTGCCATCGTTGGCCGCGAGATGCTCGATCACCGCGGCGACCGAGCAGGCGATGCCGCCCTTCATGTCGACCGCGCCGCGGCCGTGCAGAAAACCGTCCCGGACCTCGCCGGAGAACGCGCCGACACTCCAGGCGCTCTCGTCGCCGGGCGGCACCACGTCGGTGTGGCCGGCAAAGGTGATGTGCGGCCCCTCAGTGCCGATCCGCGCATAGAGATTGTCGACGTCGGCAGTGCCGGGCTCCGAGAACGTCACGCGGTGGCAAATGAAGCCGGCTGCAGTGAGGGCCCTTTCGAGCACACCCAGCGCACCAGCGTCGGCCGGGGTTACCGAGGGGCAGCGGATGAGATCGCGGGCAATGGACAGAGCATCGGTCATGCGCGCCCAATCAATCCCGCAACAATTCGTTGATGCTGGTCTTCGACCGCGTCCGCTCATCGACGCGCTTGACGATGACGGCGCAGGCCGTGCTCGGGCCCATCTGGCCGTTCTTCATCGGCTTGCCGGGCAGCGCGCCGGGCACCACAACCGAATATTCCGGTACTTCGCCGATGAAGATCTCGCCGGTCTCGCGGTCGACGATCTTGGTCGAGGCGCCCAAAAATACGCCCATCGACAGCACCGCGCCCTTGCGCACGATCACGCCTTCGGCGACCTCGGAGCGTGCGCCGATGAAGCAATCGTCCTCGATGATCACGGGCTCGGCCTGCAGCGGCTCGAGCACACCGCCGATGCCGACGCCGCCGGAGATGTGCACGCGCTTGCCGATCTGCGCGCAGGAGCCGACGGTGGACCAGGTGTCGATCATGGTGCTCTCATCGACATAGGCGCCGAGATTGACGAAGGACGGCATCAGCACGACGTTGCGGGCGATGAAGGCCGAGCGGCGCACGATGGCGCCGGGCACCGCGCGAAAGCCGGCGTCGCGAAACCGGTTCTCGCCCCAGCCGTCGAACTTCGAGGGGACCTTGTCCCACCAGGTCGCCTTGCCGGGACCGCCGGGAATGGCGCCCATGTCGTTGAGGCGGAACGACAGCAGCACGGCCTTCTTCAGCCATTGATTGACCTTCCACTTGCCGTCGCCGCCGCGCTCGGCAACGCGCGCCTCGCCCTTGTCCAGACTCTCCAGCGCCTGATCCACGGCCTCCCGCACCTCGCCCTTGGTCGAGGTCGAGATGCCGTCGCGCGCGTCGAAGGCGCCGTTGATGGTGGATTCGAGGGCTTGGAGCGACATCGGGATTTCCTCTCGGGAGGGCAGGATTTGTGACGGATTGGAGCGCTTTTTCGGGATTTGGCGGGGTGGAGTCAAGCTTGGTTCGCTGTCATCACCCGCGAAAGCGGGTGATCCAGTACGCCGCGGCGGTCATGATGAATCGAGACAGCAGCCGCGTAGATCCTATGGGTGGC
>NZ_VSTH01000095.1 GCF_008123965.1 Bradyrhizobium hipponense | reverse complement strand
AACTCCTCGTTCAGTCAATCCCAAACGAGGAATCCACAAACAAACGTCCCGTTCCATGACTGCCAAGTTCACGGAATCGGTCGTCTAGTGGTCCGCAGCGACGCATGCCCGAGCCATCGCTGCACAAGATGAGGCGGTACTTTTGCCTGGAATGCCGTGACGCCGAAGCTGTGGCGCAGACCTTTCGGCGACGCGGCGAGGGTTGCGACTCCTGCATCTCGCATCACGTTCTTGATGAGCCGCGCACGACGATCCCTTACAAGCTGACACTGGAAGATCCAGCTCTACTGCCGCTCAGTCCGGCGAAGATCACCCGCTCTATTTCGACGAAGCTTACGCGAGGAAAACCCCGTATGGCGGGCTCGTTGCGCCGCCGTCGATCCACATCTTACTGATGTTCGCCTGCACCCGACCGACTACTGGATGAGAACGCCGAGGACCATCAATGCCGGCCAGTCCTGGAGTTACAACAAGGGCGCGGCCCGGCGATACCATCACTCTGCAGGCTCGCGCAGCCTGCACCACGCGTTCTCGAGAGATGTGGGGTGAATTTCAACCGGGCAGACCGCCTCCACGATGCCCGTTTACGGGTCGTGGACCCAATGTGCTGCGGGTTCGAATTCAACATTCTCAGCGTCCGGCCTCATTATAAGCCAGGCATTCCTGGTTACGTGTCATCGTTGAGCGTTTTTCACGAGCGCGGTTCACGTATCCTGTGAGTTTCTTCCCTGCGTCAGGTACCAAACACTCAAATCGGGCGCGGATTTGCCTCAGCGCTATTGCCAACACCAATGCGAAGGAAGAGCCGCAAGTTGTCCTGGCCACACCATCGTGCAGCGGATGTGCGGAGCTGGCCCCGAGGCGGTCAGTACCATCTCCAATCTCCGCCCTATCCTGTTGAGCCCTCCTGTTCCTTTAGTCTCCCCCGCGACTGGTCGAAACCGGAATGCGCGAAGACCAACACGGCGACGGGAGTAACTGCGCCAGGCCAGGTAGAGTTGGCTTCCTATGTTCAAGCAGGGCTCGCACCGGTTTTCGCGCCTGCGATTCCGACGGAGCAGCTCGCGCACGAGGTCATCGGCTTCCGCGGTCATCTGGACCGCGCCGAAGGCAGCTTTGTGCTCGGTTCGGAAAGCTGGTGCCGTGTCCGATGCTGACCGCTGTTGTCTCTTGCGACCCCACGTCCGGACGCTTGAAATTTGTCGGTCAGCGGGCACCATCCGGTTTCTCACGCGCCTCCCTACTGGCGCAGCGCGGCTCACGGATGCGCATTCGCATGACGATCTGCGGCACGAAGGACGCGATGCGTGCCCGAAATCCGACGCCGACGCAAACATGTCAGGTTACCTACAGGGGACCTTACTGGGCGTGTGGATGTTTTTCAAAGCTTTGTCATGTGCTTAGTGCGTGCGGACAGCCTGGCACGGTGATTGCTAACTAAGGTGAACCGACAAGGTCGGTAACTTTGGAGAGTATCATGGCGCTATGCATTAAGTCCCCGGCTCCTTCGCTCAAAGTCGAAAACTGGCTGCGTGGCGAGCCCCTCACGAACTTCCAGTCAGGGAAAGTGTACATCGTCGAATTTTGGGCAAGTTGGTGCGGCCCATGTGTGGAGGCGATGCCTCATCTGATAGAGCTGCAAGCAAAATACAAAGACGAAGGGGTTGAGGTCGTCGGAGTCGCAGCTAATGAAAAAGCACCAACGGCGGATGAGGCTCGCACCAAGTTGGACGCATGGTTGACTGAAAAGTTCTCAAATCTGAACTATCGAATCGGGTTCGACAGTACAGGCGAAATGAACAAGCTTTGGATGGATGCCAGCTCTTCTCTTACGATTCCGACATCGTTCGTCGTCGACCGCGACGGCCACATTGCCTTTATTGATAATGCGATCCAAATCGACGACGTCTTGCCGAAAATTATCAACGGCACTTGGCGCAGCAGCGATCAAGCTAAAGCCGCCGAAGCGAAACGGATTGCGGAAAACCAACGCGTGGCGCGCGAAGACTCAATCCGCCGGACAATTCGATCGGCGATAAAAGCAAAGGATTGGCCGGCAGCGCTCTCAGCGGTCGAAGAGAGCATTGCCACGATGCCGGACAATCTCGAGTTCCGCGAGATTCATGCGGATCTGTTGCTTCACAAAATGCGCGACACGGCGACCGGGTTCCAGGTCTTACGCCAACTGGTTCGAGATGCGATTGACAAACACTCAGAGGCTGTGTGGGGGCTGAATATCGTGATGAGGCAACTCTTCGATCCGGATCACGATAGGGCCTACCTTCCGCGTGCGGAGCGCTTTGCGATCGGCAGGGATGTGTCGGAACATATCCTCAATCCTGGGCAAGCCAACGGCCTCGACTTCTATTCTTATGGGGTGGTCGCTCAGTATTACTACGAGAGTGGTGACAAGCAACGCGCGATCGAGCTGATCGAGCGGGCAATGACATGGCTAGACGATCCGAAAGTGCCGGACGGTGCGAAAGAGCATTATATGCCGAAGTTGCTCCAAACCTTGGCCACCTACAGGGGCGAGAAGGTTTGTTGCAGCGGGTCTTGTTCGATTTCGCAGGAAAAGTCTCCTGGAGCTCCCAAAGTGCAGCCGCAGGAAGAGACATGAAGAAAGATGTTAATCGAAGATGCACGATCGGGGCTATGTAAGCGCCTTCGAAGCACTCGCGACCAGCGGAACGTCTAGGATCATTTAGGCGATTGCGACACGCAAGTCACAAGGAAAGCCTAGCCCACAACAAGCGATGCGACGCCCTGCGGCCCTTCTTTGCTGGGTGTCTCGTCACTAGTTGTATTCAGGGGATGCCGCTGCCCGTTTTACATGCGCGGTTTTGTAGCTCGAAATCATCAGTCGGCTACTCACATCGAGCACTACTCACGTGGTTATGTCCGCCTCGCCCGCACAAACGGCGCCTTCGAAGAACTCAAATGCACGGTCCGAGGAACCAGTATCGACGTTACATCTGACCGTCTTCGTCCGGTTGCGCCGCCGCAGACCTTGATCCAGTGCTCTGTTGGGCTACGATAGACCTGAACAGAAACTTGTTGTCCCTTAAAAAGGAGGTGGCCGAGTTCAGGCAATGCTGAAGGCGTACTTGAGAATGTCCGATCTCGAATGCTTCAAACCATTAATCCGTGGCTCTTCAATATCAATTGTTGGGGCAACTGTACTGCATAAGTCGCCGCCATGTTCGCGACCACCAAGCGCACGACCAAAACCACCACGGCCTTCTGGGCCCGGGGAGGCGTGCGCGCGTAGTCGTCGACTGAACGCGTCAGCTCTACCGAAGCCCCGCCCACGATGGTCCGGGGCTTTTTTGTTGTCTGGATCTTGATGCAATGGAGGAGAATGTGAGTAACGATCCCGTCGTCGCGATTGTCGGCGTCACCGGTGCGGTGGGCGCCGAATTCATCGCCACCATGGACAAGTGCGGCTTTCGCGTTAGCAAGCTCAAGGCCTTGGCGAGCGCCCGCTCGGCCGGCAAGACGATATCGTTCCGGGGCAAGGACGTCGTTATCGAGGAATTGACCGAGCGCGCTTTCGACGGCGTCGACATAGCCCTGTTCTCTGCCGGCAGCGGCATTTCGAAGCAGTACGCGCCAATCGCGGCCAAGGCCGGCGCCGTCGTGGTCGACAACTCCTCCGCCTTCCGCATGGATCCGAACGTGCCGCTGGTGATCCCTGAGATCAACGCGAAGCGCATCCGTGACCACAAGGGCATCATCGCCAACCCGAACTGCGCCGCGATCACCGCGCTGGTGCCGCTCTGGCCGATCCACCAGAACAACCGCATCAAGCGCTTGATCATCTCGACCTACCAGGCCGCCAGCGGCGCCGGCGCCGCGGCAATGGATGAGCTTGTCGAGTCCACCCGCGCCAATCTCAACGGGCAGGTCTATACGCCCAAGGTGATGCCGCACCCCTATGCCTTCAACCTCTTCAACCACAACACCGCGATCGATCCCGAGACCGGCTATAATGATGAGGAGACCAAGGTCATCAAGGAGACCCACAAGATCTTCGAGGATGACAAGATCGCGATCGGCGTCACCTGCGTGCGCGTGCCGGTGCTGCGCGCCCATTGCGAGGCCATCACCTTCGAATGCGAAAAGCCGATCAGCGAGGACCAGGTCCGCACCATCATGGCGCAGGCACCCGGCGTAAGGGTCGTCGACGACCGCGCGAACAACTACTTCCCGATGCCGATCGATGCCTCCGGTCAGGACAACGTCCTGGTCGGCCGGATCCGCAAGGATTTCAGCGATCCCTCAGGGCATTCGATCTCGATGTTCGTGGCGGCCGATCAGCTGCTCAAGGGCGCGGCTCTGAACGCGGTGCAGATCGCGGAGCTGTTGCTGGGCCTGTAATCAGGCGCACCCCGAGTCGACAGCTCTAAGCTTCGGTGAAAGCAAACGCCTCGGGTCAGCATCGTGAGCCTCAATCCTTAGAAGCGGGCCGCAAACGATAGGATGCGCACAGCGGCAACAGAAGAGTGCCTGTGCGTGTGAGAGGCCCGCCCGTCTAGGCAACCGTTTCCAAGATGCTCGCTCAAATGACATCATTCCTGCCAATCCGAATTGTGGCAAATGTCGCATGAGGTTCTGCTCAAATCCGTCGAAAACTGTCGCCAGAACGCAGAATTCGCCTACTGCACCTATCTCCCACACGAACCGCGCCGACAACCAAGTTACAAGGACAGAACTGTCAGCTTGAGCGCCACTCCCCTGCGTAGCAAGCACGTGCTAGAGACACGATCAAGAAGGGAACGGCTTGCAGGGCACTGCTGGCGCCCGCGTGATGCGACCGGGCTGTCTGGATTCCTGCTCGGCAATCCGATTGAATTCAAGGGTGGCATCGGTCATATTGTGATATCTTTGAGCTGGGGATCACATTTTCTGGGGTGCCGATACCACCGGCTTTTCGGAGATCTGCCAGACCGTTTGTCCGAACGATACCGGCACGCGCGCACATATCGCGTCGAAAACTGATGGAGGCCGCCAGCAGAGGCGAGAGGACGCGCGAACGCCTCAAGGCTGTTGGCTTCGAAGCGCTTCGCCAAACGCCACATTATGTGGCGGTCGGCGTCACGCAGGTTAACTTCCAGGTCATCGTTTTGAGGGTTTTGGTGAGCTACCCTGACGGTTTCGCGCGCCCATGGCAGAGCTGAAGCGGCGCGATAAGGCGGTTTTGGCGACGAGCGGTCGCGATGAGGCCGACCGCACCAAGAGAGTGGCCACTCGTGTGCCGAACCTCGACATCTTTTCTCAGCGCCTTGTTGAGCGCGTAAACGAAGGATGGCCCATCACGAAGAAAGGACGCGCGCTACTCGAAAGCGCTACGCTTTGCCGCCTGACGAGACAAGTTCCTACACGCGCTTGCCGGAACGACCGCTCATGCGGAGATCTGTTCCTCTTCCGATCCAGGCAATGCCTCCTAAGTCGTGCTCGCGCAGCGGATTTAAGCCCCGCGGCGGGCAAGTTTGCAACCACCTGAGTACGATGCCCGGGAAGACGCAGCATTTAACGAGCCAATTATTGCGAAGGTCGCAAGAGCAGTGGCCCGTTGCACGATGCTCGGGGAGGCTAGTGATCCGGGGCACAACCAAGCGAAGCGCTGCTGTGAGGCTCCTTGCGAGTGTCACGACAGCACTGCTTGTTAACAACATTGGAGCGAGTGCAGCCGAATGTTTACGCGAAGATGCGTTCGGTACGGCCCGCGTTCTCAGTGTCAATGCCAAGACTAATCCACGGGTCAGACTAATAGCTTTTCTCTGAGTCTGCCGCTTTCCAAGCACTGGAGTGCGTGCGCGTAGCGTTCTTTTTGTGCTCGGCAAGTCGCGGTTGAAGTCCCCAAGCTCGTGCGTCGCGCCGCCGCGGACGGCCGCACATCGCCGCATCACAGCTAGTCCCATCTAATGTTGTCCAAGATCTCTTCGATCAGGCGAAGGAGGCGGCATGATGACTGGCGTGACATTTGGTCCGGCCACTCTGCTCGAGGAAGACAAACCTGTGCGGACATCGAAAGCCGAGCGAACAAACCAGCCTAAAATCTATTGCGCTGACCTCGATCGTATCGTGCAGATCGCCATCGTGCCACAAGGCCCCAATCAGCGAACCGCGGCGTCCGCGGAACACGAAGACATCTCCGACGAACGGATCGCCACCAAGGCTTCCTGCACCAACAATGACAAGCCCTGCATGCCCTTGCGCATGTCGGTCTAGCCGGCAGCAATCAGATGCGTGCGTTCGAAGATATCGGAATGATCGACTTTCCAGAAGCTGCAGCACCCGCGCCAGGAGCGAACGCATGTGCCAGAGATCCTTGCCCGGGAAGGCGCGGCAGTTCTTACCGAACGGCTAGCTCGCGAACAGCGCCTGCATCTTCGTACCAATTGCGGAGGCGATGAAAATTGACCGCCAATACAGAATCTTACTGATGGCAATTCCAAATGCGCTGGAGCAGGAGCGCGGGCGTCTGGTAGGCGCAATGGCTGACTCTAGCGCGCATGTTCACGGCAAGAAGTTCGCCAAGATCGAATTCGAGCGACTCCTCATCAACTCAGGTGTCACCTCCGAGGAGAAAGACGATATTTTCATGTCGTCTGCCTAGATGGACACGATCGAAATCACACGCCAGACAACCGAACGGCTGCATCTTGCGGCCGCGCAAAACCGAAGAGATAACGTGGGCCGTTGGCATGACGACCGAATCGTCACCTTGTCACAGGTCGGCGATCGCATCTTTCCGATCCACACAAAGGATCTACCGCGGATCAGGCCCCGCGGTTGTCACCGCTGCTGCACTTCTTGCAGGGTGATGCGCTCACGCATCACATGCACAGGTAGAAATTAACTTTGAGTTGTGCTTACCTTGTGACATTCTTTCAGTTGCTTGAAGCAAATCTTTTCATGGGAGAAAACATGAGCAGGCACTCTGGCTTCCATTATTGCGTATTTGCCGCTCTTACGGCGCTTTGCTTGCAAACTTCCACAGCGAGAGCGGTGCCGAAATCCAGTGCCGGCACCGTCATTCTCGGTGTAACCGCCTATCAGGATTCAGAGGACAAGACTCAGTTCTGGTACCTTCCGATTGCGATGGACGTCCTGCTCGGCGAACGTCTTAAGACCTTTAGGGCCACGCACTTCGGTATTGGCCGATCTTACTTTGTCCAAGCGGCCTCGGGAGAAGTCACCAGTCGCGCAGGCGCGATCCTGTCGGGTACTCCGGATCGACATGAGCTCGGATCAGAGGAATAGGTTGATCGCGCAAATCACCAATGATTTCCAGATTGCAAATCCGAAGTTGTTGCCGGTCAAACTTACTGACGTTCAAGTGGCTTCCTGCAGCACACAGATCGCCCAACCGCGCAGCGTCCGAATCGCCGGCCTCCGTTCCTTAAACATCAGCATCGAATTCGCTCCTGCCGGGACGAATCCTTACGCCCCTTGCTCGTTCCGCGCGGTTAGCACGGGTCAGGGATTCGAAATTGCCCGGGCAGCAGCTTGTCCATCTGTTCCGTTGGCCTAGTGCACAAGGTTACCCGAAGATGGCGGTGACCAACCAAGCGTTTTTCGATGGGCTGTCGGATGCGGGCTACAAGGACGGTGGCACGATGGCCGTCGTCTTCCGGACAGCCGAAGGCAACATGGGTCGCATGCCCCAACTGATCGCGCAGGTTTTGGCGGAAAAGGTCGATTACCTAGTCGTGTCCAGCTCTCCCGGATGTGCGGCGGCGCAGAAAGCGACGTCGACTTTGCCGGCTGGCGTCGTTTAGAAAGCACCGTGCTCGGCATTCAAAATCGTTGGAAACAGTCGTCTTCCCAGATCGATCAATCAATTCGCTCAGCGTTCGCGCCGATGATGGCCGCTTGATATGATCGACCTCCCCTCGCCGATATTTCGTCCAACACATTCCTGTACGAAAACTGACTAGCGATATGATCCCGCAATTCGGGATGGTCGCGGAGGACTGCGCTATTGAACGATCGCTAGTGGCGCAAAGCGGCCCGTCACGCCATGTCTGCTCCTGGCGGCAATGATCGGCCCGAGTTCCAGCCCGATGATGAGGAAGGCCAGCACATTTAAAACCAGCACGGCCGTGTCCCAAACTGCGTAGGAGGAATGCGGAGCCGAGCTGGGACGTAAGCCCAACGCCTGCGCTGAGGCCGCAGGCGACACCTCAAGGGCGGTGCCGCACGATCCGGACGGTCAGGCAGCTGCCTCAAAGAAGGGCCGGAGCCGGCTACCACGCTGCAACCTTTCCCCGCGTTTGCGCTGGCAGGGCTGCAACGTGCTGTGCCCAGCGCTGAAGTGCCTCGCGCATCTCGGTTGCATACCGAGCGCGGTTATATACCCCGGCAACGCCAGCCCGATGGCCGCTGACGTGGTTTAGGATAGCCTCCACGATGTGTGGCAACACGCCAAGCCGATCGGCCATCAGCGTGGACGCCGATCTCCGAAGATCGTGAACTGTCCAGTGGGGCAGGGGTTCGCCCAGGGCTTCCGCGATCCGTGCATCAATTGCCGTCTTTGACTTGGACCAGCCCGAGAAACCACGATGCGGGTCACCGCTACGTCGGGGCCCGTCACCAAAAAGGAAGTCTCGGCCGTTTCGGCGGTGCGGTAGTACGGCTAAGGCGGCGGGAACCAATGGTAGAGAATGCTCGCGACGGTTCTTGGTTCGGGCGCTTGGCAGCGTCCAGAACCCCGAAAAGGTGTCAAGTTCGGCCCATTGCATGCTGCCCACTTCGTCACGGCGTTGTGCTGTGAGCAGCAACAAACGCACAATGCGTCCGTAATCGTCATCGCCACAGGCGTGCCAGATGGCTGATAGCTCCGTCTCCGTGAGGACCCGTTCGCGGCTTCCCGGCTGCGCGGGTCGGTTAGTGCCGAGAACCGGGTTCGCAGCGATCTCAAGGCCCTCGCGTATTGCCCAGTTGAACATTGAGGACAGGGCTGTACGAGCGCGGGCTGCTGAGACCGCTCCATGAACTGATGCGAAATCAGCGATACGAGCCGAGATATGGCGGCGAGTGATCTGGAAGACCGAGACCGGATGCAGGGGGTTCCAACTGACCAACAAGTAACGTTCTATCTCCGAATAGGTCCGGGGCTTCAGCCTTTGTTTGGCGTTCGCGAGATATTGATCCGCGATTGCTCGGAGGGTGTCGGCCGCCTGCAGGCGCGCCTTGGCTTTCTCGTCCGCCGGGTCTTTGCCATTCGCAACCAAGCCCAAAAGCCGCTTGGCCTCCTTGCGTGCAAGCTCTGGTGTCCAAGGGGCGCCGTGAGGACCGATGGTCACGAAGCGCTGCCGACCGAACACTCGGTACTTGAGAACGTAGGTCGCTTGATCGCGTTGACGCCGAACGCCAAAGCCCCGCACCGCTTCGCGGTGGTCTGCGTCCCAAATAGTCTCGCCCGGCTTCAGTGCTCGCACTGCGCGGATCGTTATATTTGAGACAGCCATCGATCACCTCTGTAGCTACCACATAGCTACCACCATAGCGCCAATTGCAGCGCAGGTAAGGCGGGAGGCGGCGGGCTTGTTCGTTGATAATACTGTGATTTTCGTACGAAAGGCGGGATTGGCGTACTACCGGCGAAGTCGTCGCGGTGTCTGTGGAACAGGAGGTCGGTGGTTCGAGCCCACCCAACTGTACCAGCGATTCGTGACTTGCTCCTGAGCCGATCTACTCGCAACCGCTTGATAGCTAATCAGGCAGCAATCGCGTTCAGAACGACGCGGGCGAGGCTTCACGTATCAAAAATGGCCGAGCGACGATCGGTCGTTGTCGGACATTTGGCTTGCCGACGATCGATACTTTCGTTGGAAGATGCCCACTGAATTGACCAGTTCCCGCGACTCATATTATCGTTACAACGCTTACGCGAATGAGCACATGCTTTCGTGCTTGGTCGGGCGTTTCGCCAGACCTCATCTTATTGTCGAGTTTTGTTGCCCCGGAAGATAGCAACTCGCTATCGCCCTTCGGGACGCTCCGCTCGATATCAAGTCACTATCTTCCGCGGCTTCAAAGGTAAGCTTTTGGTGTTGCCGTTCTCTCAAGACCTGGACGCGGACAAGATCCACGTCCAGGCCCCCACTGACGTCATTTTTCTCGGTGGTGGGCCGATATCCGACCTCTCCGATGTGGTCCCCTTATCGCTAAGGGACGCATTCCTTAAAATCCTTGAAAATCCGGCGCTCAAAGGGCGCGATCTAATACAAGCTGAAGAAATCACGCCGCAAATCTCGTTCTTCAACAAATATGAGAATATTCTCGATTTCGAAACTGATCTTGCACAAATTGTCGAGCTGATCATCCTCTTTTGCGAGAGCGAAGGAAGCCTGGCTGAGCTGGGTGCATTTGCGATGATCAATGAGATCGCATCGCGATTATTTTTGGTCGTGCGAGAAAAACACTGGAACGAGCTTTCATTCATCAAGCTTGGCCCGCTTCGTATGATCGAAAAAAGGTACGGTAGAGATAGCATCTTTGTTGTCGATGATGCGTCTGTTGGAATGAGAGGCAACTCCGCAAGCGACGTCAGCATGGAGGCGCTAAAAGGCCTATTAGTACCCCCCTTAACGGACAGATTAGCGCGGCCGCGCGAGCCAACCACATTCGATGCTCGTCGGTCCGGCCACGTGATCAAGTTGATCGTTGGGCTCGTCCAAGAATATGGAGCGCTGAAAGCAGATGAAATACTTTCCCTCCTAAAAATTCTCAACGTCTGTGACGTGAGCCAGCAGGACATCTATCGCTATCTTCTTTGCGCTGAGGCAGTCGGATGGCTGAAAGAGGTCTCGAAAGGATCGAGTGATTATTTTGTGGCGAGAGCTACAAATATTGATGCGGCAACGATCCATGTCAAAGTCACCGCCGAAGAAAGAAACAAGCGACGTCGTAGACTCCTAATCCGCGAGCATTGGAAAGTGCATGATGCTCAGCGATTTAAGGCAATATCGGAATATTTTAGTCAGGGAGCTGGTTTGTGAGCAAGCTTCTCCCATTGTTGGTCGCCGGAACGGGACTAAGTGAGCCAGACATCATTCGGATCGTCTCTAATGCTCCGCTGCGCTACAAGAGCTATAGAATACCTAAACGGCGCGGCGGAAACCGGACTATCTCGCAGCCGGCTCGCGAACTAAAAGTTCTTCAAAGAATCCTGACGGAGGAATTTTTATCGAAGTTACCTGTTCATCAGTCAGCGACAGCTTACCGGGCCGGAACCTCAATCAAGCACAATGCGCTCGCTCATGCTCTGAATGGGCCAATTTTGAAGTTTGATTTTGCGAATTTCTTTCCTTCGATCGGCGCTCGCGACTGGACCGTCTATTGCGAGCGCGAGGGATTGATGTTGGAGGCCCGCGATATCTGGATTAGCTCGAACATCTTCTTTCATAGATGGTCGAGACAAGGTCGTCTTAGTCTTGCTATCGGCGCCCCCTCATCGCCATGTCTATCCAACGTTCTCATGAATGAGTTCGACGAAAAGATCGCGAATGCAGTAGCATCGGATCAGGTGACCTATACTCGCTACGCTGACGACTTAGCGTTCTCAGCGAAACGAACAGGTTATTTGAACCAGGTCGAAAAGATTCTTCGGCGGACCATCAAGGAAATCAAATTCCCCAATCTAACACTCAATGAGTCGAAAACGATCCTCGCGACGAAGAAGTATAAGCGCTTTGTCACGGGCCTAACCTTAACGAATGACGGAAAGGTTTCCCTCGGTCGGGAACGGAAGCGAAAGATAAGGGCGGCCCTAAAGCACTATGCGGATGACAGATTAAATATCCACGAGCAGGCGAAGCTAGCCGGCCTTATTTCGTTTGCTCATGACGTCGAACGAGATTTCGTCCTCCGAATGGAAAGGACATATGGAAGTGAACTGCTGCAAGCCTTAAAGCTCGTGAGATTGCCCAGTACGCGTGGCGGTGGTGGAGGCGGAGTTGAATTTGATTCCGATGTCTCCGACGCAAGTGATCCAGATGACGATTTCTAAGGAGAACGTTATTCAGCTTTGTATCGAGGACTAAGATTGCTCATATTCCGTGACCGATTTCGGTCGAGGCTGGTCATGATCACATCGCGCTTTAGAGATCACCGCTCGGACCAACGAACTTTATCAAAGGACCAATGTCATCCTGGTCCGCAGCCTTGAGAGCCGCGATGTAAGCGGTGCGCCGCTCATTCATCTTTTGAAGATCGTGTCCGCCTGCCCAATCGATTGGCTTTGCCTTGTAGACGCGGTCCAAGACAGCATCCGCCATGATACGGGCGTGCCTGCCGTTACCATTGGGAAACGGGTGAATCTTCACGAGGCGATGGTGCAATCGAATTGCGGCTTCAGAAGGCGAGTAGGTTTTGTTGTCAGCCCAGAGCCTGGCGTCACCCATGAGGGTTCGAAGCTCTACGGGGATATGGATGGGATCGATACCGATGTTCTTTCCAGTCTTTCGGAACGTGCCCGCCCAGTCCCAGACGTCGCCGAACAAGCGCTTGTGCAAGGTGATGGCGAAGTCGTCGGTCAGAACGTGAGCCCGCTGGCGACCAAGCCAACGCAAGCCGGACTCGATGTTGGCCTGTTCCAATTGATCGAGTTCGCCTTGCGTTGTGATGTGTTTATGCTTCAGCCCGCCAAGCTCGTTCGGGTCGAGCGGTGTCGCTCCCTCGGGATATTCGATATCCCCGATCATTGATCGCTCCAGAAATTCGGAGGCATTTCCTGCGCGATCTCACGGGTGAGACGTTCGACTTCCCCGGCAATCTTGTCGTCCGGCAGCTTCTGGTCTTCGAGGGCCATGTGCTGGCTGGCTGTGCCGACGATTGCCGTGGCCTTTTTTCGCGCTTGGGCAGCAATGATATCCTCGACATGTCCTGAGGCCGGAACGATCGCGTAGACAAAGCGGCACCCCATCGCCTCTGCTGTCGCTTGCATTGATTTCAAGGTGATGCCGCCCGTCAGTTCGGCATGTTCTGCCTTGGTGACGCGTCCGCGGGTGACGCCCATTTTCTTTGCGACGTCGTCCCCCGACATGCCGAGCGCGCTGCGGACCGTGCGCAGCCAACCTTCCGGCGGCGCTTTCAGACCGGCAACGTTTGCGGCAGCACTGTCGACGATGTTGCGGTATTGCTGCTGAACGATGGTTTTGACGCTCATTTGTCAACTCATTCGTCTACGGAGGTCCAATTTTGGATACTTATATGTATCCGACTACGCATAAACCGTATACTTATATGTATCCAATTCGATGAATTTGGATACATATAAGTATTCAAATGAGTGGCGGCCTCAGAAACCCGCCGGAAGAGGCCGTTTTCGGGTGTTGCGGCATGAGGTCGCCGGGCTGGTGCAGCAGCAGATCGATTTCGCGCTGCTTACGGTCTGGGACAGGTTTGTCCGGATGTCGGGTCGCCGTGGGCTTTTGACCTCTGCGGCAGGTTCAACAGCTTTGCTCGCAGCAACGCGGCCGCCGGCAGAGCCGACCGCATTACGGTGACACCCATTAGCCGGCCGGTCGTCAAGATGCCGAGCGCATTTTTTTTGGCAGCGCGAGCTGCCAAAATCTTTCGTTGATCGCTTCCAGCTACTGTGTTCGAACCGCGCCCGTTTCTTCGGTTGATGGCTGCGTCCGCATCACGGATCGCGCCAGACACCCATCAGGATCAAGCTTCGGCCTGAGTGAGGCCTGCGCCCTGGCGGCATGGCCGCCCCAGAAGAACGTTGGTGCCGCCTCGCATCCAAAAGAATTTCACAGAACCGTGGTTGCCGGCAGGCCGGCGCCAATCTCCGGATGGCTTACGCTGCGGGCGATCCGCTGTCACCGCGGCTGGTGACGGCGATCCGGCGTCCAATTCAGTGCAGCTGGTTGCAGCCCCAGTCACCGTACGTGGCTCGCCGGATCGCCGTCGTCCTTTTCAGGCAAAGCAGCGCGTTACGTCGAACGGCTTGCCCTCCTTCAGGATGTGGTAACAGGCGCGCGCCAACTTGTGTGCCAACGCCTTGGTAGCGACGATGTTGTTGGTCTTGGCTTTCTTGCGTTCATGGAAGCGCTTGGCCTCGGGGCAAAAGCGCCTGGCGAAGTTCGCCGCCTCGACGAAGGCCCAGGCGAGATACTTGTTGCCGTTTTTGACGTTGCCTTCGCCTTTCTTCTTGCGATTGCTGGTGAGCACGCTGTCGACGCAGCGCGCGTAGGACGCAAAGTTGCCGACGTCGGCAAACCGATCGATCGGACCGGTCTCCAGAACAATGACGGTCGCGAGCGTCTGGCCGATACCCGGCACGCTGGTCAACAAGCCGTATTGTGGTCGGGGCTCGACGCGTTCTTGCAGGCGCTTCTCCAGAACCTCGATCTGTGATTGCACTGTCGCGATAACGGCAACGTTGGCCTTGATTGCCAAGCCTACATCTGCCGCCAGTGGCAGGCTGTCGATTGCATCGTCGGTCAGCCGCTTGATCTGATTGCTGGTGATCCGCCCACCGAGCTGTCTGGCCATGATATTTTCAACCGCCAGGACATGTGTCGTGCATGACTGCACCAGCTGCATGCGCTTGCGCGCCAGATCGCGCGCCGCCCGTTGCTCCCGCGGCAGGATCGTTCCCGTCGGCAGGATGCCCAGCCGCAGCAGATGCGCCAAGTGCTGCGCATCGGCCTCGTCGCCGCTGTGCTTCAGTCCTTCGTACTGCTTGATCGCCGCCGTGTTGGCGAGATGCACATGGTGGCCAGCATCCTGCAATCCGTCGACCAACCAATACCAGTTGTAGGTCGACTCGACCACCACGCCGGCCAATTCGTCTTGCCACCGAGCCAGAAAGCCGGTGATCTTCGCGATGTCGTTGGGTAGCCGCTTCTGCGCCACAACCCGATCGCTATCGTCGATCACAGCGACAACGCTGTTGTTGGAATGCAGATCAATTCCGCTGTACATCATCTTCGCCTCCTCGTGCTAAAGTGATTCGATGACCTCGAATTCACTTTAGCTCCACCGCCTTCTCGGTTGCGAAGGCCGGCTAGATGATCTTCAGTGCACGAAACTCCACGTGAGCCATCGCGTAGTCATTCGCAACAGCTGGCGAAGAAGCGCTCGTCGCCGAACGGCTAGCGGGCGCTACCTGCCGCAAGGCACCTGCAATAGCCGGCAATATAATTGGTGCACTGTCACGGTAACCCGGCTAGTTCGAGTTTTCGGAGCTTAGAGTGAATTGCAACTTTTCCGCTACTAGCGCTTGGAGTTGCCAAAGCGATTCGTCGTGAATGCCCAGTTCTTCTAATCGATACACAGTTTCCCTGAGATATTCCGCACAGGAGCCCCAATGTCCCGCAGCTGATGCCAGAATGTCGGCGGCCTCTTCTAATGGCAACTTCCCTGAATAATGTGTGCTTTGGTTGTTTACCACCATTCCGAGAGCGCGGATCGGACCTTCATCCGTTTCGGCTGTCATCCAGCGCGGCACGTTCACCGCTGGTTTGACCATCATCTCGCGCCGAAATAGGGCATTCAGGCTCGCCGACACCTGATCGGGAGGGAGCTTGAAGATCATGCCTTTGCACCTGCCGCCGCGATCAAGCGCGAGCATCAACCCCGGCTTATCGCGGGTGCCGCGAAAGCGTGCCACTCGATAGCAAAACGCCCGGTGCCATCCCCGAACTGTAGCTATCCGGCTTTCGCTAAATTCACATACCGGCTTCCAGAGAAGCGAGCCATAGCCAAAGAGCCACACATCACTGGATGGTGCGCGTGCGAGAACGTTATCTATGGCCGCCTCGTAGTCTTCATCGGTCATGTAAACCGCGCCGGGGCTCGGGCCTGCATCCTCGACGACGCGCGCGGTGCGTGCCACGAGATCGAGTGTGAGCGCCATCTCTCGAACGGTTGTCGGCATGAACGCTGTCGCGATGGGAGGCGATGAAAATTGCTGCATTCTGTTCCAGCTTAGCGGAGATGAAGCAGCGTATGCTAGATGCCTTGGAGCTAATCGGAATCTACAGAAGGCAGTGAATTCCGGCAGTGTTCCTGTCATGGGCAGGGCCTTCCTTGACAGGACGGAGTGACCCTCACGCGACAAAGCTCGCGAATTGCATGCCGCCGCGTCCGCACTCGCTAACGTCTCCTTCGGGTCATTCGCTGCCTTCGTCCTTGAAGGCCTCACGTCCGCTTCCGCCGAGTGCAGACAATCCGTCCGCGAGGTGGTCCGTTTCGCGCTGAATTACGGCGACAGTGCACTAAATAATCGGTGCACGAAGCTTCACGGGCCAGCATCCTCAATCTGTCGGACTGTACCGCGCAACGAATGCGGGCGCGCGGGTCGTCGAGGAGATGCTGACTCAGATTGATCACGGCATTCTCGCTTGAGGATCTGGCGGATTTCGGCGGTAAGCGGCGAAGTACCGCGTTATACTCATTTCGCGAACTGCGTATAACCTCGCGATTGGAATTGCGGCGACAGTGCACGAGACTCCAAATCATGCTGGGGCTTTAAGTCATGCTGGGGCTTTCCGGTTTGACGTTGGATCCTCCCGTCTGCCCGCTTGAACCCTCGCTCGGTCAATCGGTGGTTCGAATCCATCCAACTGTACCAGTGCTGATGACGCACATGATCGCGATTGTCTCGCCGCGTTGGGCGGACACCGACGCTAGCGATGGGCAGTTCTCTCTGTCTCGTTATCTGGTCGGCACTAGTTCAAGCGACTTTTGCCGCCTTGGGTGCGGCATGAAGCTCAACTCCCAGCGAGCTCAGCACTTTCATGACGGTGCTGAACTCGGGGTGGCCTTCCGAACTCAGTGCCTTGTAAAGGTTCTCACGAGAAAGGCCGGTGTCCTTGGCCAAGGCGGACATGCCACGAGCGCGCGCCACAGTGCCGATCGCTTCGGTAATGAAACCAGCGTCACGAGTTTCAAACGCTTCGCTGAGATATGCAGCGATCGCCTCTGAATTGTCGAGGTACTCGGCCGCATCAAAAGGTCGGGTTTTGGCCATCGCTCGGTCCTCCAACTCACTCGCTAACTTCTTGGCTTTGGCAATATCGGCTTCAGCCAGCGCCGCATTGGATCCTCACCCGCGGGATATGAGCCGACCATCCCACGCGTCCTCGATCATGCCATCATGCCCCTGTTTTGCCCGACGAGTCAAAGCGGCTTCGTAGAATCCGTAGATGCACTTGGGCTCTGCGTGGCCTCGTAAAATTCGTAAGTCCTGCTTGGGCTTGGCTACTGTGCATGGGGTTGTTTTCGCACTTTATGTTGGACGGCGAGCGGAGCCCGGGCGCCTCACAACAAAATGCCCGGGTTCGATCCCGGGCATTTTCGTCTTGCACCGCTCGTGTGGTCCCTACGCCCCCACCATCGGCATGCGCGGGTATTCACCGGGCGTGCCGGCGGGCGTGATCGGGATGCCGCCGTCGGAATATTCGTTGAGCTTGTTGCGCAGGGTGCGGATCGAGATGCCGAGGATGTTGGCGGCATGGGTCCGGTTGCCGAGGCAGTGCTTCAGCGTCTCCAGGATCAGGTCGCGTTCGACGTCGGCGACGGTGCGGCCGACCAGGGCGCGCGTCACCTGCTCGGCGGCGAACGTCGCATGCGCGACCGCAGGCGGGGTTTTTGCGAGGTCGAGGCGGTCGCCGTCCGGGGTGAGAATCGCGTCGGGTCCGATCTCGTCGCCCTGCGCCATCAGCACCGAGCGGTGCATGGTGTTCTCGAGCTCGCGAACGTTGCCCTGCCAGCGATTGGCGGAGAGCACCCGGCGCGCCTCGGCCGAGATCGGCCGCAGCGGCACGCCGTTGGCGTCGGCGTACTTCTTCACGAAATGCTGGGCGAGCTCGAGAATATCGGCGGGACGCTCGCGCAGCGGCGGGATCTTCAGGTTGACGACGTTGAGGCGGAACAGCAGGTCCTCGCGGAACGTGCCCTCGCGCACGGCGTCCACCAAATTGCGGTTCGAGGTCGCGATGATGCGGATGTCGACCGGCACTGGCCTGGTGCCGCCGACGCGGTCGATCACGCGCTCCTGGATCGCGCGGAGCAGTTTTGATTGCAGGCGGACGTCCATCTCCGAGATTTCGTCCAGCAGCAGCGTGCCGCCGGTGGCTTCCTCGAACTTGCCGATGCGGCGGGCGATCGCGCCGGTGAAGGCGCCCTTCTCGTGGCCGAACAGCTCGGACTCCAGGAGGTGCTCGGGGATCGCGGCGCAGTTGATCGAGATGAAGGGCCGCTTGGCGCGCGCCGAGCGCATATGGACATAGCGCGCCAGCACCTCCTTGCCGGTGCCGGATTCGCCGGTGATCATCACCGAGGCGTCGGAGCCGGCGATCTGCTGCGCGAGCTTGATGACCTTCGCCATCGCCTCGTCGCGATAGACCAGCTCGCGGGAATCGTTGGCGACGGCGGCCAGCACCGCGGCGATCAGCTCCGGATCCGGCGGCAGCGGGATGTATTCCTTGGCGCCGGCGTGGATCGCGGCGACCGCGGCGCGGGCGTCGTTGGTGATGCCGCAGGCGACGATCGGGGCGTGGATGTGCTCGGCTTCGAGCCGCATCACGAGATCGCGGATGTCGAGGGCGACGTCGACCAGCAGCAGGTCGGCGCCCTTGCCGCCGCGCAGCACCCGCATCGCCTGGTCGTGATCCTCGGCATGAGTCACGGTGGCGCCGTTCTCCATCGCGATCTTGGTGGCGGTGGTGAGCTGGCCCTTCAATGTGCCAACGATGAGAAGCCGCATGTCAGTCTCCTGTCCGTCTGGTCGCGCAGCCCGCGCGCTATTCCCTGTTAACCGCGTTCGGTCTTGATGATTTCCGTCATGGTCACGCCGAGCTTGTCCTCGACCAGCACGACTTCGCCGCGCGCGACCAGCTTGTTGTTGACGTAGATGTCGATGGCCTCGCCGACGCGCCGGTCGAGCTCGAGCACGGTGCCGGGCCCGAGCTTGAGCAGCTCGCCGACATCCATCTTGGAGCGGCCGAGCACCGCCGAGACCTGCACCGGCACGTCGAAGACGGCTTCGAGATCGGCGGCGACGCGCGAGGCGTATTCGTCCTCGGTGTAGCCGATGTCGGTGCCGGCCGGCGGCATCGGACCGTTGAGGTCAGGCAGCGGGACCTGTCCGTCGGTGTCGCTCATGGCTTAATTCCCCCTGCGGGACGCGGTGTAGCGTCCGACGAGTTCATCGACCTTGGCCGCGATGGCGCCGCGCTCCAGCACGACGCCGCCATCGGCCCATTCGATCCGGCAGTCGCCGGTCGCAATCTCGGGCTCGGCCAGGATCACCAGCCGGCCTTCGAAGCCGCTCTGCTTGGCCAGACGCTCGATCTTCTCGCGCGCGGCCTCGTACAGCGCGTCGTTGATGCGGACGACGAGGTGCGGCGTCGCGACCAGATGCGAGAAGCAGTCCTTGACCAATGCTGCGATCTCGCCGAGCGGCTCGGCGGCGACCAGTTCGGCGCACAGCTTGCGCGCCACCGCGACCGCGACGTCGACCGCTTCGGTCTCCATCTTGCTCTCGATATTGCCGATGCCCGATGCGATGCCGAGGATCGCGATGTTGATCTCCTCCATGGCGAGCGCGACACGGCGGTCGCTTTCGGCCTTCGCCTCGCGCTGGCCGGCGGCGAAGCCGTCCTGGTAGGCGCGCGCCTCGGCTTGCGCGACCTTCTGGGCGATCTCGACCGCGGTCGCGGCCTTCTCGCGCGTCCGGTCCGGCGCTGCGAAGTCGGTATCGAACAGGAATTTTGCCGGAGCGCCCATCAGTACACCAGCTCGTCGTCGGCGCGATTCTTGGTCAGCATGATCTCGCCCTTGGCGGCGAGGTCCTTGGCGAGGTTGACCAGCAGCGCCTGGGCCTCGTCGACGTCGCGCAGGCGCACCGGGCCCATCGCCGCCATGTCGTCCTGCAGCATCTTGGCGGCGCGCGAGGACATGTTGCCGAAGAAGAAGTTGCGGACGTCCTCGTTGGCGCTCTTGAGCGCGACGCCGAGCTTGTCCTTGTCGACGTTGCGCATCAGGGTCTGGGCCGAGCCGGAATCCAGCTTCACGAGGTCGTCGAAGGTGAACATCAGCGCCTTGATGCGCTCGGCGGATTCGCGGTTGTCTTCTTCGAGCGAGGTGATGAAGCGGGTTTCGGTCTGGCGGTCGAAATTGTTGAAGATTTCCGCCATCACCTCGTGGGCGTCGCGGCGGCGGGTCTGGGACAGGTTGGACATGAATTCGGTGCGCAACGTCTTTTCCACGCTCTCGATCACCTCCTTCTGCACCGCCTCCATCTTCAGCATGCGGTTGATGACGTCGAGCGCGAGCTCCTCGGGCAGGATGCCGAGCACGCGCGCGGCGTGCTCCGACTTCAGCTTCGACAGCACCACGGCGATGGTCTGCGGGTATTCGTTCTTGAGATAGTTGGCGAGGACCTCTTCCTGCACGTTGGAGAGTTTTTCCCACATGTTGCGGCCGGCGGGACCGCGGATTTCGTCCATGATGCCGTTGACGCGCTCGGGCGGCAGGTACTGCTGGAGCAGCCGCTCGGTGGCGTCGAAATTGCCCATCAGCGCGCCCGAGGCCGACATCCGCGAGACGAATTCGAGCAGCATGTCCTCGACGGTGTCGACTTCGACGGTGCCGAGCGTCGACATCTCCAGCGAAAGCTGGCGCACCTCGTCGTCGTCGAGCAGCCCCCAGATCTTGCCGCCATACTGCTCGCCGAGCGCCAGCATCAGGATCGCGGCGCGGCGCGGACCGGTCAATTGCTCGGCCGCCTTGCCGTCCTTGGCCCGGGTGTTGGCACGCTGACCGAGCGTGGAGATCACGCTGGTGATGTCGTTCGAGTTGGCGTTTTGCAAGGCGGCGGCCATATCAGATCTCGTCTCGAATCATTTTGCGGGTTCGGTCAGCCATTGGCGGATGATGGCGACGGTTTCGTTGGGGTTGCGCTCGGCGAGCTCGCCGACGCGATGAACGGACTGGGCGTGGACCTGGCCCTGGACGGTGGCGACGTCGATCGCGCTCGCAGCGCCGCTCGGCAGCAGCGCCTGCGACGGGGCCTCTTCCGAGGCGGCCGGGCCGGTGAGAACGCCGGAGATGGCGGCGGCGACCTCGTCGGAGGCGAGGATGCGCTTGACCAGCGGCCGGATCACCAGGAACAGCACGACCAGGCCGAGCAGCATCATGACGCCGAGCTCGACGAAGTACATGACGTCGTCCTTGGTGAACTGGAGCATGCCGAGCAAGCCACTCGGCTCGGCGATCGGAGCTGTCGAGGGCGCGTCGGCAAAGCGCAGATTGACGACCTCGACCTGGTCACCGCGCTTCTGGTCGAAGCCGATCGCCGAGCGTACCAGCGTCGAAATGCGGTCGAGCTGCTCCTTGGTGCGGTCCTGATAGGCCAGCTCGCCCTTGTCGTTCTTGGAGTAGATGCCGTCGACCAAGACGGCGACCGAGATGCGGTTGACCCGGCCGGCCTCGGTCACTTCGGTCTTGGTGGTGCGAGAAATCTCGTAATTGTTGGTCTCTTCGGACTTCTTGCTCTGGTCTTTCGCCGTGGCGCCACTGTTCTGCTGGTTGCCCGGCAGCTCGTTGTTGACGGTGACCTGGCCGTTGTTGTCGGCGGTCATGCTCTGCTCTTCGCGGGTCTGGCTCGAGCGCAGCACGCGGCCCTCGGGATCGAACTTGTCCGAGGTCTGGGTGATCTTGTTGAAGTCGAAATCGGCCGAGAGCTGGACGCGGGCGCGGCCGGAGCCGACCACGGAGGAGACGATGTCCTCGACCTGTTTGCGCATCCGCTTCTCGAAAGCGGTGCGGCGCTCGTCCCCCACCGCCTGCTCGGGATCGGTCTGGGCGCCGTCGGCGAGCAGCTGGCCGGCCTCGTCCACGATCGAGACCCGCTGCGGCTTCAAGCCGTTGACCGCGGAGGCGACGAGGTGGCGGATGGCGCGGATCTGCGTCGCTTCCAGCGCGCCGCGGACCCGGACCACGATCGAGGCCGACGGCTCCGGCGCCTCGCGCGAGAACAGCGGGCGCTCGGGCAGCACGAGATGGACGCGGGCGGCCTGGATGCGGTCGATGGCGCGGATGGTGCGGGCAAGCTCGCCTTCCAGCGCGCGCAGATGATTGATGTTCTGGACGAAGCTGGTGGTGCCGAGCGCGTCCGACTTGTCGAACACCTCGTAGCCGACCCCGCCGCCCTTGGGCAGGCCGCCCTCGGCGAGCTTCATGCGCAGCCGGGTGACCTTGTCCTTCGGCACCATGATGATGGTGCCCTCGTTGCGCAGCTCGAACTGGATGCCCTGGCGTTCCAGGTCCTTGATGATGCCCGAGGAATCCTCGACGCTGAGGTCGGTGAACAGGGTCGTCATCTGCGGCGTCGTGACGCGCATGATGACGAACGCGAAAAAGCCGACGAGCGCGGCGGTGACCGCGATCATCGCCCCGAACCGGGCGGCGCCGATACCCTTCAAAAAGTCCGCAAGACCTTGCAAGCAACCGCCCCAGAAGATTCGGCTGCTTTCGCTGGAAAGGCCGACTGGGCAATTATTGCCTAGGTGATGGTTTCGATATGGTTAACGAAGATTAAGAGCTCGGACAAAAGTAAGCGGCATGAAAAAAATCGGCCTCGCATGGCGAGGCCGATTTTCGTCAAAAGCCGCAGATTTCCGGATCGCTTACTGGCGATATTGCTGAATGCGGGTGGTGCGAAGCCCCGCAAGACCATGCTGGTCGATGGAAAACTGCCAGGAGAGGAATTCGTCGACCGTCAGGGTGTAACGACTGCAGGCCTCCTCGAGGGACAGGAGTCCGCCACGAACGGCGGCGACGACCTCGGCCTTGCGGCGGATGACCCAGCGTTTGGTGCCGGGTGCAGGCAGATCCGCGATCGTCAACGGACTACCGTCCGGCCCGATGACGTATTTTACCCTCGGGCGATGGGGTTCTGTCATGGCGTACTCACAAACTCTCAACCACTGAACTCACGCCACAACCCTACGCGTGGCGGCTTAAAAATCCGCTAAGCCTAAGGCTTCAATACAATTCTCGTTGAAACTTGCGGGAACGCGGCCGTCTCGACCGGCGGGACGGGTGCGTCCGGGCCGTCGAGGGGGTGTTCGTAAATACTTTACTAACGAAAAGAGCGTGTCAGGCGAGGCCGCAGCCTCAGTTGCTGCTGGTGCTGACGATGCTCTTCACCTGACTGACGGTGTAGGTCTGGCCGTCGATGGTCAGAAGCGGCGGCGACTGGGTCAGGTCGACGGACGACACCGTGCCCTGGACCTGCGCGGCGATGCCGACAGTGTTGCCCGAGAGGTCCTTGCCCGTGGCCGAGATCGTGTACTTGCCGTCGGGCCATTGCGTGCCGTCATTGCCCTGGCCGTTCCAGGTGAAGGGAATGTCGCTGCCGGCGGCGGCGGTGTATTTGCCGGTGAACACGGTCTGGCCGGTGCTGTTGGTCACCGAGATGTCGACGGTCGAGCTGCTGGGCACGTTGAGGTGCCAGGTCGCGGACGAATCCTTCATGGTCGCGGTCGAACCGTCGACCACGGCGGTCTTGCCGACGAAGCCGAGCGCCTGGGTTGCCTGCGTGGTCTGTTGCAGGCTGACGAGCTGGGACAGCGAATCGTTGGTCTTGAGCTGCTGCTCGACGCCGGCGAACTGCACCAGCTGCTGGGTGAACTGGTTGGTGTCGAGCGGATCGAGCGGGTTCTGGTTCTGCAGCTGCGTCGTCAGCAGCGTCAGGAAGGTCTGGAAGTTGCCGGCCAGCGTCGCTCCCGTGTTCGAGCTCAGGGAATTCGACGAGGAGGATTTCGGCAGGTCGGTCGTTCCGGAGACGACCGCGGGTGCGGTGGCGCTATTCGTGGTGGTCATGGCGGATACTCCTCAAACACTGATGTCAACGCCGCTGCTCGACCCGAGCATGCGGCCGTAGCCGCGCCCCACCGGCGCGGCGGGGGCTGCGTCTTCGTCGCTGATGATCAGCCGGCGGGCATTGCCGTTGTTGTCGTTGCCCTGGCCGGAGTTCTGGCCCGACGAATTCTGGTCGCGCAGGCTGAACGAAAGCCCGTTGCTGCCGGTCTTGAGGCCGGCATCGTCGAGCGCGCGCTGCAATTGCGGCGCGTCCTGCTTCAGCATCGACAGCGTTTCCGGCTTCTCGACGGTGAGATGCGAGGTGACCTGGCCGTTGCGGTCGACATTGATGCGCACGTCGATCCGGGTCTTGCCGGCGCGAGCGGCGGCGACGATCTCGATCGGCACGCCGTTGATCGGCACGGTGGTGTTGGTCGCTGCGGTCGCGGTGAGTGTCGCGGTGGAGGCGGTCGCCGCCGAGGTCGTATTGGTCAGCGGCGCCTGCACGGCGGAGGCGGCCTGCGCGCTGGTGTCTGTTGTGGTGACCGTGGCCTGCGTTCCTGCATGGGCATGCGTTGCCGGCGCAGCCAGCGTCGCATCGGCGGCCCCGGAGGCGGCCTTTGCATCGCTCGCGCTGCCGTCGGCTTGAGGCTTGGCAGCTTGCGGATGCGCGCCGGCGTTCGCCGCGGTTGCCGGATTTTGCGCTGTGGCGGCGTCGGTCTTGCCGGCGTCCTGGCCGATATTGGCGACATCGGCCTGCGCGGTGGCGACAGCCTTGAACGAGGTTTTCGGTGTGCCCTGATCGACGGCGGCAATCAGCCCGCCATTGGTCTTGGCGTCGGTCGCGGTTGCCTCGCTTGTGCCGGTCGCGGTCTCCGCCAGTGTCGCCATGGTGTCTGCGTCGACCTTGGCGCCTGCCGCTTTCGCGCTCTTGTCGCCCGCCGTCGCAGTATTGGTCTTGGTGCCTGCGATCTGGGCCGCGGTCGAGGCGCTGGCGGCGATGCCGGCAGCCGCGATCGTCAGAGGCGAGGCGGCGGTGTTGGCGGCCTGGTCCGCGGCGGCGTTCGGATCGGCCGGCATCACGGGCGCGGCGATCACGATCGCGTTCGGATCGGGCACGACCGCCTGCGCCGCGTCGGTCTGTGCGGCGGCTGTGGCATCGACGGCGGCGGCCAGGCTGTGGGCGCCGTCGATCTCGTCAGCCTTGGAGTCGTCGGAAGTGTCCGCCGATTTGGTGCCGGACGCCTCGGACTTGTCCTTGGTCTTGCTCGGCGCCTTGGCCGGATCGGTCGTCGTGTCGCTATCGGCCGCCACTGGCGTGTCGCTGTCGTCGCTCGCCCTGCTCTGCGAAGCGGCGTCGTTCGCCGAAGTCTCGCGCGGGCTCTTGTCGGAGGCGGACGACGCGGAATCGGGGCGCCGCGGCGCGCCGTCAGGCGGCTGCGACGGCGCGCTGTTGCTGATCGCCTGCGTATTGCTGTCGACCAGCGAACCGAAGGAGTCGCTGGTGTCTTTCGGGCTCTGCGACCGGGCAGTCTTCTGCTGCGCGCTGGAGACTTGCGCGCTGGCAGCTACATCTGACGTCACACCAACCACAGGCGAACCCCTCGAGAACATCTTCGGACCCAGAGGTAGCAAGGAGTGGGCCAGCCCCGCAAAGAGGTGTTTTATCTTATTATATCAATGACTTGATGAATTGGCCCCGACGTCCTAATGTGCCCGGCGACCCCGCTATTTCTGCCTCCCCGGCAAGAATTGCCTTCAGCTGATGATCCCTGCGATTGCTTCACCGGGATGCCGCCTATATTAAAGGGGTGCTCTCAGCCGCTTTCGACCGGGCCAGTCAGCCCTGCGGGAACCAAAGTTCCGCGGGCCAATGATGCCCCGGTCAAAGGCACAGAAATCGCGGATCGCCCAACGCCGCCGTCAACACTTTAAGCCCATGCTCAACAGTCTCGATCTCGAAGGCCGTCCGCAGGACACCAGGGTCGTCGTCGCCATGTCGGGCGGCGTCGATTCCTCGACGACGGCTGCGCTGCTCAAGGCGGAGGGCTATGACGTCGTCGGCATCACGCTGCAACTCTACGACCATGGCGCGGCGACCCATCGCAAGGGCGCCTGCTGCGCCGGCCAGGACATCCACGACGCCCGCGATGTTGCCGCCAAGCTCGGCATTCCCCATTACGTGCTCGACTACGAGGACCGCTTCCGCGAGTCCGTCATCGACAATTTCGCCGACAGCTACGCGCTCGGCGAAACGCCGGTGCCGTGCATCGAGTGCAACCGCTCCGTCAAATTCCGCGACCTGTTGAAGACCGCGCGCGAGTTAGGGGCCACCGCGCTCGCCACTGGCCATTACGTCGCCTCGCGCCGCCTCGAAGGCGGCTCTCGCGCGCTGGTCCGCGCGGCCGACGCCGATCGCGACCAGAGCTATTTCCTGTTCGCCACCACGCGCGACCAGCTCGACTATCTGCGCTTTCCGCTCGGCGACATGACCAAGCCCGAGACCCGCGAGCTCGCCCGCCGCTTCGGCCTCTCCGTCGCCGACAAGCACGACAGCCAGGACATCTGCTTCGTGCCCACGGGCCGCTACACCGACATCATCACCCGGCTGCGGCCGAACGCGATGGATCCCGGCGACATCGTCGATCTCGACGGCCGCGTGCTCGGCCGGCACAGCGGCATCGCCAATTTCACCGTCGGCCAGCGCCGCGGCCTCGGCATCGCCTCCAGCGCGCCGCTGTTCGTGGTGCGGCTGGATGCTGCGGGCCGCCGTGTCGTCGTCGGCCCGCGCGATGCCCTGAAGATGCACCGCATCGTGCTGCGCGACGTCAACTGGATCGGCGATGGCGACATCGACCGCGCCATCGGCGGCGGCCTGGAGATGTTCGTGCGCGTGCGCTCGACCCGCGCGCCTCAGCCCGCGTGGTTGCGTGGCGGCAACGGTCACTACGAAGTCGAGCTCGTCGCCGGCGAAGAGGGCGTCTCGCCCGGACAAGCCTGTGTGTTCTACGACGCGCCCTCCGGCCAGGCCCGCGTGCTCGGCGGCGGCTTCATCCAGAGTGCCGCGGCCAAGGTCGCAAGCACCGCGACGCGGCCGCTCGCAGAAGCCGTGCGCGGCTAATTCCGATGAGATCAAGCCCGACTGCCACCGCAACGACGGTGCGCCCCCTCTCCCGCCTGCGGGAGAGGGTTGGGGTGAGGGCTCTCTCCGCCAGCGATATCTCGCGGGAGGAAAGAACCCTCATCCGGCGCTACGCGCCGACCTCTCCCGCAAGCGGGAGAGGCTCAGACCACGCGCGGGGCTGGATTTGATTTCACCAACAGCTATTAAACTCTAGAAACTTTCGCAGGGCAGGGGCATGGCAGCAGACATCTCGCGGGCCGGGGTCGAGAAGGCCTATGGCCGCTGGGCGCCGGTCTATGATCTGGTGTTCGGCAAGGTGTTCGACGCCGGCAGGCAGTCGACCATCGCCGAGGCCGATCGCATCGGCGGCCGCATCCTCGACGTCGGCGTCGGCACCGGCTTGTCGCTCTCCGACTATGCGCGCACCACAAGAATCTGCGGCGTCGACATCTCCGAGCCGATGCTGCGCAAGGCGCAGGCGCGGGTGCGGGCGCTGCGGCTGTCCAATGTCGAGGTGCTCTCGGTGATGGACGCGAAAAACCTCGCGTTTCCCGACAACGTCTTCGACGCGGTGGTCGCGCAATACGTCATCACCGCCGTGCCCGATCCCGAAGGCACGCTCGACGAGTTCGTGCGTGTGCTCAAGCACGGCGGCGAGCTGATCCTGGTCAACCACATTGGCGCCGAGGCGGGTGCGCGAAAGCTGTTCGAGCTGGCCTTCGCGCCGGTCGCCCGCCGCCTCGGCTGGCGCCCGGAATTCCCGTGGCAGCGCCTGGCCGATTGGGCCGAAAGGCACGGCGGCATCACC
Organism: Bradyrhizobium hipponense; assembly: GCF_008123965.1. Lineage (GTDB taxonomy): Bacteria > Pseudomonadota > Alphaproteobacteria > Rhizobiales > Xanthobacteraceae > Bradyrhizobium > Bradyrhizobium hipponense. The sequence goes on along the minus strand of NZ_VSTH01000095.1, from coordinate 465 downwards.
CTCGCCGAGCGTCGCCCGATGCCGCCGATGGGCCACTTCTCGCTGATCCGCTACCGCAAATCGTGACGGGATGAGCCCGGTGCGCAGCCAAGCCGGCGGTGCACTCACTCTCCCGCCTGCGGGAGAGGTGCACCGAGTCTGCGGCGCCGATCGGCCAAAATCTGAAAGCCCGATCACTTCGCGCTTTGGCAGGAACAGGCCGCACCCCCCGCGCGTTTCCTTTTCATGCGCACGACATCGAACATCATCCTGGCGAGCCTTCTGATCGCCGCCTCCGGCGGAGCGATCGCGCAGGCCCCGCCCGCCCCGGCGACGCCGCCGCAACAGACCGCGCCGCCATCTCCGCAACACGCCACCGACTGCACGCCGTCCGATCGGCTGCGCGGCAGCGTCCCCGACGGCACCACCACCGGCCAGGCGCGGGAACCGCTCGGCGACAAGCTGGCAAAATCGGAGGGCGTGATC
>NZ_VSTH01000094.1 GCF_008123965.1 Bradyrhizobium hipponense | reverse complement strand
TTCCTTCACATTACCGCCACCTCGCGATTAACCGGTTAATGCTCACCTCTCCATTAGCCGGTGAACCGGGCCAGATGTCTTGTGGATGCTCTGCCGATAGCGTTCAGATAGGGGCACTGAGATCCTCCGGCACGGTGATCAAATATTTCGGATCGAGCCTTCCAGCTTTCACCAGCATGCGCTTTCCTTTCCCCAAATCGACCTTGTCACGGTTTATTTGCTTCAGCCATGAATGGTTGTGCCGGTCGGCAAACCAGAAGAACAGCCTTTTGACTTTTACGCTTCTGCAATCGTCCAGCAGCTTTTGCAGCTTGCGGGGACTGAGGTTGCGCAAGCCCTCAACAAGCATGTCGACCTGGTGGAAGCTCTCGCTATGCGGCAGCTCGTCGAGCAGTTCAAGCAACGCCCGTTCGGGCGATGAAATGGTGAGTGGCCATTCGCTCTCGCCCCATATCTGCTTGAATGGTCCTGCCTGGAATTCATCGGCGGCTGCGCCGGTATTGTTCTGGACATTCCACGCGTCGTTCTTGAGCCCCTTCGTCACGGGATCGGCTTTGAAGAGCGTTGTGCTCTTGCGGAAGGTGAAACGCTCTTTGAGCGGAAGCTTGGAGAGCCATCCGGGCGGAGCATCGGGACCATACAGATAGACGACGGTCGGCCCTTCAACTCGGAGGTAGTGCGAAAAGCCTTGCAATTTGAGCGCGGTTCGCCCTCCGACGATCAGGGGGCGCTCAAGCAGCGTCTGAAGCGATATGACCGATTTCTGCCATGTCAGGGTGCCAAGCGGGCGCTTGAAAGTTCCACGCGTTGGCTGAACCAGCCAGCCAGCCGAAACGTACTGGCTGCGCAGACCTGTCGAATAGCGATGCTTCGTCATCCACTCGGCATCGACCAATAGGCCTTCCGCGAGGGCATGTTCGAGAACGTTTAGGTTTCTGCCAGAAGGCTCAGTCATACTTAGCAACATGGTAGTATTTCAAACAAGTTTATAGATTTGCAAATTTGCTAACCCGACTATGCAGACAACTCATAATCAAACTTGGCTTGCCGGGCACGCCAATCACATTTCGATCTCTAATGCGCAGCCCTGGGGATACGCGGCAGGGTCAGCACGCTTGCCAAGCCGGTGAGCAAGCAACCTGGCCGCTTGTCCTCGTCAACCGTCTTCTGTATCGCCAGCAGCAGGTCCGGCGCACGCTGGATCTCGTCAATGATGGTGGCTCGGTCCAAGCCCGATCAAACCAGCCGGGTTGGACTCTGCGGCTCGAGGACCGTCTGATCGCCGAATGTAATATAAGTTCGGCCGGCCCGGCGCGGTCCTACAATCAGGATCACCGGGGTATCCGAAAGGGCTTCTTCCGCCTAACGTTCTACGAACCGCTCAAACATGCGAACTCCGAATCCCGGTCGATCGGAACTATTGGTATCAGCTGATTGGAAGTCTATGAGAACGGCGATCTAGACCCACCCCGGAGCGAACGCGGCCAATCGAGGCGCCGGAAGGAAAGCGCGGCCAAAAGAGCCGCATCGAAATCTTGGCTACATTTTCCAACCCAAATTTGCTCTGTTGAGAATTCTAGCACTTCCTGAAGACAGCGTCGTCTACATCGAGCGAAACGACGACGTCGAGTTCGTGGAAGCGGACGGCCGAATATCGCCGGCTTCCGCAAGCACAAAGCGCAGGGCGACCGTCTCTCGGATCTTTCGACCGATTTCTGGAAATCGGTGCGTATCTGGTTGGCTCATTACGAGTCCACGGGAAGAGCTGGATCCAACGCATACTTCCTGCTCTTTACTACCGCAGTTATTGCGACAGGCTCTTTCTTGGAGCAGTTCGCCGACACAGATGCCGATGGCGACGCGAGGGCTAAGGATGCGTCTCACGCATTGGCAGCCAGTCGGTCGAAAGAGATCGCCAAGGTGAAGGCTGACCTCGCGGACCTAAGCGCCGAGGAGGCTTGCGACTTCTATGCTCGCATCTTCCCGGATACACCGCGTATCGACGAGATTCCGGAACTCATCAACCGGCGCCTGATCACCGTGAGGCGCCAGTCACGACAGAGCCTTTTCGAGCGGCTTGAGGAATGGTGGCTGAATCAGATTATAGAGTTTCTGACCGGCCAACGTACCAAGCTGATCAGGGTTCAGGAGGTGACGGATATTCGCGCACCGCATCGACAGGATAGAGTGGGCGGCCGTCGACGTAACGCCATTTCAGCGCGTGGTTCGGATCCCGCCGCCACTGCTCCAGCGCGCCGGGCGTGCGACGGATAACCGCCGCGGCCTCTAATGCCGTCAAATTAGAGCTGCCCGGCAGCGTATTGATATCCAACGTTGCGGGCGGCGGCATGCCACGGTTCTTGCGACGGCGCTTCGTGGCACGCGGAATTTTCCGATTACTTGGCGGCCCTAATGCCTCGATCGGAGTCTTTTCGCCCTTGCCGCTCATGCCTCCGCCCCGCACGATAGTCGGTATGAGGCAATGAGATTGTAGGCTTCTCCGCCAAGAAACAAATATAGAGCGCAGGTATGACCGCTGGATAGCTGTGGCGTACAAATAAGACGGATCGCGCCCCTTTCTGACGCCCTCCGACATCACGCGATGCAAGTGATCGGTTCGGATCACGAGATGGATCAAGCGTCGCGCGGCGACATTCGAGTCAATAGTGTCGCCCAGCACCGTGGTCCGCATAGCGTTAACGACTTTGATCTTGTTCGATGTCCGTTATCAACTCATCCAGTGTCAATGAGCCGTCGAGCGATTTCCGCGAACAGAACCAGTCCTCCACGCCATTATCGGCCATGCCCACAACCTCTGCCTTGGAGCCGCGACGATGTAGCTGGGTCCGCTCCGCCTCTTCCGTGGGGTCATGCAGAAAGCCGCGCTGGAACAAGCGCGGGACATAATGCTGGCGCTTACCAGCCATGAGGAGAGCTATCCCATGCCTAGGTTAGGTCCCGGACGTCAAGTGTGCCGTTGTTGCAACCACTGCTGTCGCGTTTACGACGTATGTCGCAATCGCTTCGATAGCCGATGGTGCTGCAGTTGGATCGGCAGCTTCCCGGGCTGATCGATGCTCCTCAAGGCTTGTCTTGGCAGGAGAGTTTGCGATCGCCGTCACGTGGTACGGCATTTGCTGATCTCGTTCGAGTCGTCGGCTCCAGGAGAAACACATGATCGAAGTGCAAGACGTTGTGCTGTCCACACGAGAAAAGCAGTGCTTGCAGTGGGTAGAGGAGGGCAAGTCATCCTGGGAAATAGGGGTGATATTGAGAATCAGCGAGAACACCGTCAATTTTCATCTCAAGAACGCGATGCGAAAGCTGGAAGTGACCACCCGAATCCAGGCTGCTATCAAGGCGCGCCGCCGCGGGCTTCTTTGAAATATGGATTGCTGCTGCTGTCAACTTGTGCCGACGGCGACGTATAAACATCCGGTGCTAGGACTACTGCATAAGATGGGATCGCATCTGCCGAGAGTAGCGGCCCGTTGTGAGCACAGCGGTATAGTTAGTCGGCCGTAAAGAATCCTGATTTGCAGGCTGATTGATCCCGTGGTTTGGCGAGGGTGCCGATGATTTGCCACAACAAGAGCCTGAGCCAGCAGATTAGGCGGCGGAAGTTATAGCCGACGGCGGCGAGAACGGCGTTGATGGCGTCACCTTGGCGATGCCAGAGGTAGTTGTGGCCGATGCGGTGCTCGGATTTGAGGTGGCCGATGACCGGCTCGACGGCGGAGCGCCGTCGCAGCTCGCGCTTGATCTGTGGCGTCACCCGCCGCTTCTGTCCTGAGATGAACACCCTGAACTTGTAATCGGCCGGGGCGTTGTGGCCGCGATAGCCCTCTCTCCGAACCGCTGCTCCAGGAACGACCAGTCTCTCGTCTGTGCCAGCTTCACCAGTGGGTGGCCGACGTCGATGATCGCGTCCAGCCGTGAGCGCAGGAGATCGCTTTGTCCCGTCTCTCGTCGTTCCCTTGGTTGCATCGCTCCCTCCGATGCGATCACGGAATCACGACGCGCGATTCGACGGAATCTTGAGGGTTCTGTGAGGTCGCGGGGCAAAGGCCAGCCGCGCGCTCTGGCGTAGCCTGCGACCTCATAGAAGCCGGATTGAACGAAGCCGCGGAGTTGTGGGCGCTATGGGGATAGTGCAGCCAGTGCGGCTGCCGAGAAGGCGCGCCTGTGGTCGTAGCGCGTCGGCGAGACATTCAGCTGATGTGAGCGGCCCCATTGATCGGGCAATGGGGCCGATCCAGCGGGGGATTTGCTGCGCTGGGATGCGTGGCCGAACGATTGGCGGGATGTTTGGTGACGAACGCGGCCACGGCGACATCGGACGTTGCCACCGAGAAAGTGATCACGGAAGGGGTGGATGGTGCAGGCATGGCTCATGACGTATCACAACGAAACGGATGGCCCCGCGCGCCGGCTCGCGGGACGACGTCGACGCGCCGCATGGTGCCGCCGCAATGTGGGCAGACGGGGATCTCGCATTTGACGAGGGGATCGGTGCCGGCTTCTGGATCTGGCGGAAGATGGCGGACAGCAAGGAGTTGGCGGCACAGGGCGATTTTATCACTACGTCCGCCATTGGCGAGGAAGCCATAGTGGCGGATGCGGTGGAAGCCATCCGGCAGGGTGTGCAGGAGAAAGCGACGCATGAACTCGCCGGCATCAAGCGTCATCACCTTGGCTTTGCGATTCTGCCGATAGTCCTTCCAGGAAAAGCTTACCTTGCCGTCGGCGAGTGAGATCAGTCGACTATTGGCGATGGCGACGCGATGGGTATAGCGGCCAAGATAAGCCAGCACCTGTTCGGGCCCGCCGAAAGGCGGCTTGGCGTAGACGACCCAGTCGGTCCGTCGGAGCTGATCGAGGCGCTGGGTGAACACGGCGGGATCGGCGAGATTACCAAAAAAACCCAACTGGCCAGCCGCGAACGCGGCTTGCAGCTCTTGCAGAAACAGGCGGCGGAATAGCCGGGAGAGGACGCGCACCGGCAGGAAGAAACCGGGCCGGCAAGCGAACCAGAGTGTGCCGTCGAGCGAAGGTCCACCACCAGGCACGACACAGTGGACATGCGGATGGTGTTGCAGGGTCTGGCCCCAGGTATGGAGGACGGCGGTCACGCCGACCTGGGCACCGAGATGCTTGGGATCGGCCGCGATGGTGGTGAGCGTCTCCGCCGCGCAGCGGAACAGGATGGCATAGACCACCGCCTTGTTCTGGAAAGCAATCTCTCCGGCCTGCGCCGGCAAGGTGAAGACCACGTGGAAATACGGCACGGGAAGAAGTTCGGCTTGCCGCTCGGCGAGCCACTGTGCGCGTGCCGCGCCCTGGCACTTCGGACAGTGCCGATTGCGGCAGGTAATGGGCGTCGCCCATTACCTGTCTTATGGGCAAAGCCGGTAATGGGGAGCTGGCAATCGCTATCACCGTATTTTCCTGTGTATTGCCGCTCTCGAGCTCTCCATTACAAGTCGCCTGTGCGGCCCCGTCGGGTCGGCCACTGATGGCCGGTCACATACGGGGACGAACATGTTGGAGACGTACTTTTCGGCGGCGAAGATGCTGGGGCATTTGCGCAGCGGGCCGAGCGGGCCTTACCTTGACGGGTTTGCAGCGGCACTGGAGCAGCAAGGCTATTGCCCCGAGACAGCGGTACGCTATTTGCGAGCGGCGGCTCACATCGGCCATGTCATCACCGAGCAAGGCGCGGGCCTAACGGACGTTGATCTCGCCGCGTTCGGCGAGCACCTGCGCACCTGCCGGTGTCCACGCGCCAAAGGCGGCCGGCGCAACCACCACACCATCTACGGTGCCAGGCTCTTTCGTCGGCACCTCGTCGAGCTCGGCGTTTGCCGGTCCGCGGCCGTGGGGGCAGCATCCGCCGAGCCGCAGCTGGTCGCCGACTTCAAGACGTGGCTGCGCAAGCATCGCGGCGCATCCGATCCCACCGTCAGGCTCTACGCCCGCGACGCCGCGGGCCTGATGATGGAGCTTCGATCTGACCCGGCCGGCTGGAGGCCGAACGATGTCCGCAGTTACTTCCTGGAGCGGACGAGCAATAGCGGGAGTGGCACGATCGAGAAGATGACGACGAGCCTGCGGGCTTTCCTGCGGTATCTCGCAGTCGCAGGCCGTTGTCAGGCAGGTCTCGACGGCACCGTTCCGGCCTACGCTCATTGGCAGCTTGCCGACATGCCCCGGTATCTGTCGACCGAGCAGGTCGACCGGCTGATCGCTGCCTGTGACGGCGACGCCGGCGCGCGCCGGCGTGATCGTGCGATCGTTCTTTTGTTGGTGCGCCTCGGCCTGCGGGCCGGTGACGTGGCGCACTGCGCCTCACCGATATCGAGTGGCAAACAGGGTCGCTGCGGGTCTGCGGCAAGTCGCGCTACGAGGTCCGGCTGCCGCTACCGCAAGACGTCGGGGATGCGATCGCCGCCTACCTCGAATGCCGGCCGTCTACCCGCCGGAACGATCTCTTGTTCCTGCGCACGATCGCGCCGTGCCGGCCATTCCGACGAGGCGACGGCATCTCGTCGGTGGTGAAGCGCATCATGAAGCGGGCCGACATCGTGGCGCCGGTCAAAGGGGCCCACGCCACCGCGGCGACCGAGATGCTGCGCCATGGCGTGCCGCTCGACAAGATCGGACTCGTCCTTCGGCATCGCGGCATCGACACGACGGCCTATTACGCAAAGGCCGACGTCGCTGCTGAAGCAGGTTGCTCAGCCCTGGCCGGAGGCGCTCTGATGCTCGACGCCATCGAGACCTATCTCGCGCTGCGCCGCGCTACGGGCTTCGCGATGTCGACCGCGGAGTACCTGCTGAAGAGCTTTGCCGCCTTCGCGGCCGAGCGCGGACAAACGTACGTCGAGACAAAAACAGCGATCGACTGGGCCGCGCTCGGACCATCCGTCGCGCAACGCGATGCACGGCTCAGAGCCGTCTGTCGCTTCGTACGCCACGTCCGGGTGGAGGACGTCGGGCACGAGCTGCCGCCGGCAAATCACTTCGGCGCCCGCAAGAAGCGTCGCACGCCGCACATCTACACGACAGACGAGATCAGTCGGCTGGTTGAAGCTGCGCTGCGGCTTCGGCCAATGCGCGGCTTGCGCCCGCACACGCAAGCGACCTTGATCGCGCTGCTCTCAGCCACCGGGCTCAGGATCTCCGAAGCCCTGAAGCTGACGATCGCTGACGTGACCCGCGACGGTCTGCTGATCCGCGAGACCAAGTTCCGCAAGACGCGACTGGTGCCGCTGCACGACACGGCAGCCGCCGGCTTGCAGCGATACCTGGCACGTCGCGGGCCCGGCGCGGACGATGATCCGATGTTCATCGACAAGCGCGGTCGGCCGCTGCGCTACATTGCCGTCAAGGAGACCTTCGACAGGCTGGTCGACAAGGCTGGCATTAGATCGAGGTCGGCTCACCGTCCTCGCCTGCACGATCTGCGGCACACGTTTGCGGTGCGCGCGCTGCAAGGCAGCCCTACCGGCCGAGGCCGCTGCGGGGCGCACATGGCGGCACTCGCGACCTATATGGGTCACGTCAACATCTACGCGACCTACTGGTATCTCGAGGCCACGCCCGACCTCTTGCGCGATGTCGCCACGGCCGGCGAAGCGTTCATGTCGAAGGGAGGTCCGCATGACGCCGATCGCTCCCCTCATCGAGACGTTCCTGCGCGACACACTAGCTCGCCAGCGGGGCGCCAGCTGGCACACGAGCGACTCCTATGCCTCGAGCTTCCAGCTGCTGTTCGTGTTCGCCGCCGACCGGCTCAAGGTCAAACCATCGGCGCTGACGCTCGAGCAGATCGATGCCGGGCTCGTCAGCGCCTTCCTCGAGCATCTTGAGGACGAGCGCAAAAACGCGGCCGTGACGCGCAACGTTCGCCTGGCGGCGATCAAGTCGTTCTTCCGCTTCCTCGAGTACCGGCAGCCGGCAGCGCTCGAGCAGATCCGCCGTCTACTGGCGATCCCGTTCAAGAAAACTGACACGCGCCTGGTGCCCTACCTTCTGCGCGAAGAGCTCCAAGCCGTGCTCGACGCTCCCGATCCGGCGACACGCGATGGCATCCGCGATCGCGCAATGCTGCACGTGGCCGTCTGCGCAGGGCTGCGCGTCTCCGAGCTGACGGGCCTCAAGGTCGATGACATCGACCTGCCTTCGATGAGCATCCTTGTGCTCGGCAAGGGACGCCGGGAGCGGACCCTGCCGTTGTGGAAGCCGGCGGCCGCTGCACTGCGCGCCTGGCTCGCCATCCGTGGGCAGGTCACGACACCTGAGGTGTTCGTCAACGCCCGTGGTGAGCCGCTGAGCCGATGGGGCTTTGCCTATCTGCTCAGGCAGCACGCCGCGACTGCGGCTCGCAAGCAGCCTGGTCTCGCCAAGAAACGCGTCTCGCCCCATGTACTCAGGCACACCTGCGCGATGGTCGTTCTGCAAGCGACCGGGGACATCCGGAAGGTGTCGCTATGGCTGGGCCACGCTACGCTGACGACCACCGAGGTCTACACGCGCGGCGATCCGACCGAGAAGCTCGATGCGATGCAGGCGATCGTGCCGCCCCACCTGCGGCGCGGCGTCTTCCAGCCCACCGACAAGCTGATCGAACTCCTCAGGCGTACCTCGTAATGGAGAGCGGGGTTAGCGGTGATTAGTACAGGAACGCGATCAAGTTGCCGCCAGCTCCCCATTACCGGCTTTGCCCATAAGACAGGAGTTGTAGGCGACGCGCGTCGCACCGCAGTCGTCGCATTGCTCGACGTGGCCACCGAGCACGGCCGTCCGACACGCGGTGATGGCGCCCATGACGCGTCGCTCGACGCGGCCGAGGTGACCGGCGTGCGCCTGTCGAAAAGCTTCGCCGTGGCGGCGGAATATGTCCGCCAGCTCCAAAGCCGGACCCATGATGCCCGATCAGCCGGGCGGAATGATCTCCAATCGACAACCGGTCAAGCGGACTCGGGGTCTGGCTGATCGTTTTGGTGGCAACCTGGGCGTAGCGCGCCGTGCTCTGCAGGCTGGCATGGCCGAGCAGCACCTGGATCACACGAATGTCGGCGCCGTTCTCGAGAAGGTGGGTCGCAAAACTGTGCCGTAGTGTGTGCACCGTCACGCGCTTGTCAGACCGGCTGCGATGTGGGCCGAGCGGCATGCCGCGTGCAGCACGGTTGCATCAAGCGGCCGCTCACTGTCGCCGCCGGGAAACAGCCAGCGTGTCGGTCGGGTTAGCCGCCAATAGGCCCTCAGAATCTTCAGAAGCTGCGGCGAGAGCATGACGTAACGGTCCCTGCCGCCTTTGCCTTGTTCGACCCGGATCACCATCCGCTGACTGTCGATATCTGCGCGTTCCAGCCGATCGTGATCACCGATTCCAGGCCATCGTGATCACTCATTCCAGAGCATCGTGATCACCGTTTCCAGCCGATCGTGATCGCTATTTCCAGCGATCGCGATCGGGGGGCAATCAGGAGGCGCGCACCGCTGACAGTCTGCAACCCGGGTAGCTTGGTCTTTTGCCTAACCGCAGAGGATCGAGATGCCGACAGAGAGACTGTCCATGCGCCACATTCGTGAAGTTCTACGCCTGCACTACAGCGTCGGCATGTCGCAATGCGGCGTTGCCCGCAGCCTGGGCTTGGCCCAAGGCACGGTCAGCAAGTACCTGAACCGAGCCCGCCGCGCCGGCCTGACTTGGCCGTTGCCGCCGGAGTTGGATGACGATCTCCGGCTCGAGAACCGCCTATATCCGCCACCCTCCGATCGGCCCAGCGACGAGCGTCCGCAGCCCGATTGGGCGCTCGTGCATCGCGAGCTGCGGCGCCCGAACGTCACGCTGATGCTGTTGTGGGAGGAGTATTGCGATGCAAGCTCCGACAGCTTCAGCTATTCGTGGTTCTGCGAGCGTTACAAGGAATGGGCCGGCCGCCTCAAGCCGACCCTGCGCCAAGTCCATGTCGCCGGCGAGAAGCTGTTCGTCGACTATTCCGGCCACACGATGGAGGTGGTTGACGGGCTCAGCGGCGAGGTGCGCAGCATGCAGATCTTCGTCGCCGTGCTCGGCGCCTCGAACTACACCTACGCCGAAGCCAGCCTCAGCCAGAGCCTGCCGGACTGGATCGCCTCGCACGTTCGGGCATTTTCCTATTTCGGCGGCACGGCCCGGCAGACGGTGAGCGACAATCTGAAGGCCGGCGTCACCCGGGCCTGCTTTCACGAGCCGATGGTCAACCGGACCTATGCCGATCTCGCCCGCCATTACCGCACCGCCATCGTGCCGGCGCGGCCGTATCGGCCGCGCGACAAAGCCAAGGTCGAAGTCGGGGTCCAAATCGTCGGGCGATGGATTCTGGCGCGCTTGCGCAACCGCCGCTTCTTCTCGCTCGCCGCCCTCAACCAGGCGATCCACGCGCTCCTTGTCGAGCTGAATGATCGACCTCTCCGGAGCTGGGGGCGAAGTCGGCGCGACCTGTTCGAGGAGCTCGATCATCCGGCGCTCACCCCCTTGCCGGACGAACCGTACGAGTATGCCGAGTGGAAGCGCTGCCGGGTCAACCTCGATTATCACGTCGAGATCGCCAAGCATTACTACAGCGTCCCGCACAACCTCGTGCGTCAAGAGGTCGAGGCCCGCATCACCCAAAAGACCGTCGAGATATTTCTCCGCGGCAAGCGGGTGGCGTCGCATCTGCGCAGCACCTTGCCGCATCGCCCGACGACGATTCCCGAACATATGCCGAGCTCACATCGCCGCTATCGCGACTGGACGCATGAGCGCATTCGTTCCGAAGCGGCCAAGGTCGGCTCCGATGCCGAGACGCTGATCGATGTCATCCTGCGGTCGCGGCCGCATCCGGAACAGGGCTTCCGCTCGGCCATCGGCATTCTCGGGCTGGTCAAGCGCTATGGCCAGGAACGCGTCGATGCCGCCTGCGCCCGGGCGCTGCTGCTCAACGCCCGTTCGTACAAATCGGTCGCCGCCATCCTCAAGAACGGCACCGACAGAACCGCTCCTCCCGCCGAGGAGGCGCCCATCCTCTTCCACACCAACATCCGTGGCCGCAATTACTACAATTGATCAGGAGAGATCAGCATGCTCATTCACCCCACCGTCGATCGCTTGCGCGCCCTCGGCCTCGCCGCCATGGCCGATACCTTCGTCGAACTGCAGAACAATCCCGAGGCGGCCGAGAGCTCACCTGGGCCATCGGAAAACCTCCTGTCTGAAGGGTTGGGCTCTGAAACCCTCGATTCTCGCAGACAGGAGGCGGCCGTTACCATCTCTCCTCAATTGCCGCGCCAGCGGCTTCGTTCAATCCTCAAAGATGAAATTGCAAGCTTTTGGGCAGTCAAAGCCCGAAAGCTTGCAATCTCAAAGCCAATCTCGCCCGGAAAATCGATTCTTGATCAACCGCTTGGACGGTTCTTCACGAACGACTAACTAGACACCCAGCAAAGAAGGGCCGCAGGGCGTCGCATCGCTTGTTGTGGGCTAGGCTTTCCTTGTGACTTGCGTGTCGCAATCGCCTAAATGATCCTAGACGTTCCGCTGGTCGCGAGTGCTTCGAAGGCGCTTACATAGCCCCGATCGTGCATCTTCGATTAACATCTCTCTTCATGTCTCCTCCTGCGGCTGCACTTTGGGAGCTCCAGGAGACTTTTCCTGCGAAATCGAACAAGACCCGCTGCAACAAACCTTCTCGCCCCTGTAGTTGGCCAAGGTTTGGAGCAACTGCGGCATATAATGCTTTTTCATAGCGTCCGGCACTTTCGGATCGTCTAGGTACGTCATTGCCCGCTCGATCAGCTCGATCGCGCGTTGCTTGTCACCACTCTCGTAGTAATACTGAGCGACCACCCTATAAGAAGCAAAGTTGAGGCCACCGCTGGCTTGCACTGAATTGAGGATATGTTCCGACACGTCTCTGGCGATCGCAAAGCGCTCCGCACGCGGAAGGTAGGCCCTATCGTTATCCGGATCAAAGAGTTGCCTCATCACGATATTCAGCCCATACACAGCCTCCGACTGTTTCCCAATCGCATCTCGAACCAGTTGGCGCAAGACCTGGAAGCCGGTCGCCGTGTCGCGCATTTTGTGAAGCAACAGATCCGCATGAATCTCGCGGAACGCGAGATTGTCCGGCATCGTGGCAATGCCCCCTTCGACCGCTGAGAGCGCTGCCGGCCAATCCTTTGCTTTTATCGCCAGTCGAATTGTCCGGCGGATTGAGAGTTCGCGCGCCACGCGTTGGTTCTCCGCAATCCGTTTCGCATCGGCGGCTTTAGCTTCATCGCTGCTGCGCCAAGTGCAGTTGATAATTTTCGGCAAGACGTCGTCGATGTGGATCGCATGACCGATAAAGGCAATGTGGCCGTCGCGGTCGACGACGAACGATGTCGGAACCCCAAGAGAAGAGCTGGCATCCATCCAAAGCTTCTTCATTTCGCCTGTACTGTCGAACCCGATTCGATAGTTCAGATTTGAGAACTTTTCAGTCAACCATGCGTCCAACTTGGCGCGAGCCTCATCCGCCGTTGGTGCTTCTTCCCTATCTGCGATTCCGACGACCTCAAGCCCTTCGTCTTTGTATTTTGCTTGCAGCTCTATCAGATGGGGCATCATCCCCACACATGGGCCGCACCAAGTTGCCCAAAATTCGACGATGTACAATTTCCCTGGCTCGAAGTTCGTGAGGGGCTCGCCACGCAGCCAGTTCTCGACTTTGAGCGAAGGAGCCGGGGACGCCAAGCATAGCATGATGATCTTCTCCAAAGTTACTCGCGACCTTGTCGCTTCACCCGAATTAGCAATCACCGTGCCAGGCTGTCCGCGCGCACTAAGCACATGACAAAGCTTTCATCCACACGCCCAGTAAGGTCCCCTGTAGGTAACCTGACATGCTTTGCGTCGGCGTCGGATTTCGGGCACGCATCGCCCCCTTCGTGCCGCAGATCGTCATGCGAATGCGCATCCGTGAGCCGCGCTGCGCCAGTAGGGAGGCGCGTGAGAAACCCGATGGTGCCCGCTGACCGACAAATTCGAAGGGTCAGGGCGACGATGAGCTCGCTTCGCTTTTAGGATCGGCCGGTCCGTTGGTCGAGATGCGCCCTCTTTCCAAGCCGTTCGCAAGCTGGCGAGGAACAAGTCGATCGGCGGGGCCGCAGTAACTGAATCGCCCGCCGACTGCACGTCGGTAAAGTCGGCAATCTGCGATCTCCTTCGTCTGGCATGTCCCCGCATTTTGCGACGAGGCCGCTAGGATACCTAAGCTTGATGAGTTAGCCGCCTGCTAACCCTTGTAGGGTGCCTAAAGGCAACCGGCCAGATAGCCTTCATCACCATAAATTCGGCACCGGTTGTCGTCCATGCTGATGGCGATGGCGTTGCTGGCGAGCACGCCAGCGAGGCGCGCCACTCGATCGGTCGATATCTTCAACCAGCCGTCATTCCGCTTGGCGGCCTAACCCCGGCAGACGCTCCACTTATCAACCCGGTGAATCTGTTCAGATAACCGGGACCAGCTCTGGTTGCGCTGCTGATCGAGACCTTGCCATTCGTTGCGGCGGTAAAGGATTTTGCTCCAAAGGCGGGACTGCGATCAATCTATTCGTGCGCGATATGCCGCGTTTGTCAGTCGATATCGACCTGAACCCGTCACCGGCCGGCCGGAATCGCTGGCCGCGATCGATGCGGGCATGAAAAGAATGGCTGTCGCCATTGGCAAGGGAATTCCGGGCGTCAAGGTGAATGTCCGAGCCTTTCTGTTCACGATGCCTATGCGCTGGCGCTTGCCGCCGACGGCGGTCACACCATACTCGCGGGAGCGCGCGATATGCGGGAGCTTGGAATCGAGATCGGTATCGAGGTTCGCGGCGTGCTGCATGTCTTCGACATGATCGAAGAAGCTCAGCTTCTCTCGCCCGCCAGTTTGCACACCTGCCTGACAATGGTTTGCCGATCGCGGCGCGTGCGCCTCCTGCAAGAAGAGGTCGATGCCCGTTACGCGAGATACTCGTCGGTAGCTTGGCCGAACCAAATTAATAGTGCGATAGGTTGATCTTGGGTACGGTACAAATCTGAGCGAGCTGCGCAACTCTCTGGACTGGGCGTTTGCGGAATTTTCACTGAGATAAACACTTTCAGCGAACGTTGAAATAGCCATATCGAGTGAAATCGTCGCCCCACTCCAAGCGAATGGTGGGCCTAATCCAATTCCATCCTCAGATGGCGGCCCACGGCCTGCGCGGCGCGTCAGGGTTGCGAGCGTCACGGATTCATTGTTGGGATCCAGGAGCCGGTCGAGCTGCGCACGGCTGGTCTGCATGCGTTCGGCGAGAGCGGATTTGGTTAGCCCCTCGTCCTGCATGAGGGCATCAAGCTGACGCGCAATGACGCGCTTGATGGCACGTGCCGTCACCTCTTCATAGATATTCTCTTCCTTCAGAAAATCGTCAATGGATGATCCGATGCGACCTTTCTTTTTCATGTGATCTCCTTTCGGCGCTTTTGTGCCAAGTCAAGTTCAGCTTGGGGTATCTTCTGCGTCTTCTTTATAGAAGCGTGCAGCAAAACCATCCGGCCTTCGTGAACACAAAACAGTACCCGCGCGATACGATTGCCCTCAAGCTCGCTGCGGACCTCCCACAGACCTTTTCCTAAGGCCCCGCAAAGCCGGCATGCCGATCGGCCAGGAAAACTCCACATCCTTGATGTCTTCACCGACAATCTTGCGGTCTGTCTCCGGCAGAAGCTTCAGCCACTCGCGAACCGGCTCACGTCCGGAGGCTAGCTGATAAAAGGCAGCGGGTACCAAGAATGATAGGTACGACACAAGCAAAAATACGCCACTCAGATCAAGGCCCTAGAACAGATCTACAGGCTGATCCGATTAAGCCGCCGGCCCACTCTTGAACTAGTGGAAATGTTCGTAATCTCTCGAAAAGTTCACGAACTTCTGGGGTCGGCGCAATGCACAACGTTCGATACGTATCGAGAAAGACCCACCACCCCGATGCCGGGCGCCTGATGAGCATTCCGGGTGTCGGTCCCCTCATCGCCGCTACCGTTCGGACATCGGTCGTGGATGCTCGCGGTTTTGCGACTGGACGAGATTTTGCGGCTTGGACGGGGTTAACACCGAGGGCACAGTCGAGCGGCGGGAAAGGGCGATATCAAAGCGTGGAAATCGGCAACTAAGGACGCTCTTGATCGTTGGTGCGACCTCAATCATCAAGCTTGCTAAGCGAGGCTTGAAAGTCCTGCTCTGGATACGGACCATGCTGCAAAGACGGCCGGTCAAGGTCGTAGCGGTGGCGCTCGCCAATAAGATTGCGGCACCATCTGGGCCTTGCTGGTCAGCAGGCGGCATCTATCAGGCGCCGGCTGCAGTGCTGAAAACCTAATCTTAAGAGCTCTCCGGCGGAAGAAGAAAGCTGCCGAGGAGGCAAGGTGCAAATCTGGATGAACCCCGAACGACAACATTCCCGGTAGCGATCAGACCGTCTGAGTCACTGCGCTTCGCGCGCGAGAAATTGATTGGGCGATTGCTTCCGCGGATATCATCGTGGCGAGCGGCCGGGCGCCGCGTTTACAGGCCGAACATATGACCGCACCGTCATCCCCTGTTCAACCAGAGAAAGATGTTGTAGCCCGGGCCGTTCCACATATGAGTCAGAGCCAATATTGCAGGCCGAATAACAATTTTCTTGGAGCGCAACACCTCCCCGGCTATGTAGGCCTAATGCTCTGAGCTCCGATGATGTCCCTTGTCAGGTCAACCCGCGATCCCGATCGCTCTTGAAGTAGGATGCCGGAGCGCTCGTCTGAGCTCAGCGAACTGGTGGAACATGACAAACAGCGCGATCATTCCGGCGCCCAGCTCAGCGATTGCTTGACTGGCCAACAGTCCGTTGAAACCCGATATGACCGGGAATAACAGTACGGCCGGTATGAAGAGATAGCCCTGCCTTGCCCAGGACACAACCGCACTGAGGCGTGCTCTGCCGAACGACTGAAGCATCGTCGCCACGAAACTCTCAACACCAAACAGTCCAAAAAAGAGATGGAAGACGATGCATGTCGAGACGGCAATTTCCGTGACCTTATCGCTATCGCTGAACAGCCTGACCAAAGGCCGCGCAAAAATCACAACGGCCACAGAATACGCAACGGAAAGAGCGACAGTCATGGAGAGCATGAACCTCGCAGCCTTCAATACACGAGCAAAGTCGCGTGCGCCCCAACCGAAACCCAGGACAGCTTGAGAGCCTATGCAGAAGCCGGTGATAGGTAGTGCGCCCATCGTCAAGATTCGCACAGCTATTCCCACGGCCGCGATGGAATCGTCGCCGAACGGCGCAGCAGCTCCGTACAAGAGCATAACGGCAATAGCAGATAAGATACTCGTCATTGTCGCCGGCGCGCCTACCAACGCGAGCTGCCTGATGCGATCTGCTCGCAACGAGATGTGAGATATCCGGACGAGAACTGTCCCGCCAAGCTTCGTAAAATACGCGATATAGAGTCCAACAGCAGCGATCTGAGATACCAGCGTTGCGAGGGCTGCGCCTCGCACGCCAAGGTCAAGTAAGAATATGAAGACGGGATCAAGCACAGCGTTCAGTACGAAGGCGGTAATCATCGTCCACATGCTGAATCGTGTGTTGCCTTCGGCTCTGACGATGAAGCCGTTGACAATGTTTAGAAGCATCAGGGTGTACCCGAACAAAAGCGTCGCCGCGTAGTCGAGCGCCACGGGCATGATGGTTGGACTTGCCCCGAGCGTTACGAAGATCCCTCGCAGGTTTAGAAGCAGAGCGACGGTAACTATGATACCGATCGGGGCGGCGAGCGCGAGTGCAGTACTCGCGCCTCGACTCGCCTCCAGGTACTCACCAGCGCCAAGATGACGAGATATGAACGACGCTGTTCCAACACCGATCCCCTGTCCGACTGCCGCGAGCAGGACCACAATCGGCAAGGTCATGCTGACAGCTGCGATCGCCTGCGCGCCAAGTGCGCCAACAAAGATCGCGTTGACGACCTGCTGTAACGCGTGGATCGATAAGCCAACAACAGACGGAATGGCGAGCCGCAGGATAAGGCTCGAGAGATTGGGATCCGATAGATCGATGTGCTGCTTCTTCTTTGGCATCACATCGCGATCGCTCTCGATGGCGAAATCGCATCCGGCTCATTCATGGATGACGGTGTCCCCAGCTCTTCCGAATTCGCTGATCGTCTGCAACAGCTCCTGTTGCAACACCATACAAAGATTACGGGTCACCTCATAACCGACCTGTGTTGGATCATACCTCGTTTCGATCTGTAGATGGCCGGCTTGATATCCGACATCGAACCAGAAGAGGTGAATCACGGCCCCTTCATCCATGTCTTCGCCGATCCAAAGTGGAGAAGGTTCCTTGGCTAGGAGACGGCGTGGAAAATGGCGCTGCAAACCCGCTCGATAATTCAATCCAATTCTGGGTAAGGGCAGGCGATCGATCCGGCTCCGCACGGCTGGATCTCGGTTTAGGAATTTCATGGCCCGAAGGCCTATTCCTCTGCGCGGCAGGGCATTGCGCTGGCGGTATATTGAACGAGCACGATCGGGACGGGGTTCCGTTCCGGTGAGACTCAAGGGAATCGGAACGAGCTCGCTGATATGGCCGATGATCTGAGATGGATCGAGATCGTCAAACAGCCGACCTCGGGTCGAGGTAAGGCTATCAATCCAGAGCGAATAGTTGCCGAAAACGCGTCCAAAGGCGCCAGAAATGGCGGCAAGAAACACATCAAAGTCCTGACAATGCGCCAATCTGGCTGAAATATTGAGGAGATCAGCTGTCGCTTCTTCGTCGATCTCAAGATGGTACTTGCCCTGATCTTCCCAAAGGGATCGGCAATTCGCTTCATCCATGCGACCTTCAAGGCGTGCATAGTGAAGCTCTCTCGCGGTCATTTTCGAAAAGCTCGCGCCGCCCGATGAGGTGGCGCTGACGTGCAAATTGAGCTGATTGTAGTCAATCCTCTCCCAGTAGTTGAGTTCGGCTGGCGCTTCGCTGTTCGCGTAGTGCTCAAGGCGCTTCAACCATGCAGAGAGCATTTGTATGTTCTCGGGACCACTCACGGCGTGGCCTGAGGCCAGGGCGTACGCCGCATCCAATGCTTCCAGGAACAGTCGATAGCCTATCCCGTCCGCTACAAAATGATGCATCAGGACCAGCAGATAGTAATCGCCGCTTTCCGATGTGCGGAACACCGTGACGTTAACAAGAGGCGTCTGGCCGTCAAACCGAAACATGTGTTGACGTCTTGCTGAGATACTCTCGATTGCCTTACGCTGCTGTAGGTCGGTCATTCCGACAAGATCGATCTCCTCCACGAGGCGTTCGGCCACGGAAGGCCCGATTGTCAGACGTAGACCATCGTCGGTTCGGGCAATACGGAGTCTGAGGCCTTCGTGCCTATCCATGACATGGGCAAGGGCGCGCTCCAGCATTCGGATATTCAGGACGCCGCCGGGCAAGAAGAACAGATCGCCGATGTTGAAATGCTCATCGAAGCCGACAAGACGGTTCCAAGATGAGATTGCGGGGGGAACTGGCAATGAGCCATCCGCGGAAGGGAAGGTATCGATTGTAACTGCCGCTCCGTCTGCCGCCAATTCCCTGATGGTCGGTGTTCGATAGAGTTGGTCGACAGTGAGATTCAGCCCGGCTTTGCGCGCCAGCGTGACGCAGCGCACGCTCAGAAGAGAGTCGCCGCCGATATCAAAGAAGCTTTGATCGAGCCCGACCCACTTGGCGCCTAATAGATCCTGCCAGATCCCAGCGAGAATACGCTCCTTCCTCGTGCGGAGCTCAGCAGATGGAACAGGCTCGACCTCGCGGTAAGGAACGGACGACTGGCAAGCACGATCTATCTTTCCGCTCGCCGTAAGGGGGATACTGTCAACCAACCGGAAGGCGGCGGGAATCATGTAGGACGGCAATGTGTGGCGCAAGTGGGTGACAATATCTGCAGAGCTTAGACCGTCGCGAGCCGGAACCATGCTGGCCGTCAAGCGACGATGGTCATCGATGTCTTCTGCGACGACCGCGGCCTTTGCGATTGCCGGATGAGACTCAATGGCCGCTTCGACCTCCTCCAGCTCGATGCGAAAGCCCCGTACTTTAATCTGGTTGTCCGATCGGCCGCAAATCTCGAGAAGGCCGCTTGTTGAGATGCGCGCGATATCGCCACTTCGATAAAGAACGCTGTATTGCCCGCCGTCATACGGATTCGGCACGAAACAGCGGTTGGTCCGATCTTGATCCCGCCAGTACCCAGCGCTCACGCAGCGTCCCGCGATGCAGAGTTCGCCGGCGGCTCCGACGGGGACTCTCTTCAACTGGGCATCGAGCACGTAGAGTTTGACGTTATCGATTGGGCGTCCAACGGGGACGTGCGACGAGCCGTCGCAGGCATCCGATGTTTCGTAGACTGCCGCATTGGATGCACATTCCGTAGCACCATAGAAGTTCCACAACGGCACGTCGGGGAAATACTCACGCCAGCGAACAGGGAGCGAGGAAGGCATCGGTTCGGCGCTGCTTGTGACCAACCGCAAGGCGGTCGGTCGCGAGTGCCGTTCTTGGGAAGCAATGAGGCCGGACAGGAGTGGCGGCGAGGCAAACAAGTGTGTCACGCGATGTCTCGCCAACGTGCACAACAACAGATCTGGATCCAGCAACTGCTCTTGGGTCAGGATCAGCGCGGGCACGCCTCTCAGAAGGCCTCCAAAGTACTCCCAAGCGGACGCAACAATTGATGCGGACTTCTGGACAACCATCACGTCCGTACTATCGAAGGGAAAGCATCGCCACATCCAGTTCAGTCGATTGAGAATTGCCGATTCCGGTATAAGAACCCCCTTCGCCTTCCCGGTTGAGGACGACGTGTATATAAGGCTCGCAATTCCCTGATCTGATGGTTTGTCGCTGCACCCAAACTCCTGCGCGGGCGCGCCGTACCCTTCTAGGGTCAACAGACAAATCGACGGCATGTCAAACCCAAAGTCAGAGGTATTTGCGTGAACCAAAAGCTTTGCCTGACTATCTCGCAGGATATGTTCGATCCGATCACGCGGATAATCCGGCGATATAGGAACAACAATGGACTGCAACGCTCGTGCCGCAAGGATAACAGCGGCAACGTCAGGCGATCGGTCGACCAGCATGGCGACCATATCGCCAGCCCCCACGTCAGAAGCCCGCAGTAACGACCTGATAGCTGTTACGCGCTCACGCAGGTGGCCGAATGTGATCTCACCGAAATCACCAAAATATGCCACCTGGCTGCGATTAGAGACGCTGATTTGCTCGAACGCTTCGACAAGCGGACATTCGGTCTCATATGATTGCGCCGAACCCTCTAGCGCGTCCAGCATAGTGACGTCTGACTCGCTGAGGCAGCTCAGATCTTGAATGGGCGTAAGCGGCTTCTCAATGCAGGCTGCAATCAGACGGCGCAGATTGTCGGCCATGCGGATAATCAGATCGCTGGAAAATAGGTCTTCCGCGTACGCAAGCTGGAGGGCAATTTCATCGCCCTGATCTTGTGCGTACAATGTCAGATCGAATTTTACGTAGCCGGTCTCGTATTCGCGGAATGTCAGATCCAACTCATGTTGGCCAAGTGGCTCCGCGGCCTCGGAGTACATGTTGAACATAACTTGGAAGATCGGTGATCGTCCCGCTTCGCGATGTAGCCTGGTATCCCTTACCATCCAGCCGAACGGATATGCCGAATTTGCGATGGCATCGCTGACCAGGCCCTGGATGCGCAAGGCATGAACCGCAAAGGACTGGTCGACCTCGACCGCGGTGCGGATTGGCAGCATATTCAAGAAAAAGCCAACAATTTCGGCGCTGCCAGGTTGATCTCGTACGACATGCGGTATGCCAACGATAATTTCGTCCTGACCGCTATACATCCGCAGCAGCAGCTTGAAGCATGCGAGGAGTGTTGTCGACGTGGTGCACCTATGTCGGCGCGCAAACTCCCGTACCTGATTGGAGAGCTCGCTGCCAAGCGCCACCGCATGCGAGGCGCCGCGGTAGGAATTTGTCTGCGGCCGCGCTCGTCCCGTTCCAAGCGAAAGCACCGGCGGATCATCACCAATCTGACGACGCCAATAGCTACATTGGTTGGCCAGCGCCTCTGGAGTAGCGTGTTGTGTTTCCCAGACTGCGTAGGTCGAGAGTGACGCGCGGTTCTCTGGTAAAAACGCCGCGGCATCTACGTACCTTTGTCGAAGGTCCCTGAGCAGAACAGAGATCGACCAGGCATCGATGATAATTTCGTGAGCGGTGATCAGTATGAGATGGTTGTCAGGTCCAAAACTGATCATGCGCGCGCGAAACAGCTGGCCTTGGCTGAGATCAAAGCTGCCGTTCAGCTCGGTTCGCCGTAACTCTGCGATCAGCTCCTCAGCTTCCTGCGCCGTGAGATGAGATGCATCGGTCAATTCAAGACTTGCGCGGTGCGGAGCATCAAAAAGCTGAACCGGACCGTCCTCGTCGATAAAGCGTGCCGAAAGTGCCTGATGGGAATGAACGACATCGGTCCAGGCGCGATTGAACGCGGCCAGATCGATGATGCCCCGCATTCGCAGGCCGCCCTGAATGATGTAGTTCCTGGCAGATGGATCGAGCTGCGAAAGAAACCACAGGTGCTCTTGAACTCGCGTCAGAGGCGATCGTGTAAGCTTTCCGCAAGCCGGTGCTATGCACGGTGTAGATTCGGCTCGCGCCGAGATCGAAGCCGCAAGAGATCGGATCGTTCCATTCAGGACCAGCCTGAAATCCGTTCTCACTCCGAGCTGGGTCTGCAACTGGCCCAATATGAGCATTGCCCGGAGCGAGTCTCCGCCGAGACTTATGAACTGGTCGTTCACGCCAATGTTCTCAATACGCAGAACACCGGACCAAATTTGACACAGCTGGGCTTCGAGGTCTGTTTGCGGCTCCTCAAATGGCGTCGGCAATGGAGGGCGAACACTGGTCGGGTCCGGCAATGCTCCAAAATCGACCTTTCCATTACTGGTCAGCGGAATACCGTCGATGTGGATGATTCTTTCTGGGAGCATGTAGATGGGCAGCGCTTCAGCAAGGAAGTTCTGAAGCTCGCCTTCCGTTACCTCAGCTGGAGCGGACACATACGAGATGAGTCGTCTCGTCCCGCTTTCCCCCTCGGCCCTGGTTATGTCTCTCGCCATAAGCTTTACGCCTGCGCGGACGGAGGCGACCGCGACGGCGCCACGCACCGAATGATGAGCGGAGAGACGAGCCTCGATTTCTCCTAGCTCAATTCTATGCCCGCGGATTTTGACCTGACGGTCCCGTCGACCGAGACATTCCAAAAGACCATCGGAACGAACGCGCCCGAGATCGCCTGTCCTGTATAGGCGCTGGAAGGACGGAACGTTTGAGAACGAGTTTGGCCCAAAAGCATCCTTGGTGCGGACGTCGTCATTGACGTAACCAGCAGCGACGCCAACGCCGCTAACGCAGATTTCGCCGACCTCTCCCGCCTTGCACAGCCGCGGCCCGTCGGCGATATAAACCTCAAGATTAGAAATCGGCTTGCCGATCGGCACATAAGCGTCAGCCAGCGCAGGCGGTGCGGAAACCAGATGATGCGTGACGCCGTCCGCGCACTCGGTCGGCCCGTAGTGGTTGAGAATGGGGACCCGCGGATATAAGGCAAGCCACGCGCGCGCCAGTGCGGGTGTCAAAGGTTCTCCGACCGTCGAAATAATCCGCAAACCGTCCAGAGCTCGATCAGCCGCCGCAAGCGGCTGCAAATATTCAACAAATACTGCAAGCATCGACGGAACGAGTTGAACTACCGTCACGCCGTGTCCCTGAATCGCTTTGAGAAGCGATACCGGCGATTTCAGTGTCGCATCGTCAATGATCGTGATACAGCCTCCGACGCAAAGCCCTGCCAGAAGCTGCCACAGCGAGATGTCAAAGCAGTGCGACGCCGTCTGCGCGATGCAATCGGTTCGAGTGAGGGTTAGGGCATCAATCTTTGCCACCAAATGATTGTTTAGGGCTGCGCGCTCGATCATTGCGCCCTTAGGCTGGCCCGTTGAACCAGACGTAAACAGAATGTAGGCGAGTCCATCCTCGCTCGATGATGGCACAACAGACGATGTCTGGCCCTCGCGCAGCGCCGCCTCTATCGCCATGAATTGCGTGGTGCCTTTGCTGGTCGCCTGGAATAGGCTGAGCGAATCCAGCTGGTCTGGGCCAATAATCAGAGCGCAGCGACTCTGCTCGATCATGAATGATGTACGCGAAGCCGGTAACGATGGGTCGAGCGGAAGGTACGTTGATCCAGCCTTAAGAATTGCGACTATCGCCGTCGCCCAGTCGAGGTCTCGCTCACCCCAATAGCCGACCACCGCGCCCTGAGCGCCCTGCTCTCGTAACGTCCTTGCGAGGGCATCTGATCTTAATCGCAGCGCCTTATAGGTGAGTTCGTCTGCGCCGCACCTCAGCGCAACCCTCTCCGGATCCGATCTTGCAAGGCGATCGATCGCCGTGATCGCGTCGATCGGCTGACGTTCCACAAGCTGATTTTTGCCTGATCGATTTTCCGTAGGCATACGCGTCCCGCCATTCGTCGCCTTCTGCGGCCCTCAAATCAGAACACAGAGGATCCTGATCGAGGTGTGCATTGCGTAGCCGCCCTGGTTCTGCCAGTCATATTGTGCCGTTTTGCCCGTTCTTAGCTTCTCGTCCTTTGCGTTCACTTCGATTCCCTTGATGATCGGCAGCACGACCGGACGCTAGGGCCTCAAGTCGGCGTTGGCATCTACCGGATCTTGTAGTAGACACGCGATAGTCTGCATGGCACCCGCAACCAACGCGCCCAGAGACTCGTTCCGGCTTGTGGTCTCTTGCATTTGTGCTCTCCTCATGAAAGCGAACTTGGCGCCCGGCGGGCTGCAGGTCGCCTGCGGCGCCCAAGCGATGACATCGATTGTGCAAGAACCAACACAGAGGTGTGTTACCGTTTTACACGAGGCCGGCGTTGTTTGCATAGCCGCTGAAGGACAGTCGTTGAGCGCTCATACATTTTGACGTTCGTGGCTATAACGAGATAGCTATGGGCAGCGTAACGAGCCGTGAGCGTACAGAACCATCCGCCGCGAAGTCCTTGGTCTGCTGATGTTCGCAGTGGTCCGCCTTGGTGCACACGAAAACGCGCTCAGAAACGTTTGCTGTGGACGCGCAGGCGACGTCCAGTCTACGCCAAAGGGCGTTCCGATACGGCTTTCCGAACCGGAATTGAAATTGCGGGTAGCGCCTTCGCTTAGCCTTCACGAGATGCATGCTCGGCAACTTCTCTTCACGCGTCAAAGAAGCTTCCGTCTCGGCGCCTACAGCAGAACCGATACGAATAATGTTGCGACAAAGCCGCTTAGCACTACGGCGAAGCCGGAGCCGGACTGTTATTATCGCGCGGGTATTCGTGGTAAGCTGGAAGACGCTGATGATGAGCCTTTCCTGCGCGTGCCGCGTTGCGTGACTGATCGCTCGTCACGATTTTTCCCACGAGCCGGATTTCGATAACCGCAGCGTAGCCGGTGCGATCCCTGTGTGGGGTAGACGGGTCCAGCGCTATGGCCGGCTTCGCTCGCCGGCAATATCCGTTGCGTTTCACCGTTTCGCATGTGCCTCGATAGATCGAAAATCTGTCCAGGCCAACAATTCCTGCTGCGCAGCATACTGTCGGACGCTACAGCCGCGATGTCAGCTTTAAGACCATTGTCCACAACTTGACGCATGCACCCGGTACGAAGCAATTGGAGCCCCCTCAATTTCCAAGCGGCACGCTGCTTGCTTCATTCGCGGTGCCATCACCGATGCCAGCTCGAAGGCGCTCGGTTGTGGATCGGGAAAGCGCCGCGGAGTATTTGATGCGATCTGGAGTTCGTTTTTGGGGAGCGACAACGATTACGCTGGTCGCAAGCGGTGCAGCCAATTCGGCGGACCTTGAGCCAGCAGTACAACTGCCACCGGCTCTGTGGATCTGGTCCGGAGGATATATTGGCGGGCACGCCGGCGGTGGTTACGGCCAAAAATCCTTCAGTAATCCCTGCGGTCCGTCAGTCTATGGCGGCGGCGTCGATACTCCTGTGTTCCTGGCAGGCGGCCAGATCGACTACAACTGGCAGAAGAATAGCTGGGTGTTTGGCCTCAAACTCGAGGCCAGCAGTGCTGTGTCCAACGGTACAAATACCCGCCTCGCCGCCTCCGGCATAGTACTGAGCGCAAACTGCAAGGCGAGTCCAAGCGACTTTGTCCGCGGAGCCGGTCGCCTCGGTTACGCCTTTGGCGCGCAGGGCCACACGCTCGCCTACTTCAAGAGAGGCGTGGCTTGGCAAAACAATTGAGGCGCCGTGACCATTAGCAAGGAGTTTGGCCAATGTCGGCGACGGCGCGCTCGACTTCTACAAGGTGCTCGACGAGGTCTTTCCCGGCACACGCCACCATGATGCTGGGTGCACAAGACCGTGAACGTCCCGGACAAGGTCCGACTCTCGGTGCAGGCCACCATGAAGGATTTGCGCGAGGTCTAGCGGGCGCGAACCGAGCGTCCGCCGAAGCGGCGACCGACGTCTTCGGCGAGAAGTATTGCGCCAAGTACGGCCGGGCGGTCGAATGCCTGGTCAAGGATCGCGAAGCACCGCTGGCCTTCTACGATTTTCTTGGCCGAACGTTGGGGATCACTTGCGCACCACAAATCCCATCGAGCGCGTGTTCGCCACCGGGCGATACGGGACCGTGCGGACGAAAGGGCTCCTTGTCGCCAACACCGCCAGGCCGATGGTGTTCAAGCTGGTGATCGCCGCATCAAGGATCTGGCGGCGGCTCAAAGGCACAATTGCCGCAGGTCGTCGCAATTGTCGGATTCAACGGCAGCATTGAGATCATCCAAGTGCCGGCAAACCAAGCGCCTGATCACGTCGTCACCTAAATCCCGATTAGCTCAGCTTATTGGGCCGATAATTCAATGGAGATTTCTTAATGACTATTGATAACGAGAAGGAAGCCCCACCGGCTCTGTCCACCGGTGCGACGCATATACTCATCGAACTATGGGGAGCGAAGAATCTCGACGATCCGGCCATTGCGGAAGACGCAATTCGAAAAGCCATCCGTGCGGCGAGTGCGACATTACTCCACCTTCATGTTCATAAGTTTTGTCCGGGTCACGGCGTCTCCGCAATCGCATTGTTGGCTGAATCGCACATTACCTTGCATACTTGGCCTGAGAGGTCCTACGCGGCCGCTGATGTTTTCGTATGTGGCGAAGGCGATCCTGCGAGCGCCGTGCCAGTTCTAGTTGAGGCCTTTCAGCCCGAACGGTCTGACGTTCGCAGCTTCCGGAGAGGTGTCACGTAGTGCTGCTTTACAGGCCTGTTTCGAGTTTTCCATGCATGGTACCCCGGCGAGTGGCCATCTTGTTTCCACGCCTGGCCCGTTTGGACAAAGGCAACGCGCGATATCCACATACTCGGCCAGGAGGGCGACATGCCTACCTGCGCCGTTGAATGTCCGCTAGTGTCCGCCTGCGATGTGGCAGTCCACCGAGCATATTTCGGAAGCAATTGCCGCAGGCCACGACGATACCGACACTGTGATTGCGAATATTCGGGTCGCGCGACGGTTTCTTGAGCGATTCGGTGACGACCTTTTCCTCGCAACCGAGCAAGCGGATGATCCGCTCCTTGCATGCGTGAAGGGTGATTACCGGTGGCTGGCAGCTGAGTGCCATGCCCCAATCGCACGCTGCCCGAGGATCTTCACACCCGAGTTCGAGCCCGGACAATGATCGTCTCTGGGATTCCTGTCCTTGCATTCTCTCCAGCCGATGTTGAGAACGATGCATCCCCGTGCGTTGAAGAGATCGGCTGTGCGCTGTCGGTTCTTGCTCAGGAACTGCTTGCGATGCACGGTCTTGAATCTCCGCCGCGGCTGGATTTTCGTCCACGCGGTGAGCGATCATCAGACTCTTAAGCCCTACCCTCACGTCGGCTCGGCCTCCTGAATATCGTCCGGGATCTCCTGTCGCAGCTTCGGCACTTGGCTGAGCCGTCGCCCTAGTGCCGCGACGAAATTGTCGTAGCGCACGGCCGCCTGCGCCCTCGCCGCCTTTGCAGCCGGCTCGGGGAGTGGTGGTGTCGTCGTCAGCCAGGGCGAACGAACAAGGCCAAGGTCTCGACCGAGATCCCAATATCGGAGGCCTGGGCTCTGGATGGCTTGCTATCGCAAGCATCGGCGGTTGCGGGAATACGATTTTTGACATGACCTTCAGGTTGTGAGGCTGAAGGTCGGACTGAAAGCCTGTTCCTGGCGCGCCGCGGCCATTCGAACGGTTCGTCCTATTTGTACGCCACAGCTACCCAGCAGCCATACCGGCTTCTTTGTTGCCGAAGTACGATCTTATTGTCTCAGTCGGATCATGGTGCGGGGCGGAGGTATGAGCGGTAAGGACGAAAAGACTCCAATCGAAGCATTAGCTTCGCCTAGTGGTCGGAAAATGCCTCGCGCCACGAAGCGCCCTCGCAAGAACCGCGGCATCCCGCCGCCCGCGACATTCGACATCGATACGCTGCCAGGCAGCTCGAATTTGACGCCATTGGAGGCGGCCGCTGTCATTCGGCGCACGCCCGGAGCGCTGGAGCAGTGGCGGCGCGATCCAACCCACCCGCTGAAATGGCGCTACGTCGATGGCCGGCCGCTCTATCGTGTCGATGCGGTCCGTGACTATCTGGCCAAGTGCGATAAAACCACTAAGTCCGTATCTTCAAAATAGACCCGGACCTGCATATGGTGGTGGCCGCCGCTGATC
Source organism: Bradyrhizobium hipponense (assembly GCF_008123965.1). Classification (GTDB taxonomy): domain Bacteria; phylum Pseudomonadota; class Alphaproteobacteria; order Rhizobiales; family Xanthobacteraceae; genus Bradyrhizobium; species Bradyrhizobium hipponense. The sequence goes on along the minus strand of NZ_VSTH01000094.1, from coordinate 33,394 downwards.
GAGCCGTCCAAATTTAGTACCAATAGTCGCTCTCCTGTGCCTTGCGTGGCACTCGGGACGTCAAGTCAGCCGACATGAGGGGCCGCTCCTACACGGCTTGATTTGTCACTCCCGTATAGCATCGGAGTTCGATCGATGGCCAACCTACCCGTCGCCTACCACCCTCATCAACTGAAATCGCAGCTTGCGATCCGAGCGGCACAATATCTCCGTATGTCGACAGTTCGGCAGCAATACTCGATACAAAACCAAGCTGCGGTGATTGCGGCATACGCCCACGCCCATAATTTGACGATCGTTCGCACCTATTGCGATGAAGGTGAGAGCGGTCTGCTGATCAAGAACAGGGCCGGTCTCATGCAGCTTATCGAGGATGTCCAAACCGGAGAAGCCGATTTTGCTCACGTCCTGGTTTATGACGTAAGCCGGTGGGGCCGCTTTCAGGATATCGATGAGAGCGCGCATTACGAGTTTGTCTGTAAGAAGGCAGGCATCAAAGTTGCGTATTGTGCCGAGCAATTTGACAATGATGGCAGCATGATCTCCAGCATGATCAAAAACATCAAGCGAGTAATGGCTGCGGAATACAGTCGTGAGCTTTCGGCCAAAGTTCACGCTGGGCAGTGCCGCCTCGCGCGACTTGGCTTCAAGCTCGGAGGACGCCCTGGTTACGCCCTGTTGCGCGAGCTTATCGATGCGAGGCAGCAGTCGCGAGGCGTGCTGAAGAAGGGCGATCGGAAGTATCTCACCAGCGATCACATCCGAGTACGGCCCGGCATTCCCGAGGAAGTCGCCGTAGTGAGGTTGGTCTTTCAGCGGTTCCTGGAGGTAAGGTCCGAAGCCGTGATCGCTGGGGAGCTGAACCGGAAGGACGTACCGACGAGCACTGGGATACGATGGACGCGCGCCGCAGTTAACAGAGTCCTGAGAAACGAGAATTACGTTGGGAACCTCACCTTTAACCGGCGATCCCGTAAGTTGCGCCAGACTTACACCGACAATCCGCCCGAGGTTTGGATTACCAGCGAGGGATGTATCGAGCCGATCATCGAACGTGACGCTTTCCTGAAGGTTAACAGGATCATTGAGGAGCGACGTGTCGACCTCACTGACGAGGAGATGCTTTCGCGTCTGCGCCGAACGCTCCTCAAGGAAGGACACATTACCTCCGCTATCGTAGACGGCACTATTGGCCTCCCCTGCACGTCGACCTATCAAAATCACTTTGGCAGTCTGAGGAACGTGTATCGGCTGATCGGCTACACTCCCAAGCGAAGTTATGAGTTTCTTGACTCGCGCCCGCAGTGGGCCGAGCAAAATGCCAAGCTCGGCTTGCAAATTGCCATGGCTATCAGGAAGGCCGGTGGCCGCACTGCCTCTTGCGACGGCACGGCTTACTTGCGCGTGAATGGATCCATCAAGATCTCAATTCGAGTGGCGCTCTGGTGCGGAAGACAAAACCGCGCGCCGTACTGGTCCATCAAGCGTGAGGCACGCCTGCCTCACGGCTGGATTGCCGCTACCAGGTTGTCTGAGCATAACAGGTCGGTGCTCGATTACGTGCTACTGTCGACCGACGGGAAAGTAAAACGAACCATGTCGTTTTCTGAGAGGGCTCGCATTCGCCGTGGAATAGCTCGCTTCGAAACCCCTGACACTTTGGCACGGGCGATCACCATGCGAGTAATTGGAAGAGACTGTTCTTCCCCCGGCGCCCCCGGGCCAAGCGATCGAGAGCCAAGCAGCCCAAACCAAGAACGCTTGCGCGCGGCGCTGATAGAATGAAGATACGGAAGTCCACGACGTAGTCTGGCATAGTTCTTTCGGAAGCCTCGTCCAGATCTCAGGCGCACCCCTCCTGTGGCGTTCCATCCTCCAGGAGCGACACTTCGCCGAGCATCTTGCCCCGCTACACGTTCAGCCCACACCCTCCCAACTGCACGAATCGGTTTCTCCTGATCTGAAAATTCTTCATTGATCGAACTGCAGACGTGGTGTTCGGTACTCATCGCGGACGTAGAGTATACGCCCTACCTGAACAGCGCCGCCCTTTTAGGCATGACGCTTTTCTCCAAAAACCGTCACACCTTACTCTGTGCTCTCCACCGGCCTCCGGCGCCCGACTTCGAGGCGTTTCCCGGCATGCTCTGCTCCCGTTCTCCTTTCGGAGTCTCAGTCGTTTCCGACACCAGTAAGCCGGGCAAGTAAGAGCCATAACCAGCAGGCTCCATTCTTTCGAACACTCCCTTCTTCTCCACGCCACAACGGCGCACGCCATCCGGCTTCGATCCCTCGCGCAGAAGGATGCGGAGCTCCTCGCCGGGGGCACTCGGCAAAGTAGCCCGCCGTCAATGAAATTTTGCCGGCGTCGCTATCACTGCCACGTTCCCGGGCGCCCTCTTAACCAACTCCTGGGTTGGCACGACCATCCTCCAATCCGCCGAGCTGGAAAAAGCTACCCGGTCGGTTCTCGAAACCAGGCGAACCATGATCTTGGCGGTCAAGCGGGAATCGGCACCGGATGATTCAGACGGAACGCCTGGCCCTTGCCGCGCTTCGATGACCATGGTGAAAGCTGTATTGCCTGAATCCCAGTTTCCAGTTGCCTAAAGGGCTGGCCGTAGCGAACGCGGCTGACACGCTATGCCACGCGGGGCAGGTCGCACCGGCCAATGCGATTTTGCAGTGATGGTCGTCGCGGCGGTGCTGCTTCCGCTATCTGTCGTCGAGTTCATTGCCAGGCGCGTGAGCTTTCTCCGTAGGCCTTCACCCATGCGAGTTCGAGTAGTTCGCAAACAGAGCCGTGAGTCCGGGCTATTTGGAGTTACATACGATTCCTGAGGGGCGGACTAATCGCCCATAGCAGCGGTAGAATGACTGCGTAACCAGAGATCGCCCTAGGGCGTAAAACCGCCGGGTGATCTCATGCGCCCGGCAAGGAGATATCCTATGCCCTCGGCGCAAAGGCTCCAGATTCACCTCTTTGGCTTTTCGGCCTCTGCCAACGGTGAGACGGGCCTCTATTCGCTTGCCGTCGTCGCGCTAGAGGCGATTCTCCCGGGAGAGCGCGGCCAGCGCGGCCACGGCATTCACTTTTTCCATATTTCAACGATTATTGAATTTGCCGCCGATGCCCACCCGGCACGATCATGTGGATGTGCGGATGGTGGGTCATCGCCGAACCCGAGGTATGCAGCACCGCGGTGACGCGGATACGTGCGCCGAGATGCCCGGGATTTGCGGCGATGATCGTCATCGCCTCGGAAGCCGCGTGGAACAGCAGGCCATAAGTGCCGATCGCACCCGATAATCGGCAACACTAGCGAACCTGAACCCGCGGTAAGCGCGCCGCAGGCAAGCGGACGACAATCTGGCTGTCCGTGATGTCGACGACTTCCTTGCGCTTCCTCCCGTCATCGTACCGCAATTCGAACGTCACTCCCGATGCAGATGGGGCAAAGGGCTCAGGCGTAAGGCTGATCCACCCCTCCCCCAAATTCAGAATGATCGGTCCATCCGCCCGGAATCGGGCGTCAAGCAGCACCAGGTCCAATCGGAGAGACTGGAGCCGCACGTTGAGCCGTCGCCGCACGCCATCACGTGGCCAGATACGCAGGGTGTGAGCGAACGTCTCCACGATGCCACCCTGACAAACCTGCCCAAAGATGGGATCGTCGGCAACGATCGTCGCAGCAGCGCGGACCGCCCCACAAAATCCCAGGTCGATCTCGCACGAGTAATACCACGTTCCACGGTGATGCGGCTGACCGAGCCATGTGGTCCCGCTCGGCGCCGGCTCGAAGCCGCCACCGGCCGCGCCGTCATTCTCCTCGCCCGGATACCAATAGCCATGACCGGCCGACGCAGGGCCGCTGTTCAGCAAGGCCCACGCGCTGAGTTGTGACGCATAGCCCAGACGAAGGAGCGGATGCGGGTCGTCTGCATCGTTCAGCGCATGATCAAGCAGCGCCCAGCCGCCCATCTGCGCCATGTAGGTCAGCGTATAGGCGTCGCCCGCAGTCCCGCGATAATCGCTGCCCAGGTAGTAATAAGCAGGTTCCAGCCAGCCACGGCAGAACAGGTTTGCAGCGATCTGACGCTCCGCGAAGGCACGGGCTGCCGCCTTCGAAACCCCCATGGCGACAGGGTCGTCAAGGGCCGAGCGCGCCAGTGCCTGCGTTGATTCGAAGCCTGTGGAATCGAACGGATATTCCGACCCGAACAGGTCCGCCTTCGGATCGACGAAGGCGCGCACCTTACGCGCCCAGTGCGCCTCCAGCGTCGCCGCCTCGCGCATCAAGCCCGCCGTCGTGAGCGCCGAAAGAAGTTCGGGGATCACACATTCGTTGTAGAAGCCGGTGCGGTAGGCAGACCACATCATCACGCGCATCGGCACCGTGAACATGGCCAGCGCCGTACCGTAGGCGCGTACCAAATAATCTCGTGCGCTCTGGCGGGTGGGTATCGCGGGATGGTCACGCGCGATGCGGTGCATGGCCAAATACATCGCGAAGATGTGCGGATAGTCATAAGGCCGCCAGATATGCAGGCGGCCCTTTGGGCCGGGATTGCTGCTTTCCCGGTTCTGCTTCCAATCGGGTATGCCGTAGAGGCCGTAGGGGTGTGCCTCCTGTGTGGTACGTTGCAGCCCGCCCCAGACGAACGTATCGATATACCGGTCCAGCGCCGCCACTTCCGCCGCATCAGGATGCTCGGCATTCTTGGTCGCGAGGTAAGCGGGCTTGCTCAGCCCGGGATCGTCGCACGTCACCTCGTAGATGCGCCCGCCCTTGATCCGGTCGTAATTGTCCGGGCCAAGCAGGACCTGCGTCTCCATGTTCCACTCGCCGAACAAACCGTCGTACCATTTGGACGGGTCACGATGCTGCCGCTTCACGATGAAGGCTGCGCGCTTCTTCATCATCGTCTCGACGGGTTCGGTAGCGAAGAATTCAAGAAAGGTCTGGCGCGCACCCGGCTGGTGCAGGGTCAGCCGGTTCTCGCCCAATCGCGAAAACCGGACCCGCCATAGTCGCCTGCCAGCCCGATCCGGCAACCGTTGCGCCATCGTGTCGCCGGTAAATTCCGCTTCGATTCGCTCCACCGGAATGGAGGACGCGAGCGCGATGTCGACATGCAGGTCGTTGGGAACCGTCATGCCCGGCATTACCTCCACGTCCACCAGACCGGCGTCCGCGATAGCCCTGCGCGCCGCCTCATAATCGGCAACCCACTGGAAGCGGAGACGGTAACGCCGTTCCTCGGCCGGCGACAGGGACAGGAAATGGGTCGGCTGTCGCCAGCGAGTCCCGCCCGCCACTGCGTCGCCGGCGGCCGCCCCGCCCAAGATGTAGGCGCACCACGTCCCACTGGCTTCGGCCGAATCCTTGTGGACATTCCAATATTCCAGTGACGTGTCCGCTTCCGGTAAGAGCATGAGGAAGGGACCGGCGCTGTTGCCGCGAATCCAGAAGATGTGCGATCCATGCCCCGAGACGAAGCTGTGCTTCAAAACAGCCACCGACACCGGTTGCCCTGCCGGAAATTCGGTGTTCATCGGCATAGGCAAATAGAGGTCGCCAACCTCCACGCTCGCCATGCCGTCGTTCCGCAGCAGGATCTCCCACGTCAATCCAGCCTCGTCGACTGCGAGGCGGGTCGTGAGAAGGACGCCGGCATCGCGGGCTGCTAGTTCAAGGGCCGCGCTATGCATCGGCTTCGTTGCATCAACGCCGGTTCGAAGCGTATGCCACTCGGATCCGGCACGCCGAACTCTAGCGTGAGCCCTCCCCAGCACGGCTCCAGGCAGGATATAATCCGTGTCATACGTATCGTTACGATAACGCAACGAGGTAATGCCGTCTTGTGTGCACCCAACGACGAAGGAAGAGTCGGCCGCCTTCAACACCATGGCAACCTTGCGCTGCGGCCGATTGGGTGTAGGCAGCGTAACGCCCCCGAACAACGCGCTACCCAAGAAGCTACTGCCCAACAGCATCGTACGACGCATATACGTCCAGACTTTAGACATGCCTTTGGTCTTCGTCATCAACCGTATCCGGTATTGCCCCATGCGGATGATCAAGGCGTGCTGTTTCCCGCCGTAAACGTCAACGCGACAAAAGCGACATACGTTCTCAAGTACCGAGTGTTCGGTCGGCAGCGCTTCGTCACCATCGGTCCTCACGGCGCCCCTTGGACACCAGAGCTTGCACGCAAGGAGGCCAAGCGGCTTTTGGGCCTGGTTGCCAATGGCAAAGACCCGGTCGACGAGAAAGCCAAGGCGCGCCTGCAGGCGGCCGACCCACTCCGGCAATCGCGGATCAATATCTCCGGAACCCCAAACAAAGGCTGAAGCCCCGACCAATTCGGAAATAGAACGCTATTTGTTGGCCAGTTGGAGACCCCTGCATCCCGTCTCAGTTTTCCAGATCACCCGCCGCCATATCTCGGCTCGTATCGCTGACCTCGCATCAGCTCATGGAGCGGTCCCAGCAGCCCGCTGCCCGTACAGCCCTATCCTCAATGCTCAAGTGGGCAATGCGGGAGAGCCTCGACATTGCTGCGAATCCGGTTCTCAGCGCTAATTAGGCAGGTGACCGGTGAGGAAGCGATCTATCCGTGCCTCGTCTATGCCACCTGCTTCAGCGCCTTCACTGCGCAGCCAGTCGCCGAAGTGAAGAGCGCAAGCGGCATTGGCGGTTGGAAACTTGGGCGGCCGATCTCTTGCTCACATGCCAGGTCGGAGAGCAATTCGACACTTCCCGAGACGAACAGGTGCGCTATTTTCTTGAACGAAGAACTGGACCTATCGGTGCAGCTCTTGCTGTTTCGATAACTCTTCCGGACGGCTGACCTCGACGTTTATCGTTCTGCGGGCCTAATAGATCAGAGGCCGCGCTCAGACTGCGACGGCTACGGAGCGCACGGGTCAAATCCATAAGGACCTGATGGCCAATCAGCGGTTCTTCATCTTCCGCCTGACTGAAAGCACTTGGATGGTGGGGCCGTGGAGTAGGCCCGGTCGCTATGGGACAAAGCAGAATGCCGCGTCGTATGAAAGCGCGGGGAACTCTGATTTGACGATATCGCAGCAGCAGGAGACTAACCGATTGATTCCATTGGGGCGCTGGAAAGCTGCAGCGTGACGAGAGTTATATTGCCTATGCCCCTTTATAGCGAGCCGCAGGGACTTGGGAACGCGCTGCGCCTTTCTACCCGAGATAAATGCCACGCGTACCCGGGCTGTTACCAAAAGATCGTCTCTGCGCCTGCATTCTTGCAGTAGGGTACCGTCAGCGTCGCTTGTGTGCTCAGGATTCATGATCAATCGTAGCCTCAGCGGTGGCAACGAACCGATCGTGCCTATCTCCAAACGCACCGCGTTCGTTGCCGCGCGCCGTCGCACCTATTCCCAGGACGATGTCGCCGCTCGGGTTTGGCGCGTTCCTGAAATTGATAGAGAACCGGATACAGAGGCTGGCAGCATAGTTCGACCAATTCCGCACGTTCGTGCACAAGGGCCGCGTCTGAGGGGGAATACTGCCAGCGAAGAGAACTTGTCGACGGGATGGCTGGCCCGTGGCCCCTGAAATGTTCCCCCTGCGTTCCCATCACTAAAGACGGCCGTTTGCAGATGGGGTGCGCGAATGAGGCAGCTCGAGGTTGAGAACGAGCTCCGGGACGTGGTCAGCCGAATCATCTTTCAGGTTGAGCTTGCGACCTCCCAGGGGCGGACTGACATCAACCTGGCGCTGGAGGACGCCTTCATCCCCATCCTGAAATCAGTCTACAACCTCGCGCACCTTACCAATCCGAATCGGAAGCAGAAGAACTTTCCCGGTATTGATCTCGGCGACGACCACGACCGAGTGGCGTTCCAGGTGACGTCGTCGACGACGCTCGAGAAGGTGAAGTTCACGGTCCGGCAGTTCATGGACCGGGCGTATTACAACACGTTCGACGAGCTCTTCATCCTCATGCTCGCGGGGAAGCAGTCATCCTATAGCCAAGCGTCGTGAATGAGCTTTTGACCGACGAATTGCAAGAAGCACATCATCTCTCGGCGACCTTCTCGGCCAAGTGTCGGGTCTGCGGCTCGCGGCGCCGTTGAAGCCATCGGACGGTCAATTCCTCATGTTTTTTGCCGTCCTCCCAGCTCAGTGTCACCCAATTTGTTGATGTTGGATACGAGATCAGGATTCGGCTCGGTCGATATCTTGCACCGATCAAGGATGGATGCTTGCTCAGATCAGGCGCTTCGAGCAGCAACTCGAAGCGAAAGCCCATGATGTTAATCGCCAAGGCTTTGATTTCGTCACGGTCATCTGTCAGCGGGCTGGAACTGAAAGCGCGGTATGTTTTCCGCGATGTCGCCCGTGTTCATGGTGCAGTAGAGCCCTGCCCCTTCCGGCCAATGCCGGGTGGTCGTCAAGCATGTCGAGAATTGCCTCATCCCGCGAGAACGCACCCGACAGTCGTTGTCTTCCGCGTGCCAGGTTCCGGGACACGGCTGCTGCTTTGGCGGTTCTCAAAACCCAGCGTTCGAGGTCATGCCCGGATAGAATGGCGTGTCGTGAACCGGCATCATGGTCGAAATACGATTTGAGCGACACAAAGAAGTAATGGGCGGAGGCATCGAGCGGGCTCAGTACGCTGTTGTGCTTGGTACAAAGGCATTTTGCCTGAGGTGGCGCCATGATCTTCGTTTCGCCCGCCTCCAGCCACGGAACGCCCGAGATCGAAAACTCACCGTCACCCATCAATACGCGACAGACGGAATCCGAAATGATGTGTTCGGCCGAGATGGGTGCAACGCAGGATCCCAGCTCCTTCATGTAGCATTTTTCGACCTGTCCCGTGGCAGGCAGCGCTTTAAGTCCGAGGGCAGCGGGCGGCTTGTGCCAGCCCTGCCCGTTGAAGCAACAGAGACGCGACGTCTTCTGCGAACCGCATGGACACGGCCCGTTTAAGACGGCTTCCCTGTTTCGCTTCGCTTCACCCATGGTGGCGGATTGGAGATCGAATGTGATTGGCGTGACCTGGCGGGCAGGTTTTGATTATGAGCTTTCTACATAGTCTGGCTTAGCAAATTTACCAATCTATAAACTTGTAGGGGGGTTTGACATAGTGCTATATTGCTCAGTATGGCTAAGTATTCTGGCGGAAAGCTAAACTTCCTTGAACACACCCTCCCGGAAGGTCTGTTGGTCGATGCCGGGTGGATGACGAAGCACGGCTATTCGACAGGCTTGCGCAGCCAATATGTCTCGGCTGGCTGGCTGGTTCAGCCAACGCGTGGAACTTTCAAACGCCCGCTCGGCACCCTGACATGGCAGAAGGCGGTCATATCGCTTCAGACGCTGCTTGAGCACCCACTGGTCGTCGGAGGGCGAACCGCGCTCGAATTGCAAGGTTTTTCGCACTACCTCCGGGCTGAAGGGCCGCCCGTCGTCTATCTGTATGGTCCCGATGCTCCGCCCGGATGGCTCTCCAAGCTTCCGCTCAAAGAGCGTTTCACCTTCCGCAAGAGCACAACGCTCTTCAAAGCCGATCCAGTGACGAAGGAGCTCAAGAACGACGCGTGGAATGTCCAGAACAATACCGGCGCAGCTGCCGATGAATTCCAGGCAGGACCATTCAAGCAGATATGGGGCGAGGGCGAATGGCCACTCACCATCTCATCGCCCGAACGGGCGTTGCTTGAACTGCTCGACGAGCTGCCGCATAGCGAGAGCTTCCACCAGGTCGACATGCTTGTTGAGGGCTTGCGCAACCTCAGTCCCCGCAAGCTGCAAAAGCTGCTGGACGATTGCAGAAGCGTAAAAGTCAAAAGGCTGCTCTTCTGGTTTGCCGACCGGCACAACCATTCATGGCTGAAGCAAATAAACCGTGACAAGGTCGATTTGGGGAAAGGAAAGCGCATGCTGGTGAAAGGTGGAAGGCTCGATCCGAAATATTTGATCACCGTGCCGGAGGATCTCAGTGCCCCTATCTGAACGCTATCGGCATCAGGTTGCGCTGCTGATCGAGACCTTGCCATTCGTTGCGGCGGAAACGGACTTCGCTCTCAAAGGCGGGACTGCGATCAATCTATTCGTGCGCGATATGCCGCGTTTGTCAGTCGACATCGACCTGACCTACCTGCCCGTCGCCGGCCGACCGGAATCGCTGGCCGCGATCGATGCGGGCATGAAAAGAATGGCTGTCGCCATTGGCAAGGGAATTCCGGGGGTCAAGGTGAATGAGGTCGTGAACCGCGCGGAAGGCATCGTTACCAAGCTGATACTTCAGAGGACCGACACCCAGATCAAGATCGAAGTCACTCCCGTCCTTCGCGGCTGCGTCTTCGATCCCGAGATGCGATCCGTGCTTTCGAACGTCGAGGAGAGCTTTGGTTTTGCGGAGACACAAGTCGTCTCGTTTTCCGACCTCTACGCGGGAAAAATCGTCGCCGCCCTTGACCGCCAACATCCTCGCGATCTTTTTGACATCCGCGATCTTCTGGCGAACGAGGGCATTAGCGACGACCTGAGGCGCGCTTTCATCGTCTATCTCATCAGCCATGACCGGCCCATTTCGGAGGTTGTGGTGCCGCGGCGAAAGGATATCCGCCAGGAATTCGAGCACGGCTTCGAGGGTATGACTGCAGATCCGGTCTCGCTCGATGAGCTATTGAAGGCCCGCGAGGACTTGATCGCCGCGGTATCTGGAAAGATGCCGAAGGAGCATCGGGAATTTCTGATCGGATTCAAGTGCGGGAAGCCAGATTGGGCTCTGTTGGGCGTCGATGGAGCGGCAGAGCTTCCCGCAGTCCGATGGAAGCAGATCAATCTTGATAAGCTGCGTGCCGCAGATCGCGAAAAGCTTGTGGCTCAGTTGATCGCAGTTCTTAAGTGAGGACCATGTCGGAATGGAGCCGCGGTTCGTTTGGCAGGGCGGGGGTTCGGCCGAATTTCAATTGGAACGTCGAAGGGTCTATCGATGGCATGGGTCTATCGAAGGACCTTTAAGAACGGCCCCGGCCATGGGGGCTTTTAGAGTCTTAGAGGCCGGGGCCGCTGGAGGCGTTCGGACCTTGCGTAGGTCCGGCGACCTGAGCCTAGAAAATTCGACACTCAGCTCGCATCCACACCTTGGCTATACGGTTCCGCTCAAGGAACGGAGTAGCCGCAATGAAAGACATGCAGGCTCAGTTGGAAAAGCTCCGCACGGATGCGGCCGAGTGCGCCCTCATCCGCGACTTGGCCACCGACCCGCAGAAACGAGAGCTTTTCACGAGGTTGGCCGATCACCTGACGGATCTCGCAGTTGAACGCGTAATTGCGGACCGTGTGAAGCGAACGTGATGAAGGCGGGCTGGGTGCGGCCTTTCGAGGACCCGATTGAGGTCGACGGCCGCAGGATGGTGACGCTGCGCGATGCCGGCGAGTAGCCCATATAGACAGCGACTGGATTTACCAAGCCCCTTTGTCAGAGCCTTGCGGTCGCTGCCCGAGAGCGGCCTGGGGTGATGTTTCGGCGCCATCCGGACATCCAAGCGCCTGCGGACCCGCCTGGAAAACGACCGCCGGACGGAGCCGAGCGCGCCCCTAGCTACTTTCCGGCGCAAAATCGCGGTTTTGAAGGACGCGGTCAACCATGCAAGACAATAAGAAGCCCCCGCGGGGGGCGGCGGGGCGATGTGAGGCCAAGATTGCGCTGGAAGTGGACTACCTTTGGAGTGACTGCTGTTCCATCATGCGACCGATGCTGATGAGGTTGTCGGCGACAACGCCGAGCCCGACCCAGCGCTTCATTCCGGCGCTGCCTTTGTAGCGGCAGCGATCGAGCCCGTGCCGCCGTTTGGCGACGCTGATGCGCCCCTCGCATCCGGTCCGCCATTTCTGGCCGTTGCGGAACCAACGCTTCTTCTGCTCGCGCTTGCGGGCGACGCTCTTGGTGGAACGATTGGGGATGCAGACGCGCTTGACGCCGCTCGCCTTCGCCGCGGCTTCATTCCTGGCGGAATAGAACCCGGCATCTGCCGCGACCAGACGTGGCGTGCGACCGAGCTTGGCTTGATGGATTTCGATGGCCAGGGATCAACAGGTCCGAATCGCTCGGCCGCCGATCATAGACTTCGTAGTCGATCACGATCTGGTTTTCGGCTTCCTGCAGCTTGACCATCTTGCCGAACTCGTTGGGCTTGCCGGCCTTGCCCTTGCGAATGATCTCCGTCGAGGGCTCGAACACGCTGAAGAGCTTGTCCTCTGTCCGCGTGTTGCCGTGGAAGATGCGTTGCCGGGTCTGCCGCATCACCTGCCGCACCAGCGGCATCATCGCTTCCAGCTCCTGCCGCAAGCCTTGCAGCGCCAGCCGTTTCAAGATGCCCCTGGCCCGCTTCACGCGCGTTCCAGCACGTGATAGCTCCAGTTGCGAACATGCTTCAGGATCAACAACCGCAACACCACCTCGGCCGGCGCGCCCAGCCGACCACGACTGCGGCTCTTGGGATGTCGTCTCGCCAGCGCCTCGTACACCGCACGGACGATCTGTTCATCCGCCAGAACCCGGTCAGCATGGGTCATCCAACCTTCGCGAAGATCGCTCACTTCCCCGGCGATCAAGCCGTCGCCGAAGCTCAGTTGCGCTCTGCGCATCTCAATCACGTTTCTTCCTCCCCCGCGGCACAGCCGCATCAGGGCGCAACAGGTCGTGATTGAACTCGCAGATCGCCTCGATCGCGTCTTTCAGCTTCTGGTAATTCTCCAGCCAGCGGCGCACCTCGGCAACGCGCTCACGCCGCACACTGAACTGGCGCACGCGTCCACCCGCATAGCTCACCGTCAGGACATGCACCTGGTGCCCTTCGCCGCGCGCGCATTTCGGGCAGCCGCTCTTGTGACGAACGGTGCGCTCCAGCAGCGAGCCGCGCAGCAGCTCGCCGGTGACCGGCAGCTTGCCGACAAGCTTCTCGCGCGTTTGAAGGGCTCGCTCACGAATCATTCATAAGAATGAATCAATGCTGCCGCTTCAAGTCAACGCCAATCCGTTCGACCTTGCAGTTTTCGCCACACCAAGCGATTCTGGCTGCCTCACAAGGCCGCCGAATTTTGCGCCGGAAAGTAGCTGACGGCCCGGCGCTCCAATTTTCCGTCGCCGAATGCTCGGCAAGGCGGAAGACATCTAGTACCTGCTGGCTTGAGGAAAATCACATTGTCGGAGTAGATTTCTCGAAGGAGACGCGATACCGGCGTCCATCAAGCGACGCGGAGCAATTGCCGATGGCGACTGTCGCCGCGTCGCTGGACTTGGACAAGGCCCGCCTAGTAAAGCGTTAGAATTTCGCCAAAATCTAGGTCGGCCGCAGCGCCTTGCCGGCGATGTCGAGGTCGGCGACCTGCGTGTTCCGCTCGGAATCGGCAACCGCGCGATGGTCGGTCGCCAGCACCACGTAGACCGCGGGCAGCACGAACAGCGTGAACAGCGTGCCGATCGACATGCCGGCGACGACCACGAGGCCGATCGAGAAGCGGCTGGCCGCGCCCGCACCGGTCGCGGTCAGGAGCGGGATCAGGCCTGTCACCATCGCCGCCGTGGTCATCAGGATCGGCCGCAGGCGGATGCGTGCGGACATCTCGATGGCCGAGCGGCGGTCGAGCCGCTCGTTGACCTGGAGCTCGTTGGCGAACTCCACCATCAGGATGCCATGTTTGGTGATCAGGCCGACGAGGGTGAGGAGACCGACCTGGGTATAGATGTTCATCGTCGCCATGCCGAAGAACAGCGGGATCAGGGCACCCACGATCGCCATCGGCACCGAGATCATGATCACGAGCGGGTCGCGCAGGCTCTCGAACTGGGCCGCCAGCACCAGGAAGATGATGACCAGTGCGAAGCCGAAGGTGACCGCGAGCTGGTTGCCTTCCTGAACATACTGCCTGCTGTCGGCGAGATAGTCGTGGCTGAAGCCCTGCGGCAGCTTCTTGGCCTCGCCTTCGAGGAAGTCGACCGCCGCACCGACGGTCACGCCGGGCATCGGCACCGCCGAGAAGGTCGCCGAATTGAGCTGATTGTAGCGGGTCAGCGAATTCGGGGCAGTCTTCGTCTCGATCGATACCACCGTCGACAGCGGAAGCTGCTGGCCGGTGTTGGTCGTCACGTAGAAGCCGCCGAGCGATTCCGGCGAGAGCCGCTTGCCGCGCGGCACCTGCGGGATCACCTGGTAGGAACGGCCCTCGAGGTTGAAGCGGTTGACATAGTTGCCGCCGAGCAGCACCGCGAGCGCGCTGCCGACGTTCTGCATGTTGATACCGAGATCCTGGGCCTTGGTGCGGTCGACCTTCACCGTCACTGTCGGCTGATTGTAGGCGAGATCGCTGTCGGAGACGATGAACATGCCGCTCTTGCGCGCCGCGTCCTTCAGCTTCTCCATCTGCTCATACACCGTCTGGAATCCCGCGGTGGAATTGATCACCATCTGCACAGGCAGGCCGCCCGGTCCGCCGGGCAGCGGCGGCAGGTTGAACGCGAAGGCCTGCACGCCCTCGATCTTGGAGAGCTCGGCCTGCACCAGCGGCTTCAGCTGAATAGAGGAGCGCTTCCTTTCGTCCCAGGGCTTGAGCAGCATGCCGGCGATGCCGCCCTGCGGGCCACTGATGCCGTTCAGCACGAAGCGCAGATCGGTTTCGGGGAACTTCTCGAATTCCTTGTCGAGCTTCTCACCGTAGAAATCTACATAGTCGATGTTGGCGTATTTCGGCGCCTTGGTCACCGCGAACACGATGCCCTGGTCTTCCTCCGGCGCCAGCTCCTTCGAGGTGTGCATGTAGAGGAATCCAACCAGCCCGAGGATCGTCACCGCGAACAAACCGGTGATGGCCTTGTAGTCGAGCGAGCGGTCGAGCCTGCGGCCGTACCAGCGCGTCAGCGCGCCGAACACTTTATTGACGAGCTTGGCGAACCGGCCCTCCTCGGTGTTCTTCAGCAGCACCGAGCACATCATCGGGGACAGCGTCAGCGCGATCACGCCGGACACGATCACCGAACCCGCGAGGGTGAAGGCGAATTCGCGGAACAGCGAGCCGGTGAGGCCGCCGAGGAAGCCGATCGGGGCATACACGGCGGCCAGCGTAATCGTCATCGAAATGACGGGACCGACGATTTCGCGCGCGCCCTGCAGCGATGCCTGGACCGGCGTCTTGCCCTCTTCCAGATGCCGATGGATGTTCTCCACCACGACGATGGCGTCGTCGACGACGAGACCGATCGCGAGCACCATGGCGAGCAGGGTCAGCAGGTTGAAACTGAAGCCCAGCGCCAGCATCAGCGTGCAGACGCCGATCATCGACAACGGGATGGTGACGACGGGAATGATGACCGAACGGAACGACGCCAGGAACAGGAAGATCACCACGATCACGATGATCACGGCCTCGCCCAGCGTCTTCTCCACCTCGTCGATCGACGATTGGATGAACTTGGTCGAATCGTAGGCGACCTTCATCTTCATCGACGGCGGCAAATTGCGCTCGAGTTCGGGGAACAGCGCGCGCACGCCCTTGACCAGCGTCAGCGGGTTGCCCTGCGGGGTCGCCTGCACGCCGATGAAGATCGCGTGCTCGCCGTTGAAGGCAACGCTCGCATCCGTGCTTTGGGCGGCAAGCTCGACGGTGGCGATGTCCTCCATCCGCACGAAGCCGCCGTCCTTGGCTTTGACGATCAACTTCTTGAACTGGTTGACGTCGGTGAGACCCGTGTTCGTCGAGATGTTCGAGACGATGAGGTAGCCCTTGGTCTGGCCCGCGGCGGACTGGAAGTTGTTGGCGGCGATCGCGGCCGAGACGTCAGCCGGGGATACGTTGCGGCCCGCCATCTTCGTCGGGTCGAGCCACAGCCGCATCGCAAAGGTCTGGCCGCCGAGGATGTCGGCCGACGCAACGCCGTCGACGGTCGACAGCACCGGCTGCACCACGCGCGTCAGATAGTCGGAGATCGCCGAGCCCGACAGCTCCTCCGAGGAGAAGCCGAGATACATCACGGCCGTGGTCTGGCCCGTCGTCTTGGTGACGATCGGGTCGTTGGATTCCTTCGGGATCAGATATTTGACCGAGTTCGTCTTGGCCAGCACCTCGGTGAGTGCCTGGTTCGGATCGAAGTTCAGCTTGATGTAGACCTGGATCGTCGAGGTGCCGAGCACGGAGGACGAGGTGATGTAGTCGACGCCCTCGGCGGAAGCGACCGCCTGCTCGATCGGCGTGGTGATGAAGCCCTGGATCAGGTCGGCCGACGCGCCGGGATAGACGGTCGTGATGTTGATGACCGTGTTCGAAAGCTTCGGATATTGCCGGATCGGCAGCACCATCGCAGCGCGCAGGCCGATCAGCAGGATCAGCAGGCTGACGACGACCGACAGGACCGGACGCTTGATGAAAATATCGGTAAGGGCCATCGCGGCGATCTCGATTTCTATGTCTCAAGAAGCGTGATCCGGCCGGGCCGGATCACGCAATTGTATGGTTAGTAGCGCGGCGGTTGCGCCGGGATCTGCGGGGCCGGATCGGCGGAAATCGACACCGGCGCGCCCGATTGCAGCTTGAGCTGGCCGACGGCGACGACCTTGTCGCCCGGCTTCACACCTTTGAGGATTTCAACGCGACCCTCGACCCGGCTGCCGGTCTGCACGAAGGTGCGCACCGCACTCAGACTGGTCTTGCCGTCTTCTTCCTTCTTCTCGGTGATCACGAACACCGAGTCGCCGTACAGCGTGTAATCGACCGCCGTCTCCGGCACGGTGATCACCGCGGGCTTATCCGGCAGCACCACAGTGGTGGTCACGAACATGCCGGGCTTCAGGATCTTCTCCGGATTGGCGACGGTGGCCTGCACGCGGATGTTGCGGGTGTCGGCCGAAATCTGCGGCTCGATCGTGGTGATCTTGGCGTCGAAGGTGCGGCCCGGATAGGCGTCGACCCTCAGCCGAACCGATTGGCCGACCTTGAGGTTGCCCGAATCCTTTTCCGTCACCGTGAAGTTGGCCCACAGCTCCGACAGATCGGTCAGCGATACGATGGCCGTGCCGGCCGTCAGATACTGCCCGACCTCGACCTTGCGGACGCCGAGATCGCCGGAGAACGGCGCGCGCACCAGCTTCTGCGAGATCAGCGCCTCGGTCTTGGCGATGCCGGCCTGCGCCTGGTCGTAGGCCGCCTGTGCCTGGTCGACGGTTGCCTGCGGACCGAATTGGCGCGACGCCAACTGCTTGGCGCGGTCGAGCGACAGCTGCGCGACGGTTGCCTGCGCCTTGAAATTGGCGAGGTCGCCCTGCTCCGGCGCGTCGAACAGCTGCACCAGCGGCGTGCCGGCCTCGACATGCGTGCCCGGCTCGAACTTGATCTCGGTGACGCGGCCGTTGACGTCGGTGGTGACGTCGACCTGGTGCACGGCGGCAAGCCCGCCGACCGCGGTCAATAGGTTCGGCACTACCTCCGACTTCGCCTCGGCCACGCTCACCGCAACCGGCGGCGGCTTGTTGTTGGCGAAGAACTGCTTGATCATCTGGCCGCGAAAATAATTGAACCAGACGAGACCACCGACGAGCACAGCCAGCAGCGAGCCGACGATGATGAACCACAGCAGCGGCCGAACCGGGCGCTCCGGCGCCTTGTCGATCGGTTCGCCCGATATCTTGTGTTCGGTTACGATGTTCATGTCATGCACTTTCTGCACTCGCCGTCTTGCCGAGATCCGGGGCGCGGCCCAGATGCGGAGCAATTGCGGCGTCGTTAAGTCCGATACCTCTCAGGAGAAACTCACAGAGCTGGCGCTCCAGATCGCTTGCCTTGCCGTAGTCGAGGCAGGGCGTGGCCGGCAGCCTGGTCAGCGCCGCCATCACCAGCGAATGATGCGCAAACCAGAACAGATTGAGCGGGTCGCCGGTGCACGGCCGCGCGTCGCCGGCGGCGACCGCGCGCTCGTGCGAGGCGACGAAGGCCGCTCCGATCAGCTTCTCGACCTTTGCATATAGCAAACGCGCGAATTCGCCATCATCCAACTGGCTCGTGGCCGTTAGTCGCAGGCGCTGGGCCTCTTCCTGGTCGGGGCCGTCGGCGATATGAAGGAAATGCTGGACCATGCCGCGGATCAGCTCGACCAAGGTGACGGTCGAGGGCTCCCGTTCCAGCAGCTCCATCAGCGCCGGGTCGGCCTCGCACTCGTCGCTGAGAATCTCAGCGTAGAGCGCCGCCTTGGACGGGAAATGCTTGAACAGCAGCGCCTCGGAAATGGCAGCGGCGGCCGCCACGCTCTTGGTCGTGGTGCCGGTATAGCCGTGTCGGGCAAAGCAGCGCTTTGCGGCACTGAGGATCAATTGACGCCTCAGGTCGCTGGTCATTCGCAGTGAGCTCATGCGAGTGAGTAAGCACTCACCCACGCCAAAGTCAAGCTAAATGGTGCGATGCAACTGCAAGGATGTCCAAAAAGGTAGCCATGTTCTAAATCGGCCGGAATGCATCGCCACTCTGCGCCAAATACGGGCGAGAGCGACGGACCGAAGGACTTCGAAGAGTCGCTGCCGCTGCCGGAGGACGACTCCGTCACCATACCGGGCACGCTGGTCGGTTTCGTGAATCCTTCTGCGCGACTGTCTCGCCGGCTATCAGAGGACGAGAACCTGCTGCTCGAATCGCCTGCGGCGCGCGCCAGAGTGACCTGGCGCAGGCGGTGTGGAAATTCGGGAGGCGTCTGGCTCGGTCGGAAAGCTTGCACAAAAAGCTCGGCAGCCTTTGGGTTCGCCGACGCGGCGGAGGTATTGAACCGACGTGGACGGTCGTGCGGGGACATTGGGGCCCGATGCGCCATGCAAAGAGGCCGTCGAACACTGAGCGCATCCGACTACTGGATAGACTGGTGGTACGCGACCCGGAAGGGTTCGGACATCGCGCTAGTCCGGGCAAGATCGCCGGTCGACCGGCTGGACCCGTCGCGGGACGGCGGCGAGGGCGTCGAGCGGGTCGGCACCACAGCCCACGACGCGCAAACAAGACAGATCGAGGCGCTGCGCGATGGTCGCTGGCGTCCACTTCGTCGCAAGCGCCAGTGCGAAGTTCGGCGCAAACGTGATCGTCGCGCTTGACGGCTAATCGTTGCTAGCCACGAGCCGGGCTCCGAGACGAACCGCCGTGTCGGCAAGAACACGGCCGTGACGCCGCCGATCAGCGGCGTCAGGACAAACCCGATCAGGCCCATCTCATGGTACATCGGCAACCAGCTCACGCCCTTGTCGCGACCGCGCGGCAGAGCGAGGGCGTGGGCGACTACACGCGCCGCGACAAGGGTCTCCGCGCCTGCATTCCTGCAGCAAGGCAATCGACGCGCCCCTCACCTCTTGCGGGACTGTGACGACGTCAAGAAGGTCATCCAAGACCGCCGGTTTTAGAAAATCGATTGGTCATGGAGCCCACAACGAAGGCAAAGCCGGGCGCATCGACCTCGCGGGGACTTGATTGAAATCAAGGTGAGTGAGTTTCTGTTAATGTGAAGCGGTCACTAATCGGAGCGCTCGCGCTCCGCGCAGTGCGCGCGGCAACCACCGCTTTCGTGAAATCACGGAGCTCAAGTCGACGGATTTGCGGACGCCCTGTCAGTCGCGCGCGGTCGCCTTGAGGGGCGCGATGACGTCCTCGCGGGCGATGATGCCGACCAGCTTCTGGCGGCTGTTGAGCACGATGACGCTCCTGATGCGGTGATCGACCATGATCTGGAGCACGCGCGTCAACCTGGTCTCGGGACTGACATAGATGAACTCGGGCGTCATGACATCGCCGACCTTGCGCCTCATCAGTTCGTGATAACGCGGCAGCATCTGGCTCGGCGTGAAGGCGAAGCTCTTCAGGATGTCGAATTTGGTGACGATGCCGACGACTTGCTCGTCGTCCTCGACTGGATAGCTGTTGAAATCGTCCTGCTCGAACATCTCGCTGAGTTCGAGCATGTCGAGATCGCGCTTCACCGTCCGGACGTTGCGCGTCATGTAGCTGTCGACGGTCTGCTCAAGAAACTTGTACATGGCGCGTCCTCATCGATTGGTTCTGTGGCGGCCCGGCCGTCAATGCGACAGCAACACGCAGCGGGCGGATTGCGTCACCAGATGCTGCGTGACGTCGCCGAGGATCAGCTCGCGGAAGCGCAAATGACCGTAGGCGCCGGCGACGATGAGGCCGGCGCCTGCCTCATCGGCGATCTTCTCCAATTGCGCGGCGGCGGTTTGGTCTGTCGCGGCCTCGGGGATGCGCGCGGTCGCAGCGACGCCGTGACGAGCGAGCCATGCGGCAACATCCGTGGCGCGCGCCGTCGCCGCCGAGCCGTCGTCATCGCCTTCCGGAATCTCGATGATGGTGATGTCCCTCGCCTTGCGCAGCATCGGCAATGCATCGGCGAGCGCCCGCCGCGCCTCGGGCGCGCCTTTCCAGGCCACGAGCACGCTGCGCAGATCGAGCCAGTTGGCCCCGTCGGGCACGATCAGGAGCGGCCGGCCGGCCTGCATCACCAGATCCTTCGGGCTTGCGAGCAAAAAGGCATTGGAAAAGGCCGGCTGTGCCCGCCGCTGACGACGATATCGGCGCACCGCAGCTGCGCCAGGACAAACCGCGTGGGAAAATCCATGGCGCTGCGCCATTGCGCATGTCCGCCGCGCGCCCTCGTCGCGGCGCGGAATTGCGCTTCCAGATCGGCAAGGCGCCGCTTGACGGAGGCCTCACCCTGGTCGATCAGGCTCTGGGCCTCGGCGCCGTCGGTGAAATAGATCGGCGGCGCGAACTGCGCCGCGGCGATGCCGACGATGCTCGCCTCGAACCGCTCGGCGAACTCGCTCGCGACCTGAAGACGCGCCTCGTTGGGCTGATCGAGCGCCAGGCTGACCGTCACGGTCGCGTATGTCATCGGTAGCCTCCGGGCAGTGCGTTGCTATGGAAATCTAGCCGCACCGACGCAAGGCAGGATGAGATAGATCAAATGTCCTCGCACCATGCTGCGAGAAATCCGCCAATGGAGTCGGACATCCGAACTTGCCTCCGGCCCGGCCTTGGGCGAAATTGCCGCCACCCTCGTGGCACGGGGACCCGCTGCGGGAGAATGGGTGCAATAGCTTGTCGCCGAGCCGCGTAACGCATCCGCCAGACGACGCTCGCGACGAGCATTTTCGCTTCCGGATTGAAGGCTTTGGCGTCGGCACCTGGGATCTCGACCTCAGGACCCGCGAGCTGGAGTGGTCGGCCACCGCCAGAATGTTGCTCGGCATCGAAGGGGATCAACCGGCAAGCTATGAACTCCTTCTCTCGCGTCTTGGTCCTGCGGAGCGCGAGCGAGTGGAGAGCGCGATCAAGCACGTCGTCGAGCGCGGCGGCGGCTTCGACGTCTCCTTCAGAGTTGTCAATGCCTCAGGCGTGTGGAGCTGGATTCGCGGCCGGGCAGGTCTCATCCGGGACGAGGCCGGTACCGCCCGCCATCTCAGTGGCATTTTTCTCGACGTCAACGAGGAGAAACAGGTCGAGGAAGCGCTGCGCACCCGCGAGACGCACCTCCAGTCGATCCTCCAGACGATTCCCGATGCGATGATCGTCATCGACGGCCGCGGCATCATCCAACTCTTCAGCACGGCGGCTGAGCGCCTGTTCGGCTGGCCTGAGCATGAGGCCATCGGCCAGAATGTCAGCATCATGATGCCGGAGCCGGACCGATCCCGCCATGACAGCTACATCGCCCGCTACCGCACCACCGGCGATCCGCACATCATCGGCATCGGACGCATCGTGACCGGCAAGCGCCGCGACGGAACCACTTTCCCGATGCATCTGGCGATCGGCGAGATGCAGTCAGGCGGCGAGCCTTACTTCACCGGCTTCATCCGCGACCTCACCGAGCATCAACAGACCCAGGCGCGGCTCCAGGAATTGCAGTCCGAGCTCGTTCACGTCTCGCGGCTGACCGCCATGGGCGAAATGGCCTCCGCGCTCGCCCACGAGCTCAACCAGCCGCTGGCGGCGATCAGCAATTACATGAAAGGATCGCGGCGGCTGCTCGCGGGCAGCAGCGATCCGAACACGGCGAAGATCGAGAGTGCACTGGACCGCGCCGCCGAGCAGGCGTTGCGCGCCGGCCAGATCATCCGGCGCCTGCGCGACTTCGTCTCCCGCGGCGAATCGGAGAAGCGGGTCGAGAGCCTCTCCAAGCTGATCGAGGAGGCCGGCGCGCTCGGGCTTGCCGGCGCGCGCGATCAGAACGTGCAGCTCCGCTTCAGCCTCAATCCGAACGCCGACCTCGTGCTCGCCGACCGGGTGCAGATCCAGCAGGTGCTGGTCAATCTGTTCCGCAACGCGCTGGAAGCGATGGCGCAGTCGCCGCGACGCGAACTGATCCTCACCAACATGCCCGTCGCCGACGACATGATCGAGGTCGAGGTGTCAGACACCGGGTCCGGTTTCCAGGACGACGTGATTCCAAACCTGTTTCAAACCTTCTTCACCACCAAGGACACCGGCATGGGTGTGGGACTGTCGATCAGCCGCTCGATCATCGAGGCTCACGGCGGCCGCATGTGGGCCGAGAGCAACGCATCGGGCGGCGCGACATTCCGCTTCACCCTGCCGGCAGCCGACGAGAACTGATCCATGACGACCAAGGGAATGATCTACGTCATCGACGACGACGAGGCGATGCGGGACTCGCTGAACTTCCTGCTGGATTCGTCCGGCTTTGGCGTCACGCTGTTCGACGACGCGCAAGGCTTCCTCAACGCCCTGCGCGGCCTCGCCTTCGGCTGCGTCGTCTCGGACATCCGCATGCCGGGCCTTGATGGAATCGAGCTTCTCAAGCGCATGAAGGCGCAGAACAGTCCGTTTCCGATCCTGATCATGACTGGTCACGGCGACGTGCCGCTTGCAGTCGAGGCGATGAAGCTTGGTGCGGTCGACTTCCTGGAAAAGCCGTTCGAGGACGACGGCCTCGTCACTATGATCGAAGCCGCGATCCGCCAAGCCGAACCGGTCGCCAAGAACGAGGCCATCGCCCAGGATATTGCCGCCCGTGTCGCCTCGTTGAGCCCGCGCGAGCACCAGGTCATGGAGGGGCTGGTCGCAGGTCTCTCCAACAAGCTGATCGCCCGCGAATACGATATCAGCCCGCGCACGATCGAGGTCTACCGGGCCAATGTGATGACCAAGATGCAGGCGAGCAGCCTTTCGGAGCTGGTGCGGCTCGCGATGCTCGCCGGCCTGATCAAGGATTGAGACAGGTTAGAGCCCTTTGAGACAGGTCAAAGCCCTTGCGCCGGCCTGTGCTAGCCAGTCAGCATGATCGAGATCGGCTCGCAGCATCAGCAGCTCGCAACGGCGTCGTCGGCAAAGCCAACCGTCTACGTGGTCGATGACGATGCCGCCGTGCTGGGCTCCCTGCGGTTCCTGTTGGAAACCGACGGTTTTGTCGTGCGGACCTTCAGGAATGCCACGGCGCTGCTCAATGCGGCGAGCCCGCCCCGCGCCGACTGTTACGTGATCGACTACAAGATGCCCGACATCAACGGCATCGAGTTGGCCCGCCGTCTGCGCCAATCCGACGGCGACACGCCCGTGATCCTGATCACCGGCTATCCCCACGGGAATATCTCCACCCGGGCGGCGGCGGCAGGCGTGAAAGACGTGATTTTAAAGCCGCTTCTCGATGAAAACCTGATCAAGCGCATCCGCCGCGCGATCCAGGACCGGCACGAAAACTGACCTACGGGATTCTCCGTAAGGGCACCTCCCTAAGATATCGCTCGAAATTTTCAGGCCCCACAATCCCGCGTAGCAATGCGCCATCACAACGGAGATGGCGCAGATGCTGACCCAGACGTTCAACACCCGGGCGATCAAGACCCAGATCAACGGCAGCAAGATCGCCCCGGTCCATCCCGTCTCCGACCAGTTCGGCGAGATCGCCGGCTATGTCGGTCTCATCGCCACCGAATTCTCCTATCGCAAGGACGAGGAGATTTACGGCGAGGACGAGCCGGCAGAGTATGTCTACCAGGTGGTCTCCGGCGCCGTGCGCAGCTACAAGCTCCTCTCCGACGGCCGCCGCCAGATCGGCTCCTTCCATCTTCCCGGCGACGTGTTCGGCCTCGAATCCGGCCCTGCTCACCGCCTTGCAGCCGAAGCCATCATCGACACCACCGTACGGCTGGTAAAGCGTTCGAGCCTCGAGAAGGCAGCAGGCACCGACGTCCTGGTCGCTCGCAAGCTGTGGACCATGACGGCCGGTGAGCTGCGCCATGCCGAGGATCACATGCTTCTGCTCGGACGCAAGACCGCAATGGAGCGCGTTGCAACCTTCCTGCTCGAAATGGACCGCCGCTTGGCCGTCGCCAGCATGATGGCGCTGCCGATGTGCCGGCGCGACATCGGCGACTATCTCGGCCTCACGCTGGAGACCGTGTCGCGCGCACTGTCACAGCTTCACGCGCAAGGCATCTTAGGCTTCTCCGGCGCCCGCCAGATCGTGCTGCGCAACCGCCAGCGTCTGCACAATCTCGACGCCTGACCGCTTTCTCCCCACCGACGTTTCTCCTCCGCGATTTGGCCGGATGTCGGCTATTCATCGCGCCCGAGCATGATGTAATGAGCAACAAGCGATTGGCCGGCGTCAGTCTTGCAGACTAGAGAGGTCCGCTAGAGCGTACCGGTATTGGCGACTACCGCTGGACCTCGGGCCGATCAAAAAGCTAGTTGTAAGGGGATTGGCGGATGCGAAACAATCGACGATCACACGGATTGTGGGCGCTGACTGCGCCACCAGCGCCAGAAACGGCTCCCCTCACCGGTGAAACTGCAGTGGATATCGTCGTGATTGGCGGTGGATATACCGGGTTCTCGGCGGCCCTTCATCTTGCTGAAGGAGGAGCGCGTGTCGCGCTGTTGGAGGCGTCTGAAATAGGATTCGGCGGCTCCGGGCGGAACGTTGGGCTCGTGAATGCGGGCATGTGGCTCATGCCTGACGCGCTTGCGGACGCGCTCCGCGCGCCGTTTGGAGAACGGTTGCTTGAACAACTCGGCAACGGACCGCAGAAGGTGTTTGAACTCATCGAAAAGCACGACATCGAATGTGAAGTGGAACGAGCCGGCACCTTGCATTGTGCGGTCGGACGTAAGGGCTTGGAGGAGATTGAGACCCGTGCCGAACAGTGGCAGAAGCGTGGAGCGCCCGTTTTGGTGCTAAATGCGGAGGCAACACGCAGGAAAGTAGGCGGTGGCGACTACACCGGCGCGCTGCTCGATAAACGCGCCGGCACCATACAGCCATTGGCCTATGTGCGAGGGTTAGCGCGGGCCGCGCTTGCGATGGGAGCCAGGATATTTACGCAAAGCGAGGCAGTCATGGCGCAACACAACGGTTTGCGCTGGAGAGTCGGCACCGAAAGCGGATCTGTAGAGGCCGACTGGGTGGTCGTCGCGACGGATGCTTATAGCAAAGGACTTTGGTCTGAGGTACGGCAGGAACAAGTTCGACTGCCCTATTTCAACTTTGCCACGCCTTCTCTGCCCGACGATCTGAGAAAGTCGATCCTGCCTGAGCGGCAAGGTGTCTGGGACACTCGAGAGGTCCTCTCTTCATTTCGCCTCGATCGCTCCGGCCGACTCGTGTTTGGCAGTGTTGGTGCGCTTGAGGGGATTGGGCAATCTATTCACCAGGCCTGGGCCCAAAGATCGTTGCACAAGTTTTTTCCAGGACTTCGGGGCGTCCAGTTTGAAACCGGTTGGTTTGGCATGATTGGAATGACCTCGGACAACTTGCCCCGGCTTCACAAGCTGGACCGCAACGTCATCAGCTTCAGTGGCTATAACGGCCGCGGAATCGCACCAGGCACAGTGTTTGGCAGTGTTTTGGCTTCGTACGTATTGGGGCAGATACCGGAGAACGGTCTGCCGTTGCCGGTCACTGCCGTTGAACGCCAGCGTTTTCGTGCAGCGCAGGAAGCCTTTTATACGGCGGGCTCCCAGCTTGTTCACCTGATGGATTCCTGGTTCTGATCACCCGAGCAACTCGGTTGGCACTCTTTGTTCGCAGCAGTATGGAACGATGCCCTGGTCTGAGGACCGAAGCCATCGACGACATGTATGTTTGACCGACCGAACGAACGAGGAAATTATGTGACAGTCCTTCTCTGCCGCGGAGGGTTAACGTCGGCATTAATTATCCCAAGCTGATCGATGCCCTAAGCGAGACATTGCGGTGCGGCGGAGTTCGGCACAGCTACGACGTCGGTCCAGTTGCATTGCCTGGTCACCTCTTGGCCATGCCGGCCTGGCAGCGGGGCAAGGCACTCGGCGTGAAGCTGGTCACCGTTTTCCAGGGAACGGCGTGACGAATCCTGCCGTTTCCTCACTTTACATGCTGTTCGACGGCGCAACTGGCCGGCCGCGCGCAATGATTGATGGCGAAGCGCTCAGTAGCCGGCGTACGGCCACCGCCTCTGCGCTCGCATCACGGCATCCATCACGCCCCCGATAGAAGCCTCGGCGCATCAGCAATTCGGGCGATTGCCTTACCGATGCGGCTCGCCTCATCCGACGAAAGCTTGCCAGCGCCAAAGTTCTAGCGCTGCGCATCATCGCAGCAGTAGAGCCGCGCGAGGTGGCGAAATCAGTGTTTCATAGACCTTGAGGCAGCTGTGTTCGAGGCAATTCCGAACAATGTAAAGCTCTTGCGTTAGGGTTCGGCCGTCGCTTGAAGCTCCGGATCGAAGAGATCCCTGGAAAACCAGCAGAGCCCATGCAGCGGCCAATTCCGGGAGTTTAGGAATTCCTTGCGGATGCCTCGCTTCCAATCCTGGTTGCTGTACCAAATCGTTTGAAATAGATCTGCTTCGGATTGATATTTAGCTTCGCGTAGTCATTGAGAAAGAACGCGATCTTGTCGAAGACCGAATATGCGCTCGGAATGCCGCCTTCACTTTCTGAACGGCAATGGAGTAGCTCGGGTAGCCTCGCGTACGGGTCTCACCCGCGCTGCTGTGACGAACTAATCGCAAGGCAAGCGAGGCAAACCCCGAGTGACATCCGACAGTCCTCTCTGGGACTTGTCGAACGTGGCAAAATGGCTTCACTTCTTCGTTAATGAAAGAAAGTTCGAGACTGACCGCTCGTCAGTGTCTGGCGCAGACATCAAACGGATCGCAGGAATCGACGCGACCTACCAGCTGTTCCTCGAAGAACGATCCGCGCGTATACTGCCTCGGCGCGGCCGGGGTCGAGGAGCGAGATTTTTGCTTGGGCCATCAGATCATCGAGAGCGAATTGCAGTCAGCAATGGACGCTCTGCTTAATTTGCGTGATGTGGCCGACGCGGATGCGGGGCAATGTCTTGCGCTATGCCTGGCGCGCCTTGAGTCAGCAAACTATGTTCTGACGCGCTTTTATGAACATATGTCGCCGGACTTATTTGGCCAATTTCGTGTGTTTTACGGAAAGAATCCCTACAAGAATACGCTTGGTCCAAGCGGCCGCTTCTCGGCACGTATCGTGGCAGTCTCGGTGCTACTGATCGGTGAACAACTCTTCCACCAGAAACCGCAATTTTATAGGGATCTATATCGACTTTCCGAATATTATCCGCAGAGATGCATCCGCGAGGTATTCCGCTGGCTATCGTCCGACAAGGGGAGTGCACCGCTCAAGCCGGGTTGGCTGGAAGGGAAAGCGGACTTTCCTAGGATTGCGACCATTTCGCCAGTCATGGAGCATCATGGCGGCGAAATCGGAATGCTGCGCACGTCCTGTATTTGTGCACGGGATCGGTTTACCCGAATGCACCGTAGTACGGCGTTAAAGTATACCGTTGAGCCGGGTCGTCCAATCGTCGGAGTTGAAGTATCGGAGAATGTTGAGGCTGTCCTTTCTCAGCGGCTGTTGACAGAGGAGCGTCGGTGAACTGACGGTGGTCTCTGCCTGGCTAAAAGCAGCCAACGATGCCAGAGGCGCAGGCGTCCGACATCGGTCGAGAGGTGTTAGTCGATGTCTCAAGACGAACTGATCCTTCGTCGCTTCGAGTCCGGGGATAGCGATGGTGTATGGCATCTGCACAGAACCGCATCGCAGGATGTTGGTGTGTGTGGCCCCGAAGGGGCCTGGGAGGATGATTTACGCCATATCGAGGAAGTGTACGTCGGGTCGGGCGGAGACTTCGTCGTTGCGCATATTGGTGCCCGACTCGGTGCCATGGGTGGGCTGAAACCTGTTGATGATGATGTCGCAGAACTCAAACGTATGCGGGTCGATCCCGTCTTTCAGCGGCGAGGGCTTGGAAGGAGGGTCCTTCGTGAATTGGAGTCGCGAGCTGTTGCTCTCGGTTTCAAGTGGATAGTGCTCGACACAACAACGATCCAAGTGGGGGCTCAAAGACTTTATGAGACCGCTGGCTATGTTCGCTGCAGGGAAGGGATGTTGCACGGATATGCAGTGATCTTTTACGAGAAGCGGCTCACTGGCCAGGATGACCCCACATGACCAAATGAGGATTGAGAGCCCGGATAATCCAGTGAAGGTCTATGGACGCGCAACGAGCACAATTTCAGTCACTTGCCCCTGATCGCCCACACTCACTCATTGGGAATGATGTCGAATGCGCTTAGTCAAAACCGTCACCTCCGCGAAGACTTCCTTCATGCGTCCCGCGGGATCTGCGATCGGAATAATCCCATGCCACTGTAGCTGACAAGGACGTGAAGGTTTCGCGATCGGCAGGCCTCGAACGCACGCACAACTTCACGCCGGGCCGAACCAGCGTTGAATTCAAAACGAGAGCTGAAATGGTACGCCAGCGGCGGATAGGCGAAGACGCGCTGGAGCGTCGTGGGCTCGCGACGTGAGCGGATGGCGCGAAGCGTCGACAAAATCAGCGGAAGTCGGGGCCGCCTGTTCAGACGGACGGTTGCTACCTGCATAGCGTGGGACAGACTCGAAGCGTCCCCGGTGAAGATGCGATAGCCCAGTCGCTTGAAATGCCTGGACACGGTGCATGTGCCGGCGAACGGATCCTAGAGTGAGTGGCCCCCCGGCGTCATGCGCGCGACAAAGCTCTCCAACCAGAGCAGCGTTGCGGTCTTCGAGCGGATATAGCGCATCAGGTCTCCCGCCTTGTCCGAACCGCATGGTCGGCCTCGAATGCCTCAACTGCACGCAGCAACAAACGGAATTTCATGCATATGCGACATCACGACGGCCGACCGATCCGACCGAGAGCCGTCCCAATCCAATCATGAGACGCGCTGCATTCGCCTCTTTCTTTCTTGCTGCAGCAGCTTACGCCTTATTGCCTCACACCGATCATAGTTGGGGCGGAGGCATGAGCGGCAAGGACGAAACGCCTCCGATCGAGGCGCTAGCGTCTCCAAGTGATCGGAAAACGCCTCTTGCAACCAAGCGCCGTCGCAAGAACCTTGGCATGCCGCCACCCGCGTCCTTCGATATCGAAACGCTGCCGGGGAGCTCTAATTTCACCGCATTAGAGGCGGCCACGGTTATCCGGCGCACGCCCGGAGCGCTGTAGCAGTGGCGGCGCGATCCGAACCGCCCGCTGAAATGGCGTTACGTGGATGGCCGCCCGCTCTATCGCGTCGATGCGGTGCGCGACTAGCCTTCAATGATCCGGTTGCTAGCTCGTGCACCGCTTCTCGGCCAGCTGTTGCCGTTTAGCCTCGCGTTTGAGTTGGTTCGGATCGCCCCTCTTGACTACCTCGCTGGCCGCGATGGTGACCGACTACGATGAGATCCGTATGGCAACATCGTAAAGCGGTAAGGACCACGGAGCCGGGAGTTCGCTTTCGGCATCGCAACGAAGGACCCGCTCGCACCCTCCTGGATCAGGACCGAGTACCAAACCTGCATCGAGCAGCTGCGGATCGGGTCTCACCAGTTTCGTGGTGCTCACGCCCGCATTCGGATCAACTGCCATTCCGTAGTCTCATTCAAGCAGCTCTCGCAGGCGCTCAATGCGAGCGAACCGGAATGGATGGACCGGTTTGACCATCGGACCAAGCGCCTCGGCTCGAATGCGAACAATCGGATGATGAAAATGACGAGCGTGCGACGGGTGACGTTCATGAGTCGAGCTGTCGGTTCTCCGCCGAATGCCAGTCCGCGCCGTGGAGGCGGATCATCTCCCGACGGGAACGCACGATGAATATGCGCTCAACGCAAAAGCCGGCTGTAACTGAAGCCGCCAGCGCAAGGCCGCAGACTACATAGTCATTCATGAAGTTCCATAAAATGTTGCAGCCGGCAACTCCTACAAAAGTAAGTGCCATGACTGTGTTGCGAAATGCCTTAACCATGTTGCCCCCGTCAGTCGGCGAGGGACTTTTAGCATTGCAACCATGGCGATTGGCAGCGTTTGACCCTTGTGATGCGCCGTCTTTCTGCTCGATCAGCCTGGGTCCGGCCGCGCTGTCGACCGCCGTGGGTTCCCCATTGCCGGGCGCAGTTCATCGATCGCGCCCGGCGTCGGCGCGTCCACACTATCTGCGCGTGTCGCTCGATAACCGCCTCTATCACTTCCAGCCTACCTATTCCGGATGGCGAGGGCACAAGCGCGAACCGGCGTTTCACACTGGCACAAAAGCTTGCCAAGCTTCGGTTAGCTCTTCCAGAGCATGCAGGTAGAGCTCAAAAATGCGAGCGTCGAATCCAATCGTCTGGAATTGTTCCACGAAATTTCCGTCGGCGTCATGGAAGTCAGCGAAGACCGCCTGCATCATCGCCCGACCAGGAGCTGGTCGCGAGACCACGAAATTGCGGATGCAACTCGTTCTCGGGCCGCATTGGAAGGAAGAGAGACTTCTTTGACATTGCGGTGCAACCTCGCCGAAGGCAGCGTGCTGAAAGGGCGCCAACTGTCATATCCCGGTTGACATTAGCCGCGGCCAATTTTCGGCCAGGACGCGAAAAAGCGGAGTTCCAGCCGATGTCCCATTCCGGATGGTTTCGCAGACCAACAGCCTTGGACCTAAGGATTATGGTTCATAAGGTCGGGCTGCAGGTTCGTTTCAGGTCAAACTAGCCACGGAATCGATAGATGGTCAGAATCTCTTTGGTAATAGTCCCGGAAGCTGGCCCCAGTATCAGTTGCTAACGAGCCGGCCGACCGCTTCCTAGCACTAGCACTTCAGCGAGCGAAGCCCTTCAGGCTCCATCGGTTTCTTCGCCGCGGCATCCGATTGCACGACGAGCTCATAGCGGCCGTTCCGCTTACGCACCACTCGAGCATAATGCTCGGTATGATCACCACCGCTGACATTTTGTGGATTGTCGCCAGCGCAGGTGCGTGCAGGTCGTTGACTTGCGCCATGACCTAGAGGTTCGATCGTTGCGGGACGCGCATCACAAATTGTCCTTGCAGACGAATCCAGACAAGGCGATCTTACGCCTCGCGCGCGTACTTGCTCGTCTAGCCGCGAGGGAAGATCATGAAAGTGAGCTCGCCAACCGAACCGACAGGGAAGAGAGCGACGATCTATGCTCGTTTCTCCACCGATCTTCAGAATGAGCGATCGATCGAAGATCAGCTTTCACTTTGCCAAAGCTATGCCGAGCGTGAAGGCTTAACCGTTATCAGCACCTATGAAGATCGGGCTCGTTCAGGCGCCTCGGTGATGGGACGCGAAGGCCTTCTCCGGATGTTGGACCAAGCGCGGGCGAGATCCTTCGACGTCGTGATCGTTGAAGCGCTTGATCGCCTCTCTCGCGACATGGAGGATCTCGCAGGCATCCATAAGCGGCTATCTTTTCTCGGGATCGAGATCCGGGCGGTCCACGAAGGCGTCGTTAATACCGTGCTGGTCGGCCTTCGCGGCCTAGTCGGACAACTCTATCGTGAGGACAACGCGCACAAGGTGCGTCGTGGCCAAGCAGGGCGGGTCAAGCAGGGCTTGGCTGGAGGTGGCCTGACATACGGATATACCGCGGTCGCCGGGAGGAGCGGCGAACGAGTCATCGTCGAGGCCGAGGCACAAGTGATCCGGCGCATCTTTCAGGAATACGTCAACGGTCGAACGCCTCGTGAAATCGCGCACGATCTCAACAAAGAGAAGATATCACCTCCCCGAGGGCGGACATGGAACGCCTCAACAATTAATGGCAACCTCGAGAGGGGTGCCGGCATTCTGCAGAACGAGCTTTATGTAGGGCGCCTCGTCTGGAACAAAGTCAGAATGGTGAAAGATCCCGATTCGGGAAAGCGTCTGTCTCGACCAAATCCAAAGAGTGATTGGCAGGTTGCTGAAGTGCCGCATCTAGCAATTGTCAGTCCAGAGCTGTTCACAGCCGCTCAGCAGCGCAAAGAGAAGCGCGGTCACGTCCACCCAAGCCATGAACGTCGTCCTCGTCGGATGCTATCTGGCCTGCTCCGTTGCGGTTCATGCGGCTCCGGCATGGCAACTAATGGGAGGGACAAATCGGGGCGCGTTCGCATTCGCTGCTCGGCGGCCACGGAGAGCGGCACGTGTCCTGACGCCAAGACTTTTTATTTAGACGCCGTCGAGAGCGCAGTCCTCAGCGGGCTAAAGGCCGAATTGCGCGCGCCGAAGGTCATTTCGGAGTACGTACGCACGTATCTCGAGGAGCGGAAGCGCCTGGCAGCTACATCAAATGCAAAACGGCAGCGCCTTGAGCAGCAGCTTGGGCAATTAAGCCGGGAGATCGAACGACTGGTGGATGCGATCGCAAAAGGACATGGCGATCCATCCGTTCTCGGACCGAGATCAACTGCCTTAAATGCTGAACGCAAGCGGATATTTGAGGAGTTGCAAAGTCAACCGCCCGCTCCGAAGGAAGTCGCGCTGCATCCGGCCATCCTCAAGCGCTATGAGGAGCAACTCGGTCGGATTGAAGAAGCACTAGGGAAAGGTGTGAGTTCGGGAGACGGTGAGGCCGCAGAGGCCATCAGAGACCTGGTCGAGACGGTCACTGTTTTCCGTGATCCGGGGCGCCGAGGTGGTGTAGCCGTGGAGATAGCAGGCCGACTAAATGCCCTGCTCG
Organism: Bradyrhizobium hipponense; assembly: GCF_008123965.1. Lineage (GTDB taxonomy): Bacteria > Pseudomonadota > Alphaproteobacteria > Rhizobiales > Xanthobacteraceae > Bradyrhizobium > Bradyrhizobium hipponense. The sequence continues at coordinate 350 of NZ_VSTH01000094.1, read as the reverse complement.
GGGAAAAGGCTTATCCAAATCAGGTCAAAGGAGTGTGGGGAAAGGTGGTAGCGGGAGAGGGACTCGAACCCCCGACCCCAGGATTATGATTCCCGTGCTCTAACCAGCTGAGCTACCCCGCCACAGGGCTCGCGGGGGCGCAATGGCCGATCTCGCGAATGCGCGGCATATAAGGAAGGGGATCGGGGGCTGTCAATCCGCGTTTGCTGAAGCTTCGGCGGACAGGTCGGCGGGGCCCGATTTGGCCGTTTTACGCAGCGAACCCATCATGGCCGGGCTCGTCCCGGCCATCCACGCCTTCGTTCGCTGCCCCAAGAACGTGGATGCCCGGGACGAGCCCGGGCATGACG
>NZ_VSTH01000093.1 GCF_008123965.1 Bradyrhizobium hipponense | reverse complement strand
TGCGGAATCCGAGGCAAAGCGGCCACCGATTCCGACGGAAGGCGGCCACCGAGTCCGATCGAAAGCGGCCACCCAATCCGAAGGAAGGCGGCCACCCTGTTGATAGGGTGAGACGGGGGGCGTTGTCGGCAATCTGAACGGGGCAAGGTCCCTCCTTTTGCGGTTCACGCAATGGGAGGTCCGATGCCCGCCGAGAGATTGCCGATGCGGAAGATTCGAGAAGTTCTACGCCTGAAGTATTCCTGTGGAACGAGCGATCGGGTGATCTCCCGCTCGGTCGGGATCGGTCGCACGGCGATCGCGGAGTATGTCCGCCGGGCCGCGGTGATCGGCATCACCTGGCCGATCCCGGAGGAGCTCGACGACACTGCGCTGGAGCGCAAGCTGTTCGCGCCGGCCGGCTACAACCCGCCGCGATTGAAGCCGCTTCCGGAATGGGGACACATCCATGCCGAGTTGCGCCGCCGCAGCGTAACGCTGGCGCTGCTGTGGGAGGAATACCGCGGGCATCATCCCGACGGCTACGGCTACAGCCGGTTCTGCGACCTCTACGTCGAATGGCGCCACGGGATCACGGCGACCATGCGGCAGACCCACGCGGCCGGCGAAAAGCTGTTCGTGGACTTCGCCGGCGATACCGTGCCGGTGTTCGACGGGCTCACCGGGGAGGTCCGCGCCGCCAAGATCTTCGTCGCGGTCATGGGAGCGTCGAATTACACATTCGTCCAAGCTCGGTTCAGCGAGGCGTTGCCCGACTGGATCGGCGCCCATGTGGATGCGCTGACCTTCCTGGGCGGGGTGCCGAAGGCGCTCGTCTGCGACAATCTGAAGGCCGGGGTCACGACGGCGAGCCGCTACGAGCCGGGGGTCAACCGGACCTACCAGGATCTCGCGGCCCATTACGGCACCACCATCATGCCGGCGCGGCCGCGCAAGCCGCGCGACAAGGCCAAGGTCGAGGCGGCGGTTCTCATCGTTCAGCGATGGATTTTGGCGCGGCTGCGCAATCGGCGTTTCTTCTCGCTCGCCGAGTTGAACGTCGCGATCCGCATCCTGGTCGACGACCTCAATGCCCGCCTGATGCGCAAGCTCGGTGCCAGCCGCCGTGAGTTCTTCGACACCATTGATCGTCCGGCCCTGATGCCGCTGCCGCCCGAGCCCTATCAGTACGCCGAATGGCGCCGCGCGCGCGTGGCGCCGGATTACCACGTCGAAGTTCAGGGACACTTCTACTCGGTGCCATCCCGCTTGATCCGCCAGGTCGTCGAGGTGCGGGCCACCGAGGCTACCATCGAGGTATTCCATCGCGGCACCCGCATCGCCAGCCACGCACGCTCGGGCTTGAAGCGCCGGCACACGACGATCCCAGAGCACATGCCGAGCGCGCATCGCCGATACGCCTTCTGGACGCCGGCGCGTCTGCTGGCCGCCGCCGAGAAGATCGGTCCGTCCACGGTCGCGCTGTGCGAGGCGATCATGCGGACAAAGCCCCATCCTGAGCAGGGCTTCCGCTCCTGTCTCGGTATCCTGCGGATGGAGAGGACCTATGGGGCGCAGCGTCTCGAGGCCGCATGCCGCCGTGGCATCAGCATCGGCGCAGCGAGCTATCGGTCGATCGCCTCGATCCTCAAGACCGGCCTCGACAAGGCCTTCCTTCCTGACACCACCCCCGACGCCGATCCCATTCAGCACGGCAACATCCGGGGCCGCGGCTACTACCACTGACCAGCAAGAAGGAGACCTTATGCTCAGCAACCACACCCACGAACGTCTTGCCGCTCTCGGGCTCGCCGGCATGGCCAAGGCCTTCGATGATCAGCAACGCCAACCCGATGTCACCGCGCTGACCTTCGAGCAGCGGCTCGGCCTGATGATTGATCGCGAAGCAACCGAGCGGGAGAACAAAAGGCTCACCGTGCGCCTGAAGTTCGCCTCGCTCCGGCAGACCGCAATCGTCGAAGATGTCGATCTGCGCGCGCCGCGCGGCATCGATCGCGCCTTCTTTGCCAAGCTCGTCGATGGCGATTGGATCGGCCGCAAGCAAAATTTGCTCATCACCGGGCCGACCGGCGTCGGCAAGAGCTGGATCGCCTGCGCGCTCGGCCACAAGGCGTGCCGCGATAATCGATCCGTCTTATATCATCGCCTGCCAAGGCTGTTCGAAGCTCTTGCGCTCGCCCGCGGCGACGGACGCTATGCGCGGCTCCTCAAGACGCTATCGAGGGTCGATTTGCTCATCCTCGATGATTGGGGCCTCGCCCCGCTTACCGGCGAGCAGCGTCGCGACCTCCTCGAAGTCGTCGACGATCGACACCAGCGCGGATCGACCATCATCACCAGCCAGGTGCCGATCGAAAATTGGCATGAGGTCATCGCCGAGCCGATGACTTCATGATGCCTCCTTCTTCGAACGCTTGGTGCGTCGTACCTGATTGCGAAGTTGACTGATTTGTTCGTCTGAGAGCTCGATCTGCCATGGCTGGCCTTTGGCTAACTGACGACCTGCCAGCCATCCGCGCGCGAGATAATCGAACACCGTTTGCGGGGTTACTCCAAGCTCGGCCGCTGCGCCCTGAATCGAGAAGCTACCATCAGGCCAGCGCATCGGATTCTTGTCGACGCCGTTGATTTTGATGGTGGGAATGCCCCAGCGGGTACGCAAAAGCCAGACGTTCTCGCCTTTGAAGGCACAGCCTCGTGCCGCAACGAAGCCTTCCTGATTGAGTATTGCTGCGATCTCGCCATCCATTTTGTGTTCAGCATTCAACTCGACGATCCGTCGCCGCAACCGATCAATGTCGATGTAGTTGCGGTAGGTGTGAACGCGCCGTTGTACGTGATGCTCGCTGGTTGCGCCGGTCTGCCAGACGATCTTGAGCCACACCTGACCTCGGGTCCGCTTTTGATCAAGAACGACTTCGCGGATGACAAATCGCAGAATGCGCTTGCGATCGGCTGCCGACGTGGTGGCCGCATTCCAAATCCGCGGCAGGTTCTCGCCGAGCGCTTGTAGCCCTGCGCGTTCCGCTGGGCCAATCAGGAGCGGCTCTTGCGCGCGCCAACGCGCATGCTCCTGCTCGACCGCCTCGACGACACGCAGCTTGTCTTCCCAAGCCCGCTCAAGGGAGCGCGCCACAAGACGGTTCTCGGGCTCTACGGCGTCATACTGACGCCTAGCGCGCTCGGCCTCGTAGCGGGCGCGCTCCACGCGAAGCGCCCACTGGCGCTCGAGCTGACGGCTCTCTTGCTCCAGTTGGCCCGCCGCCGCGAGTGCGATCGCAATCTGATCCGGCACCAGGGCATCGAGGACGACCCGCTCGACCAGCGCGTC
>NZ_VSTH01000092.1 GCF_008123965.1 Bradyrhizobium hipponense | reverse complement strand
CATTACAGTTGCTTTTGTTGCGGGCTTCTGAATCCATGGGTAACCATGATTCGGAGGTCGTGGACGCCAGCAGCGTCGATCGAGGAGACGCTTGCGTTGTGGGCGGCGTCGCTTCGAGAGATCAAGAAACGGATACGTCCGTTGTTCACGCAAGAGCGTGTGGCGACGAATGCAGGCCTGTTCCTGGAAGGTCTGCTCGGAGATGAGCAGCGCAAGACCGGTTGGATGCGGGCGGAGGCGGCTGGCGATCCCGGCCCATGGCGGCAGCAGGCAATTCTGGGCCGTGGGGATTGGGACGCTGATGCCCTGCGCGATATCGTGCGCGACTATGTCATCGAACATTTGGCGGATGACGATGCAGTGCTGGTGATCGACGAGACCGGCTTTCTCAAACAGGGCAAAGCGTCATGCGGAGTGGCGCGGCAATACACTGGTTCGGCAGGGAAGATCACGAACTGCCAGATCGGCGTCTTCGCTGCCTACGTTTCGCGTCATGGCCATGCGTTCATCGATCGCGCGTTGTATCTTCCGAAGGAATGGACCGACGATCCAGATCGTCTGGAAGCCGCCTATGTGCCTGCCGATGTCGGCTTTGCGACCAAACCAAAGCTTGCGACGAGAATGATCGCACGCGCGATAGCCGCGTCTGTACCATTCAAGTGGGTTGCCGGTGATACCGTCTACGGTGTTGGCAACATCGAACAGCAACTGCGTCGGGCAGGCAAAGGCTACGTGCTTGGGGTCAGCAGCGCTCATGTGTTTCGATCCTGGGGCAAACGACCGCCGGTCGCCGGTACGGCCGCAGACATCGCCCGGACGCGGCGCTCATCCGACTGGAAGCGCCTGTCGGCGGGAGCCGGAACCAAAGGACCGCGGCTGCACGATTGGTGTTATCTCGAATTGGCGGATCTCGAGGCCGAGCAGTCCAACAGTGCAAATGACGGTTTGTGGACGCGCGGTCTACTGATCCGTCGTCGCATCGCCGATGATGACCTCGCCTTCTTCACCACCTGGTGCCCAGCGGGAACAGCCATTGAAACGCTGGTCGCGGTCGAAGGCCATCGATGGGCGATCGAGGACAGCTTTGAAACCGCGAAAAACGAGTTCGGGCTCGATCACAACGAGAGCAGATCCTGGCATGGCTGGCACCGTCATGTGTCCTTGGTGATGCTCGCCTTCGCCATGATGGCCGCGATCCGACATCGCGCTAACCCGCCACCGCCCAAAAAAACGAAACGGCGCCCCCCGGCAAAAGCCAAAGCATAACCACGGCGCCACTGATCTGCTGGTCAATCCAGGAAATCCGCCGCATCGCTATCAGACTTGCTCGAAAGCGGATTCGACCCGCACACATCATCGCATGGTCTTGCTGGCGCAGAGCTCACCAGGCTGCCGCTCAACGCGCCCACTTCAAATCAAAAAAACAACTGTAATGCTAATGTTTCAACCGGTATTCTTACGGTATGGAACGCTTGTAGGTGCCGGGTGCACCGAGGCGTGCATGTCACCCGATCCGCTTCAGGCCCTTCTTGAAGCGCGGGCCGTTGGCGACGTAGAATCTTGCCGCGCTCCCCATCCTCTGCACCTGGGTGTCGTCAAGCGTGCGGACCACGCGCGCGGGCGAGCCGATGATCAGGGAGCGCTCGGGAAATTCCTTACCCTCGGTGATGACGGAGCCGGCGCCAACGATGCTGTTGCGGCCGATCCTGGCGCCGTTCATCACGATCGAGCCCATGCCGACGAGCGCGCCCTCCTCGATGGTGCAGCCGTGCAAAATGACGTTGTGGCCGACGGTGCAGTTGTTACCGACGACCAGCGGAAAGCCGAGATCGGTGTGGCAGGTCGAACCGTCCTGCACGTTGGCGCCCTCGCCGATCTCGATCCACTCATTGTCGCCGCGCAGCACCGCGCCGAACCAGACGCTCGCGCCCGGCTTCAGGCGTACGCGGCCGATCACGGTCGCGGTCTCCGCGATGAAATAGTTGCCGTCGGCGGGAAGATCGGGCGCCTGCCCGTCGAGCTCGTAGATGGCCATGGGGGTCTCCTGTCACGCCACCTGCATAGCGAAACGCGCCGCATCAGGCAAAGAGCCACCTGCCCGGGCGACCGCGTCGGTCAGGTCAGGTCAGAACGCCGGCTGCGCGCAGCGTCATCAGGAAGAAAGTGCCGCTCATCATGCTCCAAAAGCCGGCGATGACGGTCGCCATCATCACGAACTCGACACGGCGGCTTTCCACCCGCATGCCGCGCAGCGTGTTGCGCATGATGATGAAGGGGGCGGCGAAGACCAGGAACGGCACTGCCGCAAAAGTCTTGGGGGCCACGCCCTCCTGCAACAGCCCGAAGCCGGCGGGCCGCTGCGCCAAGGCTTGGTATCCGTTCACGAGGGCGCCCGCGAGCGCGAAGCCGATGCAGATCGAGAAGAAAGTATTGAAAGTTTCAGGTGTCATCGGAACGGTCCGCCCTTACGCAACGCCGGCGTCTTCCTGTGACAAATAGTGCCGGTTAACGCTACATTATCCTTAAGCGAAGGTTAACGCCGCCGCCCCGCCAGCGCAGAGCCCTCTCCCGTTTCCCGGTAGCCAGGAACCCTCCGCGAAATCGCCGCCGCGTGGCATATTCGCGCTGATTCGTCGGCCACCGGCCGACCTCCGGCTCAATCGCGCAAGCTCCATGACGTTGTTTTCGGCAACTTCCCCTCCGTCCCGCAGCACGCGAACCCGGGCTCATTTGCTCCCGATCGCGCTGAGCGGCGGTTGCGCGGTGATTGCCATCGCGCTGGTCGCTTATCTGTTGTGGCCGACGTGGGGCGCCGGTGGCGGCGCGAACGCTCCGGATAAGCTTCCGGTGAGCGTCGGTGGCACGCTGTTCAACCTGCCGGCGGCCGCGATCCGAATGAAGATCCAGCGCCACTCCGGGCCGCAGGAGCGCATCGACCTCGACTTCCTTTATCCCTCGCTCGAGTCGCCGGGGCCACCGAAGCATGTCACCGTCGACAGCGTGGATACGACGCTGCAAGCGATCGACCGCATCTTCCTGTCGATCGCAGCGCATCACGATGCGCTGGCGCCGGAGCAGCGCGTCGGCACGATCTATCCGCGCTATCTCGACCAGGCCGTGACGACGCCCGAGGACGGGCTGACGATGCGAATGTTTCGCAGCGATACGCCCTATGCCGGCGAAGACCTCTATTCGGCTGCAAGCCCAGCACTGACCGCACGTTGCACGCGCGACGCGGCCACCCCGGGCATGTGCCTTTCCGAACACCGCGTCGGCGGCGCCGACCTCACCTTCCGCTTTCCGCGCAAATGGTTGTCGCAATGGCGCGAGGTGACTGAAGCGATGGACAGGCTGGCGCTGCAGTTGCGCGGGCCGAGGGGCTGAGCGCGGCCCCGCCGCGGGATCGGCTGGAGCCTCCAAAATAAAAACTCGAAAACAACCCCATGCACAGTAGCCAAGCATTGGCAGCATCGAGCATTTTCGTATTTTTCGAATAGCCGTTGATCCGTCGGGCAAAACAAGCGCATAATGGGCATCATGGGGCAATCGATTTGAAACGATGCGGTGATACATCTCCTACCTGAGCCGAGTTGCTTGGACGGCCGCAGAGATGTGTGACTGACATCACTGATCGCAGATTTGCTTTTGGCCATTCTGCGAATAATCTGACGCTATTGCATTCGGGGGCTGGAATGCGGCTTCGGCTGTTTGGTTTACTGATTATTGCGAGCTGCCTAGCGACCTGGCTTGGGACCGGCTCTGCGCTGGCGGAGAAGCGCGTCGCGCTCGTCATGGGCAATTCGGCCTACAAGAACGTGGCGAAGCTGGCGAACCCGGCGAACGATGCCGCGCTGGTCGGCGGCATGTTCAGAAAGGCCGGCTTCGATACGGTCGACGTCAAGCTCGACCTGAACGTGGCCGAGATGCGCAAGGCGCTGCGCGATTTTGGCGGCAAGGCACGCGAGGCCGACGTTGCGGTGGTCTATTATGCCGGTCACGGCATTGAGCTCGACGGGACCAATTACCTGATCCCCACCGACGCGACGCTCGAGACCGACAGCGACGTCCTCGATGAAACGCTGCCGCTCGACCGTGCCCTGTTTGCCGTCGAACCCGCCAAGCAGCTCCGCCTCGTCATCCTGGACGCCTGCCGCGACAATCCGTTCGCCAAGACCATGAAGCGGACGATTGCCGCCCGGGCCATCGGCCGCGGCCTTGCCAAGGTCGAGCCGACCAGCCCGAACACCATGATTGCCTTCGCGGCGAAAGCGGGCTCGACTGCCTCGGACGGTGACGCGAAGAACAGCCCGTTTGCCACGGCGCTCGTCGAACGTCTGCCGATGCCGGGCCTCGACCTGCGCAAGGCCTTTGGCTTCGTCCGTGACGACGTTCTCAAGACCACCGGCTACAAGCAGGAACCATATGTGTACGGCTCGCTTGGAGGCGATGACGTGCCGCTGGTTGCAGCGAAGCCCGTTGTCGCCGGGCCGCAGGCCAACCCGGATGCCGAAATCCGGCGCGACTATGAGCTGGCGCTCCAGCTTGGCACGCGTGACGGATGGACAGCCTTTCTCAACCGCTTTCCCAGCGGTTTTTATGCCGACCTCGCCAAGGGGCAATTGAACAAGATCGCCGCTGAAGAAACCCGCGCTGCCGCTGCGGAAAAGGCCAGGCAAGCCGAGGACGAGAAGGCAAGGCTGGCACTCGACCGCACCAAGAAGACCGAACAGGAGAAAGCCGCTGCAGCCGCGAAGGCCGCTGAGGACGCCAAGGCGGCGGCGGAGAAAGCCAAGCAGGTCGAGGAGGCCAAGGCGGCCGCAGCCGAGCAGCGCCGGAAGGAGGCCGAGGCCGCAGCGGCCAAGGCGCTGGCCGACAAGCAGGCCGCCGAGAAGGCGCTTGCCGAGAGGCTGGCAAATGACACCAAGCAGGTCGCCGAACAGCGGACTACAGAGAAGCAGCAGGTTACCGACACCCCACAGAAGGTTGCGGCTGTCGCACCAACCGCATCGCAGCCGAGTCTGTCCCCCGCAGAGACGGCGAAGCTGGTTCAGTCCGAGCTGCGCCGCGTCGGCTGTCTGACGACCGCTGCCGATGGCGACTGGAATGCGTCGTCGCAACGTTCGCTGACGCTGTTCAACAAATATGCCGGGACGAAGTTCGACGCCAAGCTCGCGAGCTTCGACGCGCTCGATGCCATCAAGGCCAAGCCGGGCCGGGTCTGCCCGCTGGTGTGCGATCACGGTTTCAAGGCCGATGGCGACGCTTGCGTGAAGATCGCCTGCCGCGCCGGCTATCGCGTCAATGACGATAATGAATGCGAGAAAGTTCAGGACAAGAAGCCCGTTGCGACCCGCGAGGATACCAAGAAGCGAGACGCGGAGCGGAAGCAGATCGAAGCCGCACCCGCGAAGCCGCAGGCGTCTGGTCAAATCCTTTGCAACACTGGAGGCTGTCGGCCGGTCAAGTCCGGCTGTCGCATTGTTAACCCGAGGAATGGAAACCTCGGAGGATCTCAAACGGAAGTGTGCGACTGAGCCGCGACCGAGACGCAAGCATTCCCTTGCAGGCCAGATACGTAGGCGCCAATGCGGCGACCGACTGTTGAAGGGATCTCTTGACGACGCGGCAGCAAATCTGCCACCAGGCGCCCAATTGCTTGGACGCGAATGGCTCGGCTTGGACGAGGGCGGGCATGCCTGATCCATTTCCACGCGCAGCCCGCACCAACAGTCATGGGACGATCCAACGTGTATTCTTGGCCGCCATGCTGGATTCCGCCACCGGGATGGGCGCTGGCCGCGCTGTCGCCCGACCTGACGGTGGTCACAAAGAGCCTGAATACACGCTTCCTGAAGCCCGCGACGGTTGGGCCGATCACGGCGCAAGCGCGCGTTGTCGAGCGGACGGAGCGCGACATGATTGTGCAAGCGGAGCTCATCGATACGGAGGGGCGCATCGTCGCTGATGCCACGGCCCGCCTGCGCATTCTTGCAAGAGATAGAGTTATGCAGCCGCGACGCTGATGCTCGTCACTGCGAGCAAAGCAAAGCAACCCAGAATCCCTCCGCAGAAAGATTTCTGGATTGCTTCGCTTCGCTCGCAATGACGGAGAGAGAGCGCGCCTATTCCTGATCGACGAGATCGTCCTCGAGGATCGCCATCTGGAACTGGAACGAGCGATCATCGTCCTCGTCGTCGACGAACAGCACGCCGATGAACTCCTCGCCGATATAGACCTCGGCGGAATCATCCTTCTTCGGCCGCGGCACGACGCGGATCTTCGGATTGCCGAATACGCGCTTCAAATACGCGTCGAGCTTCCTTACTTCCTTGACGTCCACGGCAAGTCTCCAATCCAAATCTGGGTTGGCGGGGTTTTAGGACGAGACGCGACGAACCGCCAGCATCAATTGTCAAAGAATTTGGGGGCGAGAAAGGGCCGGAAAATCAGGCCCTCTTCAAGCTCAAAGCCCCACCTCAGAGTCCCATCGCGTTGATCATCTGATCCATGGTGCGCGAGGGCTCGGCGCAGCCAGCTTCGCCGACGATCTTGGCGGGCACGCCGGCGACCGTGACGTTGTGCGGCACCGGCTTCACCACGACCGAGCCGGCGGCGATGCGCGCGCAATGGCCGATCTCGATATTGCCGAGGATCTTTGCGCCTGCACCGATCAAGACACCGTGGCGGATCTTGGGATGACGGTCCTCGTTCTCCTTGCCGGTGCCGCCGAGCGTGACGCCGTGCAGGATCGAGACGTCGTCCTCGATGACAGCGGTCTCACCGCAGACGAAACCGGTGGCGTGGTCGAGGAAGATGCCGCGGCCGATGCGCGCGGCGGGATTGATGTCGGTCTGGAACACCGCCGACGACCGGCTCTGGAGGTAATACGCAAAATCCTTGCGGCCCTTCAGCCAGAGCCAGTGCGCCAGGCGATGGGTCTGGATCGCGTGAAAGCCCTTGAAGTAGAGCAAGGGATCGATGAAGCGCGAGGTCGCGGGATCGCGGTCGTAAACGGCGACGAGATCGGCGCGGAAGGCGTTGCCGAGATCCGGATCGTCGCGCAGCGCCTCATCATAGGTCTGGCGCACGAGATCGCCCGACAGCGCGGTGTGATCGAGCCGGTCGGCGAGGCGATGGATCACCGAATCTTCCAGACGGCTGTGATGCAGCACCGTCGAATAGATGAAGGTCGCAAGCTCTGGCTCGCGATGGACGATGTCCTCCGCTTCGCCCCGGACCCGCTGCCAGATCGGGTCGAGCGATGCGAGCTTTCCTCCCGGATTGACCTGATGCACTGCCATGGAAACTGCTCTTTCGAATTGGCCCGCTTTGCTGGCTCTATAGCACAGTATAGGCGACAAAGTCCTGACCGGCTTGCCTGAGAGTGAACTGCACCTTGCCCCGCGAAAGCCTGCCAACGCCTTGAATCACAACACTTTCCCCTGACGCCCCAGGCGGCAGGGTCGGCTCAAAGTGGTCAGAGTTCTGCCAAATTCAAGCCGGGCGGCGTCAAACTATTGGTGAATTCCGTCCGGACCCTTATTGCGGTCATGGTCCGAACGACGATGGAGCGGTTTTGAGCACCACCACCGAAAGTTTGCGCGCGCGCGCCGCGGGCTCGTTCTGGCTGCGGCTGGCCGCGCTGGCCCTGCCCCTCTTCATGCTCGCGCCGGCGTTCTGGAATGGCTACCCCCTGCTTCAATGGGATACCGGCGGCTATCTGGCGCGCTGGTACGAGGGCTATCTCGTCCCGAGCCGCTCCACCGCGTTCGGCCTCTATCTGCACTATGGCGAAAGCTACGGCTTCTGGATCAACCTCGCCGTCCAGTCGCTGGCGACGCTGTGGCTGCTGCAGCTCACGCTACGCGTGCTCGGATTGATGCAGACGTACCGGTTTGTCGCGATCAGCCTGCTCCTGATCCTGTCGACCGCCCTGCCCTGGCTTACCAGCATGCTGCTCACCGACATCTTTGCAGGGTTGTCGGTGCTGTCGCTGTTTCTCCTCGTCGTCGGGGGACGTCGGATCTCGGCACTCGAAAAGGTCGCACTGTTCGTCTTCACCGCCTTTGCCGCGGCGACCCACAGCGCCACGCTCGGCGTGCTGCTCGGGCTCTGCGCCGCCGGCTGGATGGCGCGGCCGCTGGTGGGACGCCGGCTGCCGCTGTCGGGGTTGGCGCAGGCGAGCCTGTCCATCGTCGCAGGCAGCCTGATGCTGGTGTCGGCGAATTTCGCGCTGTCGGGCCAATGGGCCTGGACGCCCGGCGGCTACGGCGTCGCGTTCGGCCGCATGATGCAGGACGGCATCGTCGCGCGCTATCTCAGCGATCACTGTCCGCGCGAACGATTCAAGCTCTGTCCCTATCGCAATGAACTGCCGGCGACCGCAGACGAGTTCCTGTGGGGCAAGAGCATGTTCAACACGCTCGGCCGGTTCGAAGGCATGAACGACGAGATGAGCTACATCGTCGTCCATTCGCTCTCCGACTATCCGGCCTGGCAGGCCGGTGCCGCCTTGCGGGCGACCGGGCAGCAATTGCTCCATGTCGCGACCGGCGAAGGCGCCAATGGCTGGATCCCGCACACCTACGGCATCATCGAACGCTATATTCCGGCGCAGGTCGCGCCGATGCGCGCGGCGCGCCAGCAGCACTGGGCCGTCAATTTCGACACCGTCAACTGGCTGCACGTTCCGGTGGCGCTGGTCTCGATGCTGGCGCTCGTCGCACTGCTCGCGCATTCGCTGGCGAAGCGCAGGCTCGACGATCTGACGCTGCTGGCGGCGACCGTCACCTTGGCACTGCTCGGCAATGCCTTCATCTGCGCCGTCATCTCCGGTCCGCACGACCGCTACGGCGCGCGGATGGTGTGGCTGGCGACCTTCGTGGTGCTGACGGCGCTGACACGCCGTTTGGGCGACGACGAGCCCGCGGACGACATCTCAGCCGCGGCGTGAGAGGAAATCGAGCACGCCGGTCTTGTAGACCTTGTCGCCGACGGCACGCATGTGGTCGCGGTTGGGGATCTCAAGCACTTCCGAGCCGGGGATGAGTGCGCCGAGTGCGCTGGCGGAGCCTGCGACGTCGTCGGTGCTGCCGACCGCGATCAGCACGGGCACGTCGATACCCGCGGCTTCCTCCTTCGTCATGAGGTCGCGCGTGCCGCGCAGGCAGGCGACGAGCGCATGACGGTCGGAACGGGTCTGATCGGCGAAGGCGCGGAAGGTGCGGCCCATGGGATCGGTGACGTCATCGAGCGAGGGTGCTTCCAGCGCCTTCGCCACGTTCTCTCCCGGCCCGGTCCCATCGATCAGGCCGCCGATGCCGATGCCGCCGAGGATCGCCGAGCGCAAGCGCTGCGGTTCGTTGAGCCCGAGCCACGCGGTCATCCGCCCGCCCATCGAATAGCCCATGATGTCGGCCTGCGGGATCGCGAGATGATCCATCAGCGCGAGCACGTCGCCGGCCATGGTCGGGATCGAATACTGCGCGGGCTCGTAGAGCTTTGCGCTTTCGCCATGGCCGCGATTGTCCAGCGCGATGACGCGGCGTCCGTTCTTGCGCAGCTCGGAGACCCAGGTCGGATAGACCCAGTTCACGTTCTTACTGGAGGCAAAGCCGTGCACCAGGATGATGGGGTCGCCCTCGCCCTCGTCGAGATAGGCAATTTCAACGGCGCCGTTGTGAAAGCTCGGCATCACTTGTTCCGCGGTCTTGAGGGGAAGGTTGTGGTTATTGTTTGAGCATGATCTTTTCGGAAAGCCGCTGGGCACTTTTCCGGATCATGCTGTGAGGGCCGCGTTCGCCAGATCGGCTTCGCCGGCGATCCGCGCCCGGCGAAGCCGCCGCGCTCGTCTGCGATCGCACCAGGACTGGGTCAGGCGCTCGGCGGTCGTCTTGATCGAGGACAGAAGGCCAAACAGCGTCAATGCGGCGCCGAACAGCCAGAGCGTGAGATCGAACGCGCCGCCCACGAGCAGCAGCGCGCCGCGACCGAGCAGCTTCATGATCGCGCGCGTCTTGCCGCCCTGCGCTTGCGCAAGCCGCGCCGCACGCGCGACATCTTTCGGGCCTTCGGCAATACGCAGCGTGTCCATGGCACCGCGCGCGCCGGTCTTTTCGGCGACGCGCGTGACGTCCTTGCCGAGCCGGACCAGCGCGCCGGCCTTTTCGGCGTGGAATGCTGCCTTAATGGCGCGTGCGGTCTCGCCCGGACGTAGCACCGAACCAGAGGCGACCGCGTTCTGAAGCATCGGCGTATCGACCACCTCGCGCGCCGACCGGCCGGCCCATTTGGCCAGCCCCTCGCCGAGCCGCCCGACCTTCCGGGCATCCTTGACCAGCGTCAGCCCGGCGCGAACCGGCGCCGCGCCCCCGACGGACACGTAGGTTGCCGCCGTCACCGCAAGCCCCACGGCCGCGAGCCCGAGAACGAGACGGTCAGTGTCCTCGCCCATAGCGAGATGCTTGCCTTCGCGAACGACGTCCCTGATGTCGCCGATCACGAAGAGATCGCCGGCTACGGTTCCGGACAGGCTTGCGACGTCATCCGCGCTGCCGGTGACGAGGCCGGTGGCGAATCGCCTGGCGAAATACGAGGTCGAATTTTCCTCTTTGACCGCGTCACTCACGCGCGTGAGGATGTCATCGGGAAGCGCGATATTGCGCTCGCGCGCGAGCACGACGAAACTGTTCGCGAGATCGGCATCGCCCGATGCGAGCGCAGCCTCGATGTTGTCCTGAACCAACCGCTCGTTCTGTCGCAGAACCGTATCGAGCTTGAGCTCGGACAGCGCGGCCGGATCGTCCTGGGCGGCGAAGATCGCGCCGGCCTGGCGAGCATGCGGCGCTACCTGCGCGAGCACGAAGCTGCATGCCGCAATCCCGATCAACGCTGTGCTGATTCGCAGCCACTTCATGCTGAAAGCCTGGACGCCTGCCTGATGGTTGGTTTTTTGCCGCAATTACCCTCGTGCGCAGACATAGTATGCCAAAATTGCGACACAACGTCCCCGACGAAAGAAGGGCTTCTCTCAGGCCGCAAGATTGTGTCGAATTTGCAAGAGCAAATGAGCATGGGGCATTGCGAACCTTTCGGTTCCGCCGGACTAGCAATCACCTTCCCTCGCCAGTATGGTCCGCGGCGCCTTAAAGAAGCCGCGCCAGTTGTTGATTGTGTTCGCTACCATTGCCACTCCAGGATGAGTTACGATGTCCGACCATGTCGTCCCGCACTTCCATAACGATGCCGGTGTTCCCGTCATCGAGATCGGCTCGCAAGAGTTCATGTGCGTGGGCGCCAATCCTCCGTTCGATCATCCGCACGTGTTCCTCGACCTCGGCAACGACAACGAGATCATCTGCCCCTACTGCTCGACGCTGTACCGCTTTGCCGCGGACCTGAAGCCCGGCGAGGCGCGTCCGCCGGAATGCGTCCTGAAGGACAAGGTGGCCTGACGGTCGCTTCAACCAGGGGTGGCGCTCTCTCGAACAATCGTCATCGCCGGTGCCGGAATCGGAGGCCTGACGGCCGCACTCGCGCTCGCGGTCCGTGGCTTTCGTGTCGTGGTGCTGGAAAAAGCCGAGCGCCTCGAAGAAGTCGGCGCGGGCCTGCAACTCTCCCCCAATGCCAGCCGTGTCCTGGTCGAGCTCGGCCTGACCGAGCGCCTCAGGCTCCGTGCGGTGACCCCCGAGGCGGTCAGCATCATGAGCGCGCGGGCCGGCGGCGAATTGCTGCGCATGCCGCTTGGCGAGGCGGCCTCGGCGCGGGCCGGAGCCCCCTATTGGGTTGTGCATCGTGCCGACCTGCAAGCGGCGCTGGCCGGCGCGGTCTCCGACCATCCCGACATCGAGTTGAAGCTCGGCGCGACCTTCGAGGATGTCGCGTCTCACGCCAAGGGACTGACGGTTGTCCATCGCAGCGGCACGATACGCCGCAGTGATCTCGCGAGCGCGCTGATCGGCGCCGACGGCATCTGGTCGACGGTACGCCAGCATCTGTTTCCCGAGGTGCAGCCGCGGTTCTCCGGACTGATCGCCTGGCGCGGCACGATCGATGCCACGCAATTGCCGAAGGACTACACCGCGCGCCGGGTGCAGCTCTGGATGGGGCCAAACGCCCATCTGGTCGCCTATCCGATCGCGGGCGGGCGCCAACTCAATGTGGTGGCAGTGCTGCCGGGCACATGGAACAGGCCGGGCTGGAGCACGCCGGGCGATCCTTTCGAGGTGATGGACGCCTTCGCCGCGCCGCGCTGGCCGCCACAGGTGCGGATGATGCTCGCCGCGGTCGACAGCTGGCGCAAATGGGCGCTGTTCGGCGTGCCCGAGGGCTGCCCCTGGAGCAAAGGCCAGGTGGCGCTGCTCGGCGACGCCGTGCACGCGATGCTGCCCTTCGCCGCCCAGGGGGCCGGCATGGCGATCGAGGATGCCGCCGTGCTCGCCAGGCACTTGAGCTTTGAGGCAGCCGAAAGCGCAAGCAGCATCGCTGCAGCGCTGAAGCAATACGGCCGAACGCGCCAGGCACGCGTGCGGCGCGTGCAGCGAACGGCACGGCAGCAGGGCCGCATCTATCATTTGAGCGGTCCGCTTGCGCTCGCGCGCGACCTTGCGATCCGCTCGCTCGGGCCGGAGCGCATGCTGGCGCGGCAGGACTGGATCTACGGCTGGCGGGGCTGAAGCGCGGTGCGATTAGCGGCGATCGTCATCGTCAGTGGATGGCGTCGCCGGATTTCGAGCCCAGCAGCTTCGACGGCTTGGCCGCGCCTGCCGGTGCAGGCACAGGTGTCGGCTGAGCCGGCGGATTGGCTGCCTCCATGTCGCTCTCGCGGCATCTGTCCCTCCGCCAGGTCTCTTCCAGCAACTTTTGCTGTCCGCGCACGGCGAGGTAGTCGTTGCGATAGGCAAGCTCCGACACGACTGCGCCGCCTGCCCCGGTTTCAGCCTTCGCCATCAGCCGCTCCAGCTCGTCACGGCGCTTGATGAGGGTTTTCCGCTCGGGCGCGAGTTGCTTGCAATCCCAGAGGTCATAGCGGGCCGGATCGACGAAGGCCGGGCTGATGGTCTCGGTGATACCCGCGCAGCCGCCAACCACCGCGCAGAGTCCCAGCAGCGGAAGCAGCACACGCGCAAGGCGAGTTTGGTGGAGAAACGAGACAGGCATGTCGGATTGGTAGTCCCCGTAGATTGAGATTGCCTAAAGCAAGCCGAGATGTCCGGATTGAGGCTTTGCCTTGCGCGGGCGGCTCGCTTAAGGAAGAGACAACCCGTCCGGCTTCCGCCACCAAAAGCGGCCGAAACGGGACTTAAGTCGTTGATCTCGTTGGATGTTGATCTCGTTGGATCAAGCGGGCATGGCGGAATTGGTAGACGCAAGGGACTTAAAATCCCTCGGTGCGCAAGCGCTGTGCCGGTTCGACCCCGGCTGCCCGCACCACCTGAACTGACGGCGCCGATCGCGCCAACAGCATGATCCAGAAGCAGGCGAGCGCGACCGCGATCTGAATGAAACTGCCCTCGATCGTCTCCCCCGTGAGCGAGACAACAGTCGGGATGGCGACGCCGATGGTCAGCACGGCTGCAAGCGTCGCGGCCGGAAGATCGACGATCAGGACGGCGGCGTAGACCGCCAATTCGAGAAAGGCATATTCCTTGAGGCGCGGCGAACAGAGATAAAGTCCGTACATCGCAAGCACGCTGAAGCGCATGGCTGCATCCGGATGATCGATCAGCCAGCGGTCGAGGCGCGCCGGCAGCGATCCCTCACCATTGCCGATCGTGCGCAGCATCGACCAGCCGAGCGGCGCCAATACCAGCGCGGACGCTGCCAACGCATAGACGGCGAACACGATCGCCTCGCTGTCGGCGAGGCCGACGCGGTCCATGACGCTTCGGGCCAGCAGCAGCAGCGACGGATTGATTTCGTCAAGCTGGACCGAATGCTGGTCGGGAATCCCTCCCGTGATCGCGAGCAACCAGCTCGATGACAGCTGTGGATAGAAGGCGATCGAGGACAGGATCGGGAGCGCGAAGCCGACGGCACCCACGATGATCAGCACGAGTTTCCGCCGACGCGGCAGCGGCAGGAAATAGAGCGCGGCCAGCACCGGGCAGAACACCAGCTTGAGCGAAAGGACGAGCCCGAGCAATGCAGCCCCTATGATGCGAAATAGCTCATCTCGACCATCGCGCGCCGCAGGTGCGGCGGGGCGAAGCAGCAGCGCAAGCGCGACGGCGGTCAGCGCGCCACCCAGGATCGCGAAATTCCCCGAGGCCACAACCCATTCGAAGCCGACAAATGCGCCGAGCACCCAGAGAATCCTGAGTGCGACGTCAGGCAGATTGCGCGTCCGGCCGAGACCAGGCAGCAGCAGGCCGCAGAGGATGGCGAGAGCGAGATAGAGTCCTCTGTAATGACCGACGAGAAAGCCGCCCGCGCACAGAGGGCGGAAGGCGTCCAACGTCACCGGCAGATAGGGATAGGAAAGCTTGGTGCCCTTCAGATTCTTGACGAAGTAGGGATCGAGCCCATCGACATGGGCTTCGACTGCCGCGCAATTGACGCGAACATCCCAGCCATACTTCATGTCGAGCCTGGCGTCGTTGACGAGATTGCCGAGCACCAGCAGCGCCACCAGCACGATCAGGCGGACAAGCCAAACGCTCCGCCGCTCGGCCATGTCGGCCGACGGCCCAAACCATCGTGCTGTTCCGGTCACGTCGGACACAAATAGATACCTTTGCCTGGACTTCCCTCAGCGCCGCCAACGCTGCGCCTCATCGATCGGCCACCACAGTGAACAGGATGGGTTTTCATTTCATCCTGCCGTATCGATAGACGCTGCCGGGGCGCCGATCTTTGGACGCACATGGTAAATCGCTGGTTTCGGGCCGGCAGCCAGGGCGCTCCCATCCGCCGAATCTGCGGCGCCCTCACCAATTCTTGTCCGTCCCCGCCCCGCCTGACAGCCATCTCGAAACAAGGGTTGTGCATCGCAGCATGAGGGGTAGACAAGCCTCTGAAATCAGAGGTGAGCTTCCTTGTCCGACGTTAACGCCGACAGTTGGGTGTCCTCGGGACACCGCCCGATGGGCTTTCCCGAATTCGTCATCGTGGTGGCGTCGATCATGGCGCTGAATCCGCTCGCCATGGACATGATGCTGCCGGCGCTGCCCAATATCGGGGCGGCATTCAAGATTCCCAACGCCAACCATCTCCAGCTCGTGTTGTCGACCTTCCTGATCGGCTTCGGTGTGGGCCAGTTCGTCATGGGCCCGCTGTCCGACCGCTTCGGCCGGCGTCCGATGCTGCTGGGCGGCATGGCGGTCTATGCGGTGGCGAGCGTGCTGGCGGTCGCCGCACCCTCGTTCGAAACATTGCTGCTGGCGCGGGCGCTGCAGGGGCTCGGCACCTCGGCGACGCGCGTGATCGCAACCTCCATTGTGCGCGATTGCTATGTCGGGCGCCGCATGGCCAGCGTGATGTCGCTCGCCATGATGGTGTTCATCGCGGTACCCGTGATCGCGCCCTCGTTCGGACAGGCGGTGCTGCTGGTGACCCAATGGCGCGGCATCTTCGTGGTGCTGATGCTCTACGGTCTGCTCGCGCTGGCGTGGAGCGTGTGGCGGTTGCCGGAGACGCTGCCCGAATCGGAGCGCAGGTCGCTCGCGCCCGCCGACGTGCTCGCGGCCTTCCGCCAGACCGTGACCAACCGCCAGACCATCGGCTACGCCGCCGCCGCCGGCAGCGTCATGGGCGCGCTGTTCGCCTATGTGTTCTCGGCCCAGCAGGTCTTCACCGGCATCTATCATCTCGGGCACTATTTCCCCCTCGCCTTTGCCGCGATCGCCGCCGGCACCGCCATCGCCGGCTTCCTCAACGCAAAACTGGTCGGACGGCTCGGCATGCGCGTGATCTCTCACGGTGCGCTGACGCTCTACACCGCGGTGGCGGGCGTGATGCTGCTGACGGAAAGCCTGGGCGCGCTGCCGCTTGCCTTGTTCATGGCGCTGTCTGCCCTGATGATGTTCTCGTTCGGTATGATGGTCGCCAACTTCACCGCGCTCGCGATGGAGCCGCAGGGCCATATCGCCGGCACCGCCTCCTCGCTCTACGGCTCGATCACGACACTGATCGGCATTGTCGTCGGCATGGCCATCGGCCAGAGCTTTGACGGCACGCTGCTGCCGTTCTCGGTCGGCTTCTTCCTCTCGACGCTCGCAGCGCTCGCGATCGTGCTGGTGGTGGAGAAGGGACGGCTGTTCAAGCCGCATCATCGCCCGATCGCGTGAGGAACTTCCTGGCCGCCTCGATGTTGTATTGCAGCAATCGAAAAGCCTTCTGATGAAACCGGAACACCGCGAAGACAGCCACAAGCCGGAACCGCAGACAGAACGGCAGACGAAGGAACGTCCGGAGCCGAAGGCTGAGCAGGCCACGTTCACAGCGCCCTTCGCGAGCGAAGGACTCGAGCAGGTGCGAGACAATCACTGCTGAGCGCGAGACTATTCGGTCGGTCGCCGGCTGGCGCTGAAATCATCCGCAGCGCTCTCGGGCACCGCGCCGCTACCACCCGGCGGCGCCATCAGCACGATTACTTCCCGCGTCAGACCGGGCCAGCCCCACAACGACGCCTGCACGGTAAACTCGCGCCTGACGACGTGCCCCTCCTGGGCGGCCACCCACTCCATCCACCGGTTGCAAGAGTCCTGGTCGCGGAAACAAAGCGCCGCCCAGCCGGGCTTGGGCGGCGCTTTGCGCGGTAGACCCCAAGTGGATTGATAGTCGAACGGCCGCGCGCAGTGTGGGTGATCGGAGCTATAGAACGCCACCGCGAAGGCCAGCGCCTCATCGCCACTCACGGCGCTGAGCGGCTTGCCGGTCAGTTCCCGCCACTCGCGGGTCAATTCAGCTGCCGCCTGCGCGTAAAAATTCCGGCCCTCCTCGTAGCCGTAACTGTTGCGATAGACGGCATGGATCGGTGCTGCGACCAGAACGGCGGCGAGCGCGATGCCGGCCGCGATCACCGTGACGTTGACGGTATAGAAGCGCTCGATCGGGTAGCGCGCGCCGCAGACGACGAGCATGACGAACAGGAACAGCCCCTGCAACGCCCAAAGCGACGGCAGATCCGTGCCCAATGCCAGCGATGTCAGGACCGGCAGCGCGATAGTGCCGATCGCGGTGTAGAAGAGAAGCCGCAGGCCCGGACTCATCGCGGCGAAGTCGGCCGGAAACTGCTTGAGCCGCCTGCCAGCGATGAACACCCAGGAGATCGCAACTGCGCTCATGGCCGCCATAAGTCCCAGAAGGAAGTTCTTCACTTCGCCGAGCGAGCTCACGGCATCGCCGTTGGCGTGGACCAGCGCATAGGTGAAGGTCGACGCGCCCGTGGCTACGAGCCAGTAGATGTGCGGCGACAGCACCGCGAGCCCGGTGACCAACGAGATCCAGGGCGAAGCAGAGGTGAAATAGGTGCGTCGCGCCGGATGGGCCAACGCGGCCAACGCAAAACTCGCGACAAGGAAGACCGAATAGTACTTGCCGACCATCGCCAGCGCCGTTGCGCATCCCACCGCGACCGCCCAGAAGGCGCTGCGGGTTTCGAACGCGCGCAGGAAGCAATAAGTTGCCAGCGGCCAGATTGCGAGCAGCACCGCATTGGCGTTGAAGCGCTGGGCGTGGAATTGATAGGCCGGCGTCAGCATTAGCAGCAGCAGGACCAGGATGCGCTTGTGCCCTCTTGCGAATTGCCGCGAGATCAGGTCGACGAAAAACAGGGCGAGCCCCGCATTCGTCATCGCCATCAGCTGCAGCGACCAGTCGCTGAGCGGGAAGACGAAAGTCCACGCCGCCGTGACCCATCCCATCAGCGGCGGATGCTTGTGATAGCCCCAGGCGAAATTCCGCCCCAGCGTCCAGCCCTCGAGCGTATCGGGATGCAGGCCGCTGCCGGCATAGGCGATGACCAGATAGAGGGTCCAGAGCGCAACGAAGCAGGCCAGTAGCAGCGGTACGGCCCAGCACGCCTCGACCGCGTCGAGCCAACCGAGAAAAGGTCGGCGCCATCGCGCCGGCGCGCGATCGGACCGTTCGGCCATCGCCTGAAATGCAAAATCGATCGGCACGGGAATCAAATGGAGGAAGGGAGAGTGATGCGATGAGACGGCACATCTATTTCAGAATGGAAACAAATAGCAATGATTGGATACTGGAAGTCTTCAAGGCTCCAGGCCTTTTGCCGTAGCGAGGAGAAAACGAAAACGGCGCCGCTGCTGACAGCGGCGCCGTGTCCTGATCGGGACGAAGGGCGCGGAGCGCGCCCTCTCCTCACTCCGACTTGTCGACGTTCCAGAACACCGGGGTTGCCGGGCCGTCAAGCAAGCCGGTGAGCGACTTGCGCCAGCCGCTCGGCAGAAGATACTGGCCGAGCGGAATGTAGATCACTTGCTCATAAGCTTCCTTCTGGATCTCGGTCGCGATCTTCTTCTGCTCGTCGAGCGAGGGCGCGCGCACGAAGGCGTCCTTGAGCTGCTCGATCTTGGCGTCTTCCGCCCAGCCGAACCAGCCGCCTTTCTTGCCCTGGCCGCCGATCGAGAGATTGGCGATCGGATTGGACA
Source organism: Bradyrhizobium hipponense (assembly GCF_008123965.1). Taxonomy (GTDB): domain Bacteria; phylum Pseudomonadota; class Alphaproteobacteria; order Rhizobiales; family Xanthobacteraceae; genus Bradyrhizobium; species Bradyrhizobium hipponense. Next base: position 29,357 of record NZ_VSTH01000092.1, on the reverse strand, counting down.
CGTCGGCCGCGACCCAGTTGGTGAAGAACATGTTCCAGCCGCCCTCCTTCGGCGGTTTCTGGCTGGCGCGACGGCTCACCACCGTCTGCCAGTCGGTTGCCTGCAGGTCCACCTTGAAGCCGGCTTCGCGCAAGAGCTGGGCCGCCACGATCGGCTGCGCCTTCAGCGTGGTGACATCGCCCGGAGCCATGACCACCACCGGCGTGCCGTCATAGCCGGACTCGGCGAGCAGCTTCTTGGCTTCCGCCATGCCACTGCCCTTGATCAGGCTCTCGGCGCCGGCGTCGCTCGCAAACGGCGTGTCGCACACGAAGAAAGCGCCGCAGATTTTCTGATATTTGGGGTTGCCGACGAGCGCGTCGAGAACGTCCTTCTGGTTCATCGCCAGCAAGGCAGCGCGGCGCACCTTGACGTTATCGAACGGCGGATAGAGGAAGTTCATGCGCCCGAGCGTCTGGAATCCGAACTTGTTCGAGACCTCGAGCGTGAGCTCCTTGTTCGCCTCCAGCACCGGAAGCATGTCGTACGGCAGATTTTCCATGAAATCGATGTCGCCCGACTGCAGCGCGTTCACTGCGGTCTGCGAGTCCGGCATGGTGATCCATTCGACACGGTCGACCTTCACCACCTTGCCGCCGGAGGTCCAGCTCGACGGCTCCTTGCGCGGGACATAGTCGGTGTTCTTGACATAGACCGCCTTCACACCGGGCTGGAATTCCGACTGCACGAACTTGAAGGGGCCGGAGCCGATCTGTTCGGGGATCTGCTTGTCCGGCGGCGTCTCCGCGAGGCGCTTCGGCATCATGAAGGCAACGCGCGAGGACGGCTTGCCGATCGACTCGAGCACCAGGCTGTAGGGCTCCTTCAGCTTCAGCGTGATGGTCTTGGCGTCGGTCGCCTCGATGCTCGCGGTGAAGTCCATCAGCTTCTGGCCCATGCCGTCGACCGCACCCCAGCGCTTCAGCGAGGCGACGCAATCCTCCGCCGTCACCGGCGCGCCGTCATGCCACTTCAGGCCATCGCGCAGCGTAAAGGTGTAGGTGAGCTTGTCGTCGGAGATCTTCCAGTCCGCCATCTGCGGCTGGATCTTGAAATTCGAATCAGTCGCGATCAACGTGTCGTAAACCATGTAGCCGTGGTCACGCGTGATGTAGGCCGTGGTGAAGATCGGATCGATGATGCGCAGATCCGAATGCATCACCGCCGTGAGGGTCTTGCCGGCCGCAAGCACGGGCGAGGCCAGTGCCGTCGAAAGCGCGACGACCGACAGCGCAAGTTTGGAGGCGAACGCGCGGCGCCCCCGGCGCATGAGTTGGAACATTGAAGTTTCTCCTGACGTGAAACTGGTCAAAGGCAGGTTATTGGTTGAGCAATCGGATCGTTCTTTAGGCGAACTAACCTCATGCAATGCCTTCATCTTTTCGAGACTTGCAGAGAGCATCGAGTCCGTCAATCCGCATTCAGTGCATGCCCATGGGGGCCTTCGCACGGGCTCCACAATGATCGCTTTCACTCTACAACGTTGTCCGCCGATCCTCCCCCATCGCGCGCTGCACGCGCAAATCCATCGTTCTAAGCCGAAGAGACCCAGATGAATCCAGCCAATCTTCCCTTTGATTCCGAGGCAATGCTCGAGGGCCTGCGCAGCTGGGTGGAATGCGAAAGCCCGACCTGGGACGCCAACGCCGTGAACCGCATGCTTGATGTCGCAGCGCGGGACATGGCGGTCATGGGTGCGACGATCGAGCGCATCGCCGGCCGTCAAGGTTTTGGCGGCGTCATCCGCGCGCGTTTCCCGCACCCGAAGCAGGGCGAGCCGGGCATCCTGATTGCGGGGCACATGGATACCGTCCACCCGGTCGGCACGATCGAGAAGCTGAAATGGCGGCGCGAGGGCGGCAGGTGCTACGGCCCCGGCATCTACGACATGAAGGGCGGTAATTATCTCTCGCTGGAAGCGATCCGGCAGCTGGCACGCGCTGCCTTCACGACGCCTCTGCCGGTCACCGTGCTGTTCACGCCGGACGAGGAAGTCGGCACGCCCTCGACGCGCGACATCATCGAGGCGGAGGCCGCGCGCAATAAATATGTGCTGGTGCCCGAGCCTGGCCGTACCGACAACGGCGTCACCACGGGACGCTATGCGATCGCCCGCTTCAATCTCGAGGCAACCGGACGGCCGAGCCACGCCGGCGCGACGCTGTCGGCGGGACGCTCGGCCATCCGCGAGATGGCGCGGCAGATCCTCGCCATCGATGCGATGACGAGCGAGGACTGCACGTTCTCGGTCGGCGTCGTGCACGGTGGACAATGGGTCAATTGCGTTGCTACGACCGCTACCGGCGAAGCCCTTTCAATGGCCAAGCGCCAGGCCGATCTCGACCGCGGCGTCGAGAGGATGCTGGCGCTGTCGGGCACAACCAATGATGTCAGCTTCAAGGTCACCCGCGGCGTGACGCGACCGGTGTGGGAACCGAATGCCGGCACCATGGCGCTCTACGAAAAAGCCCGCGATATCGCCAATTCTCTCGGCGCGGAACTGCCGCATGCAAGCGCCGGCGGCGGCTCCGACGGCAACTTTACCGGTGCGATGGGCATCCCGACTCTCGACGGCCTGGGCGTGCGCGGAGGCAACGTCCACACGCTTGAGGAGTATATCGAGGTCGACAGCCTGGCCGAACGCGGTCGGCTGATGGCGGGGTTGCTGGCGACGCTGGAGTAATCAAGTCATTTGCGAGTCCGAGGCGATGCGACGGCATCGACCTCGGGAATGGCTGAATGAGGCGTCCCCCAAACGACTAGCCGCACTGCAAAACCTGTGGCCCCGATGGCACGGGAATTGCTGAAATGTTAGGCTGGTGGCAGAACAGCCAAAGACCGCTGCTGCCGACTTGACTCTAATCTGACGGATCCAACTTGCTCGGATATCTCCTTCGCCGAATTTTCGCCGCCGTGCCTGTGATGGGCGTGGTCGCTCTGTTCGTCTTCCTTCTGCTCCGACTCACCCCCGGCGATCCCGCCGCGATTCTCGCCGGCGACAACGCGACGCCGGAGCGGCTGGAGCGCATCCGCACCTCGCTCGGCCTCAACGATCCCCTGATCGTGCAATTCGTCACCTGGGTGGGCAAGCTCCTGCACGGCGATCTCGGGACTTCGCTGATCTCCAATCTGCCAGTCATGAAGATGATCGGTCAGCGCGTCGAGCCGTCGATCTCGATCGCGCTGTCAACCATCATCCTCGCCGTCGTCGTCGCCGTTCCCCTGGGGGTGATCGCAGCCTGGAAACACGGCACCTGGATCGACCGCTTCGTGATGGGGCTGTCCGTGCTCGGCTTCTCGGTCCCGGTGTTCGTGGTCGGCTACGTCCTGATCGAAGTCTTCGCCATCGATCTGCGCTGGGTGCCGGTGCAGGGCTTCCGCAGCATCTCGAACGGCTTTGGGCCGTTCTTCGAGCGCATCATCCTGCCGACCTGCGCGCTGTCCTTCATCTATATCGCGCTGATCGCGCGGATGACGCGCGCCGCGATGCTCGACGTGCTCGGCGAGGATTATGTCCGCACCGCGCGCGCCAAGGGCATCAACGAAGTCGCCGTGATGATGCGGCACGCGCTGCGCAACGCCGCCGTGCCCGTGATCACCGTGATCGGCACCGGCTTTGCGCTTCTGATCTCCGGCGTCGTCGTCACCGAGAGCGTGTTCAATATCCCCGGCATCGGCCGCCTCACGGTGGATGCGGTGCTGGCGCGCGATTACCCGGTGATCCAGGCGATGATCTTGCTGACGTCGCTGATCTACATCGTCGTCAATCTCTTGATCGACGTCGCCTACACCCTGCTGGATCCGCGGATCCGGTACTGAGGCAAGGACAACCAAGGACAAAAATGTCGGTCGATACCCTTCCCCAGTCGTCCATTCCGATCACGTCGCCGCTGCGGCCGCGCTTCGGATTCCTCACCTCGACGCCGATCATCGCGGCGGCAACGGTCTGCCTCGCGCTGATCGTGCTGGTCTCGATCCTGGCGCCGCTAATCGCGCCGCACGATCCGATCCAGCTTGCGCCGTCGCAGCGGTTGAAACCCACCACCGCGCAATTCCTGCTCGGTACCGACGCCTATGGCCGGGACCTGCTGTCGCGTGTCATGTATGGCGGCCGCATCTCGCTCCTGATCGGCATCGGTTCGGCGGTCATGGCGATCGTCATCGGCCTGGCGATCGGCCTCGTCTCCGGCTTCTTCAAGCTGGTCGATGCCGTCATGATGCGCGTCATGGACGGCCTGATGGCGATGCCGAGCATTCTGCTGGCGATCGCCGTGGTGTCGCTGTCCGGCGCCAGCATCTGGACCGTGCTGATCGCGATCACGATCCCCGAAGTTCCGCGCGTGGCCCGCCTGGTGCGCTCGGTCGTGCTGTCGGCGCGCGAGGAGCCCTACGTTGAAGCGGCGATCTCGGTCGGCTCGTCCCTGCCGAAGATCATGTGGCGGCATTTGATGCCGAACACGATCGCGCCCCTGATCGTGCAGGGCAGCTACGTCTGCGCGTCCGCGATCCTCACCGAGGCCATCCTCTCCTTCCTCGGCGCCGGCATCTCGCCGGAGACGCCGACCTGGGGCAACATCATGGCCGAGGGCCGCCAGTACTTCCAGCTCAAGCCGACGCTGATCTTCTGGCCGGGCCTGTTGCTGTCGATCGCGATCCTCAGCATCAACCTGATCGGCGACGCCGCCCGCGACGCACTTGACCCCCGCATGAAGCAGCGGGAGGGGAAGTGAGGATCATCAATTCAGTCATTCCGGGGCGCGACGAAGTCGCGAGCCCGGAATCCATTTCACCACCGACGCCGCGGCCCGATGGATTCTCAGGTGCGCAATTGCGCACCGTAGTTCGCGCTACGCGCGCCCCGGAATGACGGCGGAGAGAATTGACGTGACCAACCCTATCCTCGACATCAACAACCTCGTCGTTTCCATCGGCAGGAAGCCGAAGGGTGCGAGCATCCTCGACGGCATCTCGATCCAGGTCCACGAGCGCGAGACGCTGTGCCTGGTCGGCGAAAGCGGCTCGGGCAAGTCGGTGACATCGCTCACCACGATGGGCCTGTTGCCGAAGGGCACGCTGGTTCCGTCCGCCGGCAGCGTCAAGCTGGTCGGCGAGGAGTTGCTCACCGCCACCGACCGCCGGCTGCGGCAGCTGCGCGCCACGCAGATGGCGATGATCTTCCAGGAGCCGATGACCGCGCTCAATCCGGTGGTGCCGGTCGGCCGCCAGATCGACGAGGTCTTGCGGGCCCACACCGATCTCGACGCGAAAGCGCGAAAGAAGCGCATCCTCGACATGATGGAGCAGGTGCGCCTGCCCCAGGTCGAGCGCATCTTCGCCTCCTACCCGCACCGCCTCTCGGGCGGCCAGCGCCAGCGCATCATGATCGCGATGGCGCTGGTGCTGGAGCCAAAACTCTTGATCGCCGACGAGCCGACCACCGCGCTCGACGTCACCACCCAGAAGCAGATCCTGACCCTGATCCGCGACCTCCAGCGCGATCACGGCACCGCGGTGTTGTTCATCACCCATGACATGGGCGTGGTGGCCGAGATCGCCGACCGCGTCGCGGTGATGCGGCAGGGCCGGCTGGTCGAGACCGGCACGCTCGATTCCATCCTGCGCAATCCGACCATGGAGTACACCCGCAACCTGCTCGCCGCGGTGCCGAGCCTGGTACCGCGCGCTCCACGCGAGGAGACCAAGGAACCGGTGGTGCTGGAGGCCAACGATCTCAGCAAGGTCTATCGCGAGCGCGCGTTCTTCGGCAAAGGCCGCGAGGTCGTCGCCGCCGACAAGGTCACCCTCACACTGCGCAAGGGCCGCACGCTCGGCATCGTCGGCGAAAGCGGCTCGGGCAAGTCGACGGTGGCGCGCTGCATCGTCCGCCTGATCGACCCGACCTCCGGCGGCGTACGCCTTGCCGGTCGCGAGATCTCCGACATCTCGCGCCGCCTGCTGCAGCCGCACCGGAAGAAGATCCAGATCGTGTTTCAGGATCCCTACCGCTCGCTCAACCCGCGCGTCACCGTCGGCGAAAGCATCGCGGAAGGCCCGATCAACTATGGCGTCTCGCACGCCGACGCGATGAAGCGGGCCCGCGAGCTGCTTGAGCTCGTCGGCCTGCCCGCCGACGCGGGGTCGCGCTATCCGCACCAGTTCTCCGGCGGCCAGCGCCAGCGCATCGCCATTGCCCGCGCGCTCGCGCTCGATCCCGACGTGCTGGTCGCGGACGAAGCGGTCTCGGCACTCGACGTCTCCGTGCAGGCGCAGGTGCTGGAACTCTTCGACGAGATCCAGAAGCGGCTCGGCATCGCGATCCTGTTCATCACCCACGATCTGCGCGTCGCAGCGCAAATCTGCGACGAGGTCGTGGTGATGCAGCACGGCCGCGTCGTCGAGCAGGGTCCGGCCGCCGAAGTACTGACGCATCCGAAGGAGGCGTACACCAGGGCCTTGCTCGAGGCAGCTCCGGGCCGAGGCTGGGATTTTGCGAACTTCCGGCCGGTGGCGGAGAGTTTGGCGAGCGCGTAGCCCCTTCCTTTCGTCATTGCGAGCGCAGCGAAGCAATCCAGACCGTCTCTGCGGAGGGACTCTGGATTGCTTCGCTTCGCTCGCAATGACGGTGATTGTGGCAAGTATTCCCAAAACAGCTTGAGGCCATGCGCAGCACGATTGTCTGCCTCGCTTGCTCTTGCCGCAAAGGCGGGTAACGTCGCGAGCATCATTTGCGTGGGACTGACTTGATGACACGTATCGCCGTCGGCGGCTTTCTGCACGAGACCAACACTTTTGCGCCGACCAAGGCGACCTTCGCTGACTTCCAGCATGGCGGCGGCTGGCCGGCGATGACGCAAGGCGCCGACGTGCTGAAGGTGATGCGGCGCATCAATGTCGGCCTCGCCGGCTTCGTCGAGAGCGCCGAAGCCAATGGCTGGGAACTCATTCCGACGATCGCCTGCGGCGCGAGCCCGTCGGCGCATGTCACCAGGGATGCGTTCGAGCGCATCGTCAAGGTGATGATCGACGGCATCGCAGCCGCCGGCTCGCTCGATGCCGTCTATCTCGACCTGCACGGCGCGATGGTGACCGAGCATCTCGACGACGGCGAAGGCGAGATCCTGGCGCGGGTGCGCCGCGTCATCGGCAAGGACATTGCGCTGGTCACGAGCCTCGACCTCCACGCCAACGTCACGCCCGAAATGATGGAACATGCGGACGCGCTGATCGCCTACCGCACCTATCCGCATGTCGACATGGCCGAGACCGGACGCGCCTGTGCAGAACATCTCGCCCTGCTTCTGAACACGAAGCAGCGCTTCGCAAAAGCGTTCCGGCAAGTGCCGTTCCTGATCCCGATCAGCTGGCAATGCACCAACGACCGGCCGACCAAAGGCATCTACGACAAGCTCGCCGCCCTCGAAAACGACATCGTGCCGACGCTGTCCTTCGCCCCCGGCTTTCCCGCCGCCGATTTCCGCGACTGCGGGCCGAGCGTGTTCGCCTATGGCAAGACGCAAGCGGATGCCGACCGCGCGGCGGATGCGATCGTCAAGCTGATCGAAAGCCATGAGGACGATTTCGATGGCAAGATCTGGTCGCCTGACGAAGGCGTGCGCCATGCCATGGAACTCGCGAAGGGCGCGAGCAAGCCGATCATCATCGCCGACACCCAGGACAATCCCGGCGCCGGCGGCGATTCCGACACGATGGGCATGCTGCGCGCGCTGGTGCGCAACAGAGCCAGCGCCGCGACCGGCGTGATCTACGATCCGGAATCGGCCAAGGCTGCGCATACAGCCGGCGTCGGCGCCAGCGTGACGCTGTCGCTCGGCGGCAAGTCCGGCATTCCCGGCGACGAGCCCTATCGCGAGACCTTCGTCGTCGAAAACCTCTCCGATGGCCGCTTCATCGCACCCGGCCCCTATTATGGCGGCCGCGAGATGGAGATGGGCCCGTCCGCCTGCCTTCGCATCGGCGACGTCCGCGTGGTCGTGAGTTCGCACAAGGCGCAGCTCGCCGACCAGGCGATGTACCGCTATGTCGGCATCGAGCCGACCGCGCAGAAAATATTGGTCAACAAGAGTTCGGTGCATTTCCGCGCCGACTTCGAGCCGATCGCGGCAAAGCTGATGATCTGCGCCGCGCCCGGCGCGATGCCGGCCGACACCGCATCCCTGTCCTGGACTCGCCTGCGTCCCGGCATCCGCATCAAGCCGAACGGCCCCGTCTTCAATCCCCCATCACGCTAACCGGACAGAACACATGCCCACGATCGACCGTATCGACGGCTACGCCGACGAACTCACCGCCATTCGCCGCGACCTCCACGCCCATCCGGAAATCGGCTTCGAGGAGGTGCGCACCTCCGGCATCGTCGCCGACAAGCTGACGAGCTGGGGCATCGAGGTGCATCGCGGGCTCGGCGGCACCGGCGTGATCGGTGTCATCAAGGGCAAGGGTTCGGGCGGCAAGCGCATCGGGCTTCGCGCCGACATGGACGCGCTGCCGATGGAAGAGAACACCAATCTGCGCTGGCGCTCGACCATTCCCGGCCGCTTCCACGGCTGCGGCCATGACGGCCACACCACCATGCTGCTCGGCACCGCGCGCTATCTCGCCGAGACCAAAAACTTTGACGGCACCGTGCATCTGATCTTCCAGCCGGCCGAGGAAGGCCTCGGCGGCGCCCGCGCGATGATCAAAGACGGGCTGTTCGAGAGGTTCCCCTGCGACGAGCTCTATGGCCTGCACAACGCGCCGGACCTCAACCTCGGCGAGATCGCGATCCTGCCCGGCCCGGCAATGGCCGGCGCCGACTTCTTCGACCTCCGTATCACCGGCTATGGCGCGCATGGCGCGATGCCCGAGCGCTCCAAGGATGCGGTGATCATCGCGACCACGCTGGCGCAGGCGATCCAGACCATCGTCAGTCGCAACGTCGAGCCGCTGCAATCCGCCGTCATCTCGATCACCCAGATCCATGCGGGCTCCGCGTATAACGTGATCCCCGGCGAAGCGCATCTCTGCGGCACCATCCGCACCTTCTCGAACGAAGTCCGCGCCATGATCAGCGAGCGCATCCGCACGATCTGTGCCGGTATCGCAAGCGCCTTCCAATGCGAGATCGAAGCCGATATTCGCGACACTTTCGGCGTGCTGGTCAACCAGGTCGAGCAGTCCAAGGTGGTCGAGGCCGCCGCGCGCACCGTCGTCGATCCCGCCAAGGTGATCACCCGCACCCAGCCGAAGATGGGCAGCGAGGATTTCGCCGACATGCTGCAAACCATTCCCGGCGCCTATTTCTGGGTCGGCCATGACGGCTCAGTGCCGGTGCATAATCCCGGCTATGTGCTCGACGACAAGATCCTGCCGATCGGCGCCAGCGTGTTCGCTCGCATCATCGAGACCCGTATGCCGGTAGGTGCCCATGCATAAAAAGGGGGTCGAAGAGGCGGTCACCCCGCTGCACGATCTCTCCGCGGTCGATCTGATCGCGGGCTATCGCGCAAAGCAGTTCTCGCCGAGCGAGGTGCTGGAGGACGTGCTCGAGCACGTCGCCGCGTGGGAGCCGCACCTCAAGGCGCTTTATGCGTTCGACCCCGACGCCGCACGCGAGGCCGCAAAGGCCTCGACTGCGCGCTGGACCGGCGGCGAGCCGTCCGGCCCGCTCGACGGCGTGCCGGTCACGATCAAGGACAACATCGCGACCAAGGGCGTGCCGGTGCCGCTGGGCGCGGCCAGCGTCAAGCTCGTGCCGGCCGAGAAGGATGCACCGCCCGCCGCGCGCCTGCGCGAGGCCGGCGCGATCATCTTCGCCAAAACCACCATGCCCGACTACGGCATGCTGTCGTCCGGCCTCTCCAGTTTCCACGCGCTCGCGCGCAACCCCTGGAACCTCGCCAAGAATCCCGGCGGCTCCAGCGCTGGTGCAGGTGCTGCCGCTGCTGCCGGGTATGGTCCGCTGCATCTCGGCACCGACATCGGCGGCTCGGTGCGCCTGCCCGCCGGCTGGTGCGGCCTGGTCGGACTGAAGCCGAGTTTTGGGCGCGTGCCGATCGAACCGGCCTATGTCGGCCGCGTCGCCGGACCCATGACCCGCACCGTCGACGATTGCGCGCTGATGATGAGCGTGATCGCAAAGCCCGACCGGCGCGACGGCATGAGCCTGCCCGCCGAGCCGCTCAACTGGAAGGGGCTGGAGAAGTCTCCGCGCAAATTGCGCATCGGGCTGATGCTCGATCCCGGCGTCGGCCAGCCGCTGGAGAAGCCGGTGCGCGACGTCGCGGTGAAGGCGGCGAAAGCGTTCGAATCCGCCGGCGCCGTGATCACCGAAGTCGACGGCATCCTCACGCGCGAGATGCTCGACGGCCTCGACAATTTCTGGCGCGCGCGGATGTGGGATGATCTGTCGAAGCTGACGCCCGCCGAGCAGGCCAAGGTGCTGCCCTACATCTTCAAATGGGGGCAATCCGGCGCAAAGCTGTCCGGCGTCGACGTGATCCGCGGCTTCAACCAGACCATGGCGATCCGCGCCGCAGCGTCAAAACTGTTCTGCGAGCTCGACTATGTGATCTCGCCGACCGCACCAAACGTGAACTATCCGGCGGAGTGGGCATCGCCGACCAACGATCCCATGAAGCCGTTCGAGCACATCGCCTATACCGTGCCGTGGAATATGTCGGAGAACCCGGCGATCTCCATCAACGGCGGCTACGACGCCAAGGGTTTTCCGATCGGCGTGCAGATCGTCGGCCGCCGTTTCGACGATATCGGCGTGCTCGGCATAGCCAAGGCGTTCGAAGGCCTGCGCGGCCCGCAGCGGCCGTGGCCGAGCCCGCCGGCGAAATAGCTGAACGCCCGTCATTCCGGGGCGCGCCTTCTTGGGCGCGAGCCCGGAATCCATTCATCGACCATACGAGCTACGCAATGGATTCCGGGCTCGCGCTTCGCGCGCCCCGGAATGACGTGATAGAGATGGCAACAAGAAACAAGCGGAAGGAAACCACCATGGCGTATGAGACGATCAAATACGAGGTCGCCGAGCAGATCCTCACCATCACGCTGAACCGGCCCGACAAGCTCAACGCCTTCAACGCGCGGATGCAGGCCGAGCTGATCGACGCGTTCGATGCCGCCGACAAGGACGATAACGTCCGCGCCATCATCGTCACGGGTGCCGGCCGCGGCTTTTGCGCGGGCGCCGACCTTTCCTCCGGCGCCGACACGTTTGATCGCGACGCACGCCGCGGGCCGGTGAAACGCTTCGCCGACGGCAAGGTTGATTACAGCGATCCGCAGGTGCGCGACGGCGGCGGCCAGGTGACGCTGCGCATCTTCAAATGCCTCAAGCCCGTGATTGCCGCGGTGAACGGCCCCGCCGTTGGTATCGGCGTCACCATGCAGCTGGCGATGGATATCCGCATTGCGTCCGAGGCCGCACGCTTCGGCTTCGTGTTCTCCCAGCGCGGCATCGTGCCGGAGGCCGCCTCGAGCTGGTTCCTGCCGCGCATCGTCGGCATCTCGCAGGCGCTGGAATGGTGCTATTCCGGCCGCGTCTTCCCGGCGCAGGAAGCCCTCGCCGGCCGCCTCGTCAGCAGGGTCGTGCCGCCGGATGATCTCTTGCCCACCGCACGCGCGCTCGCCAGGGAATTTTGCGCAAAGACCGCGCCGGTATCGGTGGCGCTGATCCGCCAGATGATGTGGCGCATGATGGGCGCGGACGATCCGATGGAAGCCCACAAGGTCGACAGCCGCGGCATCTACGCCCGCGGCCGCTCCGATGATGTCAAGGAAGGCGTGGTGTCGTTCCTGGAGAAGCGCCCCGCCCAGTTCAAGAACAAGGTGTCCAGCGATATGCCGGACTATTTCCCGTGGTGGAACGAGCGGGAGTACAAGTGAGGCGTCGTAGGGTGGGCAAAGCGAAGCGTGCCCACCATTCCGGCTTCGCCCGTCGATAGATGGTGGGCACGGCGCAAGGGCGCCTTTGCCCACCCTACAGCACCGTCATTCCATCACCAGCGCGACCCGCCCGATCGCCTTGCGGTCGATCAGCAGCCGCATCGCCTTGGCGCAATCCTTAAGCGGCAGGCGATGCGAGACGTTGGGGCGCAGCTTGCCCTCCTCCGCCCACTTCAGCAGCGCCTTCAGGCGCACCTCGCCAAGCGCCGGATTTTTCCGCACGGCTTCGCCGGCACGCACGCCGAGCACGCTTGCGCCCTTGATCAGCAGCAGATTTGTCCTGGCCGAGCCGATGCCGCCGGTGAAGCCAATCACCAGCAGCCGCGCGCCCCACGCAATGCAACGCATCGAGTCCTCGAACACCTCGCCGCCGACGGGATCGAACACGACGTCGGCGCCGCGGCCATCGGTGATGCGCTTGACGGCATCGCGAAACGACTCGCGGTCGTAACGCACGAGATGATCGGCGCCGCGCGCCTTGGCAATGGCGAGCTTCTCGTCGCTGGAGGCAGTTGCGATCACGGTCGCGCCCAGCATCTTGCCGATCTCGACAGCGGCAAGGCCGACGCCGCCGCCGGCGCCGTGCACCAGCAACACCTCGCCGGGCTCAACCCGGCCGCGGTCGATCAGCGCGTGATAGGCGGTGCCGTGGCCGGCGAGGTAAGTTGCAGCTTCCGCATAATTGAACGTCGACGGCATCGGCGTCATCTGCGACGGCGTCACCACCGCTTCTTCGGTGAACGCGCCGTGACGCATTTTCACGATGACCTTGTCGCCGACCGCAATGCCCGTCGCCTGCGCGCCAATTTCGGTCACGTCACCCGCGGCCTCCATGCCAGGCGTGAACGGCAGATCGGGCTTGAGCTGATAATCGCCCGCCGCCATCAGGACGTCTGGAAAATTCAACCCGGCGGCGCGGATCGCCACGCGCACCTCGCCCGGCCTCAGCGGCCGCGACGGAAACTCCTCCAGCCGCAATGTCTCAGGCGCGCCGAGTTCGCGGCAGACGACCGCCCGAACCATCAGGCCGCACTCGCCTTGCGGCGCAGCAGCGCCTCGCGGATCAGCGGCAAGCGGTCGTTGCCGAAATACATGTCGGTCTTGCCGACGAAGATCGTCGGCGATCCGAACCCGCCGCGCGCAACGACCTCCTCGGTGTTGGCCTTGAGCTGGTCCTTGATCGCCTGCTCCGAAATGCCGGCGAAGAATTTCTGCTCGTCAATTCCGACCTTCCTGCAGATCTCGGCGAGCACCGCGTCCTGCGAGATATCCTTGTCCTGGCCCCAATAGGCCTCGAACAATGCGGTCGCGAACGGTACCATGTCTTTCCCGAGCCAGATGCAGCCGCGCATCGCCTTGACGCTGTTCACCGGGAACACCGTCGGCGGCATCTTGATCGATAGGCCCGCTAAACGTGCCCAGTCCTCAAGATCCTTCTTCATGTAGCGTGCCTTCAACGGCACCGGCGTCTCGCGCTGCGCATAGACGCTCGGATTGACGGTGTTGAAGATGCCGCCCACCAGGATCGGCCGCCAAATGATCTCTCCGCCGAACTCCTTTGCCATAGGTTGGATGTTGTGGAAGGCGAGATAGGTCCAGGGGCTGGAACAGTCGAAGAAGAATTCGATCATGGTGTTTCCTTGTGTTTGTTCCGCTCTCCCCTCGTCTTGCGAGCGCAGCGAAGCAATCCAGGCTGCCACCGCGGAAAGATTCTGGATTGCTTCGCTGCGCTCGCAATGACGAGTATGGGAGGAAGCCACCTTTCTTGTTCTGTACCTCGACGTTAAGACATGGCAGGAAGGGACGCAATCACAACCCGCCGGGAGGGCCGCCATGCTGTTTCCAACCACGATCGCCGGCTCCTTGCCGAAACCGGAATGGCTCGCCGAGCCCAACATGCTCTGGGCGCCCTGGAAGTCGCAAGGCGAGGAGCTTTCTCGCGCCAAGCGCGACGCGACGCTGATCTGGCTGAAGCTCCAGGAGGACGCCGGCATCGACATCGTCACCGAGGGCGAGCAGGCCCGGCAGCATTTCGTGCACGGCTTCCTCGAGAAGGTCGAGGGCATCGATTTCGCCCACAAGGTCGAAATGGGCATCCGCAAGGACCGCTACAAGGCGATGGTGCCGCAAGTGGTCGCGCCGCTCCGCCTCAAGGGCCGCGTCCATGCCGACGAGGCACGCGTCGCACGCACGCACACCAAGAAGAAGCTGAAATTCACCCTGCCCGGCCCGATGACCATCATCGACACCATCGCGGACCGCTACTATGACAATCGCGTCAAGATGGCGTTCGCTTTCGCCGAGCTCCTGAACGAGGAGGCCAAGGCGTTGCAGGCCGATGGCGTCGACCTCGTGCAATTCGACGAGCCCGCCTTCAACGTCTACATGGACGAGGTCAACGATTGGGGCATCAAGGCGCTGGAGCGCGCGGCGCAAGGCCTCACCTGCGCTACGGCCGTGCACATCTGCTACGGCTACGGCATCAAGGCAAATACCGACTGGAAGGAGACGCTCGGCGCGCAGTGGCGGCAGTATGAGCAGATCTTTCCGGCCATCGATGCAAGCCCGATCCAGCAGGTCGCGATCGAGTGCCGCAATTCGAAGGTGCCGCTCGATCTGCTCGCGCTACTCAACAACAAGATCGTACAGGCCGGCGTGATCGACGTCGCCAGCGATACGGTCGAGAGCGCCGATGACGTGGTGCAGGTGATCGATGCGGTGTCGAAATTCGTTCCCAAGAGCAACATCATCGCCACCACCAATTGCGGCATGGCGCCGATGCGGCGGGAGGTCGCCGAAGCCAAGCTGATGGCGCTCGGCGCCGGCGCCGCGCTGGCGCGCGAGAAGCTGGGGTGATTGCCGAGTCGCTGCGCTAGGGCAGCGCCGTCGGATGCAACACTGGCGAGTAGCCGGAGTTCAATGTCCGCAGCGTCGAGGGCGGTGTCAGCAGAGCTGCTTCGCCAAGCTGGCGCTCGACCGCGGAATAGCCCGCCGGCGACCACAACAGCGCTCTGCCCTGCGTCACCAGAAAGCTCTCCGTGCCCTGCTGAACCATCGCACCATCGGGGAGCTGGTCGAGCGGTACCAGCAGTGCGTGCAGTCGTTTCCTGCCGCGATCGAGCCGCTCGTGATGCAGCACCGTGTCGATATCGTGCATGCGGACATCATGCACGCGGTTGCCTTGCTCCCACGCGGCCCGGAATCGGTTGGCTTCGTCCCGGCGGCAATAGAAGCAGGGACGATGCCCGGCGGCGAACGCAGTGGCCTCGTCGAGGAAGAATAGCTCAGTCCAGCTTCGCTGCGCCATCACCTCGCGGCGGCGGCCGCGGAACTCGCAGGCACAGGTGAGCCAGGCCGGCGACGACCAGCGCTTGCTGAGCAGCGTCTTGGTCGCGGGATCATGGATGATGCCGCGATTGCCGGTGAACATCCCGCGATGCGGCGTGGCGATGATGTCGCCGGTAGGCGTGACGCGGTTTTGCAGGGGCATGGGTGCCTCCGCGTCATTGCGAGCGAAGCGAAGCAATCCAGAAATGCATCCACGGAAGTAGACTGGATCGCTTCGCTTCGCTCGCAATGACAGCGATGATCACGCCGCGCCGTCGCGGAGCGGCGGGAGGTAGGAGAGCGCGGTGTCCCAGGGGAAGAAGATCCAGGTGTCCTGCGAAACTTCGGTGATGAAGGTATCGACCAGCGGGCGTCCCTTCGGCTTGGCGTAGACCGTGGCGAAATGCGCATCGGGCAGCATTTCGCGCACCAGCTTGCCGGTCTTGCCGGTGTCGACGAGATCGTCGACGATGAGAAGTCCCTTGCCGGTGCCGCCGCCAAGCTTCATCGCCGCGTCGGATATGCCCTTGAGGACCTGAAGGTCGCCTTGCTTGGTGTGGTCGTAGCTGGCGATGCAGACGGTATCGATCACGCGCACGCCGAGCTCGCGCGCCACGATCGCGGCCGGCACCAGGCCGCCGCGGGTGATCGCGATCACCGCGTGAAACGGACCGACCTCGTTGAGCCGCCAGGTCAGCGCCCGGCAATCCCGGTGGAATTGGTCCCACGAGACCGGAAAGGCCTTGCCTGCCCGCTCCTGCGCGCTCAGTTCCGGTGTTTCACCGCCCATCGTCCTCTCCTGCCAATCATCGTCCAGCAGCTTTCCTGCCCAAGCATGATCCGGAAAAGTGCGTAGCGGTTTTCCGACAAGATCATGCTCAAATAAAGAGCTAAAGCGCACGGCAAGCCGGGCGCTTTAGCGGGTGACGTTCAATCCCGCGAGCATTTCCTTTACCGCCGCCATCGCCGCCGCGAGCTTATCCGCATCGCGCGAGCGCACGACCAAATTGGTGTTCGGCTTGGAGTCCTCGTCCATGAAGGGATAGCTGCCGATGATGGTGTCGGGGTGTTCGGCGGCGATCGCCCGCAGCGGGCCGCCGATATCGCCCTCCCGCGCGTTGGCGCGGACCGATTCGGAGAGCATCCGGACACCAGACTTCAGCTTGGGCGAGACGATGTCCATCATGGCCTGCATGATCGACGGCACGCCCGCCATCACGATGACATTGCCGATCTTGAAACCGGGGGCGAGGATGGTCGCGCTCTGGATCAGCTCGGCGCCCTCGGGGATGCGGGCCATGCGCAGCCGGGCCTCGTTGAGGTCCTGCTCGCTCCAGCGCTCGCGGAAACGCGCGACCACCTCGGGATGGTGGTCGATGCCGACGCCGAACGCCTTGGCGACGCTGTCGGCGGTGATGTCGTCATGGGTCGGCCCGATGCCGCCGGTGGTGAAGACATAGGTGTAGCGATGCCGCAGCGCATTCAAGGCGGCGATGATGTCGTCCTCGTCGTCGGAGACGACCCGGACTTCCTTGAGGTCGATGCCGATATTGGTCAGGTATTCGGCGATGAAGCCGATATTCTTGTCCTTGGTCCGGCCCGACAGGATTTCATCCCCGATGACCAGAATGCCCGCCGTGACGATCTCGCTCATGCCTTAAGTCCCTCACCTGTCGGGCCGAATTTGCCGGGGTAACGCGTTGAAGTCACGCGGTTTTGCTGCCGAAATAAGCAGTCCTCAGCCATTTTTTCAGGCAAACTTTCGGCCGTCCTCGCCAAATGCCGTCAGTCCATTGCATATCGCGCTGGCCCGGCCCTTGCTACCACCTAGGGAAGTCATGCACTCTTGCCGCATGGCCACAGGACGTTGCGGTCTTCACCGAGGCCAACGACCTGAGCATTGGGCCGCAACGCCTGGGGAAAACAGTCGGGATCTATGGCAGTCGCCTTTGATGAAATGAACATTCCCGGTGGGGACCTTCGCCCCGCCTACCAGGAGCTGGCGCGCTGGCTCAAGGAGACACCTCCTGAGGCGCTCGAATATCGCCGTCAGGAGGCCGAGCTCCTGTTCCGCCGGATCGGCATCACCTTCGCCGTCTATGGCGAGGCCGAGTCGACCGAGCGCCTGATCCCGTTCGACGTGATTCCGCGGATCATGTCCGGCAAGGAATGGGCGCTGCTGGAGAAGGGCCTGAAACAGCGCGTGCGCGCGCTCAACATGTTCCTGCGCGACATCTATCACGGCCGCGATATCCTGCGGGCCGAGGTCGTGCCCGACGATCTGATCTTCCAGAACCCAGTGTTCCGTCCCGAGATGAACGGCCAGCAGGTGCCGCACGACGTCTACGTGCACATCGCCGGCATCGACATCGTCCGGATCGACGCCGAGGACTTCATCGTGCTGGAGGACAACGCACGCACGCCGTCCGGCGTGTCTTACATGCTGGAAAACCGCGAGATCATGATGCGGCTGTTTCCGGACCTGTTCGCCCGCCACAGAGTGGCGCCGGTGGAGCGCTATCCGGACGAGTTGCTCTCCGCCCTGCGCTCGGTGGCGCCGCAAGGAGCCTCGGGCGAGCCGACGGTCGCCCTGCTCACGCCCGGCGTCTACAACTCTGCCTATTACGAGCACTCCTTCCTCGCCGACAAGCTCGGTATCGAGCTTGTCGAGGGGCGCGACCTCATCATCAAGAACAACGAAGTGTTCATGCGGACGACCGAGGGGCTGAAACGGGTCGACGTGATCTACCGCCGCGTCGACGACGATTTCATCGACCCCCTCACCTTCCGCCCCGACTCCGTGCTCGGTGTCCCTGGCCTGATGTCCGCCTATGCCGCCGGCAACATCACGCTCGCCAACGCCGTCGGCACCGGCATCGCCGACGACAAGGCGATCTACTCCTACATGCCGGACATCGTAAAATTCTATCTCGGCGAGGAGCCGATCCTGAAGAACGTGCCGACCTGGCGCTGCCGCGAGCCGAAGGATCTGGCTTACGTGCTGGACAATCTCGGCGAACTCGTCGTGAAGGAAGTGCACGGCTCCGGCGGTTACGGCATGCTGATCGGACCCGCCGCCACCAAGGCGACCATCGAAGCCTTCCGCGAAAAGCTCAAGCGCGAGCCGGAAGGTTTCATCGCCCAGCCGACGCTGGCGCTCTCGACCTGCCCGACCTGCACGGCAAGCGGCCTCGCGCCGCGCCATGTCGATCTGCGGCCCTTCGTGCTCACCGGCAGCAAGAGCACCACCATCGTGCCGGGCGGGCTCACCCGCGTGGCGCTGAAGGAAGGCTCCCTGGTGGTGAATTCGAGCCAGGGCGGCGGCACCAAAGACACCTGGATCCTGGACGAGTAGAGAGATGCTGTCGCGCACCGCCGAAAACCTCTACTGGCTCGCCCGCTACGTCGAACGGGCCGAGTATCTTGCACGCACCATCGATGCGACGCTGCGCGTCACCGCGCTTCCGGCTGCCTATATCGGCAAGACCAATGAATGGGACTCGGCGCTGCTGACCGCCGGGGTCGCAGCGAGCTTCTATCAGACCTACGAGGAAGCCAACGAGCACAATGTCGTCGACTATCTCTCGTTCTCGGCGAGCAATCCCTCCTCGATCCGGAATTGCATCGAGGCGGCGCGGCTGAACTCGCGCTCGGTGCGCACGGCGCTGACCAGCGAGATGTGGGACACCATCAACTCGGCCTGGATCGAATTGCAGGAAGTCTGGAGCAAGGGCACCTCGACACGCGAGGAGCTGGCAAAATTCCTGCGCTTCGTTCAGGAGACTTCGCTGCGCTTTGATGGCTCGGCCTACCGGACCATGCTGCGCAACGACGCCTACTGGTTCTCGCGCCTCGGCCTCCATCTCGAACGCGCCGACAACACCGCGCGTATTCTCGACGTGAAGTATCACGTGCTGCTGCCCGAGGAGGAGCACGTCGGTGGCCCGCTCGACTTCTATCAGTGGAGCTCGATCCTGCGCTCGGTCTCGGCGCTGACCGCCTATCACTGGGTCTATCGCGAGACGCTGAAACCCTGGCTGATCGCGGATCTCTTGATCCTCAACGACACGCTGCCGCGGTCGCTGGCAAGCTGCTACGGCAATCTGGTGCGCAATCTCGACCAGATCGGCGTCGCTTATGGCCGCCAGGGCCCGGCCCAGCGCCATGCCCGCGGCATCCGCAACCGGCTCGAGCACAGCAATATGAACGATATTTTCCAGCATGGCGTGCATGAATTCATTCAGGAATTCATCGCCGACAATTCCAGGCTGGGCGAAATCGTCACGAAGCAGTATTTGATCTGATGTCCCCCGGCTGACGAAATGGGATATCGTCATGGCCGGGCTTGTCCCGGCCATCCACGTTCTTGCTTCCACGCGTCGAGGAAGAGCGTGGATGCCTGGGACACGCCCGGGCATGACGAGTTCCTTCGCGGTAGGCAGTCGGGCCTAACCACTAGCTGCACGGTCCACCATGCGCCTGCGAATCCTGCACACAACAACCTATCGCTACGAGCCGCCCGTCACCGGCGTGATCCAGATCCTGCGCATGACGCCGGGCAGCCATGACGGGCAGTACGTGGCGGAATGGCAGATCGACGTCTCGACGGATACCAAACTCGACACCCATGAGGACGCGTTCGGCAACGTCACTCATGTCCTGTCCTGCGGACCCGTCGGCGACATCAAGATCACCGCCGAGGGCCTGATCGAGACCCACGATACCGGCGGCGTGCTGCGCGGCGCCGACGAGCGCTTTCCGGCGGGCATGTTCCTGCGCACGACTGAACTCACCGAGGTCAATCCGGCGATGGCGGCAGTGGCGCGGCAGTTGCGCAGCGAGGCCGAGAGCGACACGCTCGGTTTCCTGCACACGCTGATGACCCAGATCGGCGAGCACATGACCTTCGACGAGGACCCGACCAACAGCGGCACGTCGGCAGCCGAAGCGTTCACGCTCAAGCGCGGCGTCTGCCAGGACTACGCGCACATCTTCATCGCCTGCGCCCGCACCGCCGGCGTGCCGGCGCGCTTCGTCTCCGGCCACTTCTTGCGGTCCGACGGCACGGTCAACCAGGAGGCGGGGCACGCCTGGGCGGAAGCCTTCGTGCCTGATTTGGGGTGGGTCGGTTTCGATCCCGCCAATAGCATCTGCACCACGGACGCCCATGTCCGCGTCGCGATCGGACTGGATTATTTGGGCGCAGCGCCGGTGCGCGGCACCCGCTATGGCGGCGGCACGGAGACGCTGACGGTCGCGGTCAAGGTCGAGCAGGCCGGCCGCGGCGGCCAATCGCAGTCTCAATCGCAGTGGCAGAGCTAACTGTCATTCCGGGGCGTGCTTAGCGCGAACTATGATGCGCAATCGCGCATTTGAGAATCCATCTACCCGCCGGCACTGTGGCCCGATGGATTCCGGGTTCGCGCTACGCGCGCCCCGGAATGACACCCCCCGGGGAATTGGGGTTGGACCAGCCCCTTGAAATTGGCTAGTAATTCCGCGCAAACGCTCGCGTTCGGGGATTGGAAATGACCTATTGTTGCGGAATCCTGGTTCGGGACGGGCTCGTAATGATCGCCGACACGCGCACCAATGCCGGCCTCGACAACGTCTCGACTTTCCGCAAGCTCCACATCTTCTCCAAGCCCGGCGAGCGCATCATGGCGATCGCCAGCGCCGGCAACCTCGCCATCAGCCAGTCGGTGCTCTCCACGCTCACCGAAGGCCTCGAAGATCCCGACACGGGCGACATCGAGACGCTGATGAACGCGCCGACCATGTTCCAGGCGGCCCAGCGCATCGGGCGGGCGATCCGGGCGGTGCATGCGACCGAAGGCCCGGCGCTGAAATCCGAGGACGTCTCCTTCGACGTCTCCTTCCTGTTCGGCGGCCAGATCAAGGGCGCGCGGATGCGCCTGTTCATGGTCTATACCGCCGGCAATTTCATCGAGTGCACCACCGACACGCCATACCTGCAGATCGGCGAGCACAAATACGGCAAGCCGGTGCTCGACCGCGCCATGCATTACGACGTCGAGCTCTACGAGGCGCTGAAGACCGGGCTGATCTCGATGGACTCGACCATGCGCTCGAATCTCGGCGTCGGCCTGCCGATCGACGTGCTGGTGGTGCGCAGCGATGCCTGCGAGGCCGATCTCAACCATCGCATCGAAGCGGGCGAGCCCTACTTCCACGATCTACGCTCGCGCTGGTCGGCGGCGTTGCGCGCGGCGCACCAGAACATCCCGCGGCCGCCCTACAAGAACGAAAAAGAACCCAAAACCTGACAGCATAAGAGAAAAGGCAGGAAACGATGAGCGAAGCAAACAAGATCGCAGTGGTGACGGGCGCCGGCACCGGAGTCGGGCGCGCGGCAGCACTGGCGCTGATGAACGCCGGCTTCACCGTGGTGCTCACGGGGCGCCGGCTGGACAAGCTCGAGGAGACTGCAAAGCTCGGCCCCGAAGGAAAGAGCCTTTGCGTCTCCGCCGACATGACCGATCCCGGCTCGATCGCTGCGCTGTTCGCCAAGGTGGCGCAGACCTATGGCCGGCTGGATGTGCTCTTCAACAATGCCGGCATGGGCGCGCCGCCGGTGAATTTCGAGGATCTGAGCCTCGAGCAGTGGCAGGCGGTGGTGAACACCAACCTGACCGGCCCGTTCCTGTGCACCCAGCACGCCTTCCGCATCATGAAGGACCAGACCCCGCGCGGCGGCCGCATCATCAACAACGGCTCGATCTCGGCGCACGCGCCGCGGCCGTTCTCGGCAGCCTACACCTCGACCAAGCACGCCATCACGGGCCTCACCAGGGCCTCCAACCTTGACGGGCGCATGTATGACATCGCGGTCGGCCAAGTCGACATCGGCAATGCGGCCACGCCGATGACCGACCGCATGGTCGCCGGCCCCGGCGTGATGCAGGCCGACGGCACCATGAAGCACGAGCCGCGGATGGACGCCAAGGCGGTCGGCGATGCCGTCGCCTACATGGCCGGCCTGCCGCTGGACGCCAACGTGCTGTTCATGACGGTGATGGCAACCAAGATGCCGTTCGTGGGACGGGGCTAGATAAAAACGCGGCGCCTCCACAATCGTCATTGCGAGCGCAGCGAAGCAATCCAGAATCTTGCCGCGGAGACAGTCTGGATTGCTTCGTCGCAAGAGCTCCTCGCAATGACGGCGGAGAGTGCGTAGCCCTATTCCAAACTCTCCACCTGCCGCAGGCTCGGAAACAGCTTCATCCAGAGCAGCGCCACCGCGACGGTAGCGACGCCGCCGAGCACGGCGGCGGGCATGGCGCCGAGCAGCGCGGCCGCGACCCCGCTTTCGAACTGGCCGAGCTGGTTCGAGGCGTTGATGAAGAGGAAGTTGACCGCACCGACGCGGCCGCGCATCTCGTCGGGTGTCGAGAGCTGCACCAGCGAGAAACGGATCACGACGCTGATCGTATCGGCGGCACCGAGGATGGCGAGCGAGAGCACCGACAGCCACATCCAGGACGACAGCGCGAACACGATTGTGGCAATCCCGAACACGATCACGGCCTGGAACATGCGCAGTCCGATATGCCGCGAAATGGCGTGACGCGCCAGCACCATGGTCATCGCCAGCGCGCCGACGGCCGGCGCAGCGCGCAGGATGCCGAGCCCCATCGGGCCGGTCTGGAGGATGTCGCGGGCATAGATCGGCAACAGCGCGGTGACGCCGCCGAACAGCACCGCGAACAAATCGAGCGAGATGATGCCGAGGATCGCCCGATTGCCGCGGATGAAGCGAACGCCGGCAAAGATATTGTCCGCGTCCACCATACCCTTGGCGACGGCCTGCGGGCGCGGCCGGATGAAACCGGTCAGGATCATCCCAACAATCCAGAACAGCACCATCGCGGCGTAGGCCAGATGCGGCGCGACCGCATAAGCGATGCCGCCGAGCGCCGGCCCGGTGATGGTCGCAACCTGCGCCGCGCCGCTCGCGACGGCTGTTGCGCGCTGGAGCGAGCCTTGCGGCGCGATCAGCGGCAGCAGCGCCGCGGTGGTCGGGCTTTCGAAAGCGCCGGCAATGCCGAGCACGAAGCTCGCTCCGAAAATCTGCACCTCGCCGACCGCGCCCAGATAGGTGGTGACGGCGAGATAGAGCGCGGTTGCGGCATTCGCGAGCTGGCAGAGCTGGACGACGCGCTTGCGCTCATAGCGGTCAGCGGCATGGCCGGCGACGAACACCAGCAGCGCGGTGGGCAGGAACTGCACCAGGCCAACCATGCCGAGGTCGAAGGCCGAGCCGGTGAGCTCGTAGATCTGCCAGCCGATCGCGACCGCCGCGATCTGGCTGGAAAAGCGCGACAGGTTGCGCGAAAGCAGGAAGAACAGGAAGGCGCGGTGGGCGAGGAGCACGCGGGCGCTGACCGGCGGATTCGCTGAAACTGGCTGCTCTGGCATTGCCTCGTTGGTCACGCGCGGACCATCCGCCTCCTGATGTCAATGCGCCCCGCGTGGCCGAGACGGGGCTGCTTGTCAACAGCGGGACGTTTCCCTGCTTTCCCGGCATTGCGTTTGCAACGCACGCGCGGCCATAATCATTGAGGGTTTGGGGACATCATGCTGCGCCTGCAATCGGCACTCGGCATTTTCGCATTGCTACTGATCGCCTGGGCGCTGGCGGAGAATCGCCGCAAGGTCTCGGCCCGTCAGGCCGCGATCGGTCTTGTCGTCACCTTCGTCACCGCGTTCGTCCTGTTGAAGCTGCCCGTCGTCGCGCATGCCTTCGGTGCCATCAACGATGCGGTCGGCGCGATCTCGGCGGCCTCGCGCGCCGGCTCCTCCTTCGTGTTCGGCTATATCGGCGGCGGCCCCCTGCCGTTCGATCTGAAGACGCCGGGCGCCGATTTCATCCTGGCGTTCCAGGCGCTGCCGATCGTGCTGGTGATGAGCGTGCTGACAACGCTGCTGTTCTACTGGCGGGTGCTGCCGCCGGTCGTGCGCGGAATGGCCTGGCTGCTCGAACGCACGCTCGGGGTCGGCGGCGCTGTGGGTCTATCGACCGCCGCCAACATCTTTCTCGGCATGGTCGAGGCCCCGCTGTTCATCCGGCCATATCTGGCGCAGATGACGCGCAGCGAGCTGTTCCTGGTGATGACCGGCGGCATGGCCGGCATCGCCGGCACGGTGCTGGTGCTCTATGCGACGCTGCTGGCGCCGCTGATTCCAGATGCCGCCGCGCATTTCGTCATCGCCTCGGTGCTGGGCGCGCCGGCTGCAATCCTCGTCAGCCTGATCATGGTGCCGGAAACCTCAGACAAGCGTACCGGCGGCGCGTTGGAAGATCCCGAAATGAACGTCTCCAGCACGATGGATGCGATCGTGAAAGGGACCAGCGCAGGAATCGAGCTGCTGATCAACATCGTCGCCATGCTGCTGGTGCTGGTGGCGCTGGTCTATCTCGTCAATGCCATCCTCGGCCTGCTGCCGAATATTGGTGGCGCTGCGATCTCGCTGCAGCGTCTGCTTGGCCTCGTGATGGCGCCGGTGTGCTGGCTGATGGGATTGCCCTGGGATCAGGCGGTGACGGCCGGCAGCCTGATGGGCACCAAGACCGTGCTCAACGAACTGATCGCCTATGTCGACCTGTCGAAACTCGGACCGGACACGCTCGATGCGCGCTCGCGGCTGATCATGCTCTATGCGATGTGCGGCTTCGCCAATTTCGCCAGCCTCGGCATCATGATCGGCGGCTTAGGGGTGATGGCGCCGGAACGGCGCGAGGAAATCAACGCGCTCGGGCTGAAGTCGATCGTGTCGGGCACGCTGACGACGTGTCTGATGGGGGCGATCGTGGGGGTGCTCAGCTAGTGCGCAGCCGCGGTCCTTCCAGGGGCGCGGGTAGTGTGTCGCGACGGTTGGGAAACCGCTTTCGGTTCGTTCACATCGGCGGATGCTCTAAGCCAAAACTCCAGCCACGGTGCGAAATGCGGCGACAGCGCGATCGATATCGGCATCATCGATATGGCGATGGGTCACACAGCGCAAGCGATTCCGACCCCAAGGCCTCGCCCTCAGGCCCGCCTTCTCAAGCGCCCCCGACCACGCGGCGCTGTCGCGCCCGGAGAGCGAGACATCGACCTGCACGATATTCGTCTGCGGGATTGTCGCGCTGAGCTTTGGATTGATCGCGTTCAGCGCATCACTCAAGCTTCGCGCACGCCGGTGGTCCTCGCCCAGACGCGCACCCATGACCTGAACCGCCTCCAGGCCGGCGGCAGCCAGGATGCCGATCTGGCGCTGCGTGCCTCCCAGCATGCGGCGAAACCTGCGGCTCCGGTCGATCACGACGCGCGGCCCGGCGAGCACAGCACCGGCGGGTGCGCTCAGGCCTTTCGACAGACACAGAGAGACCGTGTCGCAATATCTCGCAACCTCGGCCGGCGCTGTTTCAAGGGCGACCGCGGCGTTGAAGAGCCGCGCGCCATCGAGATGCACCGGGACGCCGCGAGCCGAGGCCATGGCGTGCACCGCCTGCATATGCTCCAGCGGCAGCACGGCGCCGCTTGCGTTGTTGTGCGAGGTTTCCATCGCGACAAGGGCGGTCCTGAGCTTGAGCCCTTCGCCCTGCAAGGCGTCTTCCAGCAAATTCAGGTCCATCGCGCCGTCGCTACCGGCAATGGCGAGGTAGAACTGCCCTGTAAACGTCGCCGCCCCCCGTTCGGAGATGTACATATGGGCATTCGCTTCCAGCACGATCTGCTCGCCGCGCTGCGACTGCGCCAGCGTCGCCAACAGATTGGCCATGGTGCAGCTCGGCACAAACAGGCCGGTGTCCTTGCCCAACGCCGCAGCTGCGACGGCCTCCAGCTCCTGCACCGTGGGGTCACCGTCCAGCCCGTCATCACCGAGCGGCGCCGAGGCCATGCGGGCATACATTGCTTCGGTCGGCTTGGTGATCGTATCGCTGCGCAGGTCGATGGGCAGCAACTCTGCGCCCGCCGAGTTCGTCTCGTGTTGATGTGCCATTGCCGGACCTCTACTGCACTTGGCGTGTCATTCGTAGACTGCCGGGTCGCCGGAATCGGTCGGGTTGGCCAGCGCGCGCTTGAGGGCGGCGCCCATCGGAAATTTCAGGTTGAGACCGTGCGGCGGGATTGGTGAATTGAAGTATTTGTCGTAGAGCGCCGCAATCTGTCCGCTCTTCATCAGGTCGATCACGGCCTCGTCGACCATCTTCTTGAAAGCAGGATCATCCTTGGGTTCGACGATGCCGTAGGGCGCCATCTCGAGACTCCTGCTGCCGATCAGGAAGTCATCCGGCGTCCTGGCCGAGGCGACCGTGGCATAGGCGAGACCGTCATCGTTGGCTGTGCCGGCCACCCGGCCCGTCGACACCAGCAAGAAGGTCTCGGCGGTGTCCTTGGCCGGCACGACCGTGATGCCAAGATTGTTCCTGGCATTGATCTGCGTAATTACCTTGAAAGTCTGGCCGCCGGCTTGGGCGGCAATGGCCTTGCCGCGAAACGAAGCCGGGTCGTTAACATCGACCCCGCCATCCTTGCGCGCGACGAGGACGACCTGCGCGACGAAGGTGGTGGGCGCAAAGGCGACGAGCTTATGCCGCTCGACATTGTTGGTCGTGTTGCCGCATTCGAGGTCGATCGTCCCGTTGGCGAGCAGCTGAATACGTGTCGCCGAGGTTATGGGGTTATAGCGAATCTCGAGCTTGGGGAGCTTGAGGGCCGTCTTGATCGCCTGCACCACCCGTTCACAGATTTCCACAGTATAGCCGACCGGCTTCTGGTTGCCGTCGAGATAGGCGAAGGGCACCGAGGTCTCGGGATATCCCAATGTGATCGAGCCGTTCTCGCGGATCTTGTCCAGCCTGCTCGCGCCCTGGGCCATGGCCTCGCCGGAAAGAAGACCTGCAGCGACGGTCGCCGCGGCGAGTGCCTTGATCGTCGTCGCTTTCATGTCGTCCCCTTTTTCTTCGCGAATGTCCGTGACGCCGTCCGCGCTGCGTGAGCAACGACAGGACAGCTCCGTGCGAACAGCTTCATGCTCTGGACTATCGTCCAAAAGCCCGATCTGATGAAATTCCAGTTTCACACTCCCCTATACGGATTTGATATGGCCACCAGACGCATGGGCTTGAAGCATGTGGAGGCTTTTCGGGCGGTCTTCGTGACGGGATCGATGACGCAGGCGGCTCAGCGCATGCATACCTCGCAACCCCAGATCAGCCGCCTGATCGGACAGTTGGAGGCGATCACGCAATTCCCGCTGTTCGACCGCAGTGGCGGCCGTCTCCGTCCCACCGTGGACGGATCGCGCTTTTTCCAGGAGGTCGAGAAGACTTTCATTGGCCTGGCGGGACTGGAGGCCAGCGCAGCCAGCATCCGCTCGTTCGGCATGGGTCGGCTAAGCGTTGCGGCGATGCCGCGCTTGGCCGGCGGCCTGCTGACGCGCATCGCGGCGCGCTTCAAGGTTGATTATCCGCATGTGATGATCTCGATCCGATCCGGCACGGCGAGCGCCGTGCACGACTGGGTCAATTCCGGGCTTTGCGACACCGGGCTCGCGATGCTCTACGGCGAGGTTGCGGGAGTGCATGTCGAGCCGGTGCTCAAGACCCGTTGCGTCGCGATCATGCCGAAGGCGCATTGTCTTGCGCAGAAGAAGACGCTGCGCCCTGCCGATTTCGCCAATGAGGCCTTCATCTCCTTCGCCACGGGGAGTCCGCTCCACGATCGCATCGATACGATCTTCACGCAGGCCGGCGTCACGCGCCGCGTCGTTGCCGAGACCGATCTGGGCGCATCCGTTTGTGCCCTGGTCGCCGCGGGTCTCGGCATCAGCATTATCAACCCGATTGCCGCGCATGACGAGAGCTCTGGCGCGGCCCTGATTGCGCGCCCCTTCAACCCTGCTGTTCCCGTCACGATCGCGCTGCTCTATCCGCCCTATGCCGCGCGCGGCCGGTTGATCGATGTCTTTGGCGAATATGCGCGCAAGGTCATGAGCGAAGAACTGGGCTATCTTGAGCGATAGTCGGCCGATCCGGCAATGCCGTGAGATCGCCGCGAGGAGATCAACGCGCTCGGGCTGAAGTCGATCGTGTCGGGCACGCTGACGACGTGTCTGATGGGGGCGATCGTGGGGGTGTTGGCGTAGGCACCCGTAGCCCGGATGGAGCGAAGCGCAATCCGGGAAGACCGCCTGCAACGGACGCACTGTCCCGGATTTCGCTGCGCTCCATCCGGGCTACAAGTAACTCGTCATTGCGAGCGAAGCGAAGCAATCCAGAAATGTATCCGCGGAAGCAGTCTGGATTGCTTCGTCGCTAAGGGCTCCTCGCAATGACGACGGAAAGACTTACGCCGTTAGCTCCACCGTCTTGAACTCCGCCGGCAAAATCACCTCTAGCAGTTCGACATCATCCGAATAATCCAAAATCATGTGCTTGATCTTCGGCGGCTGGGTCCAGGCGCTGCCTTCTTTCATCAGCGTCTCGCCCTGGCCGTCCATGTAGGTCTTCACCCAGCCCTTGAGCACGTAGACCATCTGGAAGTCGACGTCGTGGAAGTGCAGCTTTGAGACTTCGGCCGGATTGCACGGGCCCTGCAGGCGGATCACGTGCGCCCGCGCCAGCCCATGCGTCGCGTCGGCAATGCCGAGGTCGCGATATTTGGCGTACGTGCGCAGGCCGTCGGCCTTGAAGTCTTCCTCGCGGTGATGGCTGATCGCGATGCGCTGCTTGCGCCGCGCGGTTTTCTTCGGTGAGACGGTGCGAGCCTTTGCCTTCACCGCTTTGCGTGCCGATGATCGCGCCGCGGCCTTGGTGCCACTCCGCTTCTTCACCGCGGCCTGTGCCGCGCTGCGCGATTTTGCCTTCTTGGCCGATTTTGCCTTCTTGGCCATGGGCCGCCTCCCGTTGTTGTTATGCGGAGAGGCTAGCACAGAAACGAGTTTGGTAGGGTGGGTTAGCCGAAGGCGTAACCCACCTCTTTCGCGTCCGCGAAGACAAACAGCGGTGGGTTACGCTTCGCTAA
>NZ_VSTH01000091.1 GCF_008123965.1 Bradyrhizobium hipponense | reverse complement strand
CCTACTCTCCCTACTCTCCCCTGCTCGCACCGCATCTATCCGCAAGGGCTAGGACGCCGTCATGTTGGTGCCGACGCCGTTCCGGTGCCGACGTCTGCAGGCTTCGTCGTCGACGTGCTCGTGATCTAGCGGAAGAAGTAAACCGCTGTGCTCGGCCTGCAGTTTGAAGACGATACGTCGGGCTAAATGTCTCGCACTGAGGTGAAGCCATTTGAAAGAAGTTTAAGTCTCATCTCGCATATCTGTCAAAATTACTTGCTAAAAATCATTACCGAAATCCATCTGCGGGATCGGGCCGCGTTCTAAATCCTAACGGCGTTCGATCAATTTTCTGTTCGAACCTGAAACCGGTTTCGACTTGATGATGGACGCATCTACGAAGTCCAGCGACGCCCCCTAGAATGCCGAGGCCATCTCGGCGTATCGACAAAAGGCATTAGCTAGTTGCATTTGACGAGGGGTCCGGCACTCGGCCTCAAACAAACGCGGCGAAGCGACCACTATGCAAATGCACTTTGCTCGCGAAACAGCGACGTTCAGCCGATTGGCGCTGTACAGAAACTCCATTCCCCTCGGGGCATCCGCATGACTTGAGGTCGCCATGGAATAGATGACGATTGGCGCCTCCTGCCCCTGAAATTTGTCCACCGTGCCGATGCGAGCGCCGGGAAGTCGCTCCTGAAGCTCGAAGACTTGCGCATTGCACGGTGCGATGATGAGGACATCGTCGAGCGAAATCGGGGACTCACTACCTTTTCGATCGACCCAGGTCGTGCCGGATCCCAGGATGTCCGCAATTAGGTCGCGGATCGCATCGGCTTCTTCCGGCGACGAACTCTGATTTCCGTCGTGCTGGACCGGAAGGTAGCGAAGGCCAGAACCGTTGAGTCCGGACTTGGTCCTGATTTCCTGCCGCTCAAGTCCCGGCCGAGACTTCAGACGACCTTCATAGAACAGTTCGGAATTGAAAGCACAGATGAGCGGATGAAGCCGCCACGTCTCGGCGAGAAACAGACCCCGATCGGCCGGAATGGTGGCATGATAGCCGAGGACATGGTCCAGGGCCGAAACACCGACGCCATCCGGATGGCTTCCTTGAATCGGCTGCTCCAATTGACGAGGGTCTCCCAGCAGGACGACGCTGTGCGCAGCTTGTGCGACGGCCAGCACGTTCGCGAGGGCCATCTGCGCGGCTTCATCGATGAACAGCACGTCGACGCTCAGGCTTGCGTCCGGCCGGGCCCAGAAATACGATGTCCCTCCGCCGACGGAACAGTTCGTCCGCAACGCGTCGAGAGCATGCTCGTTCTTCTTGACGAAATTCAAGCTGTCGAGATCGTCTTCTTGATGCTTCTCATCGACCTTCTGGACGCAGCGGATCGGAAGACCTTCTTCACCAGCAGCTTCGACGACCTCGTCGAGAAGATTCCGAATGACCTTGTGACTATTGGCGGTTATCCCAACTCGCTTTCCTGCGCGCACAAGAGCGCAGATCATGCGGGCGCCCGTGAATGTCTTCCCGGCGCCCGGCGGCCCTTGAACCGGATAGACGCTCTGGTCCAACGCGAGCGCAACCTGGGTGGCGGTCTTCAAACTATCCTCGCCCACGACCTGCAGGCTCGCTCCTTGCAGCCGCGGCGCGGCCAATAGGAGAAGATCGCGCGCGGCGCGGTGCTCGCCGGCTCCTTCAATTCCGTTTTCCGCCACGTACTGTCCCAGCCGGAAAAGAGCCTCGGGACGTTCGTCGCGATCCACCGATTTGTGAGCGAAGACGGCTTCCGGATGGAATTCCGAGGTGTCTCCTCGCTTCTTGATGTCGATGGTCCGATCTTCATGCGAGATGGCGATGACGCTACCGAACTTCTGGCCGCCGACGCTCCTGAGCTCGCTGTCGGGCCGAAGATCGGTATCTTGAAGGACGAAGCTGTACCTATGAACAGGCACCTTTGCGGTGCCACCGGCTGCTTCTTTGAACGTAAGCCCAGAGAGACCGGCGCGTTCGTGGAGGAGGTCGTCGGCGGAAAGATCGCGTAGCCGGAAATATTCCCACCAAACGGCCTTCTTCTCCCGGCCGTGAAAGTCCAGCATGAAGGCCAGCAGCCAGCGGGCCTGCTGCTCGACCGTCCGTTCGGCGACGTCGTCCGGAATGCCTTCCGTAAGCCGACCGACGAGCACTGCCACCCTCTTCTGCCAATCGCCGCGTTTTTCGCTGACTTCCGCGGGCTTTGGAACGGGCCGTTCGATCACTTCGCCGCTGGCAATGAGACTGGCGCGCAGCGCTTCGAGCCATTCCCGCAGCGCGGCCGTCGAGTCGCAGTCATCCTTGTTGTAACCGCGGATCGTGTCCTTGTCCGCATCGGGAACGCCGGCGGCATCTCCCATTTCGAGGCGCGCCTGAATCCTGGCCATGACCGCCCCGACGTCTTCCAGCGGAACGCTGCGGGTAAACGAGTACAAGGGCTCCAGCTTCTTGATCGAATAGCTCTCCACGCTGGCGCGAATCCCGTGGCGAACGACGGCGAACAGATCGACGAAGATCTCGGCTCGCAGAAGGTTGTCGACCTCATTCTCGCGCGAGGCGTAACGGCCCATCAGGCGCTTCATGGTGGCCGGTTCGTACGGCGCGAAATGGTAGATGTGCAGATCGGGGTAGGACTTGAGGCGCTCGGTCACGAAGTCGACGAAACGCTCGAAGGCGGCACGCTCTTCCTGCCGGTCCGAGGCCCAGTCACCCACGTACTTCGGCTTCCCTTCATGATCGAGGAAGGAGTAGCCGAACAGGAATTCCAAGCCACCTTCCCCAACGAAAGGATCACCCTCGAAATCGAAGAAGATGTCGCCTTGAGACGGCGCGGGAAGCCGTGACAGGCCGAAGCCAGCGATCGGCGGTAGCGCCTCGTACTTCATCGAGCCGCTCGTTCTGCCTTCGACCTGAATTCTCGCCTGCTCGCGTACCTTTTCGTAGCTTTTGGCAGCTCCGCGTTCCGGCCTCCATTCCAGGGGGATGGGCATGGCGGCGAGCGAGGCCGTGCTGCCGACTCCGCGTCTGGTCAATTCTCCGATCTGCGACTTGCTGATACCGGCGACCAGCGACAGGTGGTCGTCCCGCCGCCTTCGATCGTCGCAATCGCGGCGCCACCGGCAAATGTCGCAATGTTCGATGGGTTCGGGATAGGCGGCGCCGGCGCCGTTGGTGATCGCCGTTTCGAGGCTAGATCTTACATGCCGGTAGTAGGCTGAGTAGTCGGCGATACGGTAGGTTTCCGGCTTAAAATTCGTACCCGGGATTACGACGTGGGCCGCAGTCGGCTCGACACCCTGCATCGCGGAAAGCATGTCCGAATACAGCGATATCTGCAGAACCGTATTCCCCTTCGTTTCGCGCGAGAGCTTCGTATCGGTAACTTCGTACGACCAGGCGCCGAACCGACTTGGCGTTTCCACGCGGCGGAGCACGTCGGCCCGGCCGTTCCACGTCCCCGATTGCAATGCTCCTTGAACGATGACCGCATCGCCGCGGGTCATGGCCTCCAAGGTCGCCGAAATGGAGTTGGGATCCAGCCCTACTCCATCGATCACCGTCACGGTCATGCCGAGCGTCTTCAGGTGATCGATGAAGGCTCGTTCGTGCGCGGCACCGCGCTCGGCAAGGGTCTCGAGAACCGGGTCCCAGACCTTGGGCTTCTGAAGCTCGCCCTTGGCCACCTTGAGGTCGAGTTCCGTCAAATACGTACAGTTCAGGTGCCCGACCAGATCGGCCGAACTCAGGTACAAATTCCCACCGACGTTCTGCATTCCCCACCACAATGCCGTTCGCCGGCGACCCTACTCGGCTGTCTAGCGTGCGCCCATTATGCCATTTTCCTAGGCGATCGGGCTCGAAAGAGGTGAATAATCTACTATAGTCGCGCAAAGAGTGTGGACGGGGGTTGAGCTGGTGGGGGCTGGTACGGTCGAGAAGGCGAGATGGCTGCGCGATTTGCTCCGGTTTCTGCCCTTGCGAAGCCAGTTCGTTCTGTCGGGCAATACCAAGGATCTCCAGATCCATGAGGCCGCGCCTGGCCAGATCACATCCGTATCCCTGACCAGAGCGCTGCCGGACGCACTGAGGGACGCCGGCTATGGCCGGATCGCGAGCTTCGAGCTTTTGAACGGCTTTAGAGCTCTCGAACCGTCCGACGATAGCTTTCTGACGCATCTTGGGCTGTCGCCCGCAAACGGAACCGCTGCCGGCGGTATCGATCTGTTGGCCTCGACCCTTGAACGGCATGTTCCATCCGACGGCCCGCCCTCGGCCCTCATCATCGACTTCGCGTCGCGCTTGATCACTCGCAGCGAGGCCCTCTCTCCCGCCGAACATCAGCTATTTTCGCGCGCATTGATCCTTTCCCACTCTGCGCGCGCGCGCCCGGCCGGCGATCGTCGTCAGCCATTTTTCAACACGGTGATCTGGATCGTGGACAAGGAAGGAGACCTTCCCGACTGGTTCCTGATCGGCAATCCACGTATTCGGCACATACCGATCGGTCGGCCCGACCACCTGGCCAGGCGGACTATGATCAGTTCGTTGATGCGGGGACTTCCCGGCGCTCAAAATGCCGCGCCGGCCGACCTGGAGAAATCGACCAATGGATTCGTCGACGAGACCGAAGGACTCCTGCTTCTCGACCTCAGCGCGATCGCACAGCTCTCCCGAAGCGAAAACGTCTCGTTCGATCGCATTTCCGATGCGGTTCGGCGGTTCAAGGTCGGTGTCACCGAAGACCCGTGGCGCAAAATAAGCCACGACAAGATCAGCTCGGCGGACGAGTTCGTAAGGCGCCGCGTGAAGGGGCAGGCGCACGCCGTCACTCACATGCTCGACATCGTGAAACGCGCCGTCACCGGCATCGGGCAATCGCCGAGGGGAGGCCGACCGAGGGGCGTCGCTTTCCTCGCCGGCCCCACCGGGGTCGGGAAGACGGAACTCGCGAAGACCATTACTAGCCTGCTCTTTGGCGACGACAGCGCATACATCCGCTTCGACATGTCCGAGTTCAGCGCCGAGCATTCCGATCAGCGATTGATCGGTGCCCCACCCGGCTACGTCGGCTACGACGTCGGCGGCGAGCTCACCAACGCCATCCGGGAAAAGCCATTTAGCGTCGTCCTTTTCGACGAGATCGAGAAGGCACACCCGCGAATCCTCGATAAATTCCTTCAGATCCTGGACGACGGCGTTCTCACCTCGGGACGAGGGGATCGCGTCTACTTCTCCGAAGCTTTCATCGTCTTCACCTCCAATCTCGGTATCTACACCCCCGGCCCCACGGGCGAGCGGATCGCGAACGTGACGCCCGAGGAGACGTTCGATGCGGTCAAGCGGAAGGTTCGCGCCGAGATCGAAAAGCACTTCAAGCAAGTGCTCAACCGTCCGGAAATCCTGAATCGCATCGGCGAGAACGTGATCGTCTTCGATTTCATTCGCGGCGATGTCGCCAACGAGATCTTCGATCAGATGGTGGACAACCTGCTGAACGACGTCAAATCGCTAGGCTACGACGTGACACTGTCGGAGCAGGCCCGCGCGACGCTGCGAGGTCTATGCCTGGCAGATCTTTCGAACGGCGGACGCGGCATACGCAATCAGGTCGAAGCCCATCTCATCAACCCGCTTTCGCGCGGTCTGTTCGATAGCGGCGCAGCAGCAGGAAGCCGATTTCGGGTCTTGGAAGTTCAAACCGGGGCATCGTCGACGCTTCGTCTCGAAAGCGAGCCCTAGAGATGACGGTTCGCATCTCCGTATCGCGTATCCATTTTCCCGTGACGACTTTAGGCCCCGGACGAAGGCTCGGCATTTGGTTTCAGGGTTGCTCCATCCGTTGTCCGGGCTGCATTTCCATGGACACCTGGGTGGAAGGACGGGGAAACACGACGGTCGAAGAAGTCGCCAATTCCATCATTCCGTGGATCTCTAAGGCCGACGGCATCACCATCTCAGGAGGCGAGCCTTTCGACCAACCCGACGCTCTGTTGGAACTAACGGCACGAATTAGGTCTAAGACCGAGGCCGACATACTCGTCTTCACCGGATATCCGTGGGCGCACATCCGCGACATGGCTGGCACGTCCCCTGGTACGATCGATGCCCTCGTTACGGGGCCTTTCAACTTCGAGGAAAAGCAGACACTTGCCCTGCGAGGAAGCGACAATCAGGAACTTCACTTCATCACGGAAAAAGGCCGCGCCCGGTTCGCCAGCTTCGAGCGCCTGGCCGATGAGCGGGATCGGTCCGTCGATGTCATGTTCGACGAAAACGGCGACGTCTGGTTTACCGGTATACCCGCGCGCAATGATTTTCGCAGACTGCAGGAATTACTCGAAAGCAATGGATCGACACTCGACACTTCCGAAGACAAGCGAATTTCCTCCAAGCTGGCTCGCCCGGCATGATTAGACTTTGCTCGAATTGCGATACCGAGCGTCCCGTCACCGAGTTTTTTTGCGAAGGCACGGTCGACGGTCACAATTGCGGATGGGACCTGTCATCGATCGATCCCACGCCCCCTGGCCAGCCGCAACCTGTCCCTCCGGCACCGACGCCATCCAATCCGACTTGTCGCAACGAGCACGCCAACTCGCCGGGCGACCTCATCTGCAGCACCTGCGGAGAAATTCTCGACGAATCTGCGCCACCCGTACCGCTGCCCGAACCGGGACCCCAACCGGATCCCGAGCCATCGCCGGCCGAGACCATCATCGACGGCTGGCGTCTTCTCGACAGGATCAAGTCGTCGAGTAGCGTTCGCGAACGTTACACTGCCGTGCAGGACGCCAGCGGACGTCGCGGAGTACTTACGCTATATGCGACCGCGTCCGAACCGGACGGAGCGATCTACGATCTGCTGCGAAAACTTCCGCGCGATCACGTCGCCGAAATAATCGCGACCGGTCGATGGTGCGAGCGCGCTTATGAGGTCGTCGAGGAATTCCCAGGCGGCACCATCGCGGATCTATCGCTGGACATCGGCGATCGGACGGCGCTGGAGAGCTTCATCAGCGAACTTGCCCGAGCCGTACATTCGTTGACCGAGGCGGGCCTGCGCCACAGGGACCTCCGTCCCTCCACCATTTTCGTCCGCTCCCGGGGTCCGCTCGACCTCGCTATCGGCAGCTTCGGCTCTGCACGTCTTTCGGAATTCGATCTCGACATCGCCTCTCCGCTTGAAACGACCCGATACATGGCGCCTGAAGCGATTGCGGGCGGCGTAGCGGCGGCCTCGGACTGGTGGAGCCTAGGGATGATCCTGCTGGAGCGGATCACCGCAGGAGCCTGCTTCGAAGGCATCAACGAGCAGGCCTTCCTGATCCACGTGCTGACCAACGGCGTGCCGCTGCCGGAGAATCTGGATCCTTCCATGGACCTGCTTCTTCGGGGCCTTCTCGCAAGTGATCGCCGTCAGCGGTGGCAATGGAAGGAAGTTCAGGCCTGGCTTGCGGGCGAAGCAGTGTCGGCGCCTGCAGGGCAGAAAGCCGGCGAGGCAGAGGGGCGGGCGCCCATCACGCTCGGCGGCAAGCAGTACAGGTCGGCCGGCTCGTTCGCACTTGCCGCTGCCGAAGCATCCAACTGGGATGAGGCAAGAGGCCTTCTTCTGCGAGGAGCGGTGGCGACCTGGGCCACGGAGGCGGGCTTCGATGCCAAAGTGCCCGCGGCGCTGCGACAGTTCGCAAGGGTCGAGGAACTGAACGAAGATCTGAAGCTATCGATCTCGTTGAAGACGCTGAACCCGTCGATGCCTTTGATCGTCCGGGGAAACATCGTTACCCCCGGCTGGCTGCTCGACCATCCCGACGACGGCTTCAGCCTCATCACGGGCCCGGCTCCAGATCTTCTTCGAAAGGTCGATGCGGACGATCTGCTTTGGCGGCTGAAACTGCGCGCAGAGACCGTGCGAAAGCGCCTGGAACAACTCGATATCGAAGTCGAGGAAGACCTGCTTCGCGTGCACCTCCTCTCGACGTCGATGGCCCGTTTGTCGGCTCTGTGGGAGGAAAAGCGGAGGCTGCTTCCCGACAGCGACCATGCAGGTATCGTTTCGCTGGTGGAGCGGCGACAGTCGGCCGAAGAGGACCTGATAATTCTTCTCAGCGCATCGCCGAGCCAATTCCGCTCGGTGGAGGAGGTGATCGAGGAAGCGGCCAAGCAGGCTTCATCGGCAGGCTTGAGCGCCTTTTCGAAGGAGGAGGCTGCGGCGAGACTTGCGCGCCCTCGTCGTGAAATCTACCAGGCCGTCGACGAGCGTATACAAAATTTCGCCAGGTGCGGGATTTCGACGGTCGATGAATGGGCCGACGAATTTCGTCTTGACCGACGCATGCCGATCGGTCGGGCTCTCGCACTTCTCTCGGTTCCGAAGGACACGTGGAAGCCGCTTCCCAAGCAAGGCTACGTTTCGACCATTCTTGATTTCTTCGCGAAAAGAATATCAGGCGGCGTACTGCGCGGACCGCTGACGCGGATGCTCATCGGCAAGACCGCGCGGATAGATCTGACCGAGTTGAATACGGCGCGACTGCCGGGATCGGAGATCCTCAGCCTTCTTTTGGCAAGGGCCGGCCGAGCAGTGAACATCGATCCTGCCGCGTTTTCCGAGAACGAAGGCCTGGAACGCAGACTGCGATCTCTCCATTCCCATGCACTGCTCTACAAGCGAGATACCGGGATCGACGGTCTATATATGGGATTTCCGTTCCTCCTCATGCGGGACGGGAAGCCGAACACGAAGCCGAGGATCGCGCCCGTCCTGCTCTGGCCGGTCAGCGTGTCGCCCGAGGTCGGAAACCGCGGTCACGTCACGATCGGGTACGGACGCGAAAAGAACGCCGAGACGGAAGCGGAACACGTCGTCGTCAACCCAGCCCTCGAAGGCATGGTGGGAATTCCCGAAGCAAGACGATGGCAGGAAGCGGCGGACGAGCTGCTCACCCGTGGCAGTCTTACGACTCAGGATGTGATGGACGCGTTCAGCCAGCTCGCCACGCCTACGGGAAGCGAGTTGGCACCGCTACCCGGTAAGGACGTGAAAGTCGGCTCGCACGAACGACAAATCGTGCCAGCAGCCGTGCTGTTCCATCTCGCTTTTATGGGGCAGGCGGTCATGAAGGATCTCCAGCTCTTGAGAGGAATGCCGCCCACGGCGACCGCGCTCGAGGCAGCACTCCGTCTCACGGATCAGAGGTCGGCGCCGCCGACGCCGGCCCCGGTGCGGGAGATCGATCGCTACTTCACGGCCGACAGCGATCCCTCCCAGGAGGCGGCGGTGATCGAAGCTCGACAGGC
This sequence comes from Bradyrhizobium hipponense, assembly GCF_008123965.1. Lineage (GTDB taxonomy): Bacteria > Pseudomonadota > Alphaproteobacteria > Rhizobiales > Xanthobacteraceae > Bradyrhizobium > Bradyrhizobium hipponense. The sequence goes on along the minus strand of NZ_VSTH01000091.1, from coordinate 20,783 downwards.
ACCAGGCCTCGTCATTGAGGGGCCACCGGGGACGGGCAAAAGCCAAACCATCGTCAACATGGTGGCGGACGCGATCGGCAGAGGCAAATCGCTGCTTGTGATTTGCCAGAAGCAACCGGCAATTGACGTCGTCAGGAAGCGCCTCGAAAGAGAGCGACTTGCTGACCGGTTCGTCATGATCACGGATGCCACGCGAGACCGCGAGGCCATCGTCGGCTCGATCCGTTCCCAAGTCGAAGCCCTGCATAGTCGTCCCGCGGGCGGCTCGCCCGCCTGGAAACGCGATCGCGAACGATTGGCGGCTCGCATCGACGTGCTCGAAGCGGAACTCGATCGTCAACAGGCCGCCTTGCACGAAGTCGAAAATCGGACGGGATTGACCTATCGGTCATTGCTCGGCGAACTCCTGGCCATCGAGGAAAACGAGCCGAAGCCGATCGATGCGCCGGCGCTTCGCTCGCTACTATCGGATTTGCATCCGTCAGACATCGCGACGGTCGAGGAGAATTGTGGACCGCTTGCGAGATATTGGCTTCCGGCCAAGTTCGAGGGCAATCCCCTATCCTCTCTCAAGGTCTTCAACCCGGACCGCGGAGCGGCGGAGGAGTTCGGTACATCCCTTCGTGCCTTCTCGGACTTGGAAGCAGGACGCGGGAACGCGGAAGCGGAGACCGCAGACTCGTTGAGGATTTCAGATTTCGACTCCTTCAGACAATGGCTTCGGACGGCCGAGCAGCTTCGCTCGATCAGCGAGGGCCTTTGCGCCAATCTCGGACGCTGGCTTCCCATGTTTAGAAGTCCCGAGGGCAGCGGGTCCAAGGGCACGAACATGCTTGCCGGCCTCGTTTGGCTTGAGGAACGCCTCGCTTCGCTTGATCCATCGGCTCATCAGCCAGATCAGGTCCAGAAGCTGGTGGGAGTCCACGACGACGAGCTGAGATCCGCTTCGGAGTTGGCGGCAGCGGTACTCCAGCCGGCGAAGGGATTGGCAATGATCAATCCCATGCGTTGGCTTCGAAAACGTCGTCTTCGCGCTCTGCTGACGACCATGAGTTTTGCCAACGACGACCGAGCCATCTCGTCTTTCCATCGCGGGGCCGAACTGGAGTTGGTGCTCAGGCCGCTGAGAATGCAGTTGGCGGGATATCTCACCGCGCTTTTCGGCAAGGCTCCCGATCACGACGTTGCTCCCGGCAAACTCGCCGAATTTTCCAGGAACCTGCATTCGATACTTGCGGTCGTCCACAACCTCGTGACCGTCATCGACGATTGCCCTAACCGGGCTGAGCTCGACCGGGCAGCCATGACCGGCAAGGTCGAAGGGATCGACGAGTTCTTCGGGCGAGTGGATCGCGCTCTCCGAAGGCAGGATGTCCGGCAGCAAAGCCATGCGGCGCTGGATGATCTCGCCCGATATGTTGACGCGGCTTGGATCGAATCGCGACGCTCGACGATCGACGGCGGCCGGTCCAACGAGGCCGCCCTCGCCGAAATACTCCAAGCGTTACCCATGCTTTTGCCATACCAGGAATTTCGGCTCCGCTCCGTTCGTCTCGGCGACAAGGAACGCGCTATCTTCCGCACTCTTCGCTCGAAGGAAGCTGAACTCTCGCTGATCGGTACCGGTGATCTTGATTCTTGCATCCGGGCAACCATCGGGCGGGAGGCGCGGCTGGCCTGGAAGAGCGCGATGGAAGCCGCCAATCCGGAGGTACTCCTCGATAGCGGAGCGGTCGAAGCGAAGGTGACGTCGCTTGCCGAAGCCGACGCGCAGATCAGGGATTGCAACAGGGAGCTCCTGATCCATGGCATCGATGTCAGCCGCGTCCACCCGACGCGAGAGTGGGAACCGATCACTCGACTTCGCGGACCGAGGGCGTTGCGACTTCGAGAGTTCATCGAGAAGGCCGCTCCGCTTGGCCTTTTCGCGCTACGACCGGTTTGGCTGATGACGCCCGACATCGCGAGCCGCGTGTTGCAGGCGCGTCCAGGCACGTTCGATACCGTCATTTTCGACGAAGCCTCCCAGATGCCGGTGGAATACGCGTTGCCATCGCTATTCCGAAGCAAGATCGTGATCGTGAGCGGCGACGAGAAGCAGATGCCGCCCACGACATTCTTCGCGAGCAAGGTCGAGAACGACGAAGCGGCGATCTTCGATGGCGAGGAGCCGGAAGAGGAAGCGACCGAAGAGGAGCGCGAAGCCTTCGCGGAAACGTGGAATCGGCGGGAGATCAAGGATTGTCCCGATCTGCTCCAGCTTGCGCGCTCCGCTCTCCAAAGCCGGACCCTGCAGGTCCACTATCGTTCGAAATACCGCGAGCTCATCTCGTTTTCGAACGCTTCGTTCTACGCGAACGGACTCAGCGTTCCGGTTCGCCACCCGGACGAAACGATCCGGAGGATCAAGCCTATCGAGGTTCTCCGCTCGGACGGCATCTACAAGAGCCAGACCAATCCCAAGGAAGCCTCCGATGTGGTGGAGTATCTCAGCGGCCTCTGGGAGGACGCTTCTCCGCCATCAGTCGGTGTCGTGACATTCAATCGCAAGCAGGCGGACGCAATCGAGGACGCGTTGGAAGAGCGCGCCGAAAACGACGAAGCGTTTCGCGATGCCTTGATGCGGGAGCGCGAGCGCGTCGAAGGCGGCGAGGATATGGGCTTCTTCGTCAAGAACGTGGAGAACGTTCAGGGCGACGAACGCGACGTCATCGTGTTCTCCACCACTTTCGGACGCAATGAGCATGGCGTCTTCCGCAAGAGCTTCGGTGCACTCGGTCATGCCGGCGGCGAGCGGCGCTTGAACGTGGCCGTGACCAGGGCAAGGGAAAAGGTTGTGATCGTCACGTCCATGCCGGTATCCGAAATTTCCGACCTCCTGACCCGGCGCGGCGGACCGCGCGTACCGCGTGACTATCTGCAGGGTTACCTCGAATATGCTCGAACCGTTTCGGAAGGATCAGCGGATTCGGGTAGGACCTTGCTCGAACGCCTTGTAACGGAAAAGCGCGCGGATCACGAATATGAAAGCCACGTAGACGATGGCTTCACGAAATCCGTCGAGAAATTCCTGGAGACCAGCGGATGGAAGCCGGCCAAGGCGCGCGACGGTGGCGCGTTCAGTCTCGACTTCGCGATCACCGATCCTCGGACGGGTCTGTATGCGATAGGTGTAGAGTGCGACGCTCCGCGGCACCTGTTGCTCCAAAGAGCCCGAGCGCGCGAGGTCTGGCGCCCGAAGGTTCTGAATGGAGCGGTCCCGTTCATTCACCGGGTCTCGTCCTACGCGTGGACCCATTCCGGGGATGAAGAGCGTCAGCGCCTCAAGGAAGCCGTCGAAAACGCCCTGTTTAATGGAGGAGGATACCAATGAGTGGTCCGAAAGCCTTCCGGATAGTAACCCGGGCAGAAATCATCTCAATCTGCCGCCGCAACCTGGCGCGTCTGGACGCGACCATCGAAATTTGGACTTCGACCTGCGAGCGCAACGGGACGATCGATCAGTCCGATATCGATCGGGTTATCGCTCGACGCGACGAAATCCGCCGTATGCTCGACGCGGACAGATTCACGGACCTTCAAAAGCATGTCGTATCCGAGATCTCATATCTGAACGCCGATACCGAGCGACGTGCGGAAAAGGCTGCAGAGTCTGCAGCGAGACGCAAGGGCGATTTAAGACGTGCCAAATCCGCCGCCCAGACACTACTCGCAAGATTTGAAACTTCCCGTATCGAAATTCCGGTCGACCTTCGACGTGAGCTTTCGACCCCGGCGGCGTCCGTCGGGAGCCTCAACCAGGCGATCAGCAAGGGGTTGATGCTGCTTCAACCAATGGGCAGCTCGGAAGCCGTCACCGAGCGCCAGCGGGAGCTCGCCGACCGGCTGGGTGCCGGCGAACGTCGTATCACTCTCGAAGAGTGGACTTCGCAGCAAACCGACGCAAGCGAGGACCAGGCGCTTCTCAAGGTGGACAAGCTCCTCGGCGAACTTGCCGGCCTCGGAATCGATCCTAGTCCTTTTTCCGCCCGGATCACAGCTCTCGAGACCGAGCCGCGCACCCGACAAGCTCTTGTTGCAGACAGCCTGCTCCTCGATCTCAGTTCTGCGATCAAGGCCCGACGCGAGCGCGCACGCATCGAACGGGATCTTTCTGAGCGGCATGCCGAACTGTCGGAGATGAAATCGGCCGAAGCGGCCACGCTGCGTGTCGAGATCGAGCAGGCCCTTGCGAAGTCCGGCTCCAACGACCAGGAACTCGTCAAGCGCGCCGATTTCCTGATCGAGGCCGAAGTCCGCTCAATGGCTGCGGAAGAACGACGGCGCGCAGTCTTGGAGGGGCTCGCGAGCCTCGGTTATGAGGTCTCCGAGGGGATGATGACGGCCTGGGTCTCGGGCGGTCGCATCGTTCTCCGAAAGCCGGCTAATCCCGGGTACGGGGTTGAGCTATCGGGCGGGGCGCAAACCGACGTTATGCAGGTGAGAGCCGTCGGGCTTGGAAATCCTGCCGATCCACGTGACGCTGGACGAGATAAGGACATGGAAACGATTTGGTGCGGCGAATTCGAACGCCTGCAGTCGCTCGTCGCGAAAGCAGGAGGAAACGTTTCCATCGAAAGTGCCCGCCCGGTGGGACAGTATCCTCTCAAGGTGGTAGCCGATCTCGCTGCACTTCCGGCGGATGACGCCGTCGAGATTGCACGCCAGCGGACGCGTCAATAGTGGTCAACATTGCGCTTTCCCTTACCGTAATCCGCACCGTGATCGGGTAGAGCGCGCTCACGAAAGTCGCAGCTTTGGGTGACCGCATCCCTCCTATTGGCCAGGCCCATTTTGGCGGTACTGGCCCAAGAGCTGAAGGATGGACACGAGGCGGTTGAGCCCTTGCGGAGTGCCGTCCCATGCGGCCGTGGCGACTTCGGTCAAACGTGAGCGCGCCACTGCGGCAAACTCAGCTCCCGAGTCCCGGATGACAATATTTTTTGCATAATTGCATAATTTGCGTTGTTGGGCGATGAAGCCACCACCGGCGAGATCATTGACGAGAGTCTGATTGATCGGCGTGCGTCGAACTGGAAGTCGGCGATGTCCTTGGCAAGCGGCAGCTTGGCAATGGTGAGCTTGTATTTGATTGACCTGGCTTGCTTCTCGTTGATCTCGGCATTGAGCAGATCGCCGACAATCGCTCGGGTTCGTGCTGGCGTTTGACAGCGGTCGCCATGATCTCATCGAAGGCGGCCTTCATGCCATAGAGCTTGAGTTCGCCGAGGAGATCGAAGATTTGGGTTCGTTCCATCAGTTGGTCCTCCGGAGGTTGTCGTAACGGGCACAATCGCCGATCGGTGCATGACGAAGCGTCAGTGCGGCCGGCGTCATGATGTTGGCCGGTATGCCGCCGGTGCAGGTGCTCTTGAACAGGGCGAACGCCCGGTCGTGGGCGTCCAACACCATCTCATGCGTCTCCCCGGGATAGGCCCGCACGAACAGCATGCTGTGACAGAGCCGGACATGGGCAGCCTTCACCATCACCGTGGTGCCGCTCAGCAGGACGACCTCGTGGCTCCGGTCGAACTGATAGGCTTCGCCTGGGGCAAAACCCAGCGGGGCATAAGCGGCTACGCTCGATTGCCCGCGTTCCTTGCTCCAGCGCCTGGCGTAACGCCGCACCGCATCGTAACCGCCGTCGTACCCGCGGCCGCGCAGCTCCTCGAAGATCCGGATCAACGTCAGCTGTTCACGAACGATTTAGCCACGTTCGCCGCCAGCAGCCGTCGAGCTCTGACGCCCACTGCGCCAGCTTTGGCCGTGGCTGCACCTGCCGCTCGTACTCGAAGGAGGTCTCTCCCGACCTCAGCACCTTCCGAACCGTGTTCCGAGACACCTTCAGGTCACGGGCAATCTCCTTGATCGTGTTGCCCTTGATGAAGTGCTCGCGCCGGATCCGGGCAATTGTCTCCACGATCAGCATCCCCTACCACCTGCTTCGTTCCAAAGCAGGCAGCGCAACAGCTCAATCTGTAGGAGTCAATTTTGGACGCCGATCCCCCCGCTTAGGGGCGTTGGTCGTCAGATCCTCGCGGTTCACCGCGAAGTTCAGCGTCGCCCGGAGCGCGGGGAAATAGACGTTCCGGATCGTCTTGCAATCGCGCGTCCTGGGCTCGGCTGGCTTGTCGGCTGTGACGGACTTGGCCTTCCGCTTCTTCTATAATCCGAAGCATAAGCCGGGCCCGACGTGCGGAACACGTCAGAATGCCGACAGTGCGCCGGCAGCGGATCAATCGGCGGACACGGGAGTCGTGAGGTTCTACCGTTGATTATCGGCCCGGCCATCGCGGCCAGTCGGGCTGAACCGCAAAGCAAAACGCAAGCGAGAAGGCAACCGACACATCTCTCCACCGTCGATAAGCCGTTGATGACATTAAATAAACCAGGAAGACCGATTGATATTGCAGTCTAGGACGGCTACGTCATACTCCAGCTTGCAACAAGAGGACGATTCAACCTTGCAAACGAGCACCTTCGTCAGCCCTCCCCGGCGAACCAGTACGCGTGCTGTCGGGCGACAGTAATCTCCATGCAGGGTTTCGCGCCGATCGTTCTTCCGACCGCAACCACGGTTGTGGCCGCACATCAGGTGACCAATGGGCCGCCTATTGCGGCGATCGCGCGGATACGGCTGTATTCCGCCGAGGAGTGGGAGGCCTTCACCAATGAATGGGCACACTATTTCTTCCAAGGCAAAACGGTCGTGAGGTTCACCGGCGCGGGTGACAAAGGCGTCGACATCGCCGTTTTCGACCCCGGTCAGGATTTCACGGGCGTTTGGGACGGTTATCAGTGCAAGCACTACGACGATCCGCTGCGGCCCTCCGATATCTACGTCGAGCTCGGCAAGGTGCTGTGGTTCTCATTCAGCGGTGAGTATTCCACCCCCCGGAGCCACACTTTCATTGCACCGTGCGGGATCGGCACGAAGCTGAATAGCCTGCTGATGAATCCTGACAAGCTCAGGCAGGAGCTGATCGCCAACTGGGATAAGCACTGTCGCACCGAAATCACGAACGCCCAGGAAATCCCCTTGCAGGGTGCTTTCCTCGACTACGTGAATGCCTTCGACTTTGCGATCTTCAAGGGCAAGCAACCGCTGGCGCTGATCGATGAGCACAGGGCATCACCCTATCACGCGACACGATTTGGCGGCGGTCTTCCAGCACGCCCGGTGACCTCGAGCCCGCCAGCGGCCATTGCCGCAGATGAAACCAAATATGTCGAGCAGCTTTATCTCGCATATGGGGATCACCTCAAGAAACCCGTTGCATCGATCGCTGACCTCGGCAAGCCGGCCCTGCGGGAACATTTTTCGCGACAGCGCGAGGCATTCTATCAGGCGGAAGCGCTCAGGGTATTTGTTCGCGACAAGGTCGAGCCTGGGACGTTTGAACGGCTCCAGGACGAAATCTACGCGGGTGTGGTCGATACCAAGGATGGCGATCATCCGGACGGCTACAAACGCGTTGTCGCGGTCACAAAAGCGGCGCAGGAGATGTCCATTACGGCAAATCCCATTGCACCGATCGCGCAAACGCAGGATCGACACGGCATTTGCCATCAACTCGCTAACGATGACAAACTGAAATGGACGCGATAGAGCCCTCTCGGCGGCAGGTCACGTTCAATGGCCCGCTAGAAGCCGGCATCCGCGCCGTGGCCCTCCTGGGCGCCGCATACCCGAAGGCGTTCGATCTGCAGCGCCTGACGGCGCTCGACTATCTGCTAGTCAGAACCAAAACCATCGAGGGTGGCCCGGAAAGCCTGCATCCGCCGACACCATTGCGCTCGCCGGACGCCGAGGTAAGACGGCGTATCGTCCACCAAGGGCTGGTGCTGATGATGTCGCGCGACCTCGTTGAACAGGAAGCCCGGGAAGCTGGATTGATGTACGTGGCCGGCGAAAACGCGGCAGCGTTTCTCGATGCTCTGCGGTCGCCTTACCTTCTGAAGGTTAAAGACCGGGCACATTGGTTGATCGGGCATTTCAGCGGTTACACTGATGCTGAGTTCAACGCGATCATACGCCGCTACTTCGAGGACTGGATCATTGAATTTCAGGAATTCGAGCGGAGCATCGGCGTCGCATGACCCAATATGCCCGCCTGCAGATCCAACACGTGAGCTTTCTCGGTCCCGACAAGCCGGCGACCACCGTTCACTTTAAGCCTGGGTTCAACGTGCTTTACGGCGCCTCCGACACCGGAAAGTCATTTATCCTCGACACCATTGACTACATGCTCGGTGGCAAAGGCCCGCTGCGGGATTTCCCGGAGCGAGAAGGTTACGACCGTATTCTCCTCAGTATGCAGACAAGCTCGGGCGAATTCTTCACCCTGCAGCGAAGCACGAGCGGCGGTGGTTTTCTGAAAGCCGACGGCTTACACGAAGCGACATTTCCCAAAGATGGTGTGACCGAACTCCGTGAGCAGCATGACGAGCGCAAGGACGATAACCTGTCGCGGTTTCTCCTGGGCAAAATCGGCCTTCTCAACAGGCGCGTGAAGCGCAACAAGCACAACGAAACGAATAGTCTCAGCTTCAGAAACCTCGCACGCCTCGCGATCGTGGACGAAGAGGAAATCATTCAGAAGCGCTCGCCTCTGTCTGATGGCAATCTTGTAGCGGACACGCCGAATACCGCGACCTTTAAGCTGCTTTTGACCGGCGCAGACGACTCCGCTCTCGTCGCTGTCCGAAGCTCACCTCAAGAGCATTCCAGAGCCGGCCAAATCGAGCTTTTGGGTCAACTGATTGCCGCGAATCAGACCAAGATCCGGCAGCTGTCAGGGCCACCGAAACAACTTGAAGAGCAGGATGAGAGGCTGGAAGAGACGTTGCGCAGCCGCATGGAGATCCTGGCAGCACACGAAAGCCTGTATAAAGACGCGGCCTCGCGCCGTCGGGATGCACGCCAGAAGCTGGAACAAGCTAACGAACGCCTTGCGGAGGTTAGCGTCCTTCTCGACCGCTTTGATTTGCTCGGCAAACACTACCAATCCGATGTTGAGCGGTTGGAGGGCATCCGCGAAGGCGGCACACTGTTCTCAGCGTTGTCTGACGGCGTCTGTCCGCTCTGCGGCGCTCACCCCAAACATCAGCATCGTTCTGACGACTGCGAAGGCAACGCCGACCAGGTGGTGATGGCAGCAGAGGCAGAACTCGGCAAAATTGGGGCCTTGCAGCAAGACCTCGCGCAAACGGTGCGTCAGCTGACGACGGAGTCGCGAAGCCTGCAGAACCGAATTCCGAAGCTCGAAGCGGACGTATTTGCGGTCAATGCGCAAATCCAGGAAGAACTGGCACCGAAGCTAAGAGCCGCGCGTACGAGCTACGCTGAGTTGGCCGATAAGCGCGCGGAAGTGCGCGAAGCGCTGGGCCTGTTTCAGAGCCTGAAAGATCTGGAAGATCGTCGTACCAAGTTGGAACTGGAAGAAGCTGAGGAGTCTGGCGGGAACACGCCTGACGCCGGCCTGCCGGCCAGCAGCCTCGACAAGTTTGCGACGATTGTTCAGGATATCCTCAAAACTTGGCACTTCCCCAACGCCGACCGGGTCCACTTTGACCAAAAGGCCCGCGACCTCGTGATAGGGGGCAAGAACCGGACATCGTTTGGCAAAGGCCTCAGGGCGATCACGCAGTCCGCGTTCACGATCGGGCTCCTGCAGTATTGTATGGAGCAAGAGACGCCCCACACTGGCTTTGCTTTGTTGGATTCCCCGCTGCTGTCGTACAAAGAGCCTGACGGCGAAGATGATGATATGCGCCACACCGACCTTAAGGCGCAGTTTTACGAGTACCTGAAAAAGATCGGCGTCGACCGCCAGGTCATCATCATCGAGAACACTGATCCGCCAGACGACGTGCGGATACTGCCCAACGCACAAAAATTTACTGGCAATCCCGATGAAGGAGACCGTGCCGGCCTATTTCCGATCGCCAAAGCGGCGGCGTCGACCTAACATCAACGTATATGCACGTCGTGACCATGTGCCTTTGTGGCGAGCCGTTGTAGCACAGCTGCACCGTATCGCGCCAACCGGGAGGCCTTTCATTATTAGTCAGCGCTAGTGATCACCCTTATCGTTCGACGGTCGAGGTGGAACGTGCCGAACCTTCTGGCCAGGTCGTATCGATGAGAGTGAGCAGATGAACACCCAGGCTGAGAATCCACTGGAGACCGTATTGAACGAGGTGATCGCCTTCGTCTTCAAAGAGATTCACCTGCTCGCCAGGTACGAGGCGGTCTTGCAGCAAGAACTAGGGAGCCTAATACCAGCTGGTGGCGGCGACGCCTTTGAGAAGCGCATGAACCGGGTCATTGAGCATCTGGGAGGGCACCCGAGTTCTATCTCTTGCGCACAGACTAGGAGCCGCCGCCCGCGGACAACTATCCGGAGGCGATCATGCGAGAAGCCTTCGCGGTGTTTTACCGGGCTCGAACATCGGTATTGCCAGCACATTTATTCATGACCGGCTCGTCGGTCCTCGCGGAAAGCCCGACCTAATCAACGCGCCCGAAGATGTAACGGCCGCATTCGTGAAGGAGTCGCAGAAGGCCTGTTGGGAACATGCCGAAGCGGCCTACATACGGCTCTATTCGTTCTGGGACCGAGTTGGGCAGGAGCTGGATTTCAGCTTCTTCAACATCCGGAAGTTCGCCCGGAACGGCTTTACGGCTGTGATGGACCGCATTCACTCAAATGCGGTCCCGATGGACAGCCGAGTTGCGCGCCCGCGAAGCCGTGTTTGTGCGTCGGCACGGGGTCTTAACCATGATCGACGCGGGTCCCATCATTCCAACTCATTGGAATCAATGAGTTGAAGCGGTCCCGACAACGCCGATGGGGTCAATTTTCGATAAGCATTCACAGCTGATAAGGTCCGAGTGCCCCAGCGGCCTGCGAATCACAGGAATGAGAAGGGAGCCCGTGAACGGAAAATCGGCTGGCGTAACGGAAACGGAACGGATGCTTGCTGATTTCTGCGAGAGGTCTTTCCTCAAGCTGTGGAGCTATCCCAACCCCTTCAAGGACGACGGGCACGAGTTATGTGACCTGCTTGCCGTCTTCGATAACCACGTCTTCATCTTCTTCGACCGCGAGAACGAACTACCGGAAGGGCCCGACAAGGACCCGAAGGTCGTGTGGGACCGATGGAAGCGCAACGTCATCGACCGCCAGGTGAAAACTGCACACGGAGCGGAGCGCTACATCCGCAGCGGTAGGCCGATCTTTATGGATGCCAAGAGGACGGCACCCTTCCCACTCCACATAGATGCGCGAAAGGCGGTCATTCACAAGATCATTGTTGCGCACGGGGCCAAAGAGGCATGCGAACGCGCGTCGCCAGACAACGTCTATGGCAGTCTCGCCATCGCCTACACGGAAACCGATGGCGGCCCATCCCAGCCATTCCATATCGAAATCGACAGGCGCAAACCGGTCCACATCCTGGACAGCCACAACATGCCTATCGTGCTGGGTGAGCTTGATACGGTCAGTGACCTTTCGACGTATCTCGACGAAAAGGTGCGGGCCGCTTCAGCTTTCGACCATCTGACCTATTGCGGAGAGGAAGACCTCCTCGGCCACTACCTCCTGAACTACGACGAGGTCAAAAAACGCCATGTTATCGGGCCGAAGAATGAAAATGAGGCCGTCAACGGCATCATGATCGGCGAAGGCGAATGGCACGACTTCATTCAAACTGATCTCTACAAGAACACGAAGACGGTGGATCGCGTCTCTTACTTCTGGGACGAGCTGATTCAGCGCACGTGCCAGAACAGCCTGGACGGGACGCTCGGCGGGAACTCCAACATTTTTCGCGGCGAGAGCGCCATCTATGAGATGGTGAAAGAGCCGCGCTTCATGCGCCGCGGCCTTGCTGAAAAGATGCTGACGGCAGCTCAGCGCTTCCCTGACACCGGCCAGTTCGCCCGGCAGGTCACCTTCCTGCCGTCATACCAGCCAAATGTCGCTTACGTCTTACTGCAACTGCGCGCCCCTGATGCGTACCGCGCTGAGCCAGATTACCGCGAGAAGCGGACGGGCCTGCTTGAGATCGCATGTGGAGCGGCCAAGAACAAATTCCCCAATCTCGTAAAGGTGGTCGGCATCGGCATCGACGCGCCAAAGTTCTCGGGCGGCAAGAATGCGGAGGATTTCATCCTCATGCCCTGTGAGACCTGGACCGAAGAGATGAGGAGCTACTACGAGGAACAGAACAAGCATTGGAATTTTTTCGGGACTCCAAACCTGCGCCAGCACAATGACCGGGTGAACCAGTTCGTACCGCCTCCGCGCCCCAGCAAACCAGCAAGGTCAGGCAAGATCGACCGCAATGACCGATGCCCGTGCGGTAGCGGGCTGAAGTACAAGAGATGCTGCCTAGAGCGATAGAAACGCAACTGTGGACAGCGCCGTCGCTGAGGCTGGTAAACCGAAACTCAAGTCGCGCCGCGCTTGATGAGTTTCAGGCTAGAAGCCACGTAGTTGATGAGTGAAATCGCTTTCAGGCTGTTGATTTTCGTGCCGTAGTCGACTGATTCACCGTGCAAAACCATGTGTCGGTTTAGTGCGATCCAACCATCTGCGCGTTCTGACTCGGAGGCATTGATGGGAAGCTTCTCACCGAGTGGGCTCAACACCACACTCAGGAATGTGTCGCTGGCCACTTCATCGGCATAGACCGCTATACCAGGCTTGCCTTTGTACCGCTTGTCCCTCTCCCTGCCCCTTGGCCCCGTGAACAGATATTGGCCTGCTTCATCTCTGCAGATTCCGTCAGTCTGTGCAAGGAGCACCGGGATCGAGAGGTCAAACTGACCCGCCTTGTGTGCTGCGAATGCAGAGGTAAGCACCTTCGCACGCCTCGGATGCGCTTCTACCAAGAATCGCTCGATCTGATCCACCCGAGCCTCGAAGTACGTTACAAGCGCATTCTCTGCATGCTCAATGTCTCCCTTCTTGAGCGCCCTGCCCAGATCCAAGGGGGCGGCAAGGCTCATGTCCAAGTCCATGTACCAGCCGTTCTCTCCGAGGAGTAAAAGCGCCTTCCTGTAAGCGGGAGGAGCCTTTTCCGCCACCTCCTTCAACTGTGCGAGAAACGGCGCGATGTGGCGAGAGAAGGCGTTCATCTGCTCCCGCAGTTCGAACGCCCTAGGCATTAGTGCCTCAGCAAAGACCCTGTAGCCTTCGCTAAACTGTTTAACCAAACTAACCCATTCCGACTGCATTTTTTGCAGCGTCTCACGGTGTTCGCTACTCAGCACCAAGCTCGCCGGGATCGACTGTTGTGCGCTTGTGTTTTCGTTTTCGTCTTCTGGCTTACTGCTTTCGCTCATCCTTGCCCCATATGTGAGTAATACGGTGTGTCTGCAACGGTCAGGCGCGCCGACGTTTGCAACATGCTCTCCGCACGCCGCAAACTCCAAAAACATTGCGTCCGTGGCTTGGCCGAGCTCGATGGACGTCAAGTTGCGATTCAGGAGTCGCTGACGCACTATGGCGTAGTTTTGGCGGGGATCAAAAAGTATGACAAACATTGTGAAATGGGCCACGATCAAGGAGCATTTCTCTCAAGGGCTGGTCATCGGCAATGGGGCCAGCATCGCGTTGAGCGACAGCTTTAAATACCCCTCCCTCTACCAGGCCGCCCAAGACGCCAAATTCCTCGCTGAGGGTACGCAAGGGGTCTTTTCCTCCTTCAAGTCCCAGGATTTCGAGCTAGTGCTCAGGCGGCTCTGGCAAGCCACCCTCGTGAATCAGGCCTTAAAGATCGACAATGAGCGCGTCCAGTCGGCCTATGTCGAGGTGCGCAAGTCACTCATCTCAACAGTTCACGCAATCCATCCGGCCTACGACCAGGTCAAGCAGCATTTCTCTGCAATGGGGACCTTCTTAAAAGGGTTCCATACGGTCGCGTCGGTGAATTACGATTTGACGCTCTATTGGGCTGCTATGTGGAGCAACGAGAATGGGCTCGGCTCGTGGTTCAAGGACGCATTCGACAGAGCGACCTTTCGGGACGACTGGCAAACGCTCAAGGAGCCCTACAAGGCCGATGGTGCAACGCTCTACTTCTATCCGCATGGCAATTTGTGTCTCGGGACCCAGGCCGAAGGTAGCGAGATAAAAATCGCAGCCGGCGGCGAGAATCTGCTCCAGACGATTACCGAGCAGTGGGAGCAAGGGGTTGTGACGCCGTTGTTTGTAAGCGAGGGGACAACCGAACAAAAGCTGACCGCGATCCGCCGATCGAACTACTTATCGCGCGTCCATATCGAGGTACTCGGCTCGCTCGGCGATGCCGTCGCCTTTTACGGGCTAGGGTTCTGGTCCCAGGATGAGCATCTAATCCAGCGCGCCACGAAGAACGCGAAGAGCGTAGCAGTGAGCGTTCACAAGGCCGATCAGTCGTTCATAGAGAGAGCATCAAAAGCGCTTGAGAGCGCAGGCGTGAAGAAAATCACATTCTTTGACGCCGAAAGCCCCGGCGCCTGGATTCATGCCTAGCGAAGCGTGCCGCGCAGAATCCAGGATTTGAATGTGAGTGCTAGTCGAATAATGACTCCCATCGGCGCCGTCGAGACCCCTTCAAGCCATTGACTTCGCTCAATGGGATATTGGGACCCCAACGCCGATCATGGTCTGAGAGCGGCTCACCGCTAGGGCGATTCCTGCGCCAGCCAGCCAACGATTCCAGACGTCTTGTGCGCAACAGGTGCAGGTGCTGCAGGCGGACTGGGACGGAACGTTCTCCGAGACGAGCTTCGGCTTCCGGCCGGGGCGTAGCGCACGAAGCGGTGTCCGCGCTTTTCCAGTTCCTTGTCCAGCACATCGCGGCTCGGGCCACAACCGTTGGATTCCCTGCTCCACCCTTGCCGACCTCTTTTTCGATCAGCACCGCCTCTTGGATCGAGGCGACATCGCGAAGCGCATCGGGCGAGAAATCCGGCCGCGGAGGGGGATTGGCGATTTTAGCCGCCGCCGCCTCCAGGAAGGCGAGCATGCTCGCCAGGAATTCCTCAGGGCTGTTGCCCTTCGGAAACGCGACGTCGCTGCACGGGATCTCTCCCCCGATGTGAGTAGCACTCACCCCGCCTCTCCACCGGCTGAAACCGGTCACGAGCCACTCGTTTACACTGATAAACAAACTCTCAAAAGCTTATCAGTTCTCGCTGGGGGCGGTGTTGGCAAGGTCAAGGACCGGGATCTTAGAAATTTCCCTAAAGAGCGCCTCCACGGGAAATTCTCCGTACGAGTCAGCGACTGATTTCGACCCGTGGCCTGTAATCGCGTTCAGAATGTCTTGCGCAAGCCCATGCCTCCGTCCAAGCGTCTTGATGCGATGCCGCCAGGAGTGACTCGGCGATAGCCTTGGGTCTTTTAGACCAAGTTGACGCACAAAACGTCCGATCATCTTGGTGCCGTTCCCACCACGCTTGCCGAATTTGTCCGGAGAAAGCTCTGCAAACAGAGCTCCAGATTTGACCTGAGCGACGTAGTCAAGAAATCCACTTTCAATCAGCGCAGGGTGGACAGGCACAACTCGTTCCGATCCAGAGGTCTTGAGCGAACCGGCTTCCGGCGCAAATTTCATGCACCAGATATCCTCAACCTTCAGGATGTCCTCGCGGCGCAACTGGCAAATCTCAGATAGTCGAGCTCCAGTGTAGGCACCAATCCAAGGAACCCACCTCTTCACGGAGTCCTTTTCCAGGAGCGCGGCTCGCAGGATAATCTTCGCTTCCTCGTCCGTGAAGCTTCGTTTGCGCTCTCCCTGTTTGGCTTTGACGTCCAGAGAAATACCTTCGGCGGCATTCGATCCAAGGAGCTTATTCTGAACACCCCATTGCAGGACTGCTCGCACAGGGGACAACTTTGAACCTTGGATGGTCTTGGCCCTCAGTCCAGCGGAGACCATCACTCCCTTCCAATCGACGAGGTTCTCGGGGCTTAGGCGATGAGCGTCGGTGTGCCCTAGATGTCTCTCCAATTCTCGAAAGACGCGCGACCATTCGTAGACGGTCTTTGCAACAGGCCGGCGCTCGGCCGCCCAGCCATTTAGAAGATTCTGAAAGGTGACCGCCCGCTGCGGCACACCGGCCTTGGCGGAGCGGGGCGCTACGGCAGTATGCGAGAAAGGAAACTCCTGAATGCTCTCTCCTTTCGCCAACCTCGCCAGAGTCACACTCGCACGCTGTACGGCTACACCGAGCGCACGGGCCATGGTTCGTCGGTTCTGATCGTCGACAAAGATCCCGTTGGCGGTGAGATAATCATTGGCTGCGTCCAAGCAGGCCTGCTCCATCCTGAGTATCTTGCTTTCTGGCGTCTCAAGAACGGAAAAGTCCGATAGCCGCTCAGCCTGAACGGTGATCTCTATCAAGGTTTTGGGCACACTAAATAGCCGGCCTCCAAGCTCGACGTCCCAGCTAGTTTGCTGGCTGGGATTATCCCTGTACTGCTCAAGCCATCGGTCGTGGGCGACAATAGCCAGTTGATGCGCGTCACGCTCCGTAAGAGCTTTCGGGCCAGCCCGCAGATTGGCCCAGCGAGCTTCGAGCTCCGCAAGCGCCTTCGCGTGCCGCACCTTGGCCTCTGCGGGATCGCGGGTTTGGAGGCTTACCTTCTCCTCGCGCTTGCCCACGAGTTTGCGCAACTCGTCCGGGACCGCTTTTCGGAGTTGGTAGATTCCTGTTTTTGGATGCTTCCAAGGACGCGACATGGCTAACGGCATTGTACCACCCTTCTGTACCACTGAGGAGCGGGTAAGCCGTTGAGTTTGCTGAATAGCTTTGGATATCAGGCTCTTAGAAGAGCCATGGTGCCCAGGGGCGGAATCGAACCACCGACACTGCGATTTTCAGTCGCATGCTCTACCAACTGAGCTACCTGGGCGTGCTCGAAAAGAGGGGCCAAAGAGAAGGTCAAGGCCCATCGAGCGGGCGGTTTATAGTGGGCTGAGGGCGGCCTGTCCACCCGGCTTCGCCAAGAGGCCTCGCCGGGGAGGGCCCGGCTGTGTACAAGGTGGGCCGGCCTCGCCGCGGCCGGCGCGCGGCGCGTTGGTCACTCCAGTAAAATACTGATGTTGCTTATTTATTCGACGTCGTCGACGTTGTCATCCTTGCCGGGGATGACGTAGGAGCCTTTCAGCCAGCGGTTCAGGTCGACGTCGCGGCAGCGGGACGAGCAGAACGGGCGGGTAGCCTCGGACTGCGGCTTGCCGCAGATCGGGCAGGTTTTGAGCGGGCTTGCGGGCTTCTTGGCTTGGTTGTCCATGATGGCGGCGGCTTATACGAGGTGAACAAGGTCAAGAGTCTGTCGGCAAAGGGGTTCCTGAGGCAGCGGCGGCTGCATCTGCCGCCAGCGCGCGGGGGTCGATTCTACTGTGCATGGGGTTGTTTTCGATTTTTATATCGGCGTGCGGCCAGCGGCCATCATATGCCGACGGCGTTGAGCCAGCCGAAGCGGATCGGGAAGCCCTCGCCGCCGAGCAGTGCGGTGGTCTCGTAGAGCGGCAGGCCGACGACGTTGGTGTAAGAGCCGACCATCTTGACCACGAAGGAGCCGGCGATGCCCTGCACGGCGTAGCCGCCGGCTTTGCCGCGCCATTCACCGGAGCCGATATAGGCCTGGATGTCGTCTTCCGACAGGCGCTTGAAACGGACGCGGGTCTCCACCAGACGCTGGCGGAAGGCCTCGCGCGGGGTGACCAGGCAGATCGCGGTGTAGACGCGGTGGTTGCGGCCCGACAAAAGCCGCAGGCACTGCGCGGCCTCGTCGACGAGATTGGCCTTGGGCAGGATGCGGCGGCCGACAGCCACCACAGTGTCGGCGGAGAGGATGAAGGCGCCGCGCAGCTCGTCGTCGAGCTGGACAGATTTGAGCGCCGCATCGGCCTTGGCACGGGCGAGCCGATTGGCGCAGGCGCGCGGCAGCTCGCCCCGCTTCGGCGTCTCGTCGACGTCGGCGGGCCGGAGCGCATCCGGCTCGATGCCGGCCTGGTTGAGCAGCGACAGGCGCCGCGGCGAACCGGAGGCAAGAACGAATTTGGGGCGGCCGAGCATCAGCTGATTTTGGGGATGAAGCAGGGGTTGAATTGCGCGCGGAACCTATCGGAAGGGGGCTGATTTCACAACCCGGGAACCCGGACTTTACCGATTCGGCACGCCCAGCACGCGTGTGCCTGCGGTCTGTGACGCTGGTGTTACGGCGGCGCACGCTACTCGCTCGCCGCCCCCACCTTGGCAAAGCGCTTGCGGATGCGCAGCAGGAGCTGATCGCAGACCTCGCGGTAGGCGGCGAGCTTCTGGTCGCGGCTGCCTTCGATGGTGGTGGGATCATGCGTCGGCCAGTATTCGACGTCGGCTGCAAGCGTGCGGGTCAATTCCAGCGCCTTGTGGTGCGCCTCCGGCGACAGCGTGATGATCAGGTCGAAATTGAGCCCCTCCCAGTCCTCCAGCTCCTCGAAGGTCTGCGGCCTGTGGGTGGAGATGTCCTGGCCGAGCTCGGCCATCACGGTGACGGCGAAGGGATCGAGCTCGCCGCGTCTGGCACCGGCCGACTTCACGTAGAGCCCTTGCGGAAACATGTGCCGCAGCAGGCTCTCGGCCATCGGCGAGCGCACGCTGTTCATCGCGCAGGCGAACAGCACCGATTGCGGATCGCGTGCGCGTGGGGGCGCAGCCATCCGCGTTTAACCTTTCCAATGAAGAACAGTAATGAGCGTGAACAGCCGGCGCGAGGTCTCGAAATCGACCCGCACCTTGCCTTTCAGTCGCTCCTGCAGCGTGCGCGATCCCTCGTCATGGATGCCGCGGCGGCCCATGTCGATGGCCTCGATCTTGTCCGGCGTCGCCGTGCGGATCGCCTGGTAGTAGCTGTCGCAAATCATGAAATAGTCCTTCACGATCCGCCGGAACGGCGTCAGCGACAACAGATGCGCGACCACGGGCGTGCCGTCCTCGCGGCGGATGTCGAACATCAGGCGGCTGCCGGTGATGCCGATGTGCAGCGTGAACGGGCCCGTGCCGTCGGCGCCCTCCGGCGCGAACAGGTTCTGCTCGATCAGATCGTAGATCGCGATCGCGCGCTCATGCTCGATGTCGGGACCGGAACGGCCGATCGAGTCCTCGTCGAGCGTGACCGCGACGATGCGATTGGTCGAGTCGTCGTGGTCGGGCGGCTTTGTCATGACAGGTTGAGACGCAATCCAATCGAGCGCGAATGGGCGTCCAGCCCCTCCGCCTTGCCGAGCGTCATCGCGGCCGGGCCCAGCGCACGCAGCTGATCCGGGCCGCATTTCAGGATCGAGGTGCGCTTGATGAAGTCGGCTACCCCGAGCCCCGAGGAGAACCGCGCCGAGCGCGCCGTCGGCAGCACGTGGTTGGAGCCGCCGACATAGTCGCCGATCGCCTCCGGCGTATGCGCGCCGAGGAAGACCGCGCCGGCGTTGCGGATTCTTGCGGCGAGCGCATCGGGATCCGCCGTCATGATTTCGAGATGCTCGGCGGCGATGGCGTCCGCCAGCGGAATGGCGTCGTTGAGGTTTTTCACCATGATGATGGCGCCGAAATCCGCCCATGAGCGGCCCGCGATCACGGCGCGCGGCAGCGTCTTCAGCTGAGCTTCGACGGCCTTTTCGACGTCGGCGGCAAGGCGCGCGGAATCAGTGATCAGGATCGATTGTGCGCTGGCGTCATGCTCGGCCTGCGCCAACAGGTCGGCGGCGATCCAGTCGGCATTGCCGGTGTCGTCGGCAATCACCAGCACTTCGGAAGGCCCGGCGATCATGTCGATGCCGACCTTGCCGAACACCAGCCGCTTTGCGGCAGCGACATAGGCATTGCCGGGGCCGACGATCTTTGCCACCGGCGCGATCGTCGCGGTGCCGTGGGCAAGCGCAGCCACCGCCTGCGCGCCGCCGACGCGATAGATCTCGGTGACGCCGCCGAGCTTTGCCGCCGCCAGCACCAGCGGATTGAGCTTGCCGTCGGGCGACGGCACCACCATCACGAGGCGCGCGACGCCGGCGACCTTTGCCGGCACCGCATTCATCAGCACCGAGGACGGATAGGCCGCGGTGCCACCGGGCACGTAAAGGCCGGCGGATTCGATCGCCGTGTAGCGCCAGCCGAGCTCGACGCCGAGCGGATCGGTGAAACGCTCGTCCTTCGGCAATTGCCGGGCGTGGTAGGTCTCGATGCGGTCGCGCGCGAGCTTGAGCGCATCCAGCGTCGCGGCATCACAAGCCTTCACCGCGGCCTCGATCTCGTCGGCCGTGATCCGCAGCGAGTCCGCATCCAGCGTCAGCCGGTCGAATTTTTGCGTCGCCTCAAGCAGGGCGGCATCGCCGCGCCTGGCCACATCATCGACGATGGCACGCGCGGCGGCTTCGACGTCAGCCGAAGTCTCGCGCTTGGCGGCGAGGAAAGCCGCGAATCGCTGGTCAAAATCGGCGCTGCTGCGGTCGAGACGAATGGGCATTTGGGCTTGGCTTCTGGCTGGTCTTTTGAGGGCGGATCGGCGTCACAAGACCCCCCTGCTCAATGGCGCGGCGGCCTCCCGCCGTCAACCCTTGGGAGGTGTCGTCGTTTTCCGTCGTCCTGGCGAAAGCCAGGACCCATTGCCACCGGCGGGCGTTAGGGGCGGGAATCAGGCCACACCCTGCTTTAACAACCAAGCCCTAGGGGTATGGGTCCTGGCGTTCGCCCATTGGCGCTAAAA
>NZ_VSTH01000090.1 GCF_008123965.1 Bradyrhizobium hipponense | reverse complement strand
AGCCCGGATGGAGCGAAGCGCAATCCGGGGCCTTGTCTCCGCGGATGGAGCTTCCCGGATTTCGCTTTCGCTCCATCCGGGCTGCAAGGCTCAGCTACGAGGCCTCAGCGCACGTTGGCGAGCCGCATGTCGAGATAGGCGGTGATGGTTTCCATCAACGGCTCGAGCTTGGCGTCGAAGAAGTGATTGGCGCCGGGGATGACCTGCTGGTCGATCACGATGCCCTTCTGCGTCTTCAGCTTCTCGACCAGCGTGTTGACGTCCTTGGGCGGCACCACCGCATCCTTCTCGCCATGCACGATCAGGCCGGAGGACGGGCAGGGCGCAAGGAACGAGAAGTCGTAGAGGTTGGCCGGCGGCGCGATCGAGATGAAGCCCTCGACCTCGGGGCGGCGCATCAGCAGCTGCATGCCGATCCAGGCGCCGAAGGAGAAGCCGGCAACCCAGCAGGCGCGCGCCTCGGGATTGATGGTCTGTGCCCAGTCGAGCGCGGCAGCGGCATCCGACAGTTCGCCGGTGCCGTGGTCGAACGAGCCCTGGCTGCGGCCGACGCCGCGGAAGTTGAAGCGGAGCACCGAGAAACCGCGATGCGCGAAGGCGTAGTAGCACTGGTACACGATCTGATGGTTCATCGTGCCGTGGAACTGCGGGTGCGGATGCAGGATCATCGCGATAGGCGCGTTCTTCTGCTTGGCCGGATGGTAGCGGCCTTCGAGACGGCCAGCAGGGCCGGTGAAAATAACTTCGGGCATGGATGATCTCTTGTTGATTCCTTGAAGACGGTCCTCAGCAACCAACCGATTGCGCGGACTTTCATCGGCTGTTGTGCCGACAAAACCGCGAATGGAAGGGTGGAGCGGCGCCCTCGGATGATGCGCGAGCGGCGCGCAGTGAACTGACGCGCGCGTTCTAACATGAGGCGTGGGTCAAAAAGCAAGCATCTTCGGCATCTCTCAATGACCTCAAGAACTTAGCTGAACGTGGCGATGTCATGAGCGGCCCGGCGCGCGCGCTCCTGCCGCTGTCATGCGGATCAGGCGCGACGATGAAGGCCGCCGCTGAGCTCATGTGCCTCGGTCAAGTAACTGGAATCACGTGGGTTTATCGTCCCTCGGACGATCCCCGGGCGACTCACGCGGATGCCGCGCGGCCCCAAGCGAGGCGACCGCCGGCCGGTAGCGGCGGCTGCCCCCAAGCGTCTGCCCGTTATCGAAAGTGAGTTCGAAATCCCCCGATGGCTTGAGGTCGACGCTGCTCACCCGGTCGAGATTGGCAAGTTTTGTGCGGTGGACGCGCACGATGCCGAGGCGCGACAACTCGCTTTCGGCCATCGCGAGCGTCCCGCGGATCAGGTGCTGGGTGCCGTCGGCGAGGCTGTATTCGATATAATTGCCGGCGGAGGCGACCCACAGGATATCGCGGGGCGCGACGCGAATGCGGCTCGTGCCGTCTCTGAGCCAGATCAGATCGGGGCGTGGGGATTGTTGCGGGCCGGCCGGCACGGGCGTGATGGCCGTTGCAGCCCTTTTCAGCTCGCGCCGGCTTTCGAGCAGCCAGAGCGTGCTGCCGATCAGGAAAACGGCCACGCTGTCCTTGCGAAACTCGTAAAGGATCGTCGCAAGCGAGAAATGGAAGTCGTAGGCGCTTCCGGCAAGCCAGAGCGCGAGCTTCCGGATCCAGACCATGCCGGTGATGTGGAGGGCCGAGAAGCCGAGCAGGGTGGCGACGCCGATCCCGACCCGCAGGACGCCCGAGGCGCGGCGCATGCGCCGCATGGCGAGCATGAGGATCGGCACCAGCAGCAGGATGACGGCGATGCTCGAGAGCTCAAAGAAAAGCCGCCGGCCGATGTTGGAACTGTCGCCGCGCCAGGCGGCATCCTGCGCGCCGGAGAGCGCATTCACGATTCCGATCGCGAGCGAGACTGCGGCGATCGCGACGAACATCGTCCAGTCGTTGCCGCTGGTCCCTGAAGCCCCGCCGCTCGTCCCCGCGCGCGGCACTTCATCCCTTCGCTCCCGGTCCTGATCCCAAACCGGCTCGACGCGCTCGGTTTGTGAGGCATTTTCAGTGTCAGCCATGGCCGAAGAACCGCGTTTGGCGTCCCCTCAAGGAGCAGAAAACCATGTCAACACCACAGCAACTCTCGACTTCGGAACGGCGCATCGATCTGGACTGGGTACGGATTTTAGCCTTTGGGCTTTTGATCTTCTACCACGTCGGCATGCTCTACGTGTCCTGGGCATTTCACATCAAGAGCGTGCACCGGCTGAGCTGGCTCGAGCCCCTGATGCTGGTCATTAATCCCTGGCGGCTGTCGCTGTTGTTCCTGGTTTCCGGTGTCGCCACCCGCTTCATGCTGGGCAAGTACAATCTCGGCGCCTTCGTCGGCGCGCGCTCGGCACGGCTCCTGATCCCACTGATCTTTGGCATGTTCGTGATCGTGCCGCCGCAGTCCTACCTCCAGATCGTTGAGAGCCTCGGTTACCCCGCCGGCTTCGCCGATTTCTACCTCCGGCATTATCTGGCGTTCGGCGCGCAATTCTGCCCGACCCCCTGCATCGTGCTCCCGACCTGGAACCATCTCTGGTTCGTGGTCTATCTGTGGGTCTACACCGTCGCGCTGGTCGGCGTGCTCTGGCTGTGGCCGGTGCTGGCCGATCGGCTCGGTGCGAGACTGGCTGTCCTGCTCGCCGGACCCGGTCTGCTGGTCCTGCCGTGCCTTTTGTTCGCGGCCTGGCGCCTGTTCCTGTTCCCGGTCTTCCCGTCGACGCACGCACTGTTCGGCGACTGGTACAACCACGCGGACCATGCGACCGCGTTCCTGATTGGCTTCCTGCTGGCGAAAGAGGACAGCATCTGGCGCGACATCGAGCGTCAGCGGTGGATTGCCCTGGCCGTCGCCGCGAGCCTGTTCGTCGTATTCATTCTGCTTCGTGCCGGCCTGTTCGAGCCGTCGTCGATGCTGAGGTGGTTCGCAAGTTCGGCGTATGGTTGTTATCAGTGGCTGGCGATGGCCGCTGTGCTGGGCTTTGCGCGGCGCCACTTCACCGCCGACCGCGCCGTGCGCCGCTACCTGACCGACGCAATCTTTCCCTATTACATCGTGCACCAGACCGCGATCATCGTGATCGCGCACGCACTACAGGGCAGCGGTTTGTCGGCCGGAAGCGAGGCCTTCATCGTCATTGCTGGCACCGCGCTCACCTGCGTGGTCACCTATGAGATGGTACGGCGGATCGCCTGGCTGCGGCCGCTGTTCGGTTTGCGGATGGAGCGGCGCCGCCCGGCCGCGATCGCGCAGCAACAGCCGGCCTGATGCGAACCGGCTTCCGATTGGCGCAAGGACAAAAGGTGCAAAGGTGCTAAGAGGGCGGCATGCCGACCCGCGTTTATCTCGATTGGAACGCGACCGCGCCGCTGCGCTCCGAGGCGCGGGCGGCGATGGTCGCCGCCTTCGATCTCATCGGAAACCCGTCCTCGGTCCATGCCGAGGGGCGGGAGGCCCGGCGGCTGGTCGAAGAGGCCCGCGCGGCGCTTGCGAGCGCCGTCGGAGCCTTGCCGCGGAACGTTGTTTTCACCTCGGCCGGGACCGAGGCCAATGCGCTGGCGCTCTCGCCTGGGCTTAAAGGGGCATCCGGCGGCCCGGTGCAGCGACTCCTGGTTTCGGCGGTCGAGCATGCCTCGGTACTGGCTGGAGGCCGTTTCCAGGCCGATGCGGTCGGGCAGATCCGGGTGACGCGGTCAGGCGCGGTCGATCTCGGCCATCTGAAGGACCTGCTCGGCAGCGGCCCGCCGGCGCTGGTTTCCGTCATGGCGGCCAACAACGAGACCGGCGCGCTTCAGCCCATCGCCGAGGCCGCGCGGATCGTTCACGAGGCCGGCGGCCTACTGCACGTCGACGCAATCCAGGCGCTTGGAAAAATACCATTCAATATCAAGGCTATAGACGCTGACCTCGCAACCTTTTCTGCGCACAAGATCGGCGGCCCCAAGGGTGTCGGCGCGCTGGTCGTCGCGGAGGGGCTCACCGGTTTGGAACCGGTGCTGCGCGGCGGCGGCCAGGAACTCGGCCGGCGGGCAGGAACCGAGAATGTCGCAGGCATCGCCGGCTTTGGTGCCGCGGTGAAAGCCGCGCTTGAGGCTCTGCCAGAGGATGCGGAGCGGATGACAACCCTCAGAGATCATTTGGAAAATGATCTCCGGGCGATTGCCGGGGCGACGATCTTTTCGCAGGATGTTGCGCGGTTGCCGAATACCACGCTGTTCACGGCACCTGGCTTGAAGGCTGAGACCGCCGTCATTGGCTTCGACCTCGAAGGGATCGCGGTGTCCTCAGGCTCGGCCTGTTCCTCCGGGAAGGTGCAGCCGTCACATGTCCTTTCGGCCATGGGATTCGATCCCGCCACCGCCCAGGGAGCAGTGCGCCTCAGTCTGGGCTGGTCCACGGGACCAGAGGACATCAATAGGGCGTTAGAGGCTTGGCGAAAGCTCGGGAATACCCTACTTAAGGGCTAAGCGACGAAACACGGCTTGAACGGTTCTAAGGGCGTGCTTCGCGCCAAGAAACATCGTAATAGTCGTCCGAGTTTGATGATCCACCGCGGTCCTTGAAACCGCGAGCGGAGGATGGAATGCCAGCCGTACAAGAGACGGTCGAGCGCGTGAAGCGCATCGACGTCGACCAGTATCGTTATGGGTTTGAGACCCTGATCGAGTCCGACAAGGCCCCCAAGGGGCTGTCGGAAGAGACCGTCAAGTTCATCTCCGAGAAGAAGAACGAGCCCGCCTGGATGCTCCAGTGGCGGCTGGAAGCCTATCGGCGCTGGCTGACCATGACCGAGCCGACCTGGGCCCGCGTCGACTATCCCAAGATCGACTTCCAGGACCTGTATTATTACGCGGCGCCGAAGCCGAAGAAGACGATCACCTCGCTCGACGAGATCGATCCGGAGATTCTCAAGACCTACGAGAAGCTCGGCATTCCCCTGCGCGAAGTCGCCATGCTCGAAGGGGTCGAGCCCAAGGTAGGCGAGGACGACCCGGCCCGGCGCAAGATCGCGGTCGATGCGGTCTTCGATTCGGTCTCGGTGGCGACCACCTTCAAGGCGGAGCTGAAGAAGGCCGGCGTGATCTTCATGCCGATCTCGGAGGCGATCCGCGAGCATCCTGAGCTGGTGCAGAAATATCTCGGCTCCGTGGTGCCGACCTCGGACAATTTCTACGCGACGCTGAACTCGGCGGTGTTCTCCGACGGCTCGTTCGTCTACGTGCCGCCGGGCGTGCGCTGCCCGATGGAGCTGTCGACCTATTTCCGCATCAACGAACGCAACACCGGCCAGTTCGAGCGCACGCTGATCATCGCGGACAAGGGCTCCTACGTCTCCTATCTTGAAGGCTGCACTGCGCCGCAGCGCGACGAGAACCAGTTGCATGCCGCCGTGGTCGAGCTCGTTGCGCACGACGACGCCGAGATCAAATATTCGACGGTGCAGAACTGGTATCCCGGCAATTCGGAAGGCAAGGGCGGCATCTACAATTTCGTCACCAAGCGTGGCGACTGCCGTGGCAACCATTCGAAGATTTCGTGGACCCAGGTCGAGACTGGTTCAGCCATCACCTGGAAGTACCCGAGCTGCATCCTGCGCGGCGACAATTCCCGCGGCGAGTTCTACTCGATTGCGATCTCGAACGGCTACCAGCAGGTCGATAGCGGCACCAAGATGATCCACCTCGGCAAGAACACGTCGAGCCGGATCATCTCCAAGGGCATCGCCGCCGGCATGTCGCAGAACACCTATCGCGGCCTCGTGACGGCGCACCGAAAAGCCACCGGCGCGCGCAATTTCACTGCCTGCGATTCGCTGCTGATCGGCGACAAATGCGGCGCGCACACCGTGCCGTACATCGAGGCCAAGAACTCGTCGGCGACGTTCGAGCACGAGGCCACCACCTCGAAGATCTCCGAGGACGTGCTGTTCTACTGCGTCCAGCGCGGGCTCTCCCAGGAAGAAGCCGTCGGCCTCGTCGTCAACGGCTTCGTCAAGGACGTGCTCCAGCAGCTCCCGATGGAGTTTGCGGTGGAAGCGCAGAAGCTGATCTCGATCTCGCTGGAAGGTTCGGTCGGATAGCTCCGCCCTCATCCTGAGCAGGCCGCAAAGCGGCCGTCTCGAAGGTTGGATATCGGAAAGATTGTTGGCCTCATCCTTCGAGACGCGCCTTCAGCGCTCCTCAGGACGAGGGGATAGATGGAACAAAACAATGGCCTTGCTTGAAGTGAAAGACCTGAAAGTCCGTGTCGAGGAGCGTGAGATCCTCCATGGCCTGACGCTGACCGTGAACGAGGGCGAAGTCCACGCGATCATGGGGCCGAACGGCTCCGGCAAGTCGACGCTCTCGCACGTCATCGCCGGCAAGCCCGGCTATGAAGTCACTGATGGCCAGATCCTGTTCAAGGGGGAGGATCTCCTGGAGATGGATCCGGACGAGCGCGCCGCCAAGGGCGTGTTCCTTGCCTTCCAGTATCCGGTGGAAATCCCCGGTGTTGCCACCATGACGTTCCTGCGCACCGCGCTCAACGCACAGCGCAAGGCGCGCGGAGAGAGCGAATATTCCACCCCGGACTTCCTGAAGAAAGTCCGCGAGGTCTCGAAATCGCTGAACGTCCCGCAGGACATGCTCAAGCGCGGCGTCAATGTCGGCTTCTCCGGCGGCGAGAAGAAGCGCAACGAGGTGCTGCAGATGGCGCTGTTCGAGCCGAGCCTGTGCATCCTCGACGAGATGGATTCCGGCCTCGACATCGACGCGCTGCGCATCGCGGCCGATGGCGTCAACGCGCTGCGCTCGCCCAAGCGCGCGATGGTCGTCATCACCCATTATCAGCGGCTGCTAAACTACATCGTGCCTGATTTCGTGCACGTGATGTCGCGTGGCCGTGTCGTGAAGAGCGGCGACAAGGAACTGGCGCTGGAGCTGGAAGCGTCCGGCTACACCCAGTTCGAGGACGCTGCGTAAGGAATTTTGCAATGAACGTTGCTGTGGCAAAGACCGGGAGTGGCCGCGCGGTGAGCGATCTCTTCACCAGCGCCGAAGGTCGGCTGCCGGGTTCGCCCGCGGTGATCGCGACCCGCCGCGATGCGTTCGAGACCTATGAGCGTCTCGGCCTGCCGCACCGCCGGATCGAGGAATGGAAATACACCGACCTGCGTGCGCTGGTCGGCGAGCTGCTGCCGCTGGCGGCAGCACCCGATGCCGCGGCGTTGGCGAGCGCGGCCGACGCGGTGAAGGCGCATGCGGTCGCCGGCGCGCGCAAGCTGGTGCTGGTCGATGGCGTGTTCGCGGCCGGTCTGTCGGACGTGAAAGCGCTCGCCTCCGAGGTGGGCTTCAAAACTCTGCAGGAGACCTTGGAGAAAGACGCCGGTCTCCTGAAGACTGCGGCGGTCGATGCCGTGATCTCGCTCAACGCGGCCATGGCGAGCGATGGTGTCGTGCTGTCGATTGCCGATGGCGCTCAGCTGTCTGCGCCGATCCAGATCATTCATGTCGCCACTGCTGCCTCGGCCTCGGCTTTCACCCGCTCGCAGGTCGCGGTCGGGAAGGGTGTCCGCGCCACCATCATCGAGAGCTTTGTCGCGGCTGGCGCCAAGGCCTACCAGGTCAATGATGCCGTCATCCTCTCGATCGGCGACGATGCCGACGTC
The DNA here is from genome assembly GCF_008123965.1 of Bradyrhizobium hipponense. Classification (GTDB taxonomy): domain Bacteria; phylum Pseudomonadota; class Alphaproteobacteria; order Rhizobiales; family Xanthobacteraceae; genus Bradyrhizobium; species Bradyrhizobium hipponense. Next base: position 3,324 of record NZ_VSTH01000090.1, on the reverse strand, counting down.
GCGCATATCCGCCTGCTGGACGATGCGCCTGACGCGGTGAACATCACCTCGCAATTCGTCACTGTCGGCGCCAACACCAAGGTCAACTTCTTCAACATGACCAGCGGCGCGGCGGTTAGCCGGCTCCAGGGCTTCATCACGCTGGCGGGCGAGGGCAGCGACCTCTCGATCAATGGCGTCAACCTGTTGCAGAAGACCGAGCACGGCGACACCACGCTGGTGGTCGACCATGCCGTGCCGAACTGCGTCAGCCGCGAGATCTTCCGCGCCGTGATCGACGACCGCGCCCATTCGGTGTTCCAGGGCCGCATCATCGTCCGTCCCGACGCACAGAAGACCGACGGCAAGATGATGACCCGGGCGCTGCTGCTCTCGGACGAAGCCGAAGCCGACAACAAGCCCGAGCTCGAGATCTTCGCCGACGACGTCTCCTGCGGCCACGGCGCCACCGCTGGCGCGCTCGACGACAACCTGCTGTTTTACCTGAAGGCACGCGGTCTGCCCGAGAAGCAGGCCCAGGCGTTGCTGATCCAGGCCTTCGTCGGCGAGGCGATCGAGCAGATCGCCGATGATAATCTCCGGGAGCACGTGATCGGCATCGCCGAGCGCTGGCTGGAGCGGCGGTCATGAGCACGCATCCGGCGGTCAAGAACGGAGCCTATGACGTCGGGCGCGTGCGCCAGGACTTTCCGGCACTCGCAATGCAGGTCTACGGCAAGCCACTGGTTTATCTGGACAACGCAGCCTCCGCGCAGAAGCCGCAGTCCGTGCTCGATCGCATGACGCAGGCTTATGTTTCCGAATACGCCAACGTGCATCGCGGCCTGCACTACCTCGCCAATGCCGCGACGGAGGCCTACGAGGGCGCGCGGGCAAAAGTCGCGCAGTTCGTCAATGCGAGCCGCACCGAAGAGATCATCTTCACCCGCAACGTCACCGAGGCGATCAACCTCGTTGCGTCGTCCTGGGGTGAGCCGAACATCAAGCAGGGCGATGAGATCGTCCTCTCGATCATGGAGCATCATTCCAACATAGTGCCCTGGCATTTCCTCAGGGAACGCCACGGCGCAGTGATCAAATGGGCGCCCGTGGATGACGAAGGCAACTTCCTGATCGACGAGTTCGAGAAGCTGCTGACGCCGAAGACCAAGCTGGTCGCCATCACGCAGATGTCGAACGCGCTCGGGACGTTCGTTCCGATCAAGGAGGTCGTGCGGCTGGCTCACGACCGCGGCATTCCCGTGTTGGTCGACGGTGCGCAAGGCGCGGTGCACCTGCCAATCGACGTGCAGGACCTCGACTGCGATTTCTACGCGTTCACCGGTCACAAGGTTTATGGCCCGACCGGCATCGGCGCGCTCTATGCCAAGCACGAGCACCTCGTCGCGATGCGGCCCTTCAACGGCGGCGGCGAGATGATCCGCGAGGTCGCGAAGGATTGGGTCACCTATGGCGACCCGCCGCACAAGTTCGAGGCAGGCACTCCGCCGATCGTCGAGGCCGTCGGCCTCGGCGCGGCCATCGACTACGTCAATTCGATCGGCAAGGAGCGCATCGCCGCGCACGAGCACGATCTCGTCACCTACGCCCAGGACCGCCTGCGCGAGATCAACTCGCTGCGCCTGATCGGTACCGCCCGCGGCAAGGGCCCGGTGATCTCGTTCGAGCTCAAGGGCGCGCACGCCCACGACGTCGCCACCGTGATCGACCGCCAGGGCATCGCGGTGCGCGCCGGCACCCATTGCGTGATGCCGCTTTTAGAGCGGTTCAACGTAACCGCCACATGCCGGGCGTCGTTCGGCATGTATAATACGCGGGAAGAAGTCGATCATCTGGTTCAGGCGCTTTTGAAGGCGCGGGATATGTTCGCATGAGTGATACGGCCGAAATCAAAGCCAATCCGATGGAAACCCAGTCGGCACTGCCGCCGGAGGAGACCGAGCGTCTCACCACCGAGATCATCGCCGGGCTGAAGACCGTGTTCGACCCGGAAATTCCGGCCGACATCTACGAGCTCGGCCTGATCTACAAGGTCGAGATCAAGGACGATCGTTCGGTCGATGTGCAGATGACGCTGACGACACCGAACTGTCCGGCTGCCGGCGAGCTGCCGACCATGGTCGAGAACGCGGTCGCCAGTGTTCCCGGTGTCGGCGTGGTCGACGTCAAGGTCGTCTGGGAGCCGCCCTGGTCGCCCGAGCGCATGAGCGACGAGGCCCGCCTCGTGCTCAATATGTGGTAGGTGCGGCGAAACGCGCGCTGGCACTGAACTTGCTGGATTGAAATCGCATCCGAACGGACCACATAACAGATATGACCCAGGTATCATCAGCTCCAGTCAAGCCGAAGCGGCCTCGCCCGCAGGTGATGCGGCTGACGGACGCTGCCGCGCAGCGAATTACCGAGCTGACCCAGCGCGCCGATTCCGAGATCGTGGGCTTGCGCGTCGGCGTGAAGAACGGCGGCTGCGCCGGGCAGTCCTACACGGTCGAGTACGCCCATGATGTCCGCCCGACCGACGAGGTCGTCGAGGACAAGGGGGTCAAGATCCTGGTCGATCCCAAGGCCGTGCTGTTCCTGCTCGGCACCGAGATGGACTACAAGGCCGACAAGATGCAGGCCCAGTTCGTCTTCAACAACCCCAACCAGATCTCCGCCTGCGGCTGTGGCGAGTCGGTCGAACTGCGGCCGGCGAAGATCGACGGGTAGGCGCCCGTTTCTCGCAAATCACTCCGCTGTCGTTCTGGCGAAGGCCAGGACCCATACCGCGTGATTTCGCGGTGATCGTCGGTGCCAGTACCGGCGCTGGCACGACTGGCAGTCTTCGCTAAACTCCTTCCTGTGGCAATGGGTCCTGACTCCAGTGCGCAATTGCGCACAAGGCCAGGACGACGATGGGGAGACAGTTCGGCCATGGACCGCGAATTCCTGATCGACCTCTTCGCCGATTTCGGCCCCGTCACCATCCGAAAGATGTTCTCCGGCTACGGCATCTCCGCCGACGGCATCAACTTTGCGCTCGCCTTGCGCGCCGGCCTGTTTTTTCGCGCCGACGAGCAGACCATCCCGGATTATGAGGCCGAAGGCTCAAAGCCGTTCCAGTACCAGACCCGCGCCAAGACCGTGCTGGTCAACTCCTACTGGGAGCTGCCCGCGCGGCTGTTCGACGATTCCGAGGAGCTTGCGCAATGGGCGAGGGCGGCTCTCGCCGCCGCCGGGCGCGCCAAGGCGAAGAAGCGGCCGAAGGTGAAGAAGGCCGAGCCGACGAAGCTCGTTGCGAAGAAACGGCCAGCCAAGAAGGCGGTTCGTAGCAACCATTAAAGC
>NZ_VSTH01000009.1 GCF_008123965.1 Bradyrhizobium hipponense | reverse complement strand
AAGGGTGGGCAAAGGCGCGACGCGCCGTGCCCACCATCTGTCGGCAATCGCGATCGAAATGGTGGGCACGCTTGCGCTTTGCCCACCCTACAATCGCTTCAGCGCGACGGCGGCGGCAGGCGACCGAACACCTGCTCCAGCGCCATTCCAATCGCGAGCAGGCGGTGATCGCTGCCCGCCGGCCCATCCAGCTCCATGCCGATCGGCAATTTGCTTGCGGCACCAAGCGCGATCGGAATCTGGATACCGGGAATACCGGCATTGCTCCCGGGATCGGTGTTCTGGATGAACAGGCCGAAATTCTCCAGACTGCTGGAGTCCGGGTTGGAGGCAATCGCGACGCGCGGCGTGGTCGGGAAGGCGATGGCGTCCAGCCTGTTGACGGCAAATGCACTCGCGTAGAGTGCCTGAAGCGCTGGCCGTGCGGTACGGATCGCGTTGTCGTAGATTGGCTTGGCGTCGACCAGCGTGTTGTCGGGACCGGGCAGTTTGCGCGGGATCACCAGGCCGTCATAGGTGCCCTTCACATCGGGACTCGCGATCTCGCGCGCGAGCACCTCGATGGTGAGGCCGGTGCCGGTGTGCTTGAGATAGGCGACCATGTCGTCATAGGCCTCGTACAACGCGACCGGGAAGCCGACTTGGCCGTTGAGCTCAGCGAGCTGCGGCATCTCGATCTCAATCACGCTGACGCCCTGCGCTCTCATCCGCGCGATCGCCGCGTGGAAGGCGTCGTCAGTGTCGATATCGAGATTGACGAGCATCGTCCTCACGATGCCTATCCGCACCTGGTTCAGATCAGCTGGCGCGACCGCATCGCCACCCGCGATGACGCGGTCGAGCAGCGCGACGTCGGCCATGGTCGCAGCCATCGGGCCGGCGGTATCGCGGGTGTGCGAGATCGGCGCGATGCCCGCTTGCGGATAGCGTCCGACGGTCGGGCGTAACGACGCGCATCCATTCAGCGCAGCCGGCACTCGGACCGAACCGCCGGTGTCGGTGCCGAGCCCGCCTGCGACGATCCGCGCGCCGATCGCGGCGCCCGTCCCGGACGAGGAGCCGCCGGCAATCAGCGCGCGATCATAGGCGTTGCGTACGCCGAACTCTGGGCCGGTCTTGAACGCCGTGTTGTAGCCGGAAATGCCGAAGGCGAGCTCGTGCATGCTGGTCTTGCCGATGATCACCGCGCCTGCGACCCGCAATTTTGCGACCACCGGCGCGTCGGCCTGCGGCACATAGTCTTTCAGCGCCGGCGTGCCCGCGCTACAGGGCAGTCCCGCGACCTCGATATTGTCCTTGATCACGATGGGAACGCCGCCGAGCGGCTTGTCCCTGTCGCCGTTCGCGTCGAATGCCGCGGCGGCCTTCAAGGCGCCGGCTTCGTCCAGGGTGACGAAGGCGTTGAGGTCGGCATCCGCCTTGGCGCGGGCCAGCGCTTCTGTCGTGAGCGCTTCGCTCGTCACTGTTCCAGCGCGGAGGTCGGCTGCGGCCTGGGTCAGGGTCAACTGGTCGAAATCCATCATGCGTCACCCGAATGCAGGGGCATCATGACGGTGCCCTCTCGAGACGTGAGGCTGGGGCTTCGTCGGCGTCGCGTCAACCGGCGGCCCGCATCTTTGGCGGCCGCAATGCGGTCAAATCCGCAAGCAGGCGTTCCACTTCGGCCCTCACCTTCGCAATAGCCGCATCCTTCACCGGTCCGTAGCCGCGGATATCCATCGGGGCTTTGGCGACCGCGACCAGATCGGCCAGATGCGTTGCATCGAGCCTGTCGAGCACTCGCTCGATCAACTCCTGGTACCAGGCGATCAGCTCCCGCTCCGTACGCCGTTCGGCCGTGTAGCCGAACGGATCGAGGGGCGTGCCGCGCAATCCCTTCAAGCGCGCGAGCACGGACAGCGGCACCTGGATCCACTGGCCGAAGGCGCGCTTGCGCGGGCGGCCACGGGCATCGCGCTTGGACGGAAGCAAGGGCGGCGCGAGGTGATATTTGATGCTGAAGTCGCCGTCGAATTCTCGCTTCAATTCGTCGAGGAAGTCGCTCTGCATGTGCAGGCGCGCCACCTCGTATTCGTCCTTATAGGCCATCAGTTTGAACAGGGCACGCGCCACCGCTTCGGTCAGCGCCACACTGCCCAGCGCCGCCTCCGCATTGCGGACCTTCGTCACGAGCGTCCGGTAGCGCGTTGCATAAGCGGCGTCCTGATAGGCGGTGAGGAATTCGGCGCGGCGGGTGATGAGTTGATCAAGCGTCTCGGATGTTGGAGCGCTGTCCGGCTTCGGTACCGAGTCCAGATCGGCGGCGGCGATCCGGCCCCAGGCAAAGGCCTGCTTGTTGCGTTCGACCGCCACGCCATTGAGCTCGATCGCGCGCAACAGCGCTTGTAGCGAGATCGGGACCAATCCATGCTGCCAGGCGAAGCCGAGCATGATGATGTTGGCATAGACGGCGTCGCCGAGCAGCCGTTCAGCGAGCTCGTTCGCATTGATGGTATCGAGATTATTCTCGCCAATGACCTGGCGGATCGCGCGCAGGCGGGTGGGCGAGGCGAGATCGGCGTCGCGGAAGCGGACGACGTCGCCGGTCGGCATCTCCGCCGTGTTGATCGCGGCGCGCGTGCCGCGGCGGTAGGTGCCGGACGCTTTTGGCGAGGAGCTCACCACGAGATCGCAGCCGATCAGCGCATCGGCCGCGCCCTGGTCGACGCGAACCTGATGCAATGCATCCGGGGAAGTTGCCAGACGGATATAGCTCAGCACAGGTCCGAATTTTTGCGCAAAGCCGGTGAAATCCAGCACCGAGACGCCGCGGCGTTCGAGATGCGCGGCCATGCCGATCAGGGCGCCGACGGTAATCACGCCGGTCCCGCCGACACCGGTCACGAGCAGGTCGTAGGGTCGATCGAGCGAGACGGGCGCAGGCAAGGGAAGCGTCGCCGCGCGGCCGACCGCGTCGATCTGGCTAGCGGCCTTCTTCCGGCGCTTCGCACCCTCGACGGTGACGAAGCTCGGGCAGAAACCGTTGAGGCAGGAGAAATCCTTGTTGCAGGCCGACAGATTGATCCGCCGCTTGCGGCCGAACGGCGTCTCCTTCGGTTCGACACTGAGGCAGTTGGATTCAACCGAGCAGTCGCCGCAACCTTCACAGACGAGATCGTTGATGTAGGCAAAGCGCTTGGGGTCTGCCATCTGTCCGCGCTTGCGCCGCCGTCGTTTTTCCGTGGCGCAGGTCTGCTGATAGATCAGGACCGATACCCCGGGGATGTCGCGCAGCTCGCGCTGTACGGCGTCCATTTCCTCGCGCGGGTGAATGGTCACGCCGATGGGCAGGTCCGCTAGTGAGAACTGCGAGGGGACGTCCGACACCAGCGCGATGCGCGTCACGCCTTCCGCGCGGACACTGTGCGCGATCGCATGCACGCTCACGGGGCCATCGACCGGCTGGCCGCCGGTCATGGCCACGGCATCGTTGAACAGGATCTTGTAGGTGATGTTAGCCTTTGCCGCGATCGCCTGCCGGATCGCCATCGAGCCGGAGTGATAATAGGTGCCTTCGCCGAGGTTCTGGAAGATATGCCTTTGGCCCGTGAATCGCGACGAGGCCGCCCAGTTCACGCCTTCGCCTCCCATCTGGATCAGCGACGAGGTCTCGCGGTCCATCCAGCTCGCCATGAAATGGCAGCCGATGCCGGCCAGCGCCTTCGAACCTTCAGGGACTTTAGTTGAAATGTTGTGCGGGCAGCCCGAGCAGAAATAGGGCGTGCGTGTCGCACCGGCGACGTTGATCGTTCGGGCCGCCTCCGGCAACAGCGCGGCGGCACGCGCGGCGAGATTGAGGCCCGAAAACATCGGATCGAGCCGGCGAGCGAGCACGCCAGCCAGCGCGCGCGGCGACAATTCGCCGATCCAGGAGATCAGCCGTGCCCCTCGCTCGTCGTGCTTGCCGACCATGCGCTCGGGCTTGCTGCCGGGATAGTCGTAGAAATACTCTTTAAACTGGCTCTCGATGATGCCGCGCTTTTCTTCGACCACGAGAATCTCGCGCTTGCCCTTCACGAAGTCCATGGCGTCATGTAGCGCCAATGGCCAGACCATGCCGACCTTGTAAATGTCGATGCCGATGCTGCGGCACGCGGCTTCGTCCAGCCCTATCAGCCGCAGTGCTTCCATCAGGTCGAGATGCGCCTTGCCGGTGGTGACGATGCCGAAGGTGGCGTCGGCGACGTCGTAGATGTGGCGGTCGATCGGATTGGCTCTTGCAAAGGCGTAGACCGCGTGCTTCTTCGCCTCCAGCCGCTCCTCGATCTGCGGCCCCGGCAGGTCGGGCCAGCGATAGTGCAGCCCGCCCGGCGGCGGCGTAAACTCTGGTGTGCGAAACAGGCGGGGCGGGCGCAGCGCGACGGACGCGCCTGACTCCACGATCTCCGAGATCGCCTTGAAGCCGACCCACATGCCGGAGAAGCGGCTCAGCGCGTAGCCGTACTCGCCGAACGCGAGGTATTCGCCGACATCGGCCGGATGCAGCGTCGGCATGAACCAGCTCATGAAGGCGACGTCGGACTGGTGCGGCATTGAGGAGGAGACGCAGCCATGGTCGTCGCCGGCGACCACCAGCACGCCGCCATGCGGCGAGGAGCCGTAGGCGTTGCCGTGCTTGAGCGCATCGCCGGAGCGGTCGACGCCGGGTCCCTTACCGTACCAAAGTCCGAACACGCCATCGACCTCGCGGTCGGATTGCGTCTCGACCTGCTGCGAGCCGAGCACTGCGGTCGCCGCGAGGTCCTCGTTGACAGCTGGGAGGAATTCGATGCGGTCCCGCTTCAGGCGTTCGTTGATGCGCCAGAGCTCGAGATCGATGCCGCCGAGCGGCGAGCCACGATAGCCGGAGATGAAGCCGGCGGTGTTGAGGCCGCGCGCACGATCGCGCCGCGCCTGGTCGAGTGCGATGCGGACGATCGCCTGCGTGCCCGTAAGGAAGACGCGGCCCTCCTCGCGGTCGTAGCGGTCGGAGAGCTCGTAGGTATCGAGTGACGGAATGGCGTCCATGGCGCACCTCGCGCGGCGTCCCTGCCGGATCGGCAAAGGTTAAGCCTGGGGCGCTGGTAGGTCTTACCTATTCATTCCGTCTTTAGCTGAAATCTGGTAGAATTTTGTGCGCCTGCACCGTCTTATGGTATATTATGCCGAGCCAAGGTGCCTTCATGATTGAAGACCAAGACGCACGGATTCTCAGCCATCTCCAGAGGGACGGCCGCGCCACCAATCAGCAGCTTGCGGATGAGGTTGGCATGTCGACCTCGGCCTGCTGGCGGCGGGTGCGCGCGCTCGAGGAGACCGGCGTCATCCGAGGCTATGCGGCACTGGTCGCGCGCGAGCAGGCCGGCTTTGCAATGTCCGCCATCCTCCATGTGTCGCTTGAACGGCACGACGCCAAATTCGTCGATGAATTTGTGGCCCGGGTGACGACGCGCCGCGAGGTGCTGGAGTGTTTTGCGACGACGGGCGACGCCGACTATCATTTGCGCGTCGTCGTGCAGGACATGGCGGCCTACAGCAGGTTCCTCGACGAGTTCATGTTTCGCATCCCCGGCATCCGCTACGTCCGCAGCAACGTGGTGCTGAAGGAGATCAAGACCAGCGTGGCGCTGCCGTTCTAAGACACGGGAAGTGCAAGGGTGGGCAAAGCGAAGCGTGCCCACCATCTCTGGCGAGATCGTCGAGAGATGGTGGGCACGGCGCAAGCGCGCCGTTGCCTACTCTACGACATCGCTACCGCTGCTCGCGCACAAATCGATTACGTAGCGTGCCGATGCCGGTAATGTCGATCTCCACGACGTCGCCGTGCTTGATATCGGGCGAGGCGCCGTCGGTACCCATCCAGATCACGTCGCCGGGCCACAGCGTAAAATACTTGGTCAGCTCGATCAGGAACGGCACCACACCAAAAATCATGTCGTTGGTGCGGAAGCGGTTGGTCTCCTTGCCGTTGACACGGACGACGGTCTGCATCTTGGCGAGATCGGCCTCGGTCTCGATCCACGGGCCCATCGGCTTGAACGTGTCGGCGTTCTTCGATCGCCACAGGCTGCGGTCCGCCTTCTGCCAGCTGCGCTCGCTGACGTCGTTGCCGATAGTGTAGCCGAACACGCAATCCATCGCGTTCTCCCCGGTGAGATGCTTCACCTTCTTGCCGATGACGACGACCAGCTCTCCCTCATAGTGGATCTTTTCCGTCGCAAAGGACGGGATCACGACGTCCTCGTCATCTGCGATCAGCGCGTTCTGCGCGCGATAGCCGATCTCGGGTCGGTCAGGGACGGCCGGCACTTCGCCGCGCTTGTCGGCGGCTTCCTTCAGGTGCTTCAAATAGTTCAGGCCGACGCAATAGAAGGTGCGCGGGATCAGCGGCAGCTCGATCTTCACTTGCGCTAAGGGAAACGTCTGCGAGGTGCGCTGCCATTCCCCAAAGGGATCGCCGTCGACAGCGATCGCCTGATCGCCTTCAACGATCCCCCAGGACGTTTTGCCAGAGGCAGTGAATTTGAGCCAGCGCATGTCAGATCCCCTGCTATTCCGCGGCGTCGCGCGGCTGCACTTTCCAGGCGCCGGCAGCCGGCCGCTTCAGCCCGAGATTTTCCCGCAGCGTCTTGCCGCGATAGTCCTGTTGGAACAAGCCGCGGCGCTGCAATTCCGGCACGACATGGCGCACGAAGTCGGCGTAGGAGCCGGGCACATAGGTCGCGGCGATGACGAAGCCGTCGCAGCCGCGTTCGACGAACATCTCTTCGAGCCTGTCTGCGATCTCTTTGGGCCCACCGACCATCGCGTCCTGAACCTGGCCGCGGCCGGAGAAGGTGACGAAGTCGCGCGCGCTCGGGTTGCTCTTGCCGGAGGTTTTCAGCACGCCGTCGCGAATGCCTAAAAGCCCCTGCATGTTCTTGAGCTCTTCCGTCGTCAGCGGCTCGTCGAGATCTTTCGAGGCGAAATCATAGTTGAGGGCTTCCGCAAGCAGCGACAGCGCGTCGATCTGGAGCGGCAGCTTGTTGATCAGCGCCATCTTGTCCTCGGCTTCGGACTTGGTCGCGGCGCAGACCGGCGTCGTCAAATTGCAGAGGAACATCTGCTCGGGATCGCGACCGGCTTTGGCAGCCTCGTTGCGCACGGCCGCGTAGCCGTCCTTTGCCGCGGCAATATTGCGCGCGGCGGTGAAAATCACCTCGCCCCAGCGCCCGGCAAAGCGCTGGCCGCGGCCGGACGCGCCGGCCTGGATGATCACGGGATGGCCCTGGTCGGAGCGCGGCACCGTGAACGGTCCGCGCGACTTGAAGGCCGGTCCGTTGTGATCGAGCCGCTTCACCTTGGCCGGATCGGCGAAACGGCCGCTCTTCTTGTCCATGATGAGCGCGCCGTCCTCCCAGGTGTCCCAGTGGCCGAGCACGACCTCCATGAACTCGTCGGCGCGGTCATAGCGGGAATCGTGCTCGGGATGGGAGTCCTTGCCCATGTTGAGCGCCTCGCCGTCATTGAGGGAGGTGACGACGTTCCAGCCGGCCCGTCCGCCCGACATCAGGTCGAGCGTTGCGAAGCGCCGGGCGACGTCGAACGGCTCATAATAGGTCGTCGAGCAGGTCGCCCCCAACCCGAGCTTGTCGGTGACCAGTCCCATCGTGGTCAGCACGATCAGCGGGTCCATCTTAACGCAGCGGATGCCGTATTCGACGGTGTGGGCGTGATCGTTGCCATAGCGGTCCGGCATCGCCAGGCGATCGTCGAAGAAGGCCATGTGGAATTTTCCGGCTTCCAGGATGCGCGCGATCTCCTGATAGTAGTCCGCCGACATCGAATCGTCGCGCGAGTCCGGATGCCGCCAGGAGCTCGGCAAGTTGGTGCAGTTCTGTGCCTGGAGGAAGCCGACCAGTACCATTTGCCGCGTCATGCTGCTGTTCTCCAACTTCCGTCAGGCCAGATCGAGCACTGTGTCGAGCCTGTAATCGCGCGCCAGCGCGCGCAGCTTCTCCCAGGTCGCGTCCTCGATCTCGATGCCGTCGCGAAGCCGCTGCTGCTCGCGCAAGCCTTCGATTTCGCCGGGATAGAATACGCCCTTGCTGCCTTCGGACGGAGGTACAGCGCCGCGCTAATGCACGTGGGGCGGTCGGCCTTGACGATCGGCATGGCGCTTCCTCGGGTCTCGCCCTTGGCGGGCTCTGGTTGTTGAGGGCCATCGTCTCAAAGCCCAGGTGCGATATCAATCTCCCGTAAACCAGTACAGGGCTGCAAATTCGTAGAGAGAGCGCGCCTTTGGTCGAACGCGCCATCCCGTACAGCGGGATTCCGGACAGTTTCGCGCCGGTCGTTCGCAGCTCGTTCACTTTGATTGACGGCTTGCGGGGACCAATAACGACCATTTAGGCCATCGCCTTCATAAAGCTACCCGGGAGAAAACGGCAGAAATGTCGGGGAGTTGAGATCGTGCAAACGCCCCTCGCGCGCACATTTGCAGCGTTGAGCGCCATCAATGAAGCGATCCTCTATGCGAAATCGCCGGACGAGCTGTACCAGAAGGTCTGCGACGCCGGGTTTTCGAGTGGGGATTTCATGGCAGTCGCCGTGTTCCTGGCGGAGCCGGACGGACAGCGGCTGCGGTTTGCGGCCGGCTGCGGCGACGATGTTGCGCGGCTGCGCGCGATCAAGATCACCACGGAGGCCGGTACGCCGGAGGGATCGGGCGTCGGCGGCGAAGCCTTTCGTAGCCAAAGGCTCTGCATCAGCAACGATTTCCTGAACGATCCGCGCTCGCTCGCGTGGCGCGAGGGCGCGTCGAGGGCTCATATCGGCGCCGCCGCGGCGCTGCCATTGTTGTGCAATGGTCAGAGCGTCGGCGTGCTGTACGTGACGCGCAGCGAGGCCGGCTCGCTGAATGAGCAGATGGTGTCGCTGTTCGAGCGCATGTCGGCCAACATTACCTATGCGCTGGACAATTTCGCCCGCGAAACCGCGCGGCAGACCAGCGAGCGGGCGACCCGCCGGCTTAATCGCATGTTCGGCGCCATCAGCGCCACCAACGAAGCCATTCTCCGCGCCAAGACCGAGCAGGAGCTTTACCAGCTCGTGTGCGACGCCTCCGTGCATGGAGGCAAGTCACTGGCGACCATCGTCCTGCTTCGCGAGACGGATTCGCATTGGATGAGTCCGGTCGCTTCCACGGGACAGAACCTGGAGCTGGTCACCCAGTCACGCTATTCGATCGACCCTGAAAACCCCTACGGCAAGGGCATCTCCGGCGAGGTGTTCCGGACGCAGAAGGCCATCGTCGAGGAAGATCTCGCCAGCCGCACACGGGGAACGCCTTGGGAGCAGGCCAATGTCAACACCGGCGTCGCCGCGTGCGTGGTAGCGCCTCTGATCAAGCACGGCGAGAGCGTCGGCGTGCTCTTGTTTTTCGTCAGCAGGTCGTGGGCCAAGGACGAGGAGGTCGTCGCGCTGCTGGTGCGCATGGCGGAGAACGTCTCGTTTGCGATCGAGAATTTCGACCGCGAGACCGAGAAGGCCAGGATCGCCGCCGAAGAAGAACGCCTGGCGCGGATGTATGCCGCGCTCAGCGCCACCAACGAGGCGATCCTGCGGGCGCGCTCGCGCGCCGAGCTGTTTGATCTCGTCTGCGAGGCGACGGCGCAGGGCGCCAAGTTCACCTCGGCAACCATTGCGCTTGTCGACCATGGCGCCGAGCTGCTGCGCGTCGTCGCCTGCTACGGACCGAACGCGGATCAGGTCCGCATTTTCAAGTTTTCCACCTCGAACCAGGTGCCCGAAGGGCGGGGATTGACCGGCACCGCGTACCGCACGCGCCGGCCTGCCATAAGCAATGACGTCCTGGCAGACGACCGCATCAAGCCCTGGCAGGCCAGCGCCCGCCGCAACGGCATCGCGTCGTCCGCCGCGCTGCCTCTGTTCAACGGCAACAGGCTGGAAGGGGTATTCCTGTTCAATTCGCCGGAATGCGGAACGTTCACGCCCGAATTCGTCGAGCTGTTGCGCAAGCTCCAGGCCAACGTGGCCTTCGCGCTGGAAAATTTCGATCGCGCCGAGGAAAAAGCGCGGGCCGACAAGCAGCGTGACCGCCTGAGTGGCATGTTCGCGGCGCTGAGCGCGACCAACGAAGCCATCATGCGGGCCAAGACGCGCGAGGAGCTGTTCGATGTGGCGTGCCAGGCGGCCGTGCTCGGCGGCGTGTTTGCCTCGGCCACAATCGGCATCCTGGACGGCAAACGGGAGCTCGTCCGTGTCGTTGCAGTGAAGGGGCGCCTTCAGGAGCGAATGGTCGGACGTACCTGTTGTGTTTCCGCCGATCATCCCGAGGGTCAGGGAATTATAGGGACATCGCTGCGGACCCGCCGACCCAGCGTCATCAACGACTATCTGAACGATCCGCGATCGGTGCATTGGCATTCCAAGGCGAACGAGGATGGAACGCGGGCCGCTGCAAGCTTCCCACTCCTGCGGGCCGGCCGGGAGCCGATCGGCATTCTGCTTTTCCTCGCACCGGAAGCCGATACATTCACGCCCGATCTGGTCGAACTGCTCGGACGCCTGGCCGAAAACGTCTCCTTCGCACTCGACAATTTCGATCGTGCCGAGGAGAAGGCTCGCACCGAGACCCAGAAGGAGCGTCTGACGCGCATGTTCGCGGCGCTGAGCGCCACCAACGAGGCGATCATGCGGGCGAAGTCGCGCGCCGAGCTGTACGACCTCGTCTGCCTCGCCGCATCGAATGGCGCAAAATTCACCTCCACCACCATTGCGCTGGCCAAGGCGGACAGCGACCAGCTGGAAATCGTCGCCAGCGCCGGACCGTCGTCCGACACCACGCGCAACATCCGCCTCTCCACGGACCCCGAACGCCCCGAAGGTCGTGGGATGAGCGGCACCGCGTTCCGCACGCGCCAGCCTTGCATCAGCAACGATTATCTCAACGACGACCGCGTCCGCGCCTTCCACGCCGTCGTCCGCGCCGACGGCGCGCGGTCGGGCGCGGCGTTCCCGCTGGTCGCGCACGACCAGGCGGTTGGCGTCATGATCTACATGTCAACCGAACCGGACACTTTTGCGGGCGAGTTCGTCGAGCTGTTGCAGCGTCTCGCCGAAAACGTTTCCTTCGCGATGGAGAACTTCGATCGCGCCGACGAGAAGAACAAGGCTGACGAGCGGATCGAATACCTCGCCTCCTATGACAGCCTGACCAACTTGCCCAACCGCGAGACGTTCAACGTGTTGCTGCGAGGAGCGATCGAGACCGCGCAGCGCCAAGAGCTCCGCTTTGCACTGCTGTTCATCGATCTCGACCGCTTCAAAGTCATCAACGACTCGCTCGGCCACGAGGCTGGCGATCTGCTCCTGCTCGAAGTCGCCGACCGCCTGCGCAACGCCTTACGCACAAGCGACGTGGTGGCGCGGCTCGGCGGCGACGAGTTCGTGGTGATCCTCGACCAGTGCGGCGAGGTCGACGACGTCCAGCGCATCGCGACCGAACTGCTGACGGTGCTGGGCAAACCCATGGAGCTTGCCGGCCACGAGTGTCACACCACCGCTTCGATCGGCATCGCGATGTATCCAGCCAACGGCGCCGACGCGCAGACGCTGACCAAGAACGCCGACATGGCGATGTATCTCGCCAAGGAAGACGGCAAGAACGGCTATCGCTTCTTCTCCAAGGAAGTGAAGACGCAGTCGATCGAGCGGCTGTCGCTTGAGAGCGCGCTGCGCCGGGCGCTGGAGCGCGAGCAGTTCTCGCTGAACTACCAGCCCAAGGTGGACATGGAGACGAGCCAGATCACCGGCGTCGAAGCGCTGCTGCGCTGGACGCATCCCGATCTCGGCAACATTTCGCCGGCGCAGTTCATCCCGCTTGCCGAGGAAACCGGCCTGATCGTGCCGATCGGCCGCTGGGTGGTGAAGGAAGCGTGCGCGCAGGCGATGGCCTGGCAGCGTCGCGGTCTGCTGCCTGTGTCGATGGCGGTCAACCTGTCGCCGCGGCAGTTTGCCGACGCGCATTTGTTGCAGGATGTCGATGAGGCGCTGGCTGCAAGCGGCATGTCGCCGGTGTTGCTCCAGCTAGAGGTCACCGAGAGCATGATGATGCGCAATGTCGGGCGCGCGCTGAAGGTGCTCGATGCGATCCAGAGCCGCGGCATTCGTCTCGCCATCGACGATTTCGGCACCGGTTATTCCTCGATGTCGCTGATGAAGCATTTCCCGATCGACACCATCAAGATCGACCGCTCCTTCGTGCGCGACCTGCCGCAGGATACGGAGGACCAGGCGATCGCGCAGGCGATCATCAGCATGGGCAAGGCGCTCGGCATGACCGTGGTCGCCGAAGGCGTCGAGAACGCCGAGCAGGAGGCGTTTCTGCGCGCCCATGGCTGCGACGAGATGCAGGGCTTCCTGATCTCAAAGCCGCTGCCGCCGCGGCAGATGGCCGAGCTGCTGCGACCGATGGTGCTTCCCGTCGCACCGCCGCTCCAGCCGGAGCCGGATCCGGTCGCGGACGAGGCCGTGGCGTTACGGTTGGAACGCGCTGTCGTCTGACGGTTGCGGGTGCAGTTCGCGGACGTCCTCACCCTTGATTTCCGCCTTGCGCGGAAAATCATCCGGCCAGGTCAGCGAGGTTTGTTCGGCGAACAGCGCGAGAAGGGCATGCGCGCCATCAGCAAAGCTCGAGCCGTCGCCGAGGCCGAGCTCGCTACACCACGCGGGTCGCATCGGTTCGTGCACGTCGAACATCGCCATCGCCGGTCCCCACCACCAGGCCGGTGCCGGCGAGCGTTCGTCCTCCGGCACGGCGTGCCAGAGCACGAGCTCGTCCATCACGCGTTCGAATTGCAGGCTTGCGGCCTGATGCATTCGCTCCGTGCTCCCTGGGGCCACGCCTGAAATCAGGCGACGCGCCGAGTCGATCTGTTTCGCTGTGAAAAATCGGCTCGCTATTGGTCGAACCAAGTGTGCCGCCTGCGTCGGCGGCCATACAAAAACGTGCGGCCGCCTGGAAAGTTGCCAACGCTGACTGTCACAGTCTCTTTAGCCGCTCAGGGTGCCGACCGGCAAGGCACAATAAGGGCCCCTAGTGCGGCGAGGGGGCATCTCGGCGGCTCTCAGCGGTTGATGGGCCGGTTGCGGCTGAACAGCAGATAGAGCGCGCGTGGATTGGTGGTCAGATAGCGCCAGAACAGGCGGCGTGGCTCGAGCAAGGTACGCCAGGCCCACTCCAGTCCGATCTTCTGCATCCATCGTGGTGCGCGGGACCGGCTGCCCGAGAGGAAGTTGAACAGGCCGCCGGACGTCTTGATGACGCCGACATTGGTGAGAAGCGGCGTGAATTCCTCGACGAAGGCCTGCTCGCTGGGCACGCCAAGCGCGACCCAAAGATAGTCCGGTGCGAGTGCATTGATCTCTTCGACCTTGGCCCGCATGGCATCGCCGCGGAGATAGCCGTGGCTGTGCCCGACAATCTTGAGGTTCGGATACAGCTTCTGGACATTCGCGACCGCTGCTGCGTTCTCGTCCTCGCTGGCGCCAAGCATGTAGAAGGTGCGGCCGGCAGCTTCGGCTTTGCGCGCGACGACGTGAAACAGGTCCGTGGTTGCGACCCGCTCGGGCAGGGGAAACCAGGATTGCAGCTTGGAGGCCGCCACCAGCGGCTGGCCGTCGGCATTGATCAGGTCGGCAGCGCGGAACAGGCGCTCGGTCTGCGGCTCGGTCGAGCAGCGTGCCAGCACCTCGCCATTGGCCGAGGTCAGGAACAGCGGACGGCCGATGCGATGACGCGGATCGGTCGCCTCGATCATGAAATCGGCGGTCGCTTCGAGGTCGAGCGTGGCCATGCGAAGGCCGCCGACGGTAATCCGCGGCACGTCGGCGGTCGCGGCCCGCCCCTCAAGGTTGACGCGTCGCTCAAGCATATTGTCTGCCTCGCTGGCGCGTTTGGATTGCAGGAGTGAGCTCGTCGAGCACGACGCCGACGAGCTTGTGCTCGGCGCCGCCGAGCGCGGCCAGGATCTCTTCCATGCTGTCGTTGATGTCGAGGCTGGTTGGCAGCACCGCGACCAGCGCGTCGACCCCATCGAGCAGCTTGCGGCCGGCGGCCGACGGTGGCATCGCCGGACCGTCAAGGACGATGAGGTCGTAGCCGCCGGCGGAACGCGCCTGCGCAATCGCCCTGCGGATGGCCTCCGTTGCCTTGCCGGCGTCAGTTTCGGCAGCCGGGAGCACCGAGATGCCGTTGACGGTCTTGATCTCGCGCACGGCCTTGCTGCCGATCGAGAGCCAGCCGTACTTGCCCGGCTCACTCTTGACCGGACGGTTGACCTTGTTGGAGAGCGTGTGCGCCTGGTGGTCGGCGTCGATCATCAGCACGCGGGTGCCATCGCGCGCCGCCGCGAGCGCGAAGTTCAGCGCGCTCATGCTGCGCCCGGTGGTTTCGTTGGCGCCGACGAGCGCGATGACCGGCATCGCCTTGCTCCCGGCGCGCCGGGTGACTGCGGCGCGCATGTCGCGCAAGGCGTTGAGCAGCGTCGTCAGCGGAAATCCGGGGCGCAGCGTCGGCCAATCCAGCCGGGTGAGATCGACGCCGCTGCCGGTGGCGAGAATGGCGCCGAGCGTGTGGATGACGTCGGCCTCCTGGAGGCGCGCGATCAGGGGCTTTTCCACCAGCGAAAGCGGCGCCGCATCGGCCTCCAGCGGCGCTGCCTCCGAAGAATTCTTGGCAACTTCCGGAGTGCGCGCGTTCAGCGGCGGCCGCGAACCCTCCGGAGTTCGCGAAACCTCCAAAGCACGCTTGGTCTCCGGGGCTGGCGTGTGCTCGCGACGTGTTGGCGTGGGCATCGGCGAGGTCGCGCCGGCCAACAGGAACTCGGCCGCGACGAACCAGCCTGAAGCAGCGAGCGCGCCGAGGATGACGCCGATCATGGCGAACAGACTCATCGCGGGCGGGAAAGAGCGTCGCTGCGGCACTGTGGCTTCGCCGATGACACGCGCCGCCGAGGTGTTCAGGCTTTCCTGCTCCTCGGTCTCGCGCGAGCGCTTGAGGAAGGATTGATAGACGTCGCGGCTGGCATCGGCCTCGCGCTCGAGCTCGCGCAGCCGCACGGCGGCCTGGCTGAGCTGGACGCTCTGCCGCTTCTGGGCCTCCAGCGCCCGGTTGAGCGAGGCCTCATAGTCGCGGGCGCGCGTCAGGTCGTTCTTGGCCGATTGGGCGAAGCGGTCGATCTCCTCGCCGATGGTGCGCTTGAGATCCTCGACCTGCTTCTCGGTCTGGCGCAGCGCCGGGTGACGCGGCCCGAGCTCGCCGGCCTGCTCCGCATATTTCTTGCGAGCGTCGGCATATTGGGCGCGCAGGTTGGCGATCGTCGGCGATTGCAAGGCTTCGGGAATCGCGCCGGCATCCGCAGCCGTGCGCCGGCTTGCCTCGATCTGGTCGAGCCGCGCCTGCGCATCCATCGTCGCCGCGCGAGCCGCCGAAAGCCGCTGGTTGCTGGAGGAGAGCTGTTGATCGCTGATCAGCGCGTCCTGGGTGCCGACAAAATTATTCTGGGCCTTGTAGGTCGCGAGCGCGGTCTCGGCGTTGCGCAGCCGCTCGCGCAATTCCTTCAGGCGGCCGGACAGGTCGCTGGTTGCGCGCCGCGCCGCCAGAGCCTGTGAATTGCGGGAGTCCGAAAGATAGGTGCTGGTGAGCGTGTTGGCGAGCATCGCTGCTTTCGCCGGATCGGTCGACCAGACCTCGATGTCGACGATGAAGCTCTTGTCGCCCTTGCGGACCGTGATGTGCTTGTTTAGGGCGTCGAGCGCTGCAAGCTGTACGCCCTTTATTTCCGCAGCAGAGGGCGCGCGTGGTTGCAGGCCGATCAGGCCCAGCAGCGACGACATCAGGCTCCTGGCATCGCCGCCGCCGAATTCCGCATCATTCTCGAGATTGGCCTGCTGGATCACCTGCAACAGCACGCTGTTGGATGTGATCAGGCGGGCCTGGCTCTCTACCACCATGGACATGCCGGAGACGTCCTGCGCGCGAGGGGTGAGCTCGCGATCGACGAGCTGGAGTTCGCGCGGATCGACATAGAGCTGGGAGGTGGCGGTGTAGCGGGGCGTGAGACTCTTGCCGATGGTGACCGCGAGCGTCGCTCCGAGCACGGCGGCTGCCGCAATCGCAACCTTGCGCCGCCAAAGCAGGCTGGCGAGTTCCAGCACGTTGAAGCCGGTCGGCGAGCTCTGCTGAGGGGCCCCCGATCTGGCCCGATCTATCGGCTGGTTATAGTCAAGCATGATCCCCAGCTTCCATTCCAAGTGCCGTAGGCTGAGGGGTTACTCTTCGCTCTACGCCACGCACCCGGGATATAGGTGCCCAATCAACGCAATAGGGAAAATTAACCATACTCATTGAGGGACTATTCACCGAAATGGCAAACAAAGCGTTTAAGCGGCCGCCGCTTCCCGGCGCGTCGTCGTGACGCTCTCGATGCGTCGGTCCCTCAGAGATTAACGGTTCGTTACTGAACAGGCGCGCCACGTCAGCGCTTCCGCAGAATGACATGATAGTCGCCGCGGCGGACGTCGGTCCCGCGCGGGAGCAGGGCATTCATGAGTGCGGCGCCGGCATCGACGAGGGCGGCGAACAGCGGCTTGCGCTGGCGCATCTCGGGATAGCGCGGACTCTCGACCTCGCGGCGATAGATCATGTCGAGGCCATGGGCGGCGGCGAACGTTTCGAGCTTCGACAGCGTCACCAGCGGGTGGAAGAAGGTCGGAAACGGCGGTTCGCCGGGCAGGCCGGCATTCCTGATGCCGCGGATATTCCGATAGAACCAGACATGGAACCAGTGCGGCGAATATTTGGTGACGACGCCCGAGAGCGAGTGCGGATTGGGCGCACCGATCAGGATCATCCCGCCGGGCTTGAGAGCATCGCGGAAGTTCAATAGCGCGGCCTCGACGTCGGGCAGATGCTCGATCACGTTGTAGCAGATCACCACATCGAAGGCTTCAGCGCCGAAGCGATGGGTCTGCACGTCGCCGAGGATTGCGTCGTCTGCGTAAGTGTTGTTGCGGACCTGGTCCTCGTCGATATCGACGACCGTGACGTGGCTGCGGCTTAGCACGTCCACGGGCAGGAAGCTGCATGAGCCGCCGCCGGCCTCGTAGGTGGCGAGCCGGCCTCGCGGCAGTTCGCGGCGCAGCACCTCATGAATGGCGAGCAGGCTGTCGCGGGCTTCGCCGGGGACCATCTCGAGCAGCGCCTGGTTATGGGCAGGCTTGGCGGGAGTGGGGATCGCTGTCGCGAAATCGATCGTGGCTGGCTTGTTCATGTCTCTCGACCGCGCTTGTTCGACTCAAATTTACAGGAAAAATCTCTCGAGCCCGAAGAGCAAATCTGATGCCGCGCCTCTTCACCGGTCGCGGTGCTTACGGTCGGGTTAATGCGCATATGCGTTAACTACGGCATCTTCCGCATTGCGCGATTGCCGGACGATGGACCGCGAATTGCAATATCACGCGCATCAGAGCTCATAGGAAAAACGAGCGAAAGCGGTTAAGCGCTTGATGGTAGGCTTGCATGCTCGAGGATGTCGGCAAGAAGGCTCGTTTTGTCGCCGAAGCGGGTCGCTCATTTTGGGACGCATCTGTTGCACGTCGTTGTGCCGTTGCGGGACTGCTCGATGCACGCGATCGACGCAGGGTTTCTTCAACACATCTCGGGCATCTATAACGCCATGACGCTGATCCCGACAGACCTGTCCGCCAACCGGATCTCGGACGTCGTGCGTGATCCCAACCGGGAGATCGCCGCGAGCTCGCGCGTCATCGACCTGTCGGTCGGTATCGTCGTCTGCATTCCCTGCTTTCGCCGCCCGCAGCATATGCGGCTGACGCTGGGGTCGCTTGCCAACCAGCGTACCCCGCGATCCTTCGCGGTCGTCATGGTCGAGAACGACGCGGCAGGGCGCGAGAGCGCGCCGGTCGCCGCGGAGTTTCTCGCTGCCGGAAAACTCCAGGGCATCTGCCTGGTCGAGCGGCGGCAGGGCAATTGCCAGGCGATCAACGCCGCGTTCGAGACGGCGCAGGCGCTGTTTCCCGCCGCGACCCGCTTCCTGATGATCGACGACGACGAGATTGCCTCGCCCGACTGGCTCGAGCTGATGGTTCGCACCTGTGAGGCGACCGGCGCCGACGTGGTCGGCGGACCGGTGCTGCCGGTGTTCGACGACGACAGCCAGCCATGGCTCGCGCGTCACCCGGCCTTCCGTCCCGCCTATGACTACAGCGGCGCGGTACCTCTGATTTATGGCTGCGGCAATTGCCTGATCACGCGCGCGGCGTTCGAGCGGTTCGATCGTCCCGCCTTCGATTTGCGCTTCAATTTCCTTGGTGGCGGCGACTGCGATTTCTTCGTGCGGTGCCGCGATGCCGGCATGATATTCCACTGGACGGCGGAAGCGGTCATCACCGAGACCGTACCGCAAAACCGCACCAGCCCCGGCTGGATCATGAGGCGTGGTCTGCGCATCGGCGCGATCAATTATCGCGTGCAGTACAAGGCCGCGCCAAGCACGGCGGCGCGGGCGTGGGTGTTTGCGCGAATGCTCGGACGGCTGCCGCTGTCGGTGGTTCGCGCGGCGCGCCTGCTGACATCGTCGAAAGCCGTCATCGCGATGCATCCCGTGATGGTCGCACTCGGCGCTGCGCTCGCGGCGTTCGGTGTCGAACCGAGGCCTTACGAAGCCTCGAAGATCGTGTCCTGACGCAGCGGACTAGATGCCAAAGCAGGCGAGGACGACCCTGATCGCGGCGCGCGGCAGCGATATGGGCGACAGCCGGCCGACCATTCCGAGATAGGCGAAGGCGTCACGATATCTGCCGAAGCGGATCGCCTGCATCGCCGAATAGGTGACGAGATGAATCTCGGCGGCCCGGCGCAGCCCGGCTGCCGCGCCTACGGGAAGTCTCGCCAGAATCAGCCCGTCATCGAAGATACGCGCGATCGCCGGGAAGAAATCCTGCGGCGTCCGCACCGCCGCATTCATGGTGTTGGCCGTGTGCAGGCGATAGTCGAGCAACAGCTTCGGTGCGAACTCGAACTCGCCGATCGCGGCAAGGCGGCACCAGCAATGCCAATCCTCGCAGTATCTGAGCGAGACGTCGAAGCCGCCGATGGCGCGAAAGGTGTCCGCACGTGCGAGCGCGATGCCGCCATTGACGATGAAGTTGCCGCTGGCGAGCCGTGCCAGCACGTCGCCGGACGGCTTGCGGCGACCCTTGAGGAGATCCCGCCGGCCGATTTGCCGTCCCTCGCTGTCGATCGTGTTGTAGTCGCCGTAGACGAGGACCGCGCGCGGGGCAGCGCGCGCCGCCGCGAGCAGCGCTGCCACCGCGCCGGGGCGCAGGCGGTCGTCGGCATCGAGGAACAGCAGCCATTCGCCGCTCGCGTGTCGGGCGCCGAGATTGCGGGCCGCCGACACGCCGGCGGAGTCGTTAGTCACCAGGTGCAGCCGCGGGTCGCGGATGGCTCGGACGATTGCGGTGGTATCGTCGGTTGAGCCGTCATCCACGACGATCACTTCGCTCACCTCGCCTTGTGCCAGTGCGCTGGCGAGGGTTTCGCCGACATAGGCCGCAACGTTCTTGGCGGGAATGACGACTGAGACTGACGCAACCGCGGTCACCGGCCGCGCGATTCGCGCGACTGTCGCTACGCGCCGGGCGGCCGATCCATCGAGTACATCGTCGGCGGTGATCAAGCTGCAGCTCGTCTTTAATGGTCTGTTAACCAGGTGCATCTGCCGCGCCGGCAATTGCCAGCGAATGCGGCTTCGGCCGTTGCAGATGATACCCGCATGACGACCAAATCGGTGCTGCGAAGGCCCGCATCGTGCCGGTTTCGTAGAATAGCGTTAAGCCGGTGACATTAGGCTGTGCGCGACTACGTCTGGACAATCTCGCGCTGGCACAGCAGGCGCTGCAATATTGCGAGATCTCGCGGAGCATCGTGCGGGAGCAGGCTGTATCGGGCAGCTCCGGCATCCTGGTTGACGGATGGTTAACGGGGATCGGCTAAGACCTGAAGCTTCCCCGGCTTATCGAACCGGCCTTGAGCCATGGATCGCAGCGCCACTGACATGACCGACGTTGAGGCCCGATCGTTCGGCCACGTGCTGCGCGATGGGCTTGCGAAGCTGAATGTCGTGCAGGCGGCGCGCTGCCTTGTCGCGGTCACCGCCCTGTTGCTGGTCCTGATTACGCTCGATCCCTTTCCGGACCTGCGCAGCGAGGCCATCGCCAACGTCGTCGGCGGCCGGATGGCGCTGAACTACATCTCCTTTGGATTGCTGGCTGCGGTCGCGGTGCTGTTCGCAATCGCCAGCGATGCGCCCTCGCTGAAGACCCTGGTCACCCCGCTGCACCTCTGCTTCATCGGCTGGATGCTGTTCAATGTCGTCTTCTCCGAGAGTCGCGAGGTGTCGATCCAGCGGTTGGTGCTGGCGGCCAGCGTGACCTCG
The DNA here is from genome assembly GCF_008123965.1 of Bradyrhizobium hipponense. GTDB lineage: Bacteria > Pseudomonadota > Alphaproteobacteria > Rhizobiales > Xanthobacteraceae > Bradyrhizobium > Bradyrhizobium hipponense. The sequence goes on along the minus strand of NZ_VSTH01000009.1, from coordinate 42,842 downwards.
CTCGCCGTCCTCTTGCCGCTGCTGCCGCCGACGCAGCGAAGCTTCAACCTGTGTCTTGGCGGTACCGCGCTCGTGCTGCTGGTGCTGTGCTATCTCGGCGTCATCCTCGCGCCGCAATATTCGATCCACACCGCGCTCGACATCACCGAGCCGCAGCTCGCGGGCGACTGGCGCGGCAGTTTCGGCCACAAGAACGTCGCCTCGCCCGTAATGACCATCCTGGTCTATGTCGGCATCTATCTCTGCGCCGTCGGCTCGTTCGTGATGGGGCCCGTGATCGCCGCGCTTGCCGGCATCTTCCTGATCTTCACCGGCGGCAAGACGTCGTCGGTGCTGTGCCTTGCGATCTACGCGCTGGCCTCGCTGGTCTACGTCACGCGTAGCCTCTGGCTGAAGCGGATCATCTGTTTCGTGCCGCTGATCGTGATGAACCTGCTGACCGTCGGCAGCGTCGTGAGCCCCGCACTCGGGGCCATGACGCGGCTGCTTCCTCTCGATGCCACCTTCACCGGCCGTTCCGCCATCTGGGAATTCGCACTCGCAGCCGTCGCCGAAAGGCCGGTCATCGGTCACGGCTATGCGGCCTTCTGGGACGACTTGACGGCACGGCAGACCACCCAGGGCGCCGAGTGGGCGACGAGCGCGGCACACAGTCACAACAGCTATCTCGACCTTGCGGTCACCATCGGCCTGCCGGGGCTGGTCCTCGTCATCCTCATCTTCGTTCTCGCTCCGCTCAAGAATTTCCAGGCGGCCCAGGCTCACAATCGCAGCGGCGCACTGGGAAAGCTGTTCCTGACCGTGTGGCTGTTTGGCCTGTACTACGGGACGACCGAAACCTTCCTGCTCGAACGGCAGAATCCGATCTGGTTCATGTTTGCGCTCGCGGTGGCGGGGTTGCACTTCCTGGCCAGGTTCCAATGCGTCGATCCAATGGAACCGGACCGCTGACAGGTTGCCGCAGCCGCACGTTTCATAGCGGCACACGAAGGACAGCATGATTTAACGATAAGCAGCGACGCAACTTGTGGTCTGCGGCAAAACATAATCTACCTGGAAAAGTTCAGTAACTGTACGCGGATGACCTTTCTCAGCTTTGAGCAACTAGATGATCGGGTGTCCAGCACGCGGAGGATCTCGATCGATTTCACCCGTGACTGGCGACAGGCAGCGTCGCGCCTGAACGATGGCCATCGCACTGCGTTTCAGCATGGTTACTGGCTCAGCGCCTGGTACGAGGCGTTTGAAGGTATCGAGCCGCTGATCGCCGTGATCTCCGATGCCGCGACCGGCAAGGACGTCGCGATGGTGCCGATGATCAGCCACACGCGGCGGAGCATTCGCGTCGTCGAGTTCGCCGATCTCGACGTCTCCGACAACAACGCGCCGATCCTTGCGCGCGACGCCGGGTTCGATGCCACCGATATGCGTGCAATCGGCCTGGCTCTGGTCGAAGGGTTGCGGGCCTTGCCCGACCGCTTCGATCTGTTGCGCCTGAAGAAGATGCCGGCCCATGTCGGTGGCAAGCCGAACCCGCTGGTGTCGCTCGGCCGTATCGGATCCTGCTCGCTCAACGGCAATGTCGTGCTGACGGGCGACAACTATGCGGATTATCAGGCGTCGCTCAGGCGTCTGCAGCTGCCGCGGTGCTGGCGCGTCTTCAGCCGTCCTGGCAGCGCGCGGTTCGAGATCGCCACCGATGCCGAGCGCGCGCGCGAATTTCTCGATGTGATGGACGTCCAGCAAGAAGAGCGGATGAGACAGCTCGGCTTTCGGTTCGTTCTGGACGACGATGCTCACGCCCGATTCTATCGCGAAGTGGCGCGCCAGGGTATCGCCGAAGGCTATGCCGTCGTCTCGGCGCTGGTCTGCGACAAGGGGATCGTTGCCACCACGTTCGGCGTCCGATACGGCGCGACCTATTTCCTGTTGCGCATCAGTCATTCCGGCAAGACCTGGGCGAACTTCTCTCCCGGGCTGCTCGCGACCGAACGCACCATGGCGGCGCTGCATGCGCAGGGCGTGCGCCGGTTCGATCTCAGCATCGGCAATCAGGACTACAAGCGCCGCCTCGGCGCGGAGCGGGTGCCGCTGACCGACGCCAGCGTCGCGCTGTCCTGGCGCGGCATGCCTTACGCCTGGCGCGACCATGCCGCGCAGGGACTGCGCCGCCATCCAAAACTCGCTGCGTTGGCGGCGCGCGCGATGGGCAGGACCACGCCATAAAGCGCGCAAAGCCCCGGATTGCAGCGGTCATTCGACTATCGCAATCGTTGTGCTAGTGTAGCTTTCGCTGCCCGGAGGCGACATGAAAGATCGTTCGGCAAAATATCGTGCCTTCTATGCGCAGTTGATCTGCGCCGCGGCCAGGACCACGGATCCCCGTATCGAGCAGGCCTTTCGCACGGTCGAACGCGAGCCCTTCGTCGGCCCAGGGCCGTGGTCGATCTCGGTTGGCGGTCACCCTTATGTCGCGACGCCGGACGATGATCCCGCCTTCATCTATCAAAACACGTTGCTGGCGCTCGATAGCACACGTGGTCTCAATATCGGGATGCCCGGTGCGCACGCTTATTGGCTCAGCGGGTGTGCTGTGAGGGAAGGCGAGACGGTGCTCCAGATAGGTGCTGGCAGCGGCTATTATACCGCAATTCTCGCGCATCTCGTGGGAGCTGGCGGCCGTGTCCATGCCTATGAAATCGACCAACGCCTGGCGGCACTCGCGCGCGACAATCTAAAGGATATCGCGCAGGTCGAGCTGCATGAGCGCTCGGGAATTGCGTCCGATCTGCCAAGCGTGGACGTCATCTATGTCTGTGCGGGCGCGGCGCGGCCAGCTCCGGAATGGCTCGGGGCGTTGCGGCCCGGCGGCCGTCTGGTGTTTCCACTGGCGCCCGAGGGTGTGCACGGCGGCATGTTGATGCTCACGCGTCCGCAAGAGGGGCCGGTCTGGCCTGCCAAGTTTCTCGGCCGGGCCCAGTTCATCGGCTGCGCGGGACTGCAGGATGCGGATGCCGCCCGGCGATTGACCGAGGCGTTCGCGAAAGGATGGGACAGCGTGCAGTCATTGCGGACAGGGGACGCGCCCGACGAGACGTGCTGGTTTGCCGGTGAGGGTTGGTGGCTTTCGACGGCGCCTGCGCCGTCACCGACGAATCCCGTCCGGCCCCACGCCGACATCATGCAGGCCTGACGTTCGGCGTAACGCGTCCCGAGACTCCGCGTGCTCGGTGCGCCGTACCCCGTTCGCCTTCGTTCGTCATTTTGCGAGATTTGCGCAAAAGTCATCCAGCAACGCGCGGCCCTGCGGCCAATCGCCCAACCCGCTTGATGCGTTGATGTGGCCGAGCGCTTCGACCACCTTCAATCCGGACCGCCATTCGTCCGCGCGCCGCCGCGCAACCTCGAGCGTGCTGTAGGGATCGTCCGTGCTTGCGATGATCAGCGATGGGAATTGCAGCGGTCTTGTCGGAACGGACTTGAACGAGCCGGCTGCTGCGGGAAACCGGGCGCAGTCCGGGTCGGGGACAGACACCAGGAATGCTCCGGCAATCGTCGATCGGGTGCATGCCGCCCAATGCGCGACGAGCAGGCAAGCCAGGCTGTGCGCGACGAGGACGGGCGGTTTCGCGTAGCTCCCGACCGCTCGCTCCAGGGATTGCGTCCAGTCATCAAGCTCCGGCTCATCCCAGCTCGCCGGCTGAAATCGCGCGAAGCGCGTGTCCGCCCCTTCCCAGGCCGTCTGCCAGTGGGTGTCTCCGGAGCCTCCGATGCCGGGCAGGGTGATCATTTTGCGCATGCGTATCTCGTGATATTCGGGATGACGATGCAGTGTGATCGATCCGGGTCATGGATCACATGGCGAGTCATCGGCGGAAACGGTCATTTGCCGATAATCTCAAGGTCGAATGGAGAAATTCGCTTGGATCGTTCAGGGAGCATAGACGGCAAGGATCTGAGGATCCTGGAGGCGCTCCAGGCGAATGCGCGTGTGCCTTTGTCCGAGCTTGGCCGTTCGGTGGGATTGTCCCAGCCGGCGGTCTCCGAGCGCGTCAAGCGCCTCGAGGAGGCCGGCATCATTGAAGGCTATGGCGCCAGGATCAACCCGCGAGCGCTGGGGCTCGGCCTGATGGCACTGATACGGCTGCGAACCTCGCACGAGCACATCAAGACCTGCCTGAAGAAGTCGGTGAGATTCCTCACATCGTCGAAGTCCACCGGGTGACGGGCGAGGATTGCTTCGTGCTCAAGGTGCTCGTGCCGGCGCCGGAGGACTTGGAAACAATCGTGGACCGAATTGCTGGCTTTGGTGCCGTCACAACATCGCTCGTGCTGCGGAGCGAGCCGGTGCGGCCGATCGGTCGTGAACTCATCAAGAAGGCTGACTAGCCCAGGGCGGTCGCGTCCCGGCGCGCAGGTTTCACGATCCGGTGCACCCGGCGCAGTGGAAGCGGCCGCGCGAGGCGCGGAACAGGCTGCGGCAGTACCAGCGCCGCGCCAGCGCCTGAGCTGGCCTGCGGATCATCTGCGCGATCAAGAGGATTTCGAAGGCCATACGCGTTGCTCCTGCAACGTTAGATAGGGCGGCATTCCCACAAGAGAATGCCGCCCAAATCGCATCAGCCATGCAGTCGATCGTGAAGTTTAACCGTGAAGCTCAGCCATGAAGTTTAGCCATGTAGTTTTTTGGCGGTCTCGGCGATCGCGCGCCCCTGATAGCGCGCACCCGCAAGCTCGTTGGCGCTGGGCTGGCGGCTGCCGTCGCCGCCGGTGATCGTGGTGGCGCCGTAGGGCGCGCCGCCGGTCACTTCATCGAGCTTCATCTGGCCGGCAAAGCCATAGTTCATGCCGACTACGACCATGCCGAAATGCAAGAGGTTGGTGATGATCGAGAACAGCGTCGTCTCCTGGCCGCCATGCTGGGTCGCGCTCGCCGTGAAGGCGCCACCGACTTTGCCGTGCAGTGCGCCCTTGGCCCAGAGCCCGCCGGCCTGATCGAGGAAATTCGCCATCTGCGAGGCCATCCTGCCGAAACGGGTGCCGGTACCGACGATGATCGCGTCGTAGTTGGTGAGGTCCTCGATCTTGGCGACCGGCGCGGCCTGGTCGACCTTGTAGTACGAGGCCTTGGCGACCTCTGGCGGAACGAGCTCGGGCACGCGCTTGATGTCGACGAGGGCGCCGGCTTCGCGTGCGCCTTCGGCAACCGCATTCGCCATCGCTTCGATGTGGCCATAGGCGGAATAATAGAGGACGAGAACTTTGGTCATGGATGGTCTCCGTTGTCTGGTCGAGTTGCTCGGTGATTGGATCGTCATGCCCGGGCATAGCCGTCCGAAGGACGGCGTCGCTTCCGCTCGCCTATGCCCGGGCATCCATGTTCTTGTTTGCTTGTGGAGAGGCGTGGATGGCCGGGACAAGCCCGGTCATGACGGTGTGCTTTACGCTGCGTCGACGAGCACGAGCTCGGAATCTTCCAGAGCCGTGATCTTCAGCCTGTCTTCGTCGCGGATCGCGGCGCCGTCGCGGGCGTTCACGCGCACGCCGTTGATCTCGACCGCACCTGCCGCGGGCACCAGGTAGAGATAGCGCGACTTTTGCGACTCGTACTCCGCGCTCTCGCCGGCCTTGAGCGTGGTTGCCAGCACGCGCGCGTCGGCGCGGATCGGCAGCGCGTCCCTGTCGTTCTCGTCGCCGCTTGCGATGGTGACGAGCTTGCCTGAGCGGTCCGCCTTCGGGAACGGCTTCGAGCCCCAGGTGGGTTGGCCGCCCCGCGCCGCAGGCTCAATCCAGATCTGGAAGATCCGGGTCTTAGTCGGCTCGAGATTGTACTCGGAGTGGCGGATGCCGCTGCCGGCACTCATCACCTGCACGTCGCCGGCTTCGGTCCGGCCCTCGTTGCCGAGGCTGTCCTGATGGGTGATCGCGCCCTCGCGCACATAGGTGATGATTTCCATGTTGGCGTGGGGATGAGCGGGAAATCCGGTGTTCGGCGCGATCTCGTCGTCGTTCCACACCCGCAAGGCGCCGTGACCCATATTGTTCGGGTCATAATGGCTGGCGAAGGAGAAATGATGCTTGGCCTTGAGCCAGCCGTGGTCGGCACCGCCGAGCTTTGCGAAAGGTCTGAGTTCGATCATCTGCGTGGTCCTTATTTGAACGGGTGAGGCCCGGATCAGGCGCCAAAACCGCCGTCGACGTTGAGCACGGTGCCGGTGACGAAGGAGGCTTCCGGGCTCGCCAGGAAGACCACGCCGGCTGCGACTTCCTCGGGACGGCCGAAGCGTTCGAGCGCATGCTGCTTGCGCTGGGTCTCGGCGAATTCGCCGCCGTCCTTCGGATTCATGTCGGTATCGATCGAGCCGGGCTGCACCACGTTGACGGTGATGCCGCGGGGGCCGAGATCGCGAGCCGCGCCCTTGGTGTAGCCGACCACGGCCGCCTTGGTGGCGACGTAGTCGGCGAGCCCCGGGAACGAGGCACGGTCGGCTAGCATCGAGCCGACGGTGACGATGCGGCCGCCTTCACCCATCAGCTGCGAGGCGGTGCGGATCGCCGCGATCACGCCATGCACGTTGATCGCATCCTGGCGGGCGAGGGCTTCCGTGTCGGCATTGGCATCGTCGATCGCGCCGCCTGCGGCGACACCGGCATTGTTGACGAGGATGTCGAGATGGCCGAATTCCTTCGCAACGTCCTTGACGAGTTGCGTCACGTCCTTGGCGGAGGCCTGGTCGGCCTTGAACGCGCGTGCCTTCACGCTCTTGGCCTTCAGTTCGGCAACGACGGCTTCCGCCTTTTCGGGCGATGCGACATAGCTGATGGCGACATCGGCGCCTTCATCGGCGAGTGCGCGGGCGGACGCCGCACCGATGCCGCGCGAGCCGCCGGTGACGAAGGCAACCTTGCCTGAGAGCTTCTTGGTCATTGGATTTCTCCATTCCCTGGAATTGCGATTGCCCTTGGATAAGGCTCCGTCCGTGGTATAGAAATAGAAACTGTTGAAACGCATTGTTTCCTTAAATCGACCTATCGGACCGGCTCTCATGGCAAAACTCCCCGATTTCGAGGCGCTCGCGGTTTTCGCAAAAGTCGTGGAGTTACGGTCGTTTGCGGCGGCCGCCAGCGAGCTCGTGATGTCGAAAGCCACAGTGTCCAAGGCGGTGACCCGGCTGGAGGAGCGGCTCGGCGCCCGGCTGTTCAACCGCACCTCCCGCCGACTCGCGTTGACCGATGCCGGGCACAAGCTCGCCGAACGCGCGACGCGTCTGCTCGCCGACGGTGAGGCGGCGGAGAACGAGGCGCTGGCGCAATCGGTGGCGCCGCGGGGGCTGGTGCGGCTCGCGGTGCCCATGACCTTCGGAGTGAAGGCCGTGGCGCCATTGCTGCCGGAGTTTTTCGAGGCCTATCCGGACGTCTCGGTCGATCTGCACTTAAGCGATGCGACCGTCGATCTGATCGGCGAGGGCTTTGACATGGCGGTGCGGATTGCGCGGCTGCCGGATTCGTCGCTGATCGCGCGGCGGCTCTTCACCATGCCGCGCTACACGGTGGCCGCGCCGTCCTATCTCAAGCGTCACGGCCGGCCGACGCATCCGATGCATCTGGCCGAGCACAAATGCTTCGCCTACGCTTATCTCTCTACGCCGAATGTCTGGCACTACACCAATGCGGCCGGCGAGCAGGCCAGCGTACGTCCGGGTGGACAGCTTCGCGTCAATAATGGTGAAGCGGTGATGCCGGCTCTGATCGCGGGCCTCGGCATTGCCGAGCTCCCCGAATTCATCGTCGGCGAAGCGATCGCCTCCGGCCAGGTCGAAGTGATTCTGAAGGACTGGAAGCAGGCCGAAGGCGCCGTGCACCTGGTGACGCCGCCCGGCGGCCCGCGGCCTGCACGCGTCGAGGCGCTCGGCGATTTTCTCGCCGCGAAATTGCCGGATACGTGCAAACGGCGGCCTAAGAAGGTTGCAAAAGTGCCGTGACTTTCCTCGGTAGGCACGACGCGTTCCCTGCAAAATCTCGCTAGCCTATCCTCAGAATGACAATTGTAGGGCAAAGCGTAGCGTGCCCACCATTCGGGCGAAGAAGATCGCAATGCCTCAGTATCGTCGAGCCAAAGGCAGCATATTCTTCTTCACGGTTGTGCTTGCCGACCGATCAAGCACTCTGCTCGTGGATCACGTTGACCGCCTGAGACAAAACTACCGAACAATTCAGCAGCGACGTCCGTTCGAAACCGTGGCGGTTTGTGTCCTACCCGATCATCTTCACGCCATTTGGGCCCTTCCAGAGGATGATCTCGATTTTTCGTCACGGTGGAATTTGATCAAGGGCGGCTTTTCGCGAGGCCTGGAGACGGGACCACGCACGACCAGCAAATTGAGAAAGCGCGAAAAAGGCATCTGGCAGCGGCGCTTCTGGGAGCATGCAATCCGCAATGACGCGGACTTGGAACGCCACGTTGACTACATTCACTTCAACCCCGTGAAGCACGGCCTCGTCTCACGTGTGCGCGATTGGTCCTTCAGCAGCTTCCATCGCTACGTCGATCAAGGCACCCTTCCCGTAGATTGGGGAGGAGATATGCGGGATACTCCGGGGCAGTTTGGCGAATGATGGTGGGCACGCTTCGCTTTGCCCACCCTACTGGATCTCGCTAGGAGACTTTCACGCCGTCGCTGGCGACAATTCGCAAGGCCGGCTTCCTCCTCCAGCTGCGTCTTCAATTCATGAACACGCGGGTCGGTCGAGCGCCTCGCGCAAACTGCATATTGATCGCAGCGGTGAAGAAGATCGGCAAGGTGGAATAAGTTCCTGCCGAGCTTTCACAATTTTTTGTTGGTCCAGAACCAGCTCGCGTCTCATTGATTGACAAGTATTCGAGAGAATCGAGAAGGATCGGTATATGCGAACAGAGCGGATCGCGCTGGGTGTGGCGCTTGCGATCGGCGGCATCGTGGCGCAGAGCGCGGCGTCCGCCGAAGAATATCGCGGCACGATGGAACAGCAGATGGCCTGCACACCGGATGTGTGGCGCCTGTGCAGCGACCAGATTCCGGATGTGAATCGTATCGTGGCCTGCTTGCAACAGAACACGCCGCAGCTCTCCAGTGGTTGCCGCGCGGTGTTCCAGTCCCACAATCAGGTGCAGCCACAGCCGCCGGTCCCGCGCAATCGCGCCGCGCCGCCCCCGCGCTACAACGCTGCGCCTCCGCCGCCCGCACCGCGGCCCTATGATGAAGACGATTAGCCGACTTACGGCCTGATCTCGCAGACGTCGACCCATTCAGCCACGGTCAGTTCGGCCATCCGCTCGGGCGTGATGCGCACGGCGCTGTGGGTCGAGCCTGCGGCCGGCACCACGATGTCGAACGCCTTCAGCGACACGTCGCAATAGATCGCCAGCGGCGTCTTCAGCCCGAACGGGCAGACGCCGCCGACCTCGTGGCCGGTGATCTCCGCGACCTCTTCCAGCCCGAGCATCTTCGGCTTGCCGCCGAATGCCGCCTTGACCTTCTTGTTGTCCATCCGCGAGGTGCCGGCGGCAACTATGAGAATGACGCGCTCGCCGATCCGCAACGACAGCGTCTTGGCGATCCGCCCGGGCTCGACGCCATAGGCTTCGGCGGCCAGCGCCACGGTCGCGGAGCTGATCGGCGATTCAATGACGGATATATCGGGGGCTTTCTCGGCGAAGAAATCGCGAACGGATTGCAGGCTCATTCTAAGCGGCTCATTCCAAACTCACGTGCGGGCGGAGATCTCGGGCAGCTCGGAGAGTGCGTGGACGCGATGGTCCGGCGCAAACCCGAGCTCATCCATCTGAGTGCGGATCGCCTTGAACAGGGTTAGCGGTGCCATGAGTTCGTTTTCGACGCAAGCCAGCGCCATCGCCTCCGGCGTGACACGCTCGATCCAGGCGACGTTCAATCCGAACGATTTCGCGCCGGCTACGTCCCAGGGATTGGAGGAGACGAACAGAACCTCCTCCGGTGCGGTGCCGAGCACCTCGCCGATCAGCGCATAGGCTTCGGGAGAAGGCTTGAAGATCTTCTTCGCATCGACGCTGATGGTGGCGTCGAGCAGGCGATCGAGACCGGTGTTGCACACGAGCGCATTCAGCATGTCCGGGCTGCCATTGGACAGAATGGCGAGCTTTCGCGGCTTCAGGGCTGCAAGCGTGCTTGCGGCATCCGGATAGAGATCGAGATGCAAATATTTTTCGATCACACGTTCGAAGATCTCGCTCTCATAGGCGAGCCCAAGCACGCGCAGCGTATAGGCGAGCGAGTCGCGCGTGACCGCAGCAAAGTCCTGGTAGCGCTGCATCAGCGAGCGCAACCAGGTGTATTCGAGCTGCTTGATGCGCCAGATCTGCGTGATGATCTCGCCATAGCCCGGAAACGCATCCTCGGTGATCTCTGCGACCGACTGGATGTCGTAGAGCGTTCCATAGGCGTCGAAAACGACGGCTTTGATCATCACGTTGGTCCCTCGGTCAAATCCCCAAAAGCTTGCGCGCGTTGGCCTTGAGCACCTTTGGCCGGATCTCGTCGCGGATCTCGATCTTGGCGAAATCCACGAGCCAGCGGTCCGGCGTGATCACCGGCCAGTCCGATCCGAACAGCATCTTGTCCTGGAGGATCGAGTTGATATAGCGCACCAGGATCGGCGGGAAATATTTCGGCGACCAGCCGGACAGGTCGATATAGACGTTCGGCTTGTGGGTGGCGACCGACAGCGCCTCCTCCTGCCAGGGGAAGGAGGGGTGGGCGAGGATCATCTTGAGATCGGGGAAATCCGCCGCCACGTCGTCCATGTACATCGGGTTGGAATATTTCAGCCGCATCCCCATGCCGCCGGGCATGCCGCTTCCGACGCCGGTCTGGCCGGTGTGGAATAGCGCGATCGCGCCGCCATTGTTGATCTCTTCATAGAGCGGATAGGCCATGCGGTCGTTGGCGTAGAAGCCCTGCATGGTCGGGTGGAATTTGAAGCCGCGGACGCCGTATTCCTCGATCAGCTTGCGCGCCTCGCGCGCGCCGAGCTTACCCTTGTGCGGATCGATCGAGACGAAGGGGATGAGGACGTCGAGATGGTCGGAGGCGACCTCCAGCATCTCGTAATTGTTGTAGCGGCGGAAGCCGGTCTCGCGCTCGGCATCGACCGGGAAGATCACCGCGGCGATGTTCTTGGAACGGTAATAGGCCGCGGTCTCCGGCACGGTCGGCGGGTGCTTGTTCGGCGATTTGAAATACTCCGCCATCTGCGCCTGGAAGTCGTCATAGCCGTCGTCAGCATGGCAGCCGCAGGGCTCCTCGGCATGGGTATGGATGTCGATCGCCACAACGTCGTCGATGTTCGGCAGCTTCAGCTTCGGCATTGGTGTCCTCCCGACGGGTTGCCAAATTGATTATAGGATATAACGAAATTGGCAAGGCTCGACTGACATGGCTCGGCTGACAAGGCTCGGCTGTCGCGAGCGGCGCGGTGGCGATGGGGCCTTCAGCCCTATCCCGAGGATAATCGGCTGGGAGGGGGCCGTTTGCATTGACATGCGGTCCCGCCATGCCTTAGAAACCGCCCCGTCCCGGGCGGTCGTCCGCCGGCGGGGTAAATCGCATTTTGCCACATTCGCGCGTGCCGAAACGGTAGTGCCGAACACGGCCTTTCGAACGTTCAGGATTCTGCCATGAAGGTCCGTAACTCGCTGAAATCACTGCGTGGCCGCCACCGCGCCAACCGCCTTGTCCGCCGCAAGGGCCGGGTCTACGTGATCAACAAGGTGCAGCGCCGCTTCAAGGCTCGCCAGGGCTGATTTCGGCCTGATCCCTGCCGGACGCCCAAGCGCGCCCCGCAAGACCACGGTCTCACACGAGTTTGACGCCGTCCCTGCTTTGCAAGGGCGGCTTTACGCGTTTAGACTTTCACCATGGCAGTAAGATTCCTATTCGCGCCTACCCTGTGCCTGGCCCTTGTCCTGGGAACCGCCGGCATTGCTCCGGCCCTGGCGCAGGTTGATCCGCCGGCCCCGCCTGGCACGCAGAAAAAGATCCCCGAGGCACCGGCCAAGCTTCCCAAGGTCGACCGCACCAAGAATCTGGATTTCCTGTTCGGCGCGCTGAAGGCCGCCCCTGACGAAGCCAGCGCCAAGCATGTCGAGGCGCGGATCTGGGCGATCTGGATCCACACCCCGAGCGACACCGCGGCGCTGCTGATGTCGCGGGCCAAGACGGCGGTCGACGCGCAGAAGATCGACGTCGCCATCAAGCTTCTGGATTCCGTCATCAAGCTGCGGCCCGATTATATCGAGGCCTGGAACCGGCGCGCGACCCTCTACTACATGCAGAACGACTACGGCCGCTCGCTGGCCGATATCCAGCAAGTGCTGGCCCGGGAACCGCGCCATTTCGGCGCGCTCGCAGGCCTCGGCATGATCATGCAGGAGGTCGGGGACGAGAAACGTGCACTCGAGGCCTACCGCAAGGCGCTCGCCGTCAATCCGCATCTCGACAAGATTCCCGACCAGGTCAAATCCTTGACCGAGAAGGTCGAAGGCCGCGACATCTAGCGTATAACTCGATCATCTTTCGATCGATTGCGACGCGCGGCGATTAACTACGATCGCATGCCTCGCGCTGCAGGGGCTATTGCGCTGGCAAGGCGAGGCCTAACTGCATGGCAGGAGCAAAGCCATGAAGCGTTTGATCTTTGCAGGTAGCTTGCTGTTGGCGTCGGGGACAGTGAGCCTCGCCGACGGGCTATTCTGGGTGGTCGGCAACCGCGCCACCGGCAAATGCAACATCGTGACCAGCAATCCCGTGATCGCGGGCGACGTCTGGTTCGGCGACGGTCCCTACAAATCAAGAGCCGATGCCAAGCTTGCCCGCTCGACCATCCGCGCCTGTCCCGCGGTGGGTCCCGACGACGAAAAGGACGAGGACGGTACGAATTAGTCGTCCGCGTCCTAATGCAGGACGCTGCTGCCGCGCTCGGTGAGGCCCTGATCGGCAGCTGCGGCGTAAGCCCTTACGAGCTCCGCCTCGAGATGCTCGTTGATCAGCAGCAGCGCCCGCACGGCTCCGCGCAGGTCGCCGCTACAGCTCGCGACGATCTCGTCGATGGCAGTGTCTTTCGATCTCAAGCTCATCAAAATCCTCCGGTTCAAACCAGGACAAATCCTGCCGGTCTTTCCCACATCCCCAGAAGGTTGCGAGGAGGATCGGCGCCCACCCGGGCCTAGATGGCAGAATCGACCGTGGCGATTATATGGAGGCCCCGATGACGACTGCATGAAGCTGGTCCGGGGCTTGCGCATCGCCAAAAGTATCGTTGATTTCATTGCGTTTTTGCGGATTGAGATTATGCACATATCCACAGCCCCAGCCCTTTCCGTGGAAACGCTGGAGCGAAACTGCCGTGTGGCAAGGTCCGTAGCTGGCATGTGCCCTGGATTGTCCGGACTCTCTCCATGATCGTGATGTCAGTCGTGACCGCGCTGGTTTTGCTGGCGCTGGCCACGCAGGCCGGTGTCGTTGCCGTGCAACGCGCCTTTCCACCGCAGGGCCAGATGATCGAGGTTGACGGCGCGACGCTGCATGTCGTCGATCTCGGCCCGCGCGACGCAGGCCCGCCCATCGTGATGTTGCATGGCGCGAGCTCCAATCTCGAAGCGATGCGCCGCCCGCTCGGCGATCTCCTGGCCAAGAATCATCGTGTTATCCTGTTCGACCGTCCCGGCCATGGCTGGAGTACGCGGGCGCGACGGCAGGATTCGACGCCGCAGATCCAGGCGCGGATGATCGGCGAGGCGCTCGCCAAGCTCGGCATCGCGCGCGCGATCGTGGTCGTGCATTCCTGGAGCGGGGCACTCGGGGCGCGGCTGGCGCTCGATCATCCGGATCGGGTCGCGGGCCTCGTGATGCTGGCGCCGGTCACGCATCCCTGGCGCGGCGGCGTTGGCCGCTACAACGAGATCATCGCAACGCCTGTGGTCGGTCCGCTGCTCGCCTACACCGTCACCTTGCCGCTTGGATATCTCCTCGCCGAGCCCGGCGCGCGCGACGTGTTCCTGCCGCAGGTCATGCCGGACGGCTTCGTGAAGGAGTCCGCGACGCCGCTGCTGCTGCGCCCGCGCGAGTTCATCGCCAATGCCTATGACCTGGTGACGCTGAAGGAATCAGTCGCCGCGCAAGTTGCGCGTTACGGCGAGATCACAGTGCCGGTCACGATCATCGCCGGCGAGCCGGACAAGACCGTGTCGACCAACATTCATGCCCGTCCGTTTGCGGCATTGGTGCGGAATGCAAAGCTGATCGTGCTGCCCGATCTCGGCCACATGGTGCAGATCGCGGAGCCGGGTCTCGTGAAGACTGAAATCGAGACGATGATCGGCATAATCGTCCCAGTGCAGGCGGCCGCCGATTAGCGGCCGCCTTGCCAGCGCTTACTGCTTGACCTTGCCGTCCTTGTCGAACTGCGAGACGTAGGCCCACAGATTGTTGATCTCGGTCTCGTTCTTGATGCCGGCGAATGCCATCTTGGTGCCGGGGATCTTGGCTTTGGGATCCTTGATGTATTCCTTGAACACCGCCTCGTTCCATGTGATGCCGGAATTCTTGTTCGCGTCGGAATAGTTGTAGTCCGGCGCAGTGCCGGACTTGCGGCCGTCGAGGCCGTTGAGCTCGGGGCCGACCTTGTTCTTGGCGCCTTCGCCGATCGCATGGCAGGCCAGGCATTTGTTGAACGACGATTTGCCGGCCGCGACATCCTGCGCCATCGCAGTGGAGGCCGTGGCAGTCACGGTGAGGATCATCAGTGCGCCAAAAGTCAGTTTTTTCATCGGGTGCTCTTCGTCTCTTCCCTGGTGGGTCTAGCCTGGTCAGTCCCTTGCCGGACGGCAACCGTCGGGCCTGCCGCTTTTGGCATGGCCCGCTCGGCTTGGACAAGCCACGAAACCATGACAGGTTTCACGACTTCCTACTTGTCCCAGAGCGAACTCGCCTGGGATGGTCGATCCGACTTTCGGATGGCCTACCCAAACCACCGCGGACGTGGTTGATTTGCCGCGACAAAATCGATCGTGCGGCGCGAGTCGGAAGGATATGTCAGGATGGATGTGCTATGGCCATCATGATGCCTGCCAGCGACCAGGCAGTGCTCACGCGCCGTGCGGAGATCGTCGCCGCACTGCGCGCGATCGTGCCCGGCGAAGGCGTGATCGACAGCGCCGCGGAGATGCGGGCCTATGAATCCGACGGGCTGACCGCCTATCGGCAGCCGCCGATGGTCGTGGTGCTGCCGGATACGACCGAGCAGGTCTCGCTCATCCTGAAATATTGTGCCGGGCAGGGCATCAAGGTGGTGCCGCGCGGCTCCGGGACCTCGCTGTCCGGCGGCGCGCTGCCGCTGGAAGACGGCGTGCTGCTGGGCCTCGGCAAGTTCAAGCGCATCCGCGAGATCGATTTCGACAATCGCGTCGTCGTCACCGAGCCCGGCGTCACTAACCTTGCCATCAGCCAGGCCGTCGCGCATGCCGGGTTCTACTACGCGCCCGATCCGTCCTCGCAAATCGCCTGCTCGATCGGCGGCAATGTCGCGGAAAATTCCGGCGGCGTGCACTGCCTGAAATACGGCATGACCACCAACAACGTGCTCGGCTGCGAGATCGTGCTGATGAGCGGCGAGATCCTGCGCATTGGCGGCAAGGGGTGCGAAAATCCCGGCTACGATCTGATGGGCGTCATCACCGGCTCCGAAGGCCTGCTCGGCGTCATCACCGAGATCACGGTGCGCATCCTGCAAAAGCCGGAGACGGCGCGCGCACTGATGGTCGGTTTCGCGCAGGTGGAAGCGGCCGGGGAATGCGTCGCGCGCATCATCGGCGCGGGCATCATTCCCGGCGGCATGGAGATGATGGACAAGCCCGCTATCCACGCCGCGGAGGCCTTCGTCCATGCCGGATATCCGCTCGATGTCGAGGCGCTGCTGATCATCGAGCTCGACGGCCCCAAGATCGAGGTCGACGAGTTGATCAGCCGCGTCGAGGCCATCGCCAATGGCTGCGGCTCGACCACCTGCCAGATCTCGACGTCGGAGGCGGAGCGCAATCTGTTCTGGGCGGGCCGCAAGGCGGCGTTTCCGGCTGTGGGCCGCATCTCACCCGACTATCTCTGCATGGACGGCACCATTCCCCGCGGCGCACTGCCAAAGGCGCTGGCGCGCATCCGCGAGCTGTCGGAAAAATACCAGCTCGGCTGCGCCAACGTGTTCCACGCCGGCGACGGCAATCTGCATCCGCTGATCCTCTACGATGCCAACAAGCCCGGCGAGATCGAGCGCGCCGAAGCCTTCGGCGCCGACATCCTGCGCGCCTGCGTCGAGTTCGGCGGCGTGCTCACCGGCGAGCATGGCGTCGGCATCGAGAAGCGCGACCTGATGCCGGAGATGTTCAGCGAAATCGACTTGAACCAGCAGCAGCGGCTCAAATGCGCCTTCGATGCGCAGGGCCTGCTCAACCCCGGAAAAGTGTTTCCGACGCTGCACCGCTGCGCCGAGCTCGGCCGCATGCATGTGCACGCGGGCAAGCTGGCGTTTCCAGATATTCCGCGGTTTTAGCGACAACCGCTGCACCTTCGCTGCAATGCGCCAAATTTGATTTCCGTTGTAAACTCCATTACCGGCACAGTCGTGGATACGCTTAGAGTACGAGACGCCAAAGACGTCGAAGAGGCGGTGCGCGCGGCGATTGCCAATGAGCAGCCGCTCGAGATCATCGGTCATGGCACCAAGCGCGGTATCGGCCATGCGATGGCGACCAACGCCGTGCTCGACGTCTCCGCGCTGAGCGCTGTGACCTCGTATGAACCGAACGAACTGATCATCACGCTTCAGGCCGGCGCGCCCTTGGCCGACGTGCTGTCGCTGATCGATTCCAAGAACCAGCAATTCGCCTTCGAGCCGATGAGCACGGCGCCGCTCTTGGGCACGCCCGCGCTCGGAACCATCGGCGGCATGATCGCCGCGGGACTGGCGGGGCCGCGGCGCATCAAGGCTGGCGGGGCGCGCGATCATCTGCTCGGGGCGCACGCTGTCTCGGGCTTCGGCGACAGCTTCAAGACCGGCGGCAAGGTGGTGAAGAACGTCACCGGCTACGATCTGTGCAAGCTGCTGGCGGGCTCCTGGGGCACGCTGGCGGTCATGACCGAGGTTACGCTGAAGGTGATGCCGAAGCCGGAAGCTGAGCGGACGCTGCTGCTGCGCGGGCTCGACGATGCCGCGGCCAACAAGGCGATGACCGCGGCACTCGGCTCGCCCTTCGACGTCTCTGCCGCCGCGCATCTGCCGAAATCGGCGTTCCGGGCCACGACGGAAGGGCTCGGCGACATCGCAGGCGAGGGCGAGGCGCTGACCGTGCTGCGGCTCGAGGGGATCACGGCCTCCGCCGCCCATCGCGCCGGCTCGTTGCTCGAATTGCTGGCGCCGTTCGGAACCGCGACGCTGGTCGAGGATGCCGCGTCTTCGGCGCTGTGGGCCACCATCCGCGATGTCCTGCCGTTCGCGGCCAGCCGCGCGCTGGGCGCCTGGCCGGTCTGGCGGATCGTCTGCCCGCCCGCATCAGGCGCGGCGCTCGGCACGCAATTGGCGCGCGAGACCGGCGGCGAGTTGATCTACGATTGGGGCGGCGGCTTGATCTGGGCGGCGCTGCCGCCGAAAGGAGATGCGCATGCCCCCGCCGTGCGTATGCGCGCGGGCGCCGTCGGTGGGCATGCCATGCTGATCCGGGCGGCCGAGGACGTCAGGCACAGTGTCGATGTCTTCCATCCGCAAGCTCCGGGGATTGCCGCTCTGAGTGAGCGGGTCCGCGCCGGGTTCGATCCGAAGACCATCCTCAACCGGGGACGGCTGATGCGGGGCCCTGCGGCATGAAGACCGAATTCTCACTCGCGCAGCTCGCCGATCCCGACATCGCGGAAGCCGACAAGATCCTGCGCGCCTGTGTCCATTGTGGCTTCTGCACCGCAACCTGTCCAACCTATGTGCTGCTCGGCGACGAGCTCGATAGCCCGCGCGGCCGCATCTACCTGATGAAGGAGATGCTGGAGAAGGACCAGGCACCGACGTCGGAGGTAGTGAAACACATCGATCGCTGCCTGTCGTGCCTTGCCTGCATGACGACCTGCCCCTCAGGGGTGAACTACATGCACCTCGTCGACCAGGCCCGGGTCAGGATCGAGCAGCGCTATCAGAGGCCGCTTGCCGAGCGGCTGCTGCGACAGGTGCTGGCATTCGTCCTGCCGGACCCGCAGCGCTTTCGCGCCAGCATGCGGCTGGCGCGGCTGGCCCGTCCGCTTGCCGTATTCCTGCCGACGCCGCGGCCGTCGGCCACGCCCGGCCTGATCGAGCGCATCAAGGCAATGCTGGCATTGGCCCCGAGCCACCTGCCGTCGCGGGGCCCTGCCGCGGGCAGCGTGTTCGCGGCGCTCGGCAAGAAGCGTGGCCGGGTCGCGCTGTTGCAAGGCTGCGCCCAGCAGGTCCTGGCGCCGCGTATCAACCAGGCCGCCATCAACCTGCTCACCCGCCACGGCATCGAGGTCGTGCTGGTCAAGGACGAGCAATGCTGCGGCGCGCTGACCCACCACCTCGGCAACGACCACGATGCGCTCGCCCGCGCCCGTGCCAACGTCGCGGCGTGGCGGGCAGAAGCGGCAGGCGAGGGCCTCGACGCCATCCTGGTAACGGCCTCCGGCTGCGGCACGGTGATCAAGGATTACGGCTATCTGCTGCGCGAGGATCGCACGTTCGCAGCCGATGCAGCGCAGGTCTCCGCACTCGCCAAGGACATCACCGAATACGTCGCCGGACTGGGCCTCGCACCGACGACGCGACACGACAACATCGTCGTCGCCTATCACTCCGCTTGTTCGTTGCAGCACGGGCAGAAAATCACGACGCTTCCGAAAGAATTGCTTTCCAAGAATGGATTCGTGGTGAAAGATGTCCCGGAGAGCCATTTGTGTTGCGGTTCGGCGGGGACTTACAACATTCTCCAGCCCGACCTTGCGGGCAGGTTGCGCGATCGCAAGGTCGCCAACATCGCGAGCGTCAAGCCGGACATGATTGCCGCGGGCAATATCGGCTGCATGGTGCAGATTGCCAGCGGTACGTCAGTTCCGGTCGTGCACACGATTGAGCTTCTCGATTGGGCTACGGGCGGCTCGCGGCCGGCATCGAATTCGTCGAGCGGCGCTGCGTCCGGCGGTGACGGCTGAAGGCGCCCGATCGACCATTGATTGGCGGCAACAGGAGGACCACGATGGCGAAAGCGAAGAAGAAGAAAAGCAAGAAGGCCAAAAAGGCGAAGAAGGTTGTAGCGGCGAAGAAGAAGACCGCGAAGAAGGCGACAAAGAAAGCCGCCAAGAAGTCCGCGAAAAAATCCGCAAAGAAGTCTGCAAAGAAATCGGCCAAGAAGGCTGCGCCGAAGAAGGCCGCCACTGCAAAGAAGGCGGCCAAGAAAGTCGCCAAGAAAGCGGCGCCCAAGAAAAGCGCGGCCAAAAAGAGCGCGGTCAGGGCGAAGCCTGCGCCGGCTCCAACGGAAGCTCCGGCTCCAGCTGCCTCGCCGACACCGGAAACGAGCTGGGCGACGCCTTCGCCTGCTGGGGACCAAGCACCGGCCGAAGGGTAGGGCTAAGGCCCTCCCACATCTTCCAACGACTGCGAACAGAAGGGCCGTAGCGACGACGCTGCGGCCTTTTTGCATCGCCGCCGGCGCCCCGATTAGCCGCCACATCCTGCCTCGTCTGATTCGTAGCGTGGGTGCTACAATCTTTCGGTTTCCGTACTATCACGGCCCTTCCTGCGCACTTCGCAATGCAAATAATGTGGTCGGGAAGCAACACACGCTGACAACCTTTCATGGAATCGTCAGAACGCCTAAAAAGTCGGCAGATGCCCGCGCTTTTTGCTTCACGGGGCGCCTCCTCCCATACAGATTGCCGGAGTTAAGCAATTTTGCAGTCAGGTCGTATGCCCCGGGGGGCTTCCGGGATCGACTGGGGTTTAAGAACCGGTGATGGGGATCGAAATGAAAAAAGTGGCTTTGTTGGCAACGGCGCTGGCAATGGTGACGGGCTCGGCTTTCGCGGCAGACATGCATGTGAAGGCATTGAAGGCTCCGCCGCCGCCCGCCTTCGACCCCTGGGATATCGCCTTCGGCGGCGCGATCATGAGCGACTACATCTTCCGCGGTATCACCCAGTCGAATCACAAGCCGTCGGTCGCGGCCTATTTCGAGCCGCGCTACAACGTCACCAAGGACCTCCAGCTCTATGTGGGCGTTGCCGGTGAGAGCATCTCCTTCCCCAACCGCGCTGCGGCCGAGATCGATATCTACGGCGGTATTCGCCCGACCTTCGGAGCGTTTGCCTTCGACATCGGTGTCTGGGGTTACCTGTACCCGGGCGGCACCTGCTATTTCGGCGCTCCCGGCATCGACAACGCCGGCGTGTTCCAGGGAGCTGACTGCGCCGAGAAGGCCTTGCTCAACACCAACGTGATCAAGAAGGACCTGAGCTTCTTCGAAGTCTACGGCAAGATGACTTATACGGTGAACGACAACTGGTCGTTCGGCGTGACCGAGTACTACACCCCGAGCTACCTGAACTCGGGCGCCTGGGGCAACTACGCTTCGATCACCGGCAAGTACATTGCGCCCAGCACGATCTTCGGTTCGAGCGGCGTCGGCATGTACGTCTCGGGTGAGTTCGGCCGTCAGTGGCTCGGCACCTCCGACAGTTTCTATGGCGTCCCGGCCTTCCCGAACGGCATCAAGTATGCTGACTACAACACCTGGAACATTGGCGTCGGTTTCACCTACAAGGTCATGACGCTGGACCTGCGCTACTCCGACACCGATCTGTCGAAGGGCGACTGCAACGCTTTCACCAGCGACTTCTCAGCCCGTGGCAACATCGCGGCCAACTTGGGCACGAATATTACCCCGATCAATCCGACCGGCGTCGGCTCCAATTGGTGCGGCGCGGCCGGTATCGCCAAGCTGTCGTTCGACCTGACGGCGATGAGCAACCTGAAGTAAGCTTCTTCCCGAGACGAATTGGGCAAGGGCGGCAGAGCGATCTGCCGCCCTTTTGCTTTGGCGGCATTGCCGGAATTTGCAATGTGAGCTTGCAGGCGCTTCTTCGGGCCCCTCGAACGTAGCAATCGAATATGGCGCGCGTGGCCGCATCGTCATGGCCGGGCTTGACCCGGCCATCCACGTCTATCCCCGAGGAAGGGAAGAACGTGGATGCCCGGGACAAGCCCGGGCATGACGAGTTTGAGGGCTGCTGTTTGCCCGGCGGGCCGAACCGGTAGCCATCACGCCGTGCTCAGCGCACCCCGTTCGGCTCGGCGCGGGCCGGCTTGCCGGCGTCGCTGAGGACGTGGATCTCGCCATCCTTCGCCATCGTCATCTTGCGGGTGTGGAAGGCGTCGAGCGTCGAGCGGTGGCCGATCGAGACGATAGTGGCCCGCGGCAGCTTCTCTGCCAGGAGCCGGTACAGCCGGGCCTCGGACGGTTCGTCCAGCGAGGCGGTGGCCTCGTCCAGGAATAGGTAGTCGGGCCCATGCAGCAGCGCGCGGGCAAGCCCCAGGCGCTGCTGCTCACCGAGCGACAGCATCCGATTCCAATGGCCGTCCTCCTCGAGCCGTTCGGCCAGGTCCGGCAGCCCGACCGCGACGAGGGCGTCCCGGACCTGCGTCGTTTCGAACGCGCCGGGTGCTGCGGGATATACCACGGCGTCCCGCAGCACACCGACCGGGAAATATGGCCGCTGCGGCAGCATCATCAGCTTCGCCTTCTCGGGAATGACGATGGTGCCGGTGCCAAACGGCCAGATGCCGGCAATGGCGCGGAACAGCGTCGACTTGCCCGAGCCCGACGGCCCCGTGACGAGCACCCGCTCCGGGGCATGGATGGCGAATGCGTCCGCGACGACCAATGGCGCTCCATTCGGCAGGTTCACGCGGAGCTGCTCGAGGCCGATCGCGCGGCTGCCGCCCGCTGCCTTGATGCCGATCGTCGGCTCGTATTCAGCGAGCCTGCTGGTCGAACGCACTGACATCTCGAATCCGTCGAGACGGGCAACCACGGCGCGCCATTCGGCAATCGAGCGATAGGCCGTCACGAAGAACGACAATGCGCGCTGCACGCTGCCGAAAGCCGAGCCGGTCTGCATCATATCGCCGAGCTGAATCCGCTTGGCGAAATAGGCTGGCGCCACCAGCGCATAGGGAACGATCACGGCAGCCTGGCTGTAACTCGCCGTGAATGCAGTGAGGCGCTTGGTCCGGCCCATGATCGCGTACCAATTGCCGACGACGCGGCCGAACCGGTCCAGCAGGCGCCCACGTTCGGCGCCTTCGCCGTTCAACAGCGCAATCTGCTCGGAATTCTCCCGCACGCGGACGAGGTTGAAGCGGAAGTCCGCTTCATAGCGCTGCTGCTCGAAATTGAGATTGACCAGCGGTGCGCCGATCAAGTGCGTCAGCGCGGTGCCGAAGATCGCATAGATCAGCGCACCCCAGCATAGATAGCCGGGGATCACGACATCGGCCCCGAAAATGTGCAGGGGCGCGGCATTGGAGAGGCCCCAGAGGATGATGACAAAGGAGAACAGTGTCACGATCGACGAGAGCAGGCCTAGGCCGATGGTCAGGGTCTGTTCGACGAAATTCTTGACGTCCTCGGTGATGCGCTGGTCCGGGTTGTCCGCCGCATCGCCCTTGAGCTGCATCCGGTAATGCGTGGCGTCCTCGAGCCATTCGCCGAGATAGTGGCGCGTCAACCATTGCCGCCAGCGAATCTGGAGCCACTGGTTCAGGTAGAGCTGATAGACCGCCAGCGCGACGAAGCTGGCGGCGAGGATGACGAAGAACCAGACTTCGCTGACGAACCTGTCCCAGTCGTAGGCCTGGAGCGCGGTGTAGAATCGGTTTTGCCACTGGTTAAAGAGGACGTCGATCGCGACCAGCGACAGCTCGATCGCAATCACCGCGGCGAGCAGGCCGCCGCCGGCCCATTTGTCCTCCGATCGGAAATAGGGGATGGCGATTCGCCAAACGGTCGCGAGCGTCGCGCGGATGTTCTTCACAGAGGGGGGTCTCCTGCGGGGTATGCGCAAATGCCCGGAGCCAGACGGCTAAGGCAGCGGCGGCCATGAGCGCGCTTAGACTAAAGTCGCAAGTTCTGCAATTTGCATTGGCTTGTCCGGGCCGGCAACCCTAGCATGGCCTTAGCGGCGCGGGGTAGGACCTCCAGGACTTCGCGAGCTTGTGAGCGATCTCGCTGAGCCTGTTTCGCGACCGCGTGTACGGCCGCGCGAAACCATGCGGAATATCGCTGGTTCCACAGGGTTTAAGCCGCACAGATAACCGCTCAGAAGAGCGGAATAACCACCTACAGGGAGGTAGCAATGTCCAACGAAGCCACCAAACCGAAGACCAGCCGTCGCAGGTTTCTTGTTGCGGCGGGAACTGCTGCCGTCGCCGCGCCCTACATCCGGGATGCCAAAGCTGCCGAGACCGTCACCTGGAAGGTGCAGACCTCATGGCCGGCCGGCGTGGGACTCGCAACATTCAAGCAATGGTGCGGCACGATCAAGGAGAAGACCGGCGGCGAACTGGAATTCAAACCATTTGCTGCAAAGGAAATTGTCGGCGATTTCGAACTTCTGGACGGCGTCAAGAACGGTGTGCTGGAGGCAATGAACTCGTTCACGCTTTACTGGGCTGGCAAGGTGCCAGCCACCGCGTTCCTGTCATCCTACCTGATGGGACTGCGCTACCCCCATGAATGGGATGTGTTCTTCTACGGCAATGGCGGTCTGAAGCTTGCGCGCGACGTTTTTGCCAAGCAGGGGCTCATGTATGTCGGCCGCATCCATCATGGTCCGAACATCATCCATTCCAAGAAGCCGATCCGGTCCATCGATGATTTCAAGGACCTGAAGCTGCGCGTGCCGGGTGGCATGATTGCCGAGGGTTTTGCCGCCATTGGCGCAAGGACGACCCTGCTTCCCGGCGGCGAGGTATTCTCGGCGCTCGAGAAGGGCACGATCGAAGCCGCGGACTACACCGGACCGGCGGTCAATTGGGACCTGGGCTTCCAGCAGGTTGCGAAATACATCTGGATGGGCCCGGTTGGCCTGGAGTCGATCTACCAGCCGGTGGACCTGATGGATTTCTGTGTCGGCCTCACGCACTGGAATAAGCTGTCGCCTAAAATGCAGCAATGGGTGGAAAACGAAATCCAAGCTTACTCGGCCCTTCATCACGGGGCGGTTCAAAAGGCCGATATGGAGGCCTGGGGCAAGTTCGAGAAGGCTGGCATCGAGATCAATCGGCTGCCGGCTGAGGACCTTGAAAAATTCCAGAAGGTTGCGGTGCCGATCTGGTTCAAATGGGCGAACAAGGACAAGGATGCCGCGCGGATCTTCAAGGCGCAGCTCGAAGTGATGGAATCGCCCAGTTTCGGCTATGTAACGCCGGACATGTACAAAGGACAAAAACTGGATCTCTGAAATCCCGCTGCGGGCGCATCAGGCAGGAAGACGCTGTACGCGTCTTCCTGCCTTCTCCGCCACACTCTCGTCCGCTCCGATCTGCAGTCCGCTGCGTCCTTGAGGCAAAGAAATGCCAAGTCTGAACTTCGTGCTGCCCCATTGGCTCTATTGGGGCACGCTGTTGTTGTTTCCACTGATTGCGATCTACCTCGTCAAACGCGAAAAGCAGCGCGGCACGCTGCGCGGTCCTTCGCTGTTCATCGCTTATCTGTTCTGGCTGTGCTCAGGCTTCATGGGCCTGCACCGCTTGTATCTGCGCAATCTCTGGGGCTTCGTTTTCATCCCGGTCTTTCTGGTCATCCTCTTTGCCAATGTCGAGATCCGGGACCGGCGCGAGGATGTCTCTCGCACCCGGGCCGCGGTCGAGAAGTCTCACACCTTGATCAGACGCGCGCAAATCCCGCCGAACATCGCTCCGACGCAAGAAATGACGGAAGCCCTGCAAAAAGCGCAGAGCCAGGGCCGCGTCACTGAGCAGGAGTTCGCGCAGGCCGAGGGCAGCCTCAATGACTGGCGCAATTACTCACGCTGGCTCGCAATCTTGATGGCGGCGATGCTGATCGCAGATGCCGTTCTGCTGCCGCGGCTGGTCCGGCGGGCGGGCGAAGCCGAAGCTGACGGGCGCATCGCGTCTCCGGCGGCCGAAGCCGTGCCCGATCTTCCGCTGGCCGGGACCCATGAAGATCCAACGCTGGGCCTGCACACCCGCCTGACCGACTGGATCGAGGCGGTCAACGTCCGTGCGGGAGAGTTCGTGGCCTATTGGGCAGTTATTTCGGTGTTCGTCTACTATTACGAGGTCATTGCGCGGTTCGTTTTCAACTCACCTACCAATTGGGTTCATGAAAGCATGTTCTTGATGTACGGCATGCAATACATGCTCGCGGGTGCGTTTGCCTATCGCGAGGATCAACACGTCCGCGTCGACGTGATCTATGCGAAATTTTCGCCGCGCGGCAAAGCCCTCGCCGACATCATTACCTCCATCTTCTTCTTCATCTTCGTCGGAGTGCTGTTCTGGACAAGTTGGCGATTTGCAGCCGACTCGATCAGCAATGACGAGCACTCCTTCACGGAGTGGGGCGTGCAGTATTGGCCGGTCAAACTGATGATGCCGATCGGCGCCGGGCTTCTGTTTCTCCAGGGCATCGCCAAGTTCATCAAGGACATTGCGTTTCTGTCGCGGGGGAGAGCCTGAGCCATGGGCTGGGATATCGATATTGCGTGGCTCACGCTCCTGATGTTCGGCTCGCTCGGGGTGCTCCTCGCGCTCGGGCTGCCGATGGCCTTCTGCACCGGAAGCCTTGCGGTGGTCTTCCTGTTCCTGTTCGGCAACTCCGCCGTCCTGAACATGACCCCGGCGCGCATATTTCCCTTCATGACCGATTATCAACTCTCGGCTGTCCCGCTGTTCATCTTCATGGCGGCGATGCTGGAGAAGGCTGGCATCATCGAGGAGCTGTTCGATGCGGTCTATAAATGGCTCGGATCCGTCAAGGGCGGCCTCGCGTCCGCAACGGTCCTGGCGTGCACGGCGCTGGCCGCCATGGTCGGCGTGGTGGGAGCGACCGAAGTGACGATGGGCATGATCGCGCTGCCGGCAATGCTCAAGCGCGGCTATGACCAGAAACTGGCCTGCGGCTCGCTCTTGGCCGGCGGCACCCTGGGCATTCTGATTCCGCCTTCGGTGATGGCGATTGTCTATGCGGTCGTGGCGCAGCAATCGCTGGGAGAACTGCTGGTTGGCGCCATCTTCCCGGGATTCCTGCTGTCCGGCATGTACATCGGCTACATCACGGTCCGATGCTACATCAACCCCAGCCTCGGCCCCGCCTTGCCGAAGGAAGAGCGCGTCGACTTCTCCGAGAAGCTACGGCTGTTGCGAAACACCATCGCCCCCTTGCTGCTGATCGTCCTAGTGCTCGGGGTCATCTTCTTTGGTATTGCGACGCCGGTCGAGGCCGCGGGAATCGGCACCTTCGGCGCACTGTTCGTATCGGCGCTCCATCGCCGCCTGAACTGGCTCGCGGTCGAGGAAGCTGCGATCGCCACGCTGAAAGCGACCGCGATGGTGATGTGGATATTCTTCGGCGCCACCATGTTCGTCGGGTTCTTCATCCTCAAGGGCGGACAACAGTTCGTTGCGGAGTCCATTCTCGGAACGGGATTGCCCCCTTATGGAATCCTGACGTTGATGATGCTGATTCTGTTCGTACTCGGCATGTTCCTCGACTGGGTCGGAATCCTGCTGCTGACAGTTCCGATCTTCTTGCCGATCCTGAAGGGGTTGAACTGGGACGGTGTGCTTGGTCTGCCGGGATTGCCGCAGACTGACGTGCCGCTCTGGTATGGCGTGATCTTCATGGTCAACATGCAGATGGCTTTTCTCAGCCCGCCCTTCGGGTATTCGCTGTTCTATCTCAAGAGCGTGGCGCCGCCGGAGATCAGCATGGCCACGATCTTCAGAGCTTCGGTCAACTTCATGGTCTTGCAGGCCATCGGAGTGGCGCTTTGCATCGTCTTTCCGCAAATCATCCTCTGGCTTCCGAGCCTCGTCTACGCGCGGTGATCGGCCTTCGCCCGCGTCGGTCTCGCCAAGGTCCAAGGAGCCCGGGCGCACCGTGGCTCGACGCAAATCCGCGCGGAACCGATGTTCCACGGGAATTTTCGCGTCGTTCGCCGGCGAATCTTCTCAACGTCCTCGCCCTCTTATAGAAGATGCGGCAATCAGGTCGGTCGAGAGGTTCTATGGTTTCGCTCAAGCGGATGGTATGTGCGGTGGCCGCGGTGCTGCTGATGTCGGCGGCCGCGCGTGCCGAGGACGGCTTCCCCTTCGGCACCGAGATGACGCTGGAGGCGCTGCCGCAGCCCGGCTCGAAGCGGATCCCGAACATCGAGATCGGCGACAATGGCGAGGTGGCGCTGGAGCTCTGGTGCAAGGGCGGCAAGGGCCAGTTTTCCGTTGCCGGCAACACCGTGATCTTCGTCCCCGGCCAGATCCAGGACCGGTCCTGCCCGCCTGCGCGGGCTCAGGCCGACGACGATCTTGTCACGGCCCTCGGCAGCGTCGAGACCTGGAAGCGGCAGGGCGACGTGTTGACGCTTCTCGGCCCCAAGCCGCTGCGCTTTCGCGTCAACGGGAATTAGCTCCGCGAGCAGCACTCTCGTTTCCCGGACAAGGCGCAGCGCGTAAAGCGATGCGCCGCTGAGCCGGGACCCAGATTCTATCCGCAATCGAGCTTGTAACTTCTGGGCCCCGGCTCGGCAGCGCATCACTGACGTGCTGCGCTGCGTCCGGGGCACGATGCTCGGCCTATTTCCACACCGACTTGTCGGCGTCCCAGCGCTGGCCCTTGAGCTCTTTGATGAGCGCCTCGAGCGAGCCGTTGTCGTCGGGCTGATCGGCTTCCTCGTCGGCCGTGGCTTCGTCCGACAGGTTGAGCTTGGCGCCGCTGCTCTCGTCGGCGGTGGTGGTCGAGGGGCTGCCGATCCAGAGCATCAGCCGGTCGGTCGTGCCCGGTCTGTCGGGCGAGACGAGGCCGGCGACCTCGATCGTGTCGGTGAGCTCGAGCGCAGGAAAATCCTGGTTCGGCCGCTTGAAGACCAGCTTGAGCTTGCCGGTGGCCGGGTTGAAGCTTTGCGAGACCGGCTTGGCTGCGAGCGTTCTGCTCAGCACGTTTGCTACGGCGGCCGCGAGTTTGTCGCGGTTGATCTTGTCGCCGTCGCGCCAGTCGGCGGCGGGGATGCGGATGGTGCGGTCCATCTCGGTCATGCCTGCTGTCCAGCCCGCCGCGGTGACGCCCGGCATTGCCTTGAACTTTGCGAGCAGCGCGCCGGCGCGTTCCGGATCGACCGACATGTTGATGGTCTGCTCGCCGGCGCGCAGCGCATCGCAGCCGACGTTGAGGCTTGCCAGCGTCACCTCGACATCCTGGCCCTTCAGGCTCTTCAGGAAGTCGGTCGCAGCATCCAGCTTGACCTTGACCGCGATCGCTTCCGGAGAGACGTCGGTGAAATCCCTCGGTTGCGGCGTGATGCCGTCGTCGGAGGTCTGGTTGTCCAGAAATTCCCTCTCGCTGAGATCGGAATTGTCGGGCGAGGTGACCTCGGTCACGGCCTGGCCGATGCCGATCTGACCGCGGAATTCAAAGGTGTCGCCGGTCGGCTTGCGCAAGAGCTTGACGGTGACCGGCGCCTTCTCACTGATGCTCTGCGTCGTGCCCGTCAATGTCTGGCCCGCGACCTGGAGGTTGACGACGAAGCGGTCCTTGCGGTCGGAATTTTTTGCGACGGGATAGCAGACGTCGAGGACCGCTGAAGTGACCGTCTTGCCCTGCCGCGTTTCCTTCAGGATCACGTCGGCATTGCCGTCCATCAGCCCGTCGATCGAGGTGAAATAGCGCGTCTCGACGCCGCCCGGGGCGGTGGCCTTCGGAGAGAGCTTCATCTGGGCGGATGCGGGATCAAGTGACGTCGCGAGCAGAGCCGCCATAAGAGCCGTCGAACAAACCAGGAGCGCGCGCATCGATAGGTCCTCAAAGTCAGAATCGGCGCGTTACCGTAGTGGGTTTTGGCCGCCGGTTGAATCGGAAAGCTCGCACCATGGTCGGCAAAAAAGAAGGCCGCCCGGAGGCGGCCTTCGCATGATTGTAACGGAAGGGATGGGCTTTAGAAGCCGCCCATGCCGCCGCCGGCGGGCATCGCGGGCGCAGCTTCCTTCTTCGGCGTTTCGGCGACCATCGCCTCGGTGGTCACCAGCAGGCCGGCGATCGAGGCGGCGTCCTGGAGCGCGGTGCGCACCACCTTGGCGGGGTCGATGATGCCCTTCGCGACCATGTCGACATAGTCTTCGTTCTGGGCGTCGAAGCCGAAGGTCTCGGACTTGTTCTCCAGGATCTTGCCGACGACGATGGAGCCTTCGAGGCCCGCGTTCTCGGAGATCTGGCGGACCGGGGCTTCCAGCGCCTTCAGCACGATGTTGATGCCGGCCTGGACGTCGGCATTGGCGTTGGTGAGACGGCCCACCGCCTTCTTGGCACGCAGCAGGGCGACGCCGCCGCCGGGGACGATGCCTTCCTGCACCGCGGCGCGGGTGGCGTTGAGCGCGTCCTCGACGCGGTCCTTCTTCTCCTTGACCTCGATCTCGGTCGCGCCGCCGACGCGGATCACCGCGACGCCGCCGGCGAGCTTGGCGAGGCGCTCCTGGAGCTTCTCACGGTCGTAGTCCGAGGTGGTTTCCTCGATCTGGGCCTTGATCTGGCCGACGCGGGCCTCGATGTCGGGCTTCTTGCCGACGCCCTTGACGATCGTGGTGTTCTCCTTGTCGATCACCACCTTGCCCGCGCGTCCCAGCATTTTCACCGTGACGTTCTCGAGCTTCATGCCGAGCTCTTCCGAGATCAGCTGGCCGCCGGTCAGGATCGCGAGGTCCTCCAGCATGGCCTTGCGGCGATCGCCGAAGCCTGGCGCCTTGACGGCGGCAACCTTGAGGCCGCCGCGCAGGCGGTTGACGACCAGGGTGGCCAGCGCCTCGCCCTCGACGTCCTCGGCGATGATGACGAGCGGCTTGCCCGACTGCACCACGGCTTCCAGCACCGGCAGCATGGCCTGAAGGCCGGACAGCTTCTTCTCGTGCAGGAGGATGTAGGCGTCCTCGAGCTCGGCGGTCATCTTCTCGGCATTGGTCACGAAGTAGGGCGACAGATAGCCGCGGTCGAACTTCATGCCTTCGACGATGTCGACCTCGGTATCGAGCGACTTGTTCTCTTCGACGGTGATGACGCCCTCGTTGCCGACCTTCTGCATCGCCTGGGCGATCATCTTGCCAATGGCGGCATCGCCGTTGGCGGAGATGGTGCCGACCTGGGCGACCTCGGAGGAGGACGCGACCGGCTTGGCGCGCTTCTCGATGTCCTTGACGACAGCCGCCACCGCGGCGTCGATGCCGCGCTTGAGGTCCATCGGGTTCATGCCGGCGGCAACCGACTTAGCGCCTTCGCGCACGATCGCCTGGGCCAGCACGGTCGCGGTGGTGGTGCCGTCGCCGGCGAGGTCGTTGGTCTTGGAGGCGACCTCACGGACCATCTGGGCGCCCATGTTCTCGAACTTGTCCTCGAGCTCGATCTCCTTGGCGACGGTGACGCCGTCCTTGGTGATGCGGGGCGCGCCGAACGACTTCTCGATCAGGACGTTGCGGCCCTTGGGGCCGAGCGTCACCTTGACGGCGTTGGCGAGAATGTCGACGCCGCGCAGCATGCGTTCGCGCGCGTCTCCGGAAAATTTGACGTCTTTGGCAGCCATGTTCTTGCTCCTGAAAAACTTGAATCGATGAGGCGCCGCAGTTTTTCCTCGTCATTGCCGGGCTTGACCCGGCAATCCATCATCTTGCGAAAACGATGGATGCCCGGGTCGTCTGGCGCGAAGACGCGCTTCGCGCTTCTACCCGGGCATGGCAATGGAGCATTCAGCGGCTGTTCAGGCGTCCGGCCTTAGGCCATTACGCCCATGATGTCCGACTCCTTCATGATCAGGAGCTCTTCGTTGTCGATTTTGACCTCGGTGCCCGACCATTTGCCGAACAGCACGCGGTCGCCGACCTTGAGGTCGATCGGGATCAGCTTGCCGGCCTCGTCGCGGCCGCCGGGGCCGACGGCGACGACTTCGCCCTGGGACGGCTTTTCCTTGGCAGTGTCCGGAATGATGATGCCGCCCCTGCTCTTTTCCTCGGCGTCGATACGTTTGACCACGACACGGTCATGCAGCGGACGAAATCTGGATTTAGCCATGACGTTTCCCTTTGGAGGCTCGCTTCGGATGCAACAGAAGTGGGTTGGAGGCGGCGCTGCCGTCCGCCCTCTCCGAGATCGAACGACGCGCTTAGCAATCGACGTTTTCGAGTGCTAATAGTGCGCCTGGGAATATGGCTTGGCCGCGATCCTGTCAAGCAAGGTGGTTAAGCGATTGGTGAGGCGGATATAGGATTGTGGCTCCAGAAACTTATTTGCGGTGCTGGCGTATTCAAGGACGTCATTGCTCCAACCGTGGTTTTGCGCTTGGCTGCAGCAGGGGTGCGGTCGCGGTCTTGGTCGGGGGGCACTTTGCTCGGGGGAATAGCATGATCGGTTCAGCTCACGTGCGCACGGTTGCCAATCTGGCCGCCGCTTCCATGTTGGCGCTGCTGCTGGGCGCCTGCGGTGGCGGCATGAGCCTGCCGTCCTTCTCGTCGTCCTCGCCGCCGCCGGAAGCCGAGCCCGGCACCGGTCCGGAGATGCCGGCGAGCATCCGCGCCGACGAGATCGTCGGCCGCTGGGGCCTCGCCTCGTTCCAGAACCCGGCCGACCGCGCCCGGACCGAGGCCGCCGCCCGGGCCCAGTGCAAGAATCCCTATGTGATCACCGCCGGCTCCTCCGGCGGCGTGATCATGCATCTCGCCGACCAGGCGACGCCGCAGGAACTGCGGCTGAAGGGTTCGCCCAGCGGCAAGAATTATATCGGCCCGTCCGGTCCGACGCCGGGCGAGCAGGACCGCGAGATCGTCTCCTTCGACGGCCGCGTCCTGATCACCCGCTTCATCGACAAGGACGCCGCCACCCGCTACGGCAACATGGTCTACGTCCGCTGCGCGCCAAGGGCGTAAGGCGATAGCGAATGCGCACGCTGCACCCTCTCCCCTTGTGGGAGAGGGTGGCTTCGCTGCAAGCGAAGCCGGGTGAGGGGTTCTCTCCGCGAGTCACTCTGCCAGCTGCAATCGCGGACGGAACCCCTCATCCGGCGCTTCGCGCCACCTTCTCCCACAAGGGGAGAAGGAAGAAAGAAAGTTCGCGGGACGCACCAAAAACAAAAAAACGCCGGCGGGAGCCGGCGTTTTGTTTTTCTCTCCGTCGTGCCCGATCAGTCGAACAGCGCGTCGATGTCGTCCTGCGAGGCGTGGCCGATGTCGCCGGCGAGCTTCGGGCCGTTGAGAAGCTTTTCGTCTTCGCTGCGGGTGTCGGCCTGCGGCACGACGTGGGACTTGATCGCGTCGACGCCGCCCCAGATCTCCATCATCGCGTTGATGTGCTGCTCGATGAATTTCATCGTGCCCATGACCTTGCTGATGCGCTGGCCGGTCAAGTCCTGGAAGTTGCAGGCCTCGAAGATCGAGATGACGCGTTCTTGGATGTCGTCGGCCAGACGCTTCTGCTGGTCAGCCGACTGGACCTTGGCCATCGCACTGGCGGCCTGGTCGATCGACTCGGCGGCTTCGAGTATCTGCTGGGTCGCCTGCTCGGTGCCGCCGACTACGGCGCCGAGCTCGCCATTGACCTTGGCCATTTCGCCGCCGTCAAAGCTCTTGCCGTGCAGGGTCGCGATCTCGCGCTTGGTGCGGTCAATGGCGTCATGGATGAGGTCGAGTTCGACCTTCAGCTTCTCGCACTGCTCGATCTGAGCCCGGTACGTCTCCAGCATCGTGCGCGCGTCGGAGAGCTCCCGCTCCGTCGAGGCGTCGATCGCCGCCATGGCTGCGCTGCCGGACAGCGGGGCAGTGCCCTTCGCCATCTGTGCACGGATCGCGCGCAGCTCGGCCATGATCTCGCTATGCATCGGGATTGCCTCTTCGGTTACGTCGAGGATTGGCAATTCGCCACCGACGATATCTTCGACACGAAAACGTTTGCGGTGAACAGCCATCACGATACTCCCCCCACCTCACTCACGCGTCTTTGTAGGCAGAAGCGATTTAACACGAAGTTCACAGCAGGAACTGACATGCGGCCGCGCACGACGGCCGGCAAACGAGCGATTAACCATGCGTGCGCAGCGTTCACCGAAAATAAACGCTGATCGCCAAATTGCCTCTCGCTTGGCGACGTGGTGAATCGAAACGCCGTTTCCGTTTACCAAACAAAGTGGCTTTTGCTCTTTATTGACCACGTCGCGAGCGCGGACAGTCAGCGCGTTCGACGGCGAGTGCAACTAGACGAAACAGTACAGAGTACGTCGATGTTCAAGAAAATGTCTGTCGCGCTGCTCGGCAGCGCTTGCACCTTCATTGCCGGCGCCGATCGCGCGAGCGCCTTCGACAACACCGTGCCGAACGATCCGCCCGCGGTGCTCTATCAGCCGCAGGTGCCGCCGGCGCCGGTGCGCGTCGCATCCAATTCGAACATGGGCGGCGGCTTCATCGAATTCCTGTTCGGGGACGGGCCCGGCCGCGGTCCGGCTTACGCTCCGCAGCAGCCGATGTATCAGCAGCAGCCGGCCTATAACGATCCGCGCCGCCTGCCGCCGATGAGCGAGCCGCAGATGCAGGGCGCAGGCCTGCAGCAGGAGGCGATCGACCCGCGGCAGCGCCAGCTCGATCCGAAATTCGAGAAACAGCTTGTCGACTATAGCGGCAGGGAAAGCGCCGGAACCTTGGTGGTCGATACGCCGAACAAGTTCCTCTATCTCGTCGAAGGCAACGGCAAGGCGATGCGCTACGGCATCGGCGTCGGTCGTCCCGGCTTCACCTGGTCGGGCGTGAAATCGATCACGGCCAAGCGCGAATGGCCGGATTGGACGCCGCCCGCGGAAATGATCGCGCGGCGTCCCGACCTGCCGCGGCACATGGAGGGTGGCCCGGAAAATCCGCTCGGTGCGCGCGCGATGTATCTGGGCTCGACGCTCTATCGCATCCACGGCTCCAACGAACCCTGGACCATCGGCACCAACGTCTCCTCGGGCTGCATCCGCATGCGCAACGAGGACGTCATCGACCTCTACGGCCGCGTCAGTGTCGGCACCAAGGTGGTGGTGATGTGAGGTGTCAAGCGCCCGATGCGAGCCGTCGACTCTGCGCGCCCCAGCGGCTCGCGATGCGTGGCATCGAACTCGTCGCGTGCCGCCGGTTTGCAGCGTACTCCGGCCAACTATGATCTACGCTGGCTCACAGCGCCGCGCCGGCCGAGACGGGGAGCGACGGAGCAGCGATGACCACTTGATGAACGCGAACGCAGTGCGCGATGGGAACGGTTCAATCGCGGCGCCGATTGCTCTGCCGCCCTGACGCGCTCGTGCAGTCCCTCCAACTCGTATAGCTCGCTGATGAGATTTGATGTCATGTCGGTCAAGGTTGCAATGCGCTGCTGAAGTGGATTCATTTTTAAGACCCCGACTATACCAAGAGAGGCAACCACATCGGTGTGTGGGATGAGCAACGTGTTCTTTCAGATGAACACCCCTGTCTGAATTTGGAAATCCGGGAGTCTACGGCCTCGCGCGCGTCAGAGGGTGATTTCGTCTTTCATGGTGAACTCAGACGCGTCTCGCGATGTTCAGCGCAGTGCAATTCAGTAACACGCATTAGTCATATTATATTCGAAATCACTCTCTGCGTGATGCGCAGCGGCAGTGAAGGCGTTTGAGCTAATGCTGTGAAATGAAAACGGCCGCCTCAACGGCGGCCGTTACTCGGTGCAAGGAGCAGCGATCAGGCGTAATCGCTGCCGCCGTCGTCGCCGCCGCCGAAATCGCTGTCGTCGGCCATGTCCACGTTGTCGTCGTTATCGTTCTGATCGTTGTAATTGCGATCGTCATTCGATGCCTGATCAGCGAAGCCCTGGCGGGAATCGTTGCTGCGATCACCGCCGGAGCCGATATCGTTGAGGCCGGCGTCGCGGGCGAGCGAGCCGCCGGACTGGTCGCTACCACCCCACGGACTGCCGCCGCGATCACCCAAGGCGTTGGTGTCGCCGAAGGCTTGCTGGTGCGATCCGCCCATCATGCCGCGGATGCTCGAGAGCAGCAGCGAGCCGCCGACGACGCCGGCTGCGGCTGCCGCTGCCGTGCCGAGGAAGGAGCCGCCGCCTCCGCCCATCGGCGGAGCGCCGTAACCTTGGCCCTGGCCGGGAGCCTGCCCATAAGGCGGCTGGCCGTAACCCGGCTGGGTCTGCTGCATCGCGCCGCCGCTGTTCCAGACCGGCCGCGCGTCGCGCGGTGGCACGTTGGGAACCGAGCCGCGCGAGGGGCCCGAGCCGAATAGGCTTTCGCGCATGGTATCCAGGAAGCCGCCGGACTGAGCCTGCTCGGGCGCCTGCGCGCCCTCCAGCTCCTGGATGCGGGCATGCGCGCGCTTCAGCGCCTCGTCCTGCAACAGTACGGTCTGCACCAGCGCATAGATCGCGCCGGGTGCCTTGCGCAGCCCGTCTGAGATCGCAGCGATCGCGTCAGGGTCGCGCGGTGCATTTTCCAGTTTCGAAAGCCTGTCGAAAAGCTCGTCAACGAGCTGGCGTTCCTGCGGCGTCATGATCTGTCTCCTTCGCGCGAAACCAAGCGCGACGAGGATGTAGGGTTCCATTGTGGCCCCAACAGTGGCGCGCGGATTAAATTTCGGTATGCGACAAGCTGCCTCGCGGGCCCCGCTTTCGCCGGTTTCACCCCAGTGTCACGTTTTGCGCCGCGAGCAGCTGCGTGAAGGTTTCGCCAGCGAGATAGGCATGCTCGCGCTCGCGGACGTCCGTCATCGGATCAAGGCCGGTGAGGACGTCGTCGACGAAGCCAGGGTGGCACATGATGAGCCCGCCATCCGGCAGGCCCTCCAGGAATTGCCGCATCAGCTCGCCGAACTCGACCGCTCGCGTGAAGTCATAGGCTCCTGCAAAGCCGGGATTGAAGCTGAGGCCGGCGCTGCCGGCGCGGCGGCGGAATTGCGCGCTCAGGAGATCGAGCACCAGTGCCTTCGGCGAGGCCAGCCGCTGCATCAGCGGCAGGTCGCGGCCGCCCTGGCGCACCCAGGCTTTTGGCGCGACTTCGCTGACGGCATCGACGAAGCCGTCGCGCACCTGCGGAAAGAGCTGCACATGCTGGTGGCCGTCGACGAAGTCGGGGGCGCGCCCGAAAGCGTCCGCGAAGGCCGAAAGCTGCGCCTTCACCTCATTGCGGAAGAACTCGCGGTCGAGCCGCCGGGCAATGCCGGCGCGCAAGAGCTTCGGAAAGGCCAGGAACATGTCGCCGTCGAGCGGGCGGAAATGCATGGTCAGCGGCCGGAACGGCGCCGACAGCGTCACGTGCAATCCGATCGCGCAACGCGAGTCCGTCTTCGCCGCCGCCTGCAGTGCGTCGATCTCGCCGCGATCGATCGCGGGGCCAACCATCATCACCGAGGTGGCGTTGAGGCGGCTGCGTTCGATCAGGTCGCGGATGGCGCGGTTGACGCCCGGGCTGATGCCGTAATCGTCGGCGCAGAGCCAGATCCGCCGCGGCGTCGCGGCGGCGCTCATTCCGCCGCCGTCCTGTTCGAAGTTTCCTCGGCCTTGTGAGCCTCAAAGCGCTTCTCGCTGTGCTCGGCGACGAAGTAGATCGGGCGCGCCTTCAGCTCGGAGAGGATCTTGCCGATATATTCGCCGACGATGCCGATCATGATGAGTTGCACGCCGCCGATCGTCATCAGGCCGATCACGAGTGAGGGATAGCCGGGCACCTGCTTGCCAGTGGTCCAGACCTCCCAGAGGATCGACAGGCCGAACAGGAAGGCGCCGCCTGCCAGGATCACGCCGAGCAGGCTGGCAAAGCGCAGCGGCGCCACTGAAAACGACGTCAAGCCTTCGATCGAAAGACCGAGCAGGCGCGTGGCGCTGAAGGTGGTCACGCCATGGACGCGCGGCGCCGGCTCGTAGTCGACGCGGATCTGGCGGAAGCCAATCCAGCTTGCCAGTCCCTTGAAGAAGCGGTTGCGTTCGGGCAATTGCCTGAGAGCTGCGACCGCGCGCGGCGAGAGCAGGCGGAAGTCGCCGGCGTCCTCGGGGATCTTCTGGCGGGCGCCCCAATTGATCAGGGAATAGAAGCCGTGCACGGCGAGCCGGCGCAGGAACGTCTCGTTGTCGCGATGCGCCTTGGCGGTATAGACGACGTCGTAGCCATCCTCGATCCAGTGCCGCACCAGCTGCTCGACCAGCGCCGGCGGATGCTGGCCGTCGCCGTCCATGAACATCACGGCGCCGCGCCGCGCATGATCGAGGCCCGCCATCAGAGCGGCTTCCTTGCCGAAATTGCGCGACAGCGAGACCACCTGGACGTCGATCGCATCGGCCGGCAGGCTGCGTGCGATCGACAGCGTCGCGTCCGCGCTGCCGTCGTCGACATAGACGACCTCGCAGGCCAGCCGGTAGCGCTGCAGCAGGGTCTTGGCGAGATCGCAGATGCGCTGGTGCAGCGACGCCAGTCCCGCCGCCTCGTTGTAGACGGGGACGACGATCGACAGTCCCTTCGCCGCGGCGCCGGTGGCAGTGGTCGTCAGGCCGGAAACGTCAGAGCCCAGCGTCATCAATCAAGGTTCCAGATGCGTTCAAATTCTCTCAACAGCATATGGTAGCTGCCGTTTGCTGTCGCTACGCTGAACGGACCTGAGGCTCACCGCCGCAGGAACGCGTCCAGCCTGGCGAACAGCGGGTTCTCCCGGTCGAACACGTAGTCGAGCGAGACCACCGAGACCGTCTCGGCACCATGCTCGCGCAGAAAGCTCGCGAGCGCATAGAGCTGCCCCGGTGGGCAGTGCAGCGTGAGCATGCCTGACGAGGTCGGTCCGCCGAACGGGGTCTCGACCCCAAAGTTCTTGTGGGCCTGGTCGAGCAGGGCAGCGTCGCACTGCCTGAACCGGGTGCGGACCTCGCGGTATTTGTTGGCCCGCGCCCGCCCCGCGATGTGATCGAGAATCACGCGTGCGGTCTCCCGTGCCTGCGGTGACCAGTCGGCCTCCTTCGAGGCGACCAGATTGGCCTGGCTGCGCAGGATCACGCCGTCGTCGAGCACTCTCAGCCCGTTGGCAGCGAGCGTCGCACCCGTCGTGGTGATGTCGACGATCAGCTCGGCGGCGCCGGCTGCCGGCGCACCTTCGGTGGCGCCGGTGCTTTCGACGATGCGGTAGTCGGTGATGCGATGGCTTGAGAAGAAGGCGCGGGTCAGGTTGATGAACTTGGTCGCGACCCGCATCCGCATGTGATGCTGCTCGCGAAAGCCAGTGGTGACGTCGTCGAGGTCGGCCATGGTGCGGACGTCGATCCACGCCTGCGGCACGGCGACGACGACGTCGGCATAGCCGAAGCCCAGCCCCTCGATCAGCGCGACGTGCTGATCGGCGTCCGGGATGGTCTCGCGCACCAGATCTTCCCCTGTGACCCCGAGATGCGCCATGCCGCGGGACAATTGCGCGGCGATCTCGCCGGCCGAGAGGTAGGCCACCTCGACATTGTCGAGGCCCGCGATCGTGCCGCGATAGTCGCGTGCGCCGCCCGCCTTCGACAGCTTGAGCCCTGCGCGGGCGAAGAAGGCCTCGGTGTTTTCCTGAAGGCGCCCCTTGGAGGGAACGGCCAGGACGAATGGCGCGCTCATGATTTGAGCTCCTTGCGGCCGATCCGGGTCAGTGCGTCGACCCAGACAGAGAAGCCGACGGCGGGAATCGGCTCGGGCGACCCGAGCTGGGTCATCAGCCCGTCATAGCGGCCGCCGGCGACCAGCGGCTCGGCGCCGTTGCCGCTGTGATGCACCTCGAATTCGAAGCCGGTGTAGTAGTCGAGACCGCGCCCGAACGCGGTCGAGAAGCGCGTCTGCTTCACGTCGATGCCGCGTGCCGCCATGAAGCCGACCCGGCTCTCGAACTGGTCGATCGCGGCGGCAAGGTTGAGCTTTGCGTCGGCGGTGAGCGCGCGCAGCCCGGCGATCGCATCGTCCGGATTGCCCGATATCGCCAGGAAGCGCTTGAGCACGGCGATCGCCTCACGCGGCAGCGCGCCGCCCTTCAGCGTCGACTGCTCGAGGAAGCGGTCGGCGATCTCGGCCGTGGTGCGGCCGCCGACATTGGTGGTGCCGGCGATCGACATCAAATCGGTGACGAAGGCGAGCGCGGCCTTGCGGTCCGAGCCGGCGAGTGCCGCCAGCACGCCCTCATATTCGCTGCGGGTGGCGGTGGCCGCCTGCGCGAGCCGCTCCAGGTCCTGCTCCAGGCTGATCTTGCGGTTGAAATCCTTGACCAGGCGGCGGCGCCAGACCGGATAGAGGTCGAGCGCATCGAGCAGCGCGTTGAACAGCGCGACGTCGCCGGTGCGGATCTCGACGTCGCGCACGCCGAAGGCCGTGGTCGCCTCGAGCGC
Source organism: Bradyrhizobium hipponense (assembly GCF_008123965.1). GTDB lineage: Bacteria > Pseudomonadota > Alphaproteobacteria > Rhizobiales > Xanthobacteraceae > Bradyrhizobium > Bradyrhizobium hipponense. The sequence goes on along the minus strand of NZ_VSTH01000009.1, from coordinate 3,118 downwards.
CAGCGCCAGCATCTCGGCATCCGCCGCGGCGCGGTCCTGACGGCCGAACGATTCGATCCCGGCCTGCAGGAATTCGCTGGCACGGCCGCTGCGGTAACGGAACACCGGGCCGAGATAGCTGAAGCCGGCCGGCTGGCCAGCACGTCCCGAGGCAAGATAGTCGCGCGCGACCGGAATGGTCAGGTCCGGACGCAGGCAGAGCTCCTCGCCGGAGAGATCCGTGGTCAGGTACAGACTCTTGCGGATGTCCTCGCCGGAGAGGTCGAGGAACGGCTCGGCCGGTTGCAGGATGGCGGGCTCGGCCCTGACATAGCCGGCCTGCGCGAACGACAACAGCAGCGTATCCGCCCAGGCGGCGGAGCCGGCAGCATTTGAGGTGGCAGTCGCGGTCATGACAGGGTCCATCGTCCGGCTGGAACCGGGCAGGGCAAGGAACGGAAGCGAGTTGGCGGAGGCCTTAGCATGGCCGGAAAGCGGTTTCGACCTCCAAAGGATCAATCGCTTAACGGGCGGCCAACGCACAGAAATCAGATGATCGAGCCGCCCCAATCGCCCAGCACCGCCTGCACCAGCGCCAGCGCCGCCACCGCGGCCGTATCGGCGCGCAGGATCCGCGGGCCCAGCGCCAGCCGCAGGATTTTGGGCTGCCGCAGCAGCAGCGCCCGCTCTTCCTCGGCAAAACCGCCTTCGGGGCCGATCAGGACGTCGATGCCAACTCTGCCTTGGTCGTGTCCGGCCTCACGCGCCTGTTGCAGGCTCTGAACGGGGCTTTCGGCCTCGGCCGCCTCGTCGCAGAATATTAGCAGGCGGTCGGCGGCGCGCTGACTTAGGAACCGCTCGAGCGGTACCGGTTCGGCCACGGCGGCGAGGCTCAGGATGCCGCATTGCTCGGCCGCCTCGGTGACATTGGCGCGCATGCGCTCGGTGTTGACGCGGGAGGTCTGGGTAAAGCGGGTCTGGACGGGTTGGAGGGTGGCGGCGCCCATCTCGACGGCCTTTTGCACCATGTAGTCCAGCCTGGCGTGCTTGAGCGGGGCAAAGACGTAGGCGACGTCGGGCAGCCGGTCCTGAGGCCGGGTCTGCTGGAGGATGACGAGACCGTCCGGCCGCTTGCGGCCCTCGATCGCGGCCTGCCACTCGCCGTCACGGCCGTTGAAGGCCAGGATCGGGGCCCCGGCGCCAAGTCTCAGCACATTGCCGAGATAATTGCTCTGGTCGCGGTCGAGCGCGACCCTGGCGTCCTGGGCAAGGGGGGCATCGACGAACAGGCGGGGGGCGCGGAAATCGTGAGAGGGCATCGTTCAGGTCCGATTTGCTGCCGTTCTTAACCGAAAGCAGCTATTTCGGGGGTAAATATTGCCAAACTGGTGTATCCCCGCGCCGCGCTCTTGCCCCATTCGACGGGTTGTTAAGGGCCGGCGGGAATCGTAAAAACGCGAACACGCTGGTTGCGCTTCAATTGGGAAGATGCCGAACCCGTAAGCTCCTGCCGGAGAGACTGCCTTGATGATCCGTCATCTGATGGTTCCGATCGCTGCCGCCATGCTCACCATGGGGCCCACGGGCGCCTATGCGCAGGGATTCCCGGCGCCGCTGCCCAGCCAGACTGCACCCAGTTCGGCTTTTCCGCCCGTGAACGGCTCGGCGCCGGTCGCCTCCGTCGGCGGCGCGCCGCAATCGTCCTTTCCCGTCAACGGCGCCGCGCCCGTCGGAGGCGCCGGCGCTTTCAGCGCGGCCCCGCCGACGCAAGGCGGGCCCGGCGAAGACTGCATGAAGGCCTTCATGCCGCTGCGCGAGGAAGCCGAGAAGCGCGGCAAGATGATCAAGGCCGCGAGCGACCGCCACGCCCCGCCCGACGAGGCCTGCAAGCTGATCCGCAGCTTCAGCCAGGCTGAAGGCAAATTGATCAAGTACATCGATTCAAACGCCGCCAAATGCGGAATCCCGCCGCAGGTCGGCGCGCAGATGAAGGACGGCCACAAGAACACCGAGGCCATGCAGACGAAGGTCTGCAACGTTGCGCAGCAGATGCAGCAGCAGCCGCGCGGTCCGGCCGGCCCGTCGCTGAGCGAGGTGCTGGGCTCCGGCTCGGCACCCGAGGCCAATGCCGGCAAGAAGGGCGGCAGCACCTTCGACACGCTCAATGGCAACGTCCTGACCCGATGAGTGATGCATCCGCCCGCGTTGCCGATGCCACCGGCAACTGGGTCGATACGCTTGCGCCGCAATGGGCGCGACCTTACTTGCGGCTCGCCCGCTTCGATCGCCCGATCGGCTCCTGGCTCCTGCTGATGCCGTGCTGGTGGTCGGCGGCGCTGGCCTCCGGCATGGCGCATGATCTCAGCCGGCTGCCGCTCACCATTCTCCTGTTCTTCGTCGGCGCCTTCGTGATGCGCGGCGCCGGCTGCACCTGGAACGACATCACCGACCGCGACCTCGACGCCAAGGTCGAGCGCACGCGCTCGCGCCCTCTGCCGTCGGGCCAGGTGAGCGCGAAACAAGCGCTGGCCTTCCTGGTTGCGCAGGCCCTGATCGGTCTCGTCGTGCTGTTGCAATTTAACCGCTTCGCGATCCTGACCGGGATCGCCTCGCTGGTGATCGTCGCGATCTATCCCTTCATGAAGCGCGTCACCTGGTGGCCGCAGATCGTGCTTGGTCTCGCCTTTTCATGGGGCGCCCTGATGGGATTTGCCGTCGTCTTCGCGCGCATCGATGTGACCGCGCTCGTGCTCTATGCCGGCGCGATTTCCTGGGTGATCGGCTACGACACCATCTATGCGCATCAGGACACCGAGGACGACGCGCTGATCGGCGTCAAGTCGACCGCGCGCCTGTTCGGCGCCCACACGCATCAAGCGCTGATCATGTTCTACGGGCTGGCGGTGATGCTGATCGGCGTCGCGCTGGCGTCAGGCGATGCGCGCTGGCCGGCCTGGCTGGGGCTCGCGGCGTTCGCCGCACATCTGGCGTGGCAGATCAGGCGGCTCAGGATCGACGATCCTGCGCTGTGCCTGCGCGTGTTCAAGTCGAACCGCGATGCCGGGCTGTTGTTGTTTGCGGGGTTGCTCGCCGACGCGGTGATGCGGGGGTCGTAGCATTGTAGGGTGGGTTAGTACTA
>NZ_VSTH01000089.1 GCF_008123965.1 Bradyrhizobium hipponense | reverse complement strand
CATGGAATCGATCGTCTAGGATGTAGGCCGTGTTCGCGATCGCGAACAGCAAATGGCCGGCGGTCATCTCTGGGGTGGCCCAGAACGCGAGCAGAAAGCCCAGCATCAGCGGATGCCGCACGATCTTGTAGAGCAGCGGCGTCCTGAAGGATTGACCTGGTATTTCGGTGCCGCGGAACGCAACGAAAGCCTGGCGCAGGCCGAACAGATCGAAATGATCGATCATGTGGGTTGAGGCAAACGCGATCAACCAGCCAAGCCAATGAATGCCGGTCAGCAGCCAGGCCGCAACGCCGCTGGTCTGCCAGATCGGTGTCGAAATCGGACGCCACTGCCAGAACAGCAAAAGCAGGATCAGGCTGGAGAGCAACACATAGGTGCTGCGCTGGCAGGCCAGGGGAAGGATCTTGACCAGCCATCTTTTGAAGGCCGGCCGCGCCATGACGCTGTGCTGGATTGCAAACAGGCTCATCAGCGTCAGGTTGACGACGATGGCCTCACTCAAATTCACGGGGCCGCCGACGTCGATCGACTGGTCGATCGATTTGGGCACGACATAATTGCCGACGAACCCAAGCATGTAGAGAAATGAAATAGTGAAGACGGCATAGCTCACAATGGCGTAGAGCAGGATCAGGAGGCGCGCGAACATGTTTTTTTCCTATTGTGCCGACAGCAGTGTTGCCGCATGCAGAAGCCTGAAGCGTTCGATGGCGAGCAGGCTCGTTCGGGCCTGACTGCTAGTGCTATACCGTCCCCTGCGCGTCCCCCGGGGGACGCCGCCAGGTAGAGATGATTTCATGGCCGCCTTCTCGCTCCGAACGCTCGGGTTCCCGGAGATCCATGGTGACGACCGGCCGATCAAGCTGAACCTGCGCAAGGGTCTTGCGCTGCTGCTCTATCTCGCTGAAGTCAAAGGCGCCGTGGCGCGGGACGTCATTGCGACGCTGCTGTGGCCCGAGACCCCCCGCGAGACCGGCCTCGCGCGATTACGGCGCCTGCTTCATCGCATCGAGCTGGCGCTAGGCCAGCCGGTTTTCGAGACCGACCGCACCAGCGTGCGCTGGTCGCCGGCGATCGAGCTAAAGGTCGATACGCATCTGCTCGAGAGCGCCTGTGACAGAGGCGCCTTCGAGGAAGCCTGCCTGATTTATCGGGGTGATTTCCTGGCTGGCTTCGCTCTGGCCGACTGTCCCGAATTCGACGATTGGACGTTCTTTCGCCGGGAGGCGCTGAGGGGACGGCTCGTGCACGCGCTGGAGCGTCTGGTGCAGGACAAGAATGCGGCCGGCGACCATTTTGCCGCAACAGTGCATGCGGGGCGCCTGGTTGAGCTCGATCCGTTGAGCGAGGTGTACGGCCGGCATTTGATCCGGAGCCTTCTGCTGGCCGGCGACCGAAGCGCGGCGGAGCGGCACCACGCGGCACTGACACAGCGGCTGCGCGACGAGCTTGGGGTGGCGCCGGAAGCCGAGACCGAAGCACTCATGGACCCCAGTGCGACTTCGTCGCTCGCCGCAGTTCCGACCACGCGCTACGTCAAGGGCGCCGGCGTGCACCTGGCGTATCAGACCTACGGCAGCGGTGAGTTCGATATCCTGGTCATGCCCGGTTTCGTGTCGCATGTAGAACGCGGCTGGGAGCATCCCGCGAGCCGGACGTTTCTGGCTTCATTGATGAGGCTTGGACGACTCATCATTCTCGATCGGCGCGGTATCGGGCTGTCGGACCGGATCGGATCAGCGCCTGATATCGAAGCCACCGCAGAGGATATCGGCACCGTTTTGCGGGCAGTGGACGCGCGTCGCGTCGTCCTGTTCGGGGCGTCGGAGTGTGGGCCGGCGTGCGTCAGGTTTGCGGTCGACACGCCGCGACTCACGGCCGGCCTCATTCTGTTCGGCGCGCTGGCCAAGGGCAGTTGGGCGCCGGACTATCCATACGCGTTGCGCACAAGCCAGTATGATGCCTGGAGCCAGCGCCTCGTCGCCGAATGGGGCGGCCCGGCCGGGATCGAAACCTTCGCGCCGAGCCTTGCCCGTGATCCGCAGGCGCGCGCCTGGTGGGCCGGGCTGCTGCGCGCGGCTTCCAGCCCCGGTGGCATCTCGGCCGTGCTCGAGGCGTTTCGCGACGCCGACGTGCGGCATCTCCTGCCGCAAATTGCGGTGCCGACGCTGGTACTGCACCGGCGGGACGACCAGGCTGTGCGGATCGCGGCCGGCCGCGATGTGGCGAGCCGGATCACCGGAGCGCGATTCGTCGAACTCGACGGCAACGATCATTGGTTCTTTGCCGGCGACCAGCAACCCGTGCTCGAGGCGATCAGGCGATTTGCGGAAGCTTTGCCGCGCGAGGGCAGGGCCCGACGTTAGCGATGTAGCCCGGATGGAGCGGGAGCGTAATCCGGTACGATATCCCCGCATTCCCCTCCGCTGTATGCCGGCTACGCCATCGGGGATAGAGCGATCACACCGCTTCAAGTTGGTCTGCGCTACGCTTCTTCTTTGCCTTCGACTGGCTGAGCAGGGGGCCTGCCGCAAGCGCCGCCGTATCGGCCACGCCCGGATCGCGCGACACCATGGCTGCGACGATCGCGCCATCGATCAGAAGCCCGAGCTGATGCGCGAGCACGATGGGCTCGGCCGAGCCGAGTTCGCCGGCGAGCTTTTCGATGTGGCCGAGCACGATCTTCTTGTGCTTCATCGCGATGTTGCGGAACAGCTTCTGGTCCTTGTCGTGCTCGCCGACCGCATTGATGAAGGGGCAGCCGTAGAAGCGCTCCTCGGCGAACCAGCTCTTCAGCGCCGGGAAGATGCGCGTGAGTTTTGCCCGCGCGTCGCCGCCGCCTTGCTCCATGGCGCCGATGAACCATTCGCGCCACTGCTTGCCTTCGCTCTCCAGCACTGCGTTGACAAGATTGGTCTTGGAGCCGAACAGCTTGTAAAGCGTGGTCTTCGCCGTGCCGGCTTCCTCGATGATCGCATCGATGCCGGTGGCGTTGATGCCGTTCTTGCAGAACAGATGCGTCGCGGCGCTGAGCAGACGGCCGCGTGCGGATTCGTCGTCGCCCGTGCCGGCGTGCGGCGAATTCGATTTCTTCTTCGAAGGGGTCTTGTTCAGTGGGGGCTTGACCATGAGCGCCAACTTAATCGCAGCCGCGCCGCATCAGCAAGCCGCATCTGTTGGGCGCTGAAAAGATTTGCAGAGCAAAGCTCATCTGCATCGCCTTTGAGCAGGACGCCCCTGATCAATCCGCAGGCAGAGATCGCTAAGCGGCTCCAATGCTTCGCATTTTGATTTTGCACCGGTCTGGCACGCTCCATGCAAGGAAACAGACCGTTCGGTATCCTATCGACTTTCTGACTCCTAGGGAGAAAACTGATGACTGCGGTCGTTCAAAAAACGGTGCTCACGGGCTGCCTCGCGCCGATCGACAGAGGCGGGCTCGAGCAACTGATCGTCAACGGCAAGGCCAATCCGAAGGTCATCAAGACCTTGAAGTGCAAGACGGTCGCGGAAGGAAAATTCCGTCACGCCAACTATATCCGCAACCTACCGCCCTACATCGTCGACGAGCCGCCGGGCCTGCTTGGCGATGACACCGCGCCGAATCCGTCGGAGGCTTCGCTCGCCGCGCTCGGCTCCTGCCTCGCGGTCGGACTGCACGCCAATGCCGTGCACCGCGGCTGGATCGTCAACAAGCTCGAGCTCGAGCTCGAAGGTGACCTCAACATCACCGCGGTCTGGGGCACCGGCGACATCTCCGAGAAGCCGGTCGGCTTCACCGACGTGCGCGTCAAGGTTGACATGGAATGCGAGGGCATCTCGCCGGACGAGATCAATGCGCTGGTAACCCACGTGAAGAAATGGTCGCCGGTCGCCAACACCTTCACCCGTCCGGTCAATCTCGAGGTCGGCATCTAGCGCGCGGCGGCAGTGGAAAAGGTGCGGGAGACGATCATGGGGACACTGGCTTTATCGCGGGTCGAAGCTTTGGATCAGCCCGCACCGTCCATTGCGGGAGAAGTGGCGCGGATCGCGCGGGAGCAGCTTGCGCCGCTCGCCGCCGGCGTCGACGACGGCTCGGTCTATCCGGCCGAGGTGCTGCGCCGCTTCGGCGAAGTCGGCGCCTGGGGCAGTCACATGCCCCAGGAGGGGCCCGCGGACTTGCGCTGCGCGATCCAGGCGATGGCGGCGATCGGCGAGGTCTGCGGCGCCACCGCCTTCATGGCCTGGTGCCAGAACACGCTGGTCTGGTATGCGGCCAATTCGACCAACATGAAGCTCGCAAAGCGCTTCGGCGACGGCTTTTCGACCGGCCGGCTGCTCGGCGGCACCGGGCTGTCCAATCCGATGAAGAGCTTTTTTGGCATCGAGAAGCTCAAGTTGAAGGGGCGCAAGGTCGAGGGCGGCTACGTCGTGCGCGGCGCGCTGCCCTGGGTCTCCAATCTCGGCCCCGATCATTATTTCGGTACCATCTTCGAGCGCGAGGACGAGCCGGGCACCGTCATGTTCCTTGCCGACTGCGCCGATCCTGCGATCACGCTCGCGCCTTGTAAGCCGTTCCTCGCCATGGACGGCACCGGCACCTACGGCGTGCAGTTCCGCGACGTCTTCGTGCCCGACGAGTTGATCCTCGCCGATCCGGCGACGCCCTTCGTCAAGAAGATCCGCGCCGGCTTCATCCTGCTCCAGGCCGGCATGGCGCTCGGCCTGATCCGGGACTGCATCAACATCATGGACGAAGTCGATCGTCCGCTCGGCCACATCAACCGCTATTTGCCGCAGCAGCCAGTGAATTTCCGCGATCTTGCCGCCGAGCTCGAGGCCGAAACCATGGCGCTGGCGCGCGATCCCTACAATGAAGAGGACACCTATTGGCGCAAGGTGATCGCGCTGCGTTTGCGCGCGGGCGAAGCCAGCGTCGCGGCGGCGCATGCGGCGATGCTCCATTGTGGCGCGCGCGGTTATCTGAAGAGCCACCGCGCGCAGCGGCGCCTGCGCGAGGCCTATTTCGTCGCGATCGTCACGCCCGCCACCAAGCAGTTGCGCAAGATGCTCGCTGACGCCTGAGTCTACCCGAGTCCACCCCGAAGACCACTTAACCTCAACGGAGAGGCTGCCAATGACGGACGTTCTGATCTCTGCCAGCGAACTTGCCGATCTCTTGAAGACCGAGCCGTGTGTCGTCATCGACACCCGCAACCCCGACGCCTACGGCGCCGGGCACCTGCCCAACGCCGTAAACGTGCATGAGATTTTCACTTTTCTGGCGACCTCGACGCCGGACGGAATGAGCGAGCTCAAGACGAAGTTCGCCGACGCCTTCGGTGCCGCGGGCCTCTCCGGCAAGGAGACGGCTGTGGTCTATGAGCAGTCGATGAATTCAGGCTTCGGTCAGTCCTGCCGCGGCTATTATCTGCTCACCATGCTCGGCTACCCCAAGATCAAGGTGCTGCATGGCGGTTTTGATGCCTGGGCCGCAGCTGGCCTGCCGGTCACGAAAGACGTGCCGGCGCCGGCCAAAGCCTCGTTCTCGATCGTGCCCGAAGCGGGCGAGATCCTGATCGACGCGAAGACCATGCTAGGGGCTGTCGGCAAGCCCGGCATCGCCATCCTCGACGTGCGCGACGTCGATGAGTGGATCGGCGACAGTTCGTCTCCGTACGGTAAGGATTTCTGCCCGCGCAAGGGCCGCATCCCCGGTGCTGTCTGGCTGGAATGGTATCGCATGATGAAGCCGACCGCTGAAGGTCCGCGCTTCAAATCCAAGGACGAGATTTTGGCGGAGTGCGCCACCGTCGGCATCTCGACGACCACGCCGGTCTATCTCTATTGCTTCAAGGGGGCGCGCGCCTCGAACACCTTCCTCGCGCTCAAGAATGCCGGCGTGAAGGACGTGCGGATGTACTTCGGCTCCTGGAACGAGTGGTCGCGCGATCCGTCGCTGCCGATCGAGCAGGGCCTGCCGATTGCAGCGGAGGTCACCACCAAGGCGGCGTGATCGTCGCTAACCGATGGCACGCGGACGGGGCGCAATCCTAAGCGCTTTGATCCGCGATGCTAGCGTTGTCGGCTTGAGATCAAGAATTTCCGCCGCGCCGCCGGGGCCAAAGACTTTTCCTGCGCAGGCTTCGAGCGCCGCCACGATGTTGGCGCGCTCGTGGTCGCGCATCTCCGAGGAGGTCATGACCGCCGGCCGCCCATCGGTCTTCTGGCGCGCGGCGCCGGTCGCGGGCTGCGTGCCGGAGGGGTCGGGCAGATCGATCCGCAGGCGGCCGTTCTGCGACAGAATCGCGGCGCGCTCGATCACGTTCTGCAATTCGCGAACGTTGCCGGGCCAGTCGTAGCGGGTGAGCCGCCGAGCGTCGCCCTCGGACAGGCGCAGGGTGGATTTGAGCGCCTTACTGTCGCGGGTCAGGAAGTGCTGGGCCAGCAGCGGAATATCTTCGCGCCGTTCGCGCAAGGGCACCGACTCGATCGGGAATACGTTGAGGCGGAAATAGAGGTCCTCGCGAAACCGTCCGCGCTGCACCTCCTGTTTGAGATTGCGATTGGTCGCGGCGATCACGCGGACGTCGACCGTGCGGGTGCGTTCCTGCCCGACCCGCTCGAAATTGCCTTCCTGCAATACGCGCAGCAGCTTGCCCTGCAGCTCCAGCGGGATTTCGCCGACCTCGTCGAGAAACAGCGTGCCGCCATCGGCGAGCTCGAACCGGCCGATACGATCGCGCATTGCGCCCGTGAAGGCGCCGCGAACGTGGCCGAAGAACTCACTCTCGAACAGCTCGCGCGGGATCGCGGCGCAATTGACGCGGATCAGCGGGCGGTCGCTGCGGCCGGACGCTTCGTGGATGGCGCGTGCGATCAGCTCCTTGCCGGTGCCGGATTCGCCGGTGATCATCACGGCTGCGGTGGTTGGGGCGACGAGCTTGACCTGGCGCAGCGTCTTCTGGATCGCCTCGCTTCTACCGATGATGCCGCGTGGATTGGTCTCGATCCGGATCTCCTCCTGGAGATAGGCGTTTTCCAGTTCGAGCCGCTCGCGCAGGCGATCGACCTCGGCGAGAGCCGCGTGCAGCTTCTCGTCGGCCTCGCGCCGCTGGCTGACATCGCGAAACACCACCACCGCACCAACAACCATGCCGCGGTCGCGGATCGGGGTCGAGGTGTATTCGACCCAGGCCGGCGAGCCGTCCTTGCGCCAAAATACCTCGCCGTCGACCTGATGAACGGCGCCGTCGCGGAAGGCCGCGTAGATCGGGCAATCGTGGTCGTGATAGTGGCTGCCATCGTGATGGGTGTGATGCACGATCGGGTGAATTTCCTTGCCCACCAGTTCCTCGGCAGTCCAGCCGAGCATCCGCTCGGCGGCCGGGTTCACGAAGGTGGTCTTGCCTTCCGCATTCACGCCGTAGATGCCTTCGCCGGCCGCGCGCAGGATGAGCTGGTTCTCGCGCTCGATGTCCTGAAACACCCGCTCGACACGCTGCCAGGTCGCAATCCCGCCGCGCATGTGGTCTTCGGCCGCGGCATCGACGTTGCGGCGGCGGCGGGCTTCGAGATCGGTGAGGGTGAGCAGCACGAGCGCACCGTCGTCATGGCTCACGATGCAGCCCGAATATTCGAGCCTGAGATCCTGGCCGGTGGCGTGACGCGGCGTCAACGCGGTCGTCCAATACGCGCGCTTGTGCAGCACGGCTTGGGTGAACACCGTCAGCTCCGGCAGCTGGCCGGCGTGAAGGGTGCTGACCTTGGTCTGTCGCAACAGGGTGCGGTCGTAGCCGAGCATGGTGCAGGCGGCCGGATTGGCATCGACGATCCGGTCGTCATAGGGATCCAGCAACAGCATCGCTTCGATAGAGGATTCGAAGACGGCGACGCGCAGATCGCCGGACTGCGGTATCGCTTCCGAAACGAGGGGGAGATCCATCATCGCCACGAAATCTCGTAATTGAACTACGAATATTCGTGTATCACGAGTTTTCGTAGCCGCCAAGGCGCGGTGAAATCCCCGTATCATCAACGTACTGGCTCAAGACGAGGCGATGGCATGCTCCTTGCGTAATTCGTCCTGCAAAGTCGCGCAGGAGATCCGATGTCCACCTTCGACAATCCGTTTGATCCCGACCGTAACCTCCGTGGCGGCTGCGAATGCGGCCAGCATCGCTCAGTCGCCGAACATGAGCAGGCCTCGCCGGCGCTGCGCTGTGAGCCCGTCGAGAGCGAGGAGAAGCGCTACGAGGGGGTGGTGGCGTCCGCTGTCATGCGCGCAATGTTTCCGCAGGATGCAGCGCGGCGCGCCTTCCTGAAGTCGGTTGGTGCATCGACCGCACTTGCCGCGCTGTCGCAGTTCTTCCCGCTCAAGACCGCGACCGAGGTGTTCGCGGCAACCGGTGCGCCGGAGAAGAAGGACCTCAAGGTCGGCTTTATTCCGATCACCTGTGCGACGCCGATCATCATGGCCGCGCCGCTTGGGTTCTATTCAAAGCATGGCCTCAACGTCGAGGTGGTCAAGACCGCCGGCTGGGCCGTGATCCGCGACAAGACCATCAACAAGGAATACGACGCCGCCCACATGCTGGCGCCGATGCCGCTCGCGATCTCGCTCGGCCTTGGTGCGAACGCCATTCCCTTTGCGGTGCCCGCGATCGAGAACATCAACGGGCAGGGCATCGTGCTGGCGACGAAGCACAAGGACAAGCGCGATCCGAAGGACTGGAAGGGGATGAAGTTTGCGATCCCCTTCGACTACTCGATGCACAACTATCTCCTGCGCTACTATCTTGCGGAGCATGGGCTCGATCCCGATACCGACGTGCAGCTGCGCTCGGTGCCGCCGCCGGAGATGGTCGCGAATCTGCGTGCCGACAACATCGACGGCTTCCTTGCGCCCGACAACGTCTGCCAGCGCGCGATCTATGACGGCGTCGGCTTCATGCATCTGCTCTCCAAGGAAATCTGGGACGGCCATCCCTGCTGCAGCTTCGCCGCCAGCCGCGAATTCATCACGACCGCGCCGAACAGCTTTGCCGCGCTGACCCGCGCCATCGTCGATGCCACCGCTTACGCGTCGAAGGCGGAGAACCGCAAGCAGATCGCCGAAGCCATCGCGCCGGCCAACTACATCAACGCGCCAGTGACGGTCCTGGAGCAGGTCTTGACCGGCACCTACGCCGACGGCCTCGGAGGCGTGAAGACCGATGCCAAGCGCGTCGATTTCGATCCATTTCCCTGGCAGTCTTTTGCAGTGTGGATGCTGACGCAGATGAAGCGCTGGGGCCAGATCAAGGGCGATGTCGATTACAAGGCGGTCGCCGAGCAGGTGTATCTGGCGACCGACACCAGGAAGCTGATGACCGAGATGGGCCTGTCGCCGCCGACCAGCGCCTACAAGTCGTTCGCAGTGATGGGCAAGAGCTTCGATCCGACGAAGCCGGACGATTACGTAGCGAGCTTCAAGATCAGGAAGGCGTCGTGAGAGACACCACTCTCTCAACGCCGTGGCGAGGTCTTGCCAGATGACCTCCTCCCTCCGCCTCCGCGCAGGCCTCGTCTCCATCGTGCTGCTGGCCGCCTTCCTCGGCATCTGGCATCTCGCCACGCGGTCGAGCGGCACCGTTGCCGCGATGAGCCCGGAATACGCCAAGCTGATGGGCCTGACCGCGACTCAGGGCAAATCCGCCATGCCCGGCCCGCTCGACGTCGGCGCCAAGCTCTGGGAGCATTTGAGACGGCCGTTCTACGACAACGGGCCGAATGACAAGGGGCTCGGCATCCAGCTCGGCTTTTCCATCGCGCGCGTCGGCACTGGCTATCTCTTGGCCGTGCTCGTTGCAATTCCTCTTGGATTCCTGATCGGCATGTCGCCGCTGCTGAGCAAGGCGCTCGATCCCTTCATCCAGGTTCTGAAGCCGATCTCGCCGCTGGCCTGGATGCCGCTCGCGCTCTACACCATCAAGGATTCCTCGATCTCCGCCATCTTCGTGATCTTCATCTGTTCGATCTGGCCGATGTTGCTCAACACCGTCTTTGGCGTCGCCAGCGTGCGCAAGGAGTGGATCAATGTCGCGCGCACGCTTGAGGTCGGCACGCTGCGGCGCGCCTTCACCGTGATCCTGCCGGCGGCGGCGCCGACGATTCTGACCGGTATGCGCATCTCGATCGGCATCGCCTGGCTTGTGATCGTCGCCGCCGAAATGCTCGTCGGCGGCACCGGCATCGGCTATTTCGTCTGGAACGAATGGAATAATCTTTCGATCACCAACGTCATCATCGCGATTCTCTTGATCGGAATCGTCGGCATGCTGCTCGACCAGATCCTCGCGCGCTTCACGCGCATGGTCACTTTTCCGGAGTAGGGCCATGACCGACAAGTTCATCTCCATCGAAGGCATCGCAAAGCGGTATCCGGGCGCGGGTGGCGGCACCACGGCCGTGTTCGAGAATCTGTGGCTGTCGATGCCGCGCGGCGAGTTTTGCTGCGTGATCGGTCATTCCGGCTGCGGCAAGACCACCGTGCTCAACATCCTCGCCGGCCTCGATGCGCCGAGCGAGGGTGCCGTGATCGTCGACGGCCAGGCCATTTCCGGCACTAGCCTCGACCGCGCCGTGATCTTCCAGAGCCACGCGCTGTTGCCCTGGCGTACCGTGCTCGGCAACGTCGCCTATGCCGTGACGTCGAAATGGCGCAGCTGGGACCGTGCCAAGGTGAAGGAGCACGCACAGACGTTCATCGATCTCGTCGGCCTGACCGGCTCCGAGCACAAGCGTCCCTCCGAGCTATCCGGCGGCATGAAGCAGCGTGTCGGTATCGCGCGTGCGCTCTCGATCACGCCAAAGATCATGCTGATGGACGAGCCGTTCTCGGCGCTGGACGCGCTGACGCGCGGCACGCTCCAGGACGAGGTGCGACGGATTTGTCTGGAGACCGGACAGACCGCGTTCATGATCACCCACGACGTGGATGAGGCGATTTACCTGGCCGACAAGATCTTTCTCATGACCAATGGTCCGGGCGCGGTGCTTGCGGAGGTCGTCGAAAATCCGCTGCCGAAGGATCGCGGCCGCACCGATTTGCACCGGCATCCGCTGTACTACGCGCTGCGCAACCACATCGTCGATTTCCTGGTTAGCCGCAGCAAGAATTTTGCGGCCGAGAAGCCTGATCACGATCCGCGCAACGTACCCGTGGTGCTTATCGGCAAGCCCGGATTGACGATCGCCGCCGATGCCAAGCCGGAGCCGCCGAGAGAGACGTCATGGCCGGGCCTGTCCCGGCCATCCACGTCTTCCTAGCGCGGCCAAGAACGTGGATGCCCGGGACAAGCCCGGGCATGACGGGAGTTAACGAAGGGAGACCCTGACATGAAACGCGAAGACCTCACCGAAAAGCTGCTCGACATCAAGCGCGAGAAGGGCTGGAGCTGGAAACACATCTGCGAGCAGATCGGAGGCTATTCCGAGGTCCTTATCGTCGGCGCGATCATGGGCCAGATGAAGCTGACCAAGCCGCAGGCCGCGAACGCCGGCGAGCTGTTCGGCCTGTCGAAGGCCGAGACCGCCATGCTCAACGAGGTGCCGATGCGCGGCACCGGCACGCCGATGCCGCCGACAGACCCGCTGATCTACCGCTTCTACGAGATGGTGATGGTCAACGGCCCGGCCTGGAAGGCGCTGATCGAGGAGGAATTCGGCGACGGCATCATGTCGGCGATCGACTTCGACATGGGAATCGAGCGCGTGGCGAACCCGAAGGGCGACCGCGTCAAGATCACCATGAGCGGAAAATTCCTGCCGTACAAATATTACGGCGCCAGCGGCAACGTGCCGGAATACGGCTTTAGGGAAGGCTGACCGCGGCGAACGCGTCGCGCAGTTCCTTGATCGGTGCCATGTCGCGAACATAGGTGAAGGAGCCGCTCTCCTTCATCTCGCGCGCGCTGTTCAGGAATGCGGCCAATGCGTATCGCGACATCGCGCCGCCGACGCTGATGCGTTTGACGCCGGCCGCTGACAATTGCGGCAAGGTCAGCGTCGGATCGGCAAAGCCCATGACGAGGTTGAAGGGCTTTTTCAGCGCCGAAACCACGGTCTTGATCGTTGCGAGGTCGTGGACACCCGGTGCGTAGAGCACGTCGGCGCCGGCGGCCTCGAACGCCAGCAACCGTTTGATGGTGTCGTCGAGGTCGTTGCGCCCGTGCAGAAGATTTTCGGCCCGGGCCGTCAGCGTGAACGGAATGGGCAGGGAGCGCGCCATCTCCACTGCCGCTTGCACGCGCTCCAAGGCCAACGCGAAATCATAGATCGGACGTTCTTGCTCGCCGGTCGAATCCTCGATGGAGCCGCCGACAGCGCCGGCTTCGGCAGCGCGCCGGATCGCGTCCGCTGCGCGCTTTGGCTCATGCGCGCCGCAATTCTCGAGATCAACGCTGACCGGGAGTTCGGTTGCGGCGGCAATCGCGCGGCAATTGTCGAGGATGGCATCAAGGCTGACCGTCGAACCGCCGAAGGTGTTGGCAAGACCAAGGCTTGTCGTCGCGAGCGCCTCAAAACCCATCGCGGCGAGCAGCTTTGCCGTGCCGGCATCCCATGGGTTGGGAATGATGAAGGCGCCCGGCCGCGTATGCAGGGCCTGAAACGCTTTCGCCTTCTCCAATTGGCTCGTCATTGGTTCGCTCCGCTCATCCTGATCGATGTGCGCTCAGCAATAGGCGCCTTTCCAGCATCCGACAAATTTGTTATTTCTCTCGATGTCATCAGCTTTTTGCATGAGGTGACGGCGATGGACAGCGATGCCCTCAACACTTTCCTGGCGGTTCACCGCCGGGGAGGGATCTCGAACGCTGCGAAGTTCCTGCACCGCTCGCAGCCCGCGATCTCACGTCGCATTGCGCTGCTGGAGCAGGACCTCGGTGTGCCGCTGTTCGAGCGCGTGGCGGGGCGCACGCTACTGAGCGATGCGGGACGGGTGCTGCTTCCTTACGCAGAGCGCGCCGTCGCGGCCGCGCAGGACGCCGAGCGGGCGATCCGGGCGCTGACGAATCAGAACACCGGTCCGGTGTCGCTCGCCGTGACCGGCACGCTCGCCGACAGTCGCCTGTCGAAGATCATGACAGGGTTCGCGAAGGAAAATCCCGGTGTCGCGCTCACGCTGCGGACCGCGACCAGTGCGGAGGTCAGCGGTCTCATTCGTCGCGGCGAGGCGACGATCGGCCTGCGTTACAACGTGGATCGTTCGCGCGACCTCGACTGCGAAGCGGTCATGGCCGAGACATTGCAGGTTGTCTGCGCATCTGATCATCCACTCGCCGGCAAGCGCGTAAAGCAGTTCGCCGAGCTCGGCGGCGAGCGCTGGATCGCGTTTCCCGAGGTCCCCGGGCGACGCGAGATCGCGGCCGCGCACGTCTTTGCGCTGTTTCTGACGCGCGGCCTGGCCGAAGTTGAATGGACGGCAGTCGACAGCCTCACTGCCCAGAAGAGACTCGTCGAATCCGGATTCGGCCTCGCGCTGCTGGCGGAAAGCCATGTGGCAGAGGAGTTGAGCTCTGCCGCCATCGCCGCCATTGCGGTCGACGATCTCGTCGCCAGCCACGACATCGCCGTCGTGACGCGGCGCGGTGGGTTCTTGAGCCTGGCCGCCCGGCATTTGCTGGAGGCCATCCGAAGCAATTATAGCGCAACCGACGCCATCACGATTCGGCAGCCAAGAAAGCAACGACCGGCGCGCAAGACAATTGCACGCCGGCGCGCCAGATAAAGAACAGCGGTTTATTTCCCCGCCTTCACCTCGGCGGCCGCGACCGCGAGCAGCTCGCTCATCTTGGCCCGAATCGCCTGTTCGGTGACGGCGACGTTCTTGGCGGCGAAATCGGCCGTGACCTTGCGCAGGACGTCGCCGTCGCCGGATTCCTCGAAATCGGCTGCGACTACTTCCTTGGCGTAGGCTGCCGCCGCATCGCCGGTGATGCCGAGCTTTTCGGCCGCCCACAGGCCGAGCAGCCGATTGCGGCGGGCTTCGGCCTTGAATTTCTGCTCCTCGTCGAGAGCGAATTTCTTCTCGAAACCTTCCTCGCGCTTGTCGAACGTGCTCATGCCTTGTTCCAACCCTGCTGAATAGAGCGAGACGCCTCGTTGCGGCATCCCCCGTGCATGCCTAGATAGGGGGCACGAATCGGCAAAACAACGGGCCGTTAAGCCGCAGGCAAGGCGGTATAAGTTGGCATCGGATGGGCCGGATCGATTGTGCTGGGACAGCCAATCGGATAGGTTGCCTGAAGGCGTGGTTCCTGTTCTGTTTCCATGGGTTCCGGGCTGTTCACGGCAGCTCCGCCGTGGGTCGTAGTTCTCGTAAACCGGAGCACACCAAATACATGGATTTCAACAAAACACGGTACATCCCCATGAGCCGTCGGCGTCGCATTTATGAAGGCAAGGCAAAGGTTCTTTACGAAGGCCCGGAGCCCGGTACCCTGATCCAGCACTTCAAGGACGACGCCACCGCGTTCAACGCGAAAAAGCATCAGGTGATCGAGGGCAAGGGTGTCCTCAACAACCGGATCTCGGAGTACCTGTTTCAGCACCTCAATGACATCGGGGTGCCGACCCACTTCATCCGTCGCCTCAACATGCGCGAACAGCTGATTCGCGAGGTCGAGATCGTGCCGCTCGAAGTGGTGGTACGGAACGTCGCGGCCGGCTCGCTGTCGCAGCGCCTCGGCATCGAAGAGGGCACGCAGTTGCCGCGCTCGATCATCGAATTCTACTACAAGAACGATCAGCTCAACGACCCCATGGTGTCGGAAGAGCACATCACCGCCTTCGGCTGGGCCACGCCGCAGGAGATCGACGACATCATGGCGCTCGCCATCCGCGTCAACGACTTCCTCACCGGTCTCTTCCTCGGCATCGGCATCCGTCTCGTTGATTTCAAGATGGAGTGCGGGCGGCTGTTCGAGAACGAGATGATGCGGATCATCGTCGCCGACGAGATCTCGCCGGACTCCTGCCGCCTCTGGGACATCAAGTCGAACGAGAAGCTCGACAAGGACCGCTTCCGCAGGGATCTCGGCGGGCTGCTGGAGGCCTATACCGAAGTCGCCAAGCGTCTCGGTATCCTCATGGAGAACGAGCGTCCAGCCGGCTCCGGCCCGGTACTGGTGAAGAGCTAAAGGGGATTTCGACGTGAAGGCACGTGTCACCGTTACCTTGAAAACGGGCATCCTCGATCCGCAAGGCAAGGCCATCGAAGGCGCGCTGAAATCGCTCGGCGTCGACGGCGTCGCCAGCGTGCGCCAGGGCAAGGTGTTCGACATCGAGCTTGCCGGCGCCGACAAGGCCAAGGCCGAAGCCGTGCTGAAGGATGCCGCCGACAAGCTCTTGGCGAACACCGTGATCGAGAACTATCGCGTCGAGATCGTCTGAGTCCGCCTCGTAAATCCTCATGGTGAGGAGCGCAGCATGCGCGTCTCGAACCATGCAGGCCCGGCTCTTGCAGCTCGGCCTTCATCCTTCGAGACGCGCGCAGAGAGCGCGCTCCTCAGGACAAGGAGCCGGACTGGCTAACACGCGCAGTCGGGCGAGGGCCGCCCCCTCACAGCCATCCAACGTGGCGGAAGCGCCAGTACAGCGCTCCGCACGAAATCAGCATCACGCCGAGCAGCATGTAATAGCCGTACTCCCAGTCCAGCTCCGGCATGTGCTTGAAGTTCATGCCGTAGATGCCGGCGAGCGCGGTCGGGATCGCGATGATGGCGAGCCAGGAGGCAAGCTTCTTGGAGACCGCAGTTTCCTGTGCCTGGCCGACCAAAAGGCTCGCTTCGAAGGCGAAGGCCAGCACCTCGCGCATGGAATCGATGCGCTCCTGGATATTGCGGACATGGTCGGTGACGTCGCGGAACAGCGTCTGCATGGCCGGGCGCACCATCGACAGTTCGTCGTGCTCGAGCCGGCGGCAGACCTCCACCAGAGGGCCGATCGCATTCCGCAGCCGCAACAGGTCGCGGCGCAGCATGTAGAGGCGCTCGATCTGGGCCTTGGTGATGGCGTGGGAGAGCACGTAGTCCTCGATCTCCTCGACCTCCTCGTGAATGCTTTCGAGCACCGGCGAGTAGTTGTCGACGATGAAATCGAGGATGGCATAGAGGATGTAGTCCTCGCCGCGGGCGAGCGCCCGCGGACAACTCTCGCAGCGTTCGCGTACCGCCGTATACGAGGTCGAGGCGCCGTGACGGACCGTCACGAGATAGCCATCGCCGATGAAGATGTGGGTCTCGCCGAAGGCGATCCGCCCCTCGAGCAATTGCGCGGTCCGCGCCACGATGAACAGGGCTTCGCCGTATTGCTCGATCTTGGGCCGCTGATGGGCGTGGTTGGCGTCCTCGATGGCGAGTTCGTGCAGATCGAACTGCTTCTGCACGGCGCCGAGCAGCGCCATGTCGGGCTCATGCAGCCCGATCCAGACCACGTGGCCGGGCTTGGCGCGCCAGCTAGACGCCTCGCTGATGGCGATATTGGCGACGCGCCGTCCGTCGACATAGGCGCCGGCCGCGATGACGCCGTCGGCGGAAACCGGCTCGGCGGCGGATGTGGGCAGCGACGGGACATTCATGGTTTCAATCCCGGCAAATCGTTCGGCCAAATTGCGGTAACCATGGCCTGTGCACAAGGCGGCCCGGCGAGGCTAGCACTGGTAAAATCCCCGTCAAATGGTTATGTCTCTTCACGATTTGGCCGCCGTGCCACCCCGATTCCCGCCACTGTCGGAACCCGAGCCATGAAAGCCGCCATTCTCGTTTTTCCCGGAATCAACCGCGAGCGCGACATGGCGCGCGCGCTGAAGCTGATCTCGGGCAACGAGCCTGCGATGGTGTGGCACGCGGAGACGTCGCTTCCTGCCGGCACCGATCTCGTGGTGGTCCCGGGCGGCTTCTCCTATGGCGACTATCTGCGCTGCGGCGCGATTGCGGCGCGCGCGCCGGTCATGGATGCGGTGCGCGACTATGCGGCCAAGGGTGGCCTCGTGCTCGGCGTCTGCAATGGCTTCCAGATCCTCTGCGAATCCGGGCTGCTGCCGGGTGTGCTGATGCGCAACGCGCAGCTGAAATTCATCTGCCGCGACGTGCATCTGCGCGTCGAGCGTTCCGACACGCCGTTCACCCGCGGCTACAATGCGGGCCAGGTGATCCGCGTCCCCGTCGCCCATGGCGAGGGCAATTACGAGGCGGATGAAGAGACCATCAAGCGGCTCGAGGGCGAGGGACGGGTGCTCTACCGCTATTGCTCGGCCGACGGCGTGGTCGACGAAAGCCACAACATCAACGGCGCCGCGCATTCGATCGCCGGCCTGGTCAACGACAACGGCAACGTGCTCGGCATGATGCCGCACCCGGAAAACCACGTCGAAGATATCATGGGCTGCACCGACGGACGCGGCCTGTTCGCCGGCCTGGTCCAGCACCTGGAAAAGGCCGCGTGATCTCGTTCATTTTGAAGCGGTGTCTCGCCGCGCTCGCGACGCTCTCGTTCGCGACTGCTGCATCCGCGCAGGATTTTCCCAAGCGTCCGATCACCATGATCGTGCCGTTCGCGGCCGGTGGCACGTCGGACGTGATCGCGCGCACGGTCGCCGAGCAGATGGGCATCGCGCTCGGTCAGACCATCGTGATCGAGAACGTCGCCGGGGCCGGCGGCTCGACCGCGCTGGCGCGCGCCTCCCGCGCCGAGCCTGACGGCTACACCATCGCGATCGGCAATGCCGGCACCAATGCCGCGGCCTATACGATCTATCCAAAACTGCCGTTCACGCCGGACTCCTTCCAGCCGATCGCCATGGTGGCGAAGACGTTCGGCATCATCGCCCTGCGCAAGGATTTTCCAGCAACGGACCTCAAGGAGTTCATCGCCTACGCCAAGGCCAATCCGGGCAAGATCAATCTCGGCCATGCCGGCGTCGGCTCGTCGAATTATTTGATCTGCAAGAGCTTCGTCACGGCAGCCGGCGTCGATGCGACGCTGGTCGGCTATCGCGGCGCGGCGCCTGCGCTGACCGACGCGGTCGGTAGCCAGATCGACGGCGTCTGCGATGCGGCCGCGTCCGTCTCGCAGTCGATCAACGAGAAGCTGGTGAGGGGGCTCGTGGTCGGCTCGACCGTGCGGCTCGCCACGCTGCCCGATTTGCTCACGTCCGCCGAAGCGGGCCTGCCCGAATTCGAGGCGCAGGGCTGGAACGGCCTGTTCGCGCCCAAGGGCACGCCGCCGGCCGTTATCGCCAAGCTGAACGCCGCCGCGCGCACCGCTGTAGAAACCGACGCGGTGAAGAAGCGTTTTGGCGATCTGTCGACGGTCGCGCCCGATGCCGACGAACACACGCCGGAGCTGCTTCAGCGACTGGTGTCGCGCGACGTCGAGAAATACCGGAAAATGCTGGCGGACGACGCCAAGTAATAGCGTTTGGCGCTACCGCAGCTTCAGCCGTTCGGCCGGGACCGTCATGCTATGCGTTTGCCTGGAGTGCCGGCTTCCGCTTCACCCGCTTGATCGTGCCGGAGAAGGTGAGCAGCGGCCGGTCGCCGGACATCATCTTGCCGCGCAGGAAGATCAGCGAGCCGCCAGCGCGGGAGACTTCGCCCACGCATTCGATCAGTTCGCCCTCTCGCGCACCGTCGAGGAAGTCGCAGGCGAAATTGGTGGTCACGGCCGGCCCATCCAGCTCATGGGTCGCGATCGCAAACAGGCAATAGTCGGCGAACGCCATGAAGCATCCGCCATGGACGTTACCGGAGCCGTTGAGGTGCTTTTTCTCGACCCGGAAAGCGCTGCGGACGCCGCCGTCCTGTTCGATCTTGTGCCAGAACGGACCGATATGGCTCTCAAAACTGTCGCGAATCCAGGTCCGCCAGCCCTGGAATTCCCCATCGGCGGCGATGTGGAGGTCGGGGCGGCGGGACGGGGGCGCTTTGGTCAATTCGTGCAAGGAAATGGGCCTTCAATTACGGGTCTTTAGCCCTTAAATCCGATCCGACCGCGCCTTGCAATTCCTGTTCCCGCATCCCCCGGCCGCAAAACGTGGGACAGTGGAAAAATGCACCATAAAGGGCTTTTCGTGAGCCCCCGATGTTCCTAAGAACGGCAAACCCCGCCGAAAGCCTCGAATCCATGAAGAACGAACCCAAGATCACCTCCGAACTGGTTGCCGCCCACGGGCTCAAGCCCGACGAGTATGAGCGCATCCTGAAGCTGATCGGGCGGGAGCCGACCTTCACCGAGCTGGGCATCTTCTCGGCGATGTGGAACGAGCACTGCTCGTACAAATCCTCGCGCATCCATTTGCGCGGATTGCCGACCAAGGCCCCCTGGGTGATCCAGGGCCCCGGCGAGAACGCCGGCGTGATCGATATTGGCGATGGCCAGGCCGTAGTCTTCAAGATGGAGAGCCACAATCACCCGAGCTATATCGAGCCCTACCAGGGCGCGACCACCGGCGTCGGCGGCATTCTGCGCGACGTCTTCACGATGGGCGCACGGCCCATCGCCTGCCTCAACGCGCTGAGCTTTGGCGCGCCCGAGCATGCCAGGACCCGGCATCTGGTCTCGGGCGTCGTGGCCGGCGTCGGCGGCTACGGCAATTCCTTCGGCGTGCCGACGGTCGGTGGCCAGGTGCGTTTCCACACCCGCTATGACGGCAATATCCTCGTCAATGCGATGGCCGTGGGCCTCGCCGATGCTGACAAGATTTTCTATGCGGCCGCCTCCGGCGTGAACATGCCGATCGTTTATCTCGGCTCCAAGACGGGACGCGACGGCATCCATGGCGCCTCGATGGCTTCGGCCGAATTTGACGACAAGTCCGAGGAGAAGCGTCCCACCGTGCAGGTCGGCGATCCCTTCGCCGAGAAGCTGCTGCTCGAGGCTTGCCTCGAGATCATGGACAAGGGCTGCGTCATCGCGATCCAGGACATGGGCGCGGCGGGCCTGACCTGCTCGGCGGTCGAAATGGGTGCCAAGGGCGACCTCGGCGTCGATCTCGATCTCGACGCAGTGCCGACCCGCGAGACCGGCATGAGCGCCTACGAGATGATGCTCTCCGAGAGCCAGGAGCGCATGCTCATGGTGCTCAAGCCTGAGAAGGAGAAGGAAGCCGAGGCGATCTTCAAGAAGTGGGGGCTCGATTTCGCCGTCGTCGGCTACACCACGCCGAGCAAGCGCTTCGTGGTCAAGTATGGCGGTGACGTCATGGCCGACCTGCCGATCAAGGAGCTCGGCGACGAAGCACCGCTTTATGACCGCCCGCATGTCGCCGCCACCGCACTGCCGATCGTGCACGCCCGCGAGGTGTCGGCGCCGATCGGCGTCGGTGCCGCGCTGGAGAAGCTGATCGGCACGCCGGATATGTGCAGCAAGCGCTGGGTCTGGGAGCAGTACGACCACGTCATCCTCGGCAATACCATGCAACGGCCCGGCGGCGATGCCGCCGTCGTGCGCGTGCAGGACGGGCCGAAGGGCCTGGCGCTGACCGTCGACGTCACGCCGCGCTATTGCGAGGCGGATCCCTTCGAGGGTGGCAAGCAGGCGGTGGCGGAAGCCTGGCGGAACATCACCGCGGTCGGTGGCAAGCCGCTCGCGATCACCGACAATCTCAACTTCGGCAATCCGGAGCGGCCCGAGATCATGGGCCAGTTCGTCGGCTGCCTGAAGGGCATTTCGGAGGCCTGCCGCACGCTCGACTTCCCGGTCGTGTCCGGCAACGTCTCGCTCTACAACGAGACCAACGGCCGCGCGATCCTCCCCACGCCCTCGATCGGCGGCGTCGGCCTGCTCGACGATTTCACCAAATCGGCTTCGCTGGCCTTCAAGGCCGACGGCGAAGCGATCCTGCTGATCGGCGAAACCCACGGCTGGCTCGGCCAGTCCGTCTATTTGCGCGACATCTGCGGCCGCGAGGAGGGCGCGCCGCCGCCGGTCGATCTCGCCGCCGAGAAGCGCAACGGCGACTGTGTGCGCGGCATGATCCACGCCGGCACCGCGACCGCCGCGCACGACCTCTCCGACGGCGGCCTTCTGGTCGCGCTTGCCGAGATGGCGACGGCAAGCGGCATCGGCGCGAAGCTGCTCGCAGCGCCCGCTGCACTCGTGCCGCACGCGTATTGGTTCGGCGAGGACCAGGCGCGCTATCTCGTCACCGTGCCGGAGGTGGAAGCCGGCCGTGTGCTCGCCAAGATGCGCGGCTGCGAGGTGCCCTGCCTGCGGATCGGCACCACCGGCGGCGACGCGATCGCGATCGCGGGCGAAGCGCCGGTCGCGATCGACACACTGCGTGCCTCGTTCGAGCGCTGGCTGCCGGAGTACATGAGCGGGACGGTGGCGTAGGGCCGTTTCCGCATTCTCCGTCATTGCGAGCGCGGCGAAGCAATCCAGACTCTCACCGCGGAGACACTCTGGATTGCTTCGTCGCAAGAGCTCCTCGCAATGACGAGGAGAGACCGTGCCTCACAACACGTGCGACGCCCCAGGAATCTTTCGCAACGCCGCCGTCAGGCCCCAGCTCAGAATCACCGTCAGCACGAACACGGCGGAAGCCTTCTCGATTGCAGGCCAATTGTAGTCGAACAGCCAGTATTGCAGCCACAGCGTGATCGGATAGTGCAGCAGGAACATGCCGTAGGCAGCGGCCTGCATCGGATCGAGTAGCCTTGCTGAGCCTGACTGCCTGAACCGCTGGAAGAAGGCCAGGATCAGAAACATGATGGCCACGCTGAAGATGGTGACGCAGACGGCGTAAATTCCTTCATACCAGTTCGGCAGTGGCGACGGATTCCCCAGTATTTCTCGCTTGATGAAGATCAGCCCCCACAGCAGGCAATACGGAACGATCGCCAAGACCATCCAGTCCCAGCTCACCTTCGCCATCCTGCCGTCAGCCGAGAGCAGTCCGCGATCGATATTCGCAACGCCGATGCCGGCGCCGAAAAAGAAGTAGGTCGCATAGAGCATCACGCGCCCATGCTGGACCGAAAACGGCCCGAACTCGAACCAGTTGCTTGGTCCGAAATACATCAGCCCGGGTACATAGAACGCGGCGCTGACAGCCATCATGACCGCGAAGAATTCCGCGGGTCGGCGCCGCCCGCGCAGCGAGAGGCGGTTGATAGGGTCGAGCAGATCGGGCGACAGCCGGTACAGGAGGCATGCGATCAGGTCGAAGGCGAACAAGACCCAGAGGAACCAGATCGGCCCGCTTGGCCACGGGCCTTTCGTGATCGTAGTCCACCAGAACTGCGAAAATCCGATCTCGGGGTTGAGCCGCAGCGAGATGGCGTAATACGCGAGCGGAATGACCGTGAATGCGCAGATCACGAACGGTATGCCGAGCCGTCGGACGCGGTCTGCCAGATAGCTCGCCGGCCCCTTGCGAGCGATTCCCGACCACGCGAACAGCCCCGACAGGAAGAAGAACATCGCCATGAAGAAGCTGTCGGTCGCCAGCACGATCATGTCGAAGCCGACCCAGGAGGTTGGGTCGGTGTGGCCGAAATAGGTGTAGGGAATGACGGCGTGATGCAGCAGCACCACCAGCGTCAGGAAGGTGCGGGCGCGGTCGAGCGACAGATTGCGCACCTTGGCCTTCGGCTCGGCATGCGCCTCTGCGCCGATCGCCGCGGAATGTGACATCGTAATCATGGCCGTCCCGGTCGCGTTTCTGTCCGGCCGGACTCTGCCGCTGGGAACCCGATTCAGCAAGGGCAGATTGTGCCGCGACAACCTTCCATCGTGCGTTAGGAACCGGGTCCGCGCAACGCGGTTAGCGTTTCCGACACGGATGAAGGCCGCCGATTGCAGTGGCCACTGTCGCGGAGCTGGCGATGACGATCTTGAAATGGGCGCTGATCTTCCTGCTGATCTCGATCGTGGCAGGTGTGCTCGGCTTCACGGGCATCTCGGCCGCCTCCGCCGACGTCGCCCGCTTCCTGTTCTACATCTTCGTCGTGATCTTCCTGGTGCTGCTGATACTCGGGCTCACGATCTTCAGGGCGTAGCGTGAGATTTGAAATGGGGGGCCGGCCCCAAGCCGTCGTCTCAATCTGGTGCCAGCGGTCTCACGTGGGTGACCAGCTCAGCCAAGAATTCGTCGGGACGATCGAACGGAATGAAATGACTCCCGCCGCGCACCCAGACAAAATCCTTATGTGGGGCCGTGATCTGATTGAAGAATTGTTCGGCCGGTCCACCCGGCGTGTTGTAGTCGGCATCGCCCTCGATGAAGATCACCGGGATCGGAAACGCGAGACCCAGCGAGACGACGTCGCGCTTGAACATGGGGCCCTCTCGTCCGCGCAGATATTTTGCGGAGAAGGCCATGCCTTTACGCCAGTTGTACCAGTCCAGCAGCGAGAAATCCGGCATGAACGGCGGCGGGACAGGACCCGCCAACTGGAAGCTCTCGATGGAGGGTAGCCCCAGCGCTTTGCTCCATTTGTCCGCAACCAGTCGATTTTGTGGACTGATCAGAGGTCGCGCGACGATTGGCGCCAATTCTCCCAGAGCCTCGCTGTTGCCAGCGGACTGCGCCAACGCCTGCAGATGCGCGATCGTGATCTCGAATTGCTTCTCGAACGTCACCCTGCCGACCACTTGTCCCGTGCCGACATAGGCAGAGAACAAATCAGGGCGCTGTTTGACGATGTGAATGCCCAGAAACGAGCCCCAGGAATGCCCGACCAGGATAATTTTGTCCTTGTGCAGATGGGTTCGCAGATATTCGGCCAGCTCGATGCCGTCCTGCGTCATTTGCGCCAGCGTCATGGTTGGCGCGAGCGCATCTTCTCCGGCGGCGCCATAGGTCCGGCCGGCGCCGCGCTGGTCCCATTGCACGACGGTGAAATGCTTTTCCCAGGGGCGCCAACCCGACGAGATCGGCAAAGTCGTTCCCCCGGGCCCGCCGTGGACGAACAGGAGGACCGGGTTATCCCGATCCTCGCCGCGGATTTGAATCCACTGCTTGATGCCGCCGATGTCGACGAACTTTCCCTCCTGGACGCCCGTAGGTGAGCGGATCGCAAGAGTTTCGGCAGCAAGATGCTGGCGATAGGCGCGAAAACCCAGTCCGGCGGCGGCCACCACAATGAGGACGCCGGCCAAGCCCAGCAACGAGAGCCCAACCAGTCTTGCGGCAGTGCGCGGCATCTTGTGCCTTATCGACTGAGAGGAGGCGATCCATGATCGCCCGGCTTCACAGCTGCACCGTGAGCTTACCCCACCTCCTCGATCTTCACCTTGTCCGGATAGAAGGCGAGATGCCCGGAAATCTCCGCCATTGCGGGGAAGGGCGTCTCATAGGTCCAGATCGCGTTGTCGAGCGTCTTGCCGTCGGCCTTGATACTGTAATAGCTCGCATCCCCCTTGTAGGGGCAATGCGTGACGCGGTCGGTGCGCTCGAGCAGCGCCATGTTGGCGTCTTCCCGCGGCACATATTGCACCGCCGGATATTTGGCCTCCTTCAGCGTCAGCGCCTTGGTGGTCTCGGCGATCACGATGTCGCCCGCCGTGACGCGGATACGCCGGGCGGTCGGGGTGATGGTGATGGGGTGGTCAGGCCCTGGAAGTTTCATGACTTCACGCCTTTTCGATCAATCTGCCGTGCGCGGCACTTTGTCGTGCCTTTATCCTGGTCGGATCACCGATATAGTGCCTCAAGGCGTGACGTAGAAGGCTGTTCACGCTAAGTTTGGCCCTGCCGGCAAGTTTGGCTTTGCTGATCCGGACCCCGGCAGCGATTCGACGCCGAGGCTGATTTGCAGCCGAGATTAGGAGCAAGACCCGAATGCCAATGGACGCCCACGATATCGAGGCGATGATCAAGGCAGCGATCCCCGATGCCGAGGTGACCATCCGTGACCTCGCCGGCGATGGCGACCACTATGCCGCGACCGTGATCTCGGAATCGTTCCGCGGCAAATCGCGCGTCCAGCAGCACCAGATCGTCTATCAGTCGCTGCGCGGCCAGATGGGCGGCGTGCTGCACGCGCTGGCACTGCAAACCGGGGTTCCTGGCGGACCCGGGGTGCCAAGTACTTAAGCCAGGTACTTAAGATTTGACGAGTACTTGATCTGACGAGCACCTGACCTGATCGCGAGAGCGGGGGACGACGATGGCTGCGGATAATCCTCGCGGTGCGATGTTTCGCGTCATCGTGCCGAACCAGCACAGCCGCGTCACCAACGCCGAGCTGTTCTTCGACCTCGTGTTCGTCTTCGCCATCACGCAAGTCTCCCATACGCTGCTGCACCACTTTACGCCGCTCGGCGCGGTACACGTCACGGTGCTGTTTCTGGCCGTGTGGTGGGTGTGGGTCTACACCGCGTGGGTCACCAACTGGCTCAATCCCGAGCTGACGCCGGTCCGCATCCTGCTCTTCCTGATGATGCTGGGCGGCCTCGTGCTGTCGACCACGATCCCGACCGCGTTCGAGGGGCGCGGCCTGTGGTTTGCGATTGCCTACGCGACCATGCAGGTTGGACGTACGGCGTTCTGGCTATTCGCAACCCCGCGCCATCGGCAACAGGTCCGCCATAACGCCATTCGCATCCTGACGTGGCTCTCGATCTCTGCCGTGCTGTGGATCGCAGGCGGTTTTATCGAGGGCGAGACGCGGCTATGGCTGTGGATCGCGGCGGTCACCTGGGAGTACATCTCACCGGCGGCACGCTTCTGGGTCCCGAAGCTGGGGTTTTCGTCGATCGAGGCCTGGGCCGTCGAAGGCGGCCACATGGCGGAGCGCTGCTCCCTGTTCGTCATCATCGCGCTCGGCGAGGCCGTCGTCGTCAATGGCGCGACCTTCGCCGAACTGGACTGGACCGCGGACAACATTCTTGCCTTCGTGTCGGCGCTGGTCGGCAGCATCGCGATGTGGTGGATCTACTTCCACAAGGGCGCGGAGGCCGGCGCTGAGCGGATATCGAAGACCGCCGAATCCGGCCGCCTGGCGCGGCTCGCCTATACCTATCTGCACATGCCGATCGTCGCGGGCATCATCCTGGCCGCGGTCTCGGACGAACTGGTGCTGAAGCATCCGAGCGGCCATTCCGACATCCGCACCATCGTGAGCACGGTCGGCGGGCCGCTGGTATTCCTGACCGGCACCATCCTGTTCAAGCACGCGATCCGCGGCTTCCTCCAGCTGTCGCACGGCATCGGCATCATCCTGCTTCTGGCGCTGAGCTGGTTTGCGGCTGATCTCTCGCCGCTATGGCTGTCCGTCGTGACAACGGTGATCATGATCGTGGTCGCGGTGTGGGAGTCGGTGTCGCTCGGGTCGAAGGGCGAGGAGGCGGAAGAGCATTGAGGCGCAGCCGGCCACAGGCCAATCGGATAGAGACTCCTGGAGCGGCCCGGGCGCGCGCCTCGTCCTTCGAGACGACCGCTCCGCGGTCTCCTCAGGATGAGGCTAGTCAGCGCCGGTGCCCGTTGAAACTGCTGCCACGCACTCCGTCCTCATCCTGAGGAGCCCGCCTAAGGCGGGCGTCTCGAAGGATGCGCCGCAGGAAACGGCGGAATTTCTACTCCGCCACCTCCAGAGCATGCACGGAGAACATCTTCCCCGCGTCCGTCCAGGTCTCGCGCACGCGCCAGCCGGCTCCTTGCGCCAGCGCAGCAAAACGCTCGAGGCTGTATTTGTAGCTGTTCTCGGTATGGATGCTCTCACCCGCCCGGAATGAGAAGCTCGTGCCGAGCATGCGCACGGTCTGGCTTTTCTTGCTGATCAGATGCATCTCTATTCGATGCCGCTCGCGGTTATAGATCGCGCGATGGGTGAAGGCGGAGAGGTCGAAATTGCCGCCGAGCTCGCGGTTGATGCGCACCAGCACATTGAGGTTGAAGCGCGCGGTGATACCGGCGGCGTCGTTGTAGGCGTCGTGCAGCACGCGCTCCTCTTTCTCCAGGTCGGCGCCGATGATCATCTGCGCGCCCCGGCCGAGAATCGTGCGGGCGCTCTTCAGGAAGGCCTGGGCCTCCTGCGGCTCGAAATTGCCGATGGTCGAGCCGGGGAAGAAGCCGACCTTCGGCATCGATGCGACCGCCTTGGGCAGCTCGAACGGCGTTGTGAAGTCGGCTGCCACCGGATGGATACCGAGCGACGGGAAATCCCGCTTCAGGCCGTTCGCCTGCGCCTTCAGGAAGTCGCCGGAGATGTCGACGGGCACATAGGCTGCGAACTTGCAGTGGTTGAGCAGCAGACGAACCTTTGTCGTGGCGCCGGCGCCGAACTCGACCAGCGCTGCATGCCCCGGAATGATCTTCGTGATCTCGCCGCCGCGCTCCCTCAGGATCGCAAGCTCCGTGCGCGTCGGATAATATTCAGGCAGGCGCGTGATCGCCTCGAACAATTCCGATCCGGTCGCGTCGTAGAAATATTTCGGCGACAGTTTCTTCGGCTGCCGCGACAAATCCTCGATGGCTTCGCGGGCGAATGCCGTCGTCTGCTCATCGGGAAGATGGGCTTCGGCCAAAGCGCTGCCATGCACATTCATGATACTCTCCTGAACGCGCTGTCCGGCGCGCGGTTGTCGTCGGATGAGAATTAGTCGTAATCGGCGAGCCGCAATCCCGTGAATTGCCAACGATGATGCGGATAGAAGAAGTTGCGATAGGTGACGCGGCTGTGACCGTCAGGCGTTGCCAGCGAGGAGCCGCGCAGTACCAGCTGGTTGATCATGAACTTGCCGTTGTACTCGCCGAGCGCGCCCTCGATGGCGCGATAGCCCGGATAGGGCGCGTATGAGCTACGCGTCCACTGCCAGGCGATGCCAAAGGCATCGTTGAGCTGGCCGGTGCGCGCGGCGACCTCCCATTCCATCTCGGTCGGCAGATGTTTTCCGGCCCAGCGGGCGAACGCGTCGGCTTCGTAATAGCTGACATGGCAGACCGGCGCGTCGGGATCGACCGGCTTGAGGCCGGCCAGCGTCATGACATGCCACTCGCCGTCGATCTCGCGCCAATGACCCGGGACCTCCCAGCCTTCGCTGTTCACGGCAGCAAAACCGTCCATCAGCCAGAGAGTTGCGGTCCGATAGCCGCCGTCGCGCATGAACGCGAGCCATTCGCCATTGGTGACGAGATTGCGTGCGATCCTGACCGGGCCGACCAGGGCGCGGTGTGCCGGCTTCTCATTGTCAAAATGAAAACTGTCGTCGACATGGCCGACGGTATGGATGCCCTCGTTCAGCGTCAGCCAGTCCTCACCCGTGCGCGTCGAGGCCGGAAAGCGCCAGTCCGGATCGTAGGCCGGCGGAATCGGGTTCTGGGCGAAGGCGTGCAGGATGTCGGTGAACATCAATTCCTGGTGCTGTTGCTCGTGATTGAGCCCGACCTCGACCAGCGGCGCGATGGCCTGAAGCTTGTCCTCGCCCGCCTCGCGAAAGAATTTCACGACCGCCGAGTCCACATGTTTGCGATAGGCGCCGACCTGATCGGCGCTCGGCCGGGTGATGTCGCCGCGGCGATGCCGGGCGTGACGGGGGCCTGCGCTGACGTAATAGGAATTGAACAGGAACGCGAAATCGGGATGGAAGGGCCGGTAGTCCGGACAGTGCTCGCCGAGCACGAATTGCTCCCAGAACCAGGTGGTGTGGGCGCGGTGCCATTTTGTCGGGCTCGCATCCGGCATGGACTGGATCTGCTGGTCCTCGGGCGATAGCGGCGCAACCCGGCGTTCGGTCTCGTTGCGGACGGTGAGAAACGCGTCCTCCAAGGACTGGGCGAGGCTGCCCGGAGCGGACACCTCTGACGAAAGCGCGGGGGCGGCCGTAGCGGAGGCTTGTTTCGTCACGTTTTTCTCCAGACAGGACAAGAGAACGTTGTTGGCGTTGCCCGGTTCCAAAACCAAGGTTCGTCCTAGATAGGGGCTCCGTTACGGTATGAAAGTCCTCCTCGGTAATGATATTAGCGTCATCAGGCCATGCCCCGGGCTGGGTTTCGGATCGGCCGTCCGAGCCCCGTCGCCGCCATTTTACTTTGGATGCACAACGGTTTGGGCTACATATATAGACAGGTATCGGGTTAAATTGGCTGAGCCGGCCCGAGTTGATCGTTGAGGGCTCCGCCCCGGAAGGACATGGATATGAGCATCGAGGAATTCATCGGTAACGAAGTTAAGTCGAACGACGTGGTTCTGTTCATGAAGGGCACGCCGCAATTTCCGCAGTGCGGCTTCTCCGGCCAGGTCGTCCAGATCCTCGACCATCTCGGCGTCGGCTATAAGGGCCTCAACGTCCTCGAATCGGCCGAACTGCGCAACGGCATCAAGACCTTTTCGAACTGGCCGACGATTCCTCAGCTCTACGTCAAGGGCGAGTTCGTCGGTGGCTGCGACATCATCCGCGAGATGTTCCAGGCCGGCGAATTGCAGCAGCTCTTCTCCGAGAAGGGCGTTGCGGTCAACGCTGCGGCCTGACGCTTGACCACGCTGACGCGCCGGATCGGCAGCGCCCAGCTCGAGGTCATCGTTGCTGACATCACCACGCTCGGCGTTGACGCCATCGTCAACGCGGCCAACACGTCGCTCCTTGGCGGGGGCGGCGTGGACGGCGCCATCCATCGGGCGGCCGGGCCCGAACTGGTCGCCGAGTGCCGCACGCTGCATGGCTGCAAAACCGGCGACGCCAAGATCACCAAAGGCTATCGGCTCAAGGCCGCGCATGTGATCCACACTGTCGGGCCGGTCTGGAATGGCGGCACGCACGGTGAGGACGATCTGCTAGCCTCCTGCTATCGCCGCGCGATCGAACTGTGCCGGGAGCATAAGCTGACCTCTGTGGCATTCCCCGCGATCTCGACCGGCGTCTATCGCTTTCCCGCCGAGCGGGCCGCCGAGATCGCCGTCCGCACGACAATCGAAATGCTGCCCCTGGCACCGTCCGTTGCCCGCGTGGTGTTCTGCTGCTTCTCGGAGCCGAGCGCCAAGCTCCACGCCGAGGCGCTTGTGCGGCACAGCGGCCCTTGTGCCGATTGACGCGGTCAGTACACTCCGCCGGACCATGTTCCGGGGAGGGGATATGATTTCACATGTTGGACTGCGTGCGCTCGTCTGCGGCGCGCTGGTGTCGTTTGGCGCGACGTCGCTCGCGAACGCGGAAGGGACTTACGAGATCCCGGCAGGCGCTCATTTCAATCAGGACAAGCTCGCCAAAATTAGCGAGTTCTTCAAGAACGAGGTCGCGGCAGGCAAGATTGCCGGCGCAACCGTGCTGATCAAGCAGCACGGCAAGCCGGTCTATCGCGAAGCCTTCGGCGTGCAGGACGTGGTCAGCAAGGCGCCGATTACGGACAAGACGATCTTCCGCTTGTTCTCGATGAGCAAGGCGATCACTTCTGTCGTTGCAGTGCGGTTGATCGAGGACGGCAAGATCAAGCTCGACGATCCCGTCTCGAAATACATTCCGTCCTTCGCCAATGTGAAGGTTGGCGTCGAGAAGAAGGCCGAGGACGGTACCAGGTCGCTCGAGCTCGTGCCACCGAGCCGGCCGATGACGGTGCACGACTTGATGACGCACACCTCGGGCGTCACCTATGGCTTCTATGGCGACAGCCTGGTCCGCAAGGCCTATCGCGACGCCAACATCTATGCCGGCGATTTCGACCTCGCCGAGTTTGCCGAGCGAATCGGAAAACTGCCGCTGCACAACCAGCCGGGCGCGTTGTGGCAATACGGCCACTCCACCGACATCCTGGCGCGCGTCATGGAGGTCGCGGCCGGCAAGCCGCTGCTGGAGATCGAGCGGGAGAAGCTGCTTGGCCCGCTCGGCATGGTCGACACCGGCTTCTTCGTCACCGATCCCGAGAAGCAGAAGGTGCTGGCCCAGCCGGTGCCGAACGACAGTGATTTCCGGGTCGGTCGCATCAACGATCCAACCGTCGCCAAGAAAATCCAGTTCGCGAGCGGCGGCATGGTTACGACCATGGCCGATTATGAGCGCTTTGCGCAGATGCTGCTCAACGGCGGCAGCCTCGACGGCAAGACCATCCTCAAGCCCGCGACCTTCAAGCTGATGGTGACCGACCAGGTCGGCCCGAACTCCGGCGTCGATCGCGACTATTTCTACTTCCCCGGCGACGGTTTCGGCTTTGGCCTCGGCCTTGCGGTTCGCACCGATCCCGGCAATGCCAAGCCGCCGCCGCCCGGCGATCTCGGCGAATTGAAATGGGACGGCGCCTCGGGCTGCTATTTCGTGATCGACCCCAAGCAGGACATGTTCTTCGTCCTGCTGGAGCAGACCCCGACCGAACGCCAACGGGTGCAGCGGACATTGAAACAGTTGGTTTATGAAGCCATGGAGAATTGACATGCGCGGGCGCCGCGCCCTGATCGCGGCGCTCCTGTTCGGTACAATCGGTGCACAGGCGGGCTCCGAGGGGCGTGTCGCCCACAATTTCTCGCCCGAGGGACTGGCAAAAGTCTCCGACTACATCAGGAACGAGATCGCGACCGGCAAGATTCCCGGTGCCATCCTGCTGCTTCAGCAGCACGGCAAGCCGATCTATTACGAGAATTTCGGCGTCCGCGATGTCGCGACCGAGATTTCAATGAGCGCGGACACGATCTTCCGGCTCTATTCGATGTCGAAGCCGATCACCTCCGTGATGGCGATGATGCTGGTCGAGGAGGGCAAGCTCGCGCTCGACGATCCCGTCTCGAAATTCATTCCTGCTTTTGCCGGCATGAAGGTCGGCGTCGAAAAGAAGGCCGAGGACGGCAAGGTCGCGCTGGCGCTGGAGCCCCTCGATCGTCCGGTCACGATCAAGGACCTGCTGCGGCACACTTCCGGACTGCCTTACGGCTATTACGGCGGCGGCATGGTGCGCGAGCTTTATGCTGATGCCAACCTCTTCAACAGCGATCTGACCAACGCCGATTTTGCCGCCAAGATCGCCACGCTGCCGCTGGTCGAGCAGCCAGGCACGGTGTGGGACTACGGCTTTTCCACGGACGTCCTTGGCCGCGTCGTCGAGGTGATCTCCGGAAAGACGCTGCTCCAGTTTGAAAAGGAGCGGCTGCTCGATCCGCTCGGCATGACCGAGACGGCGTTCTATGTCGCCGATCCCGCAAAATATCCGCGCGTTGCCGAGCCGATGCCGGACGATCGCAACATCAATGCGACGACGCAGCTCCGCGATGTCAGGCGGCCGCTGAAATGGGAATCGGGCGGCGGCGGCCTGGTCGGCACGATCGGCGATTACGCCCGCTTCGCGCAGATGCTGCTCAATGGCGGCACTTATGAAGGCCGGCGCTATCTCAAGCCCGAGACCATTGCACTGATGGCATCGGATCATATTGGGCCCGAAACCAAGGTCGCGCGCGATCAGAACTATTATCCGGGCGGGAGCTCCGGCTTCGGCCTTGGCTTTGCCGTGCGCACCTCGGTGCCGCCGGGCACCTCATGGCCGCTCGGCGAGTATCGTTGGGACGGCGTCGGCGGCACCTTCTTCTTCATCGATCCCGAGGACGATCTGTTCGGGATCTTCATGGTGCAGACCCCGACGCAGCGCGGCCGGATTCAACTGGCGCTGAAGACGCTGATCTATCAGGCGATGGGGCGCTGAGCTCGACGGTTACGCCGCTTTCGTAGATCCTATGGGTG
>NZ_VSTH01000088.1 GCF_008123965.1 Bradyrhizobium hipponense | reverse complement strand
TCCGCCACCGCCGAAACCGCCACCGTGACCGCCACCACCTCCGCCTCCGCCGCCTCCTCGCGCTTCCGCCGCGCCGACAGCCAATGCGGAGGCAAGCGCGGCCGTAGCCAGGATCATCATCACTCGTTTCATCAGAACATTCCTTGTATTTGATTTCACCGGCCGGCGCGGCATCCGTAGGAGCCGCTGGGCCGAGTTTTCGCGATGCTTGAAAGAGTAGGCACGTTCAACAGCGGCGCCATTCAAATCGGCCTCACAAAAGCTGGAGTACCGTCCACTCGCGGCCAGTTGAGAAAGTTGGAGACCAATGCCGGGGAGAACGATCAACGAGAAACGGGCTGGACGAGAATCCAGCCCACTCTTTTGCCGGAGCGCTGATCGACAAGGAGTCACAAGCGCCAAGGCGCAAGAAGAACTGTCGAACAAGCCGAACCGCAATACGCAGATCAGAGCGCGCCCGTGCCCGGTTCGCAGGGAACGTTGTTGCCGGTCCACGGCGCCGTTGCAAATGCGCCGACGCGCGGCGCCGGAACGCAAGCACGGTCACCCGAGTAGAACGGCGCTTCCGGCGCGGCGGCATTGGCTTCCATGGCGGCCCGCCGGGAGGCGATGCCGCTTTCGCGAGCCATAGCCGGCGTTGCGAGCATTGCCACCGCGATCAGTCCACTCGAGAGCAGTTTGAGATTCGTCATTGGAGCTTCTCCGTTGAAAAACAGCGGGCCAGTTTATAGGGTGGCCCGTCTGAGCAGATGCGGTGGATCACGGATCAGCCAAACGCACGAAATGCTCACGCGGCTTCAATGGAGCGTGACTCAGGAGCGTGAGAAGCGGGACGGCAATCGGGTGTCCGTAAGCGCCCTTGCGACACTTTTTCTAACGCGGTGCGCGCGCAATCGCGCGTGCGAACGTTAGTTTCAAGGCTCAGCAGGTTCGTGTTTTGCAGACGCCAGGTGACTGCGCAAACCGTTTCACGGTTGCAGTTCGCAAAGGGAGCAGAAAGGTCTCCGTGCGGCGCTCCGTTGAGGCCCGGCGTTAAGCATCGCGTTACGCGGTGCGATCACGTTGCACGACCGACAGGTCTAAAGTCCCGCTTCCTCCGACGCCACCATTCCGAGCGCCGTCCAGTCGAGCCCACCGTGGCCACGCGCGATTCCCGTGATCAGCCGGTCGCGAACGACACCCACCGATGGCATTGGAGCGCCGGCCAGCTCCGCCTCGGCCAGCGCCAGGCGTACGTCCTTGAGCGCCAGCGGCATCGTCAGTCCCGGCTTGTAGCTGCCGGCAATGAGCCGGCTGCCGTAGTTCTTGTGGACGCGACTGTCGAACATCGTGCCCGTCATGATATCCACGAATTGCTGAGGGTCCTGTCCGCGCTTGCGCAGAACAGTCACGATTTCGCCGAGGACCTCGAGAGCTGTCGCCGTCATCATGTTGCCGAGCAACTTGAGCAGATTGGCCTGTGCGGGATCCGTCCCGATGACGAAAGTCTTCCCCAGCGAATCCGTCAACGACCGGCAATGTTCATAGGACTCCGGCTTGCCTGCCACGATGACGGCCAGCTGGCGCGCTCTGGCTGCGTCTGGATTGCCGAACACGGGGGCTGCAACGTAGCCTTGACCGTGACGCTCGTGCTCGAGCAGGAGCGCGGCCGAGGCCCCGGTGCTGATGGTGCTCATTGACAGATGGATCGCGCCGGGCCGTAACGACTCCGCGATCCCGAGTGGTCCAAAGAAGATATCTCGCACGGCAGCGTCATCGGGCAACATGGTGATGATGATGTCGCTGTCGAACAAGTCCGGCCGATGAGTTGTGGCCGAAACGCCGAGCGCCCGGAGGTCGTTGATGCGTTCCGGCCGGCGTACATAGGCGCATACGTTGCGACCGTCGGCCGCGAGATTTGCTGCCATGGCCGTACCCATCAGGCCGAGCCCGACAAATCCGATTTTGGAGGACATCCGCGGAACAACCTGTGGATTTCCATT
The DNA here is from genome assembly GCF_008123965.1 of Bradyrhizobium hipponense. Classification (GTDB taxonomy): domain Bacteria; phylum Pseudomonadota; class Alphaproteobacteria; order Rhizobiales; family Xanthobacteraceae; genus Bradyrhizobium; species Bradyrhizobium hipponense. The sequence goes on along the minus strand of NZ_VSTH01000088.1, from coordinate 21,518 downwards.
CGTGTTCCGTTTGTCAAGGTCGTCCAGCATGGCGGCTCACTCTCTTGATCGCGTACCCGGGAACGTAAGCAGCCGGCCGAAGGATGTCGTCTAAAATCGATTTCAGTGTTGCGAGAACGGGGCGGCGAAGCCGCGCGGCGGGGCGACCATGCGCTGGGTGGTCCCCAATCCGCTAAGCCCGTTAAATTGCTATTTAATGGCGCCGCTTCGGCGGAGAGTTTATGTCGTTCCTCGAGGGCTCTGCCGCGCTTCGCCAAGGCGGCGTGCTAGTCCGAAGCGGGCGGCGCTAAGCCAAGTCGTTGGGTAGCGCGGTCCGGCCCCTTCCCAGTCGGCTATTTGGACGGTGCCTATGACTTTGCGAACGAGCGAGCATATGATTTCCCGCCGGCCGGCTGGGCACTTTGGCACACTTGAGATCGAGCTGATGATGAAGGTTCTACTGATTGAGGACGACGCCGGGACGGCCGAGGAGATCGTGGCCGAGTTGAGCGAGCTAGGGTTTGAGGTCGAGTGGGCGTCAAACGGAATTGAAGGCCTCGACAAAGCCCGGGCGCTGCATCCCGATGTCCTGATCGTCGATCGCATGCTGCCGGGCATGGACGGGCTTACAATCATCGAGGCGTTGCGCAAGGAGCAGGTTAGCACTCCGGTCCTGGTGCTAAGCGCGCTCGGCGCGGTCGACGATCGGGTGCGAGGCTTGCGAAGCGGCGGAGACGATTACCTGACGAAGCCCTTCGCAGTCGTGGAGCTCATCGCCAGAATAGAAGCCCTGCTTCGTCGTCCCACGGATAGCCGCGGGACGACGTTGCGGGTCGGTCCTCTTGAACTCGATCTGATCGAGCGTACCGCGTGGCGCGGCGAGCGAAAGATTGATTTGTTGCCACGCGAATTCCGCCTCCTCGAATACATGATGCGGCGAAGTGATCAGTTGCTGACCCGTGCAATGTTGCTCGAAGAGGTCTGGAATTACAAGTTCGTCCCAGCCACGACCAATCTCGTCGACGTGCATATGGGCCGGCTGCGGCACAAGGTCGACGGCGCTGGGGAACCCCAGTTGATTCACAATGTCCGCGGCTCCGGATTTATTCTGCGACCGCAGCAATAGGCGCTGCCAGCGCCGTTGCCTGGCGATCGAATGAGGTACGAACACCAACCGGCGGGATCGATGCGCCAGCTCCAATTGATACGCTCGAACACCTTCCGCTGGGCCTCGGCGGTGGCTGCTGTCTTCGCCCTGTTCACGATCGTGCTGTTCGGCTTCATCTACTGGAAGATCGACGGCTACCTGATTGCGCGATCCGATCGCATGATCGCTCAGCAGCTCAATTTCATGGCAGCGCTGCCGCGGGACCGCCGCGCCGATGCAATCTCGGACCACCTTGGCCAGGATTCCCGAGGGGTTCAGTATGCGGGATTGTTCGATCCTGCCGGCAATCGGCTCGCCGGCAACCTCAAAGAGCTGCCGCGGGACTTCAAGGTCGGTGGAGCGGCACAGGCCGTGAGGGTAGTGCCGATTGGCCAACCGCCAGGTGGCGATCCACTGATTCGGGCGATAGGCCGGCGTCTGGAAAACGGCGATGTCCTCGTGCTGGGGCGGAACGTCGACGAGACCCGCGAGATATCGAGCGTCGTTGGGCAAGCCCTCGCGCTCGGGCTCTTGCCGGCGCTCTGCCTCTGCCTGTTGGCCGGAGCCTGGCTGAGCGTGCGCGCGCAACGGCGGGTGGAGGAGGTCAATCAGCGGGTTCAGCGCATCATCGCCGGCGACCTCCGCGAGCGCCTCCCACATCGTAACGTCAACGATCCGTTCTCCAGACTGGCTGTGATTGTGAACAGCATGCTCGATGAAATGGAAGCAATGATCAACGCGCTCGCTGGCGTCGGCAACGATATCGCGCACGATCTACGAACCCCTTTGACCCGCGCCCGATTGTCCCTGGAGCGCGGGCGTACACATGCAACCACCCTGGAGCAGCTTCAGAGCGTTACGGACAAGGCGATCGGAGGCATTGATCAGTCCCTCGCGATCATCACCGCTCTCCTGCGACTGACGGAAATTGAGAACAGCCGGCGTTCGGCCGGGTTCGGCAATGTTGCGCTTCATGAAATCTTACGAGAGGTATGTGACGTCTACGAACCGATCGCCGAGGACAAGAGCATCGCGCTTGGCGTGGATATCGACCGCAAGCTGCACGTTTGGGGCGACCGGGATCTTCTCTTCGAAGCCGTGGTGAATCTCGTCGACAACGCGATCAAGTTCACGCCGGCGGGCGGGAAGGTCGGCCTGGAGCTTTTGCGGGGTGACAAGGAAACCATCGTGCGCGTGACCGACACGGGGCCGGGTATCGGCGAACAGGAGCGTGAAGCCGTGCTGCGGCGGTTCTACCGCTCCGACAAGATGCGCAACACGCCGGGTGTCGGGCTCGGACTTAGCCTGGTGGCGGCCATCATCAAGCTGCACGGCTTCCGGCTGGTCATCCATCCCGGCTCCGGAGGGCGGATCGAGATCATCTGTCTTGACAAGGCAAATGGATCGAGCCGCAGAGATAATTGATGCACCGGGCAGGTGCGGCGCTACCGTCCAGCTTTGTCGAAATCAGGTCTGATTGGGACGCGCCGGTCGGTCGGCCAATCACGATCGTGCCGTGGTTCAGCGCCTGGTGACAGGAGTTGCAGGCGTCTCCGCCGGTCGCATTGTGAGTTGAGCCGCGGCCGAGAAGGCGCGCGAGCGCATGAGAACCGTTGCAACCAGACCTGTAATGCCGGAGGCGGCTAGAATCATTGCCACGACGATAAACTGGTAGATGCCCGCGTAGACCGGACTGGCGCCCGAAACCACCATGCCGGCCATGACTCCCGGGATCCACACCAGCCCCAGGGACTTCATCATGTCGAGCCGGGGCAGAAGACTTGCATACACGGCACTTTGAAGATGGGGCGCGACAGTGACGGCGGGCTCCGCGCCCAGCGACAGGCCTGCTTCGATCTGGCCGACATGCGCAAGGATTTCGGCTCGGAAACGCTCGATTGCCTGCGCACACGCATTCATCGCGTTGGCAATGATCATGCTGCCCACCGGGACGAGCATTGAAATCTCCGGTCGAAGACTGCGGGTCGCGAGCATCACTGCAATGACGGTGCCCGCGCCCGCGGCAATGGACCAGAAACAGAGCGGAAGTGCACCAGCCATTCCCTTGAGACGTTGGGCTGCCGTGATCGCCGCAGCGATCGCCATCATGAAGAGGATGAGGCAGCCGATCAGCAGGCGGCCGTGCAACAGCAGGGCCAGTACCAGGCCGACCAGAACCATCTGCACGAGGCCGCGCGCCATCGAGACGACCGCCTCGCGCTCCACATGCACCGATTGCCAACGACACAGCGCGACGACGGCCGCGCACAGCGCGATCGCCCCGCCGGCCTGCGCGAGGCCAGTCAACACGTCGCTGCCGATACTGTTCTGGAGTTCAGCCAGCATTTAGAACCTGCTCCGTGGGGCCGATCGTGGCCAGCCGGCCCGCTTGCATGACCATCGTCCGCCCCGCGAGCCGCTGCGCCTGGGCGCGATTGTGCGTGACGATGAGGCACGTCATCCGCCGTTCCGTGACGATGCCGAGAATGAGCTTCTCGATGCCGCTCACTGACGCCTCGTCGAGGGCGGAGGTCGGCTCATCCAGCAACAGCACCTCGGGCTCGTTCGCAAGGGTCCGCGCCAGCGCGACGCGTTGCGCTTCGCCGCCGGAGAGATTGCTGACGTCGCGATCGGCAAGTCCGGGCAAGCCGACGCGCTCCAGGAGAGCCTCGATTTGTGCAGGCGCGAGCATCTTGCCGCGTTGCTGCGGCCCAAATGCAATGTTGGCGGCGATGGTGCCTGGGAAAAGATACGCCGTCTGCATCACCATGCCAACTCGGCGCCGCAATTCCCGCGGGGTGATGGAACGGTAATCTTGCGACTTGAGCAGGACGGTGCCGGACGTAGGCTCGTCCAGACGATTGAGCAGCCGGAGGAACGATGACTTCCCGGCCCCGGTCGGTCCAACGATGGCGAGTACCTCGCCGGCCAATACCTGCACACTGACGTCCTGAACGAGAACGCGCCCAGCCACCTCCCGTGACAGATGTCTTGTTTCGAGGTCGGTGATTGCGGCAGCCGACTCGGACTCCGTTGTGGCCTGCGGAGAGGCGTCCGCTACTGGTCTAATGTCGTTCGCGACACCGTTCGGCCTTGTTGTCACGGAAAGTCCTCTCGACAGGCGCCACCGCGAAAAGCCCGTGGAGATCCAACAACCACGAGACGGGGGATAGTCGGGTCAGAATAATATCATGATAGATGGCGAAGACGCGACGTCTAGGCAGCACGCTTGGGAGTATACGGTCCAATCACGCACTTGTAGCCCTGTAACTTCCACTGGCTGTAAGGGCCATGCGAGAGCCAGTCGGCGATTCCGGTCTGGGCATTGGTCTCGCAGGCGCTCATGGTGATGCCGGATTGCTCGCTATTGGTGACGACCTTTTCCAGGCACACCGCTCCGTTGCAGAGAACTGCCACCAGCGTAATCAACATTCTTGCCTCCAGGATGATTGCAAAACAGCTCGATCAGAATTTGTGCAGCACGTCGGCCGGGAAGGTGGCATCGTCGGGTTGGCCGCTATCGTCTGTCCAAATGCACTTGACCTGGTCGTCCTTGACCGCCGAGACGGTCATCATGGGTCCTCCAGATCGCAACCTGACGAGTTCGCCCCGCTCGAATCGGACCATCGCGTCGCCTTTCGAGGATAAAGATGCTGTGGAGGCGAGTGCGGGACACGATGCGCCGATCGCAAGAAGCAGCGTCGCAACAGTGATGCGTCGTTTGGTTCGCGAAGACATGCCAAGCTCCATCCGTCCTGATTTCGAGGTAGGCGCTCGCCGCGCCGATTCGACTAAATTCGACGACAAGAGTTATCCCACGAGGGGCGAGGCGGGCCTGTCCCCAGGCCGCCTCGACCACACGTGAGTTCGGTCGCTACGAGGCCGGCTTGGGCGCAGCCGTGACGTCAGCCGATGAGACGCGCCACACCGTGTTGCCGACGTCGTCGGCAATGAGCAGTGCGCCACTACGATCCATGGCGAGGCCGACAGGCCGGCCATGGGTGTGGTTGTTCGCATCGAGGAAGCCAGTGACGACGTCCTGCGCTGGGCCGGAAGGTTTGCCGTCTCTGAAGGGGACGAAGACCACCTTGTAGCCGTTGAGGGGTGTTCGATCCCAGCTGCCGTGCTCTCCGACGAAGGCACCGCTCTGATAGTTCGCAGGAAGATTGTGGCCGGAGGACATGGCAAATCCCAGGGGAGCCACGTGGGAGCTCAGCGCGTAGTCCGGCACGATCGCTTTGGCGACCAGATCGGGACGTTGCGGCTGAACGCGGGGATCGAGATGTTGACCGTAATAGCTGTACGGCCAGCCGTAGAACCCGCCATCCTGCACTGAGGTGAGATAGTCCGGCACTAGGTCGGGTCCGATCTCGTCGCGCTCGTTGGCAATCGCCCACAGCTTGCCGGTCGTCGGCTCCCACTGTAGCCCCGTCGGGTTGCGCGTGCCGCTGGCGAAAATGCGGTGAGCGCCGGTGGCGTGATCGACTTCCCAGATGGCGGCGCGTTCGTACTCGGCTTGGATGCCGTTTTCCGCAATATTGCTGTTCGACCCGACGCCGACATAAAGCTTGGATCCGTCCGGGCTCGCCAGAAGGCTCTTCGTCCAATGGTGATCGATCGGTCCACCCGGCAGATCGGTCAGCTTGCTACCTTTGGCGGTGATGCTGGTCTGCCCGACCTGATACGGATAGCGCATGATCGCATCCGTATTTGCGACGTAGAGATCGTGACCGACCAGCGCGACGCCGAACGGAGAATTGAGGTGATCCAGAAACACCGACCGTACGTCGGGAATGCCATCGCCATTGGTGTCGCGGAGCAAGGTGATCCGGTTGGCGTCCTTCGCCTTGGCGCCGGCGAGCGTCTCTACCACGCCGGTGACCAGATCCTTGGGACGGAAAATCGGCGCCTTTGGACCGTTGCTCTCGACGACCAGCACGTCGCCGTTCGGGAGGACGTAAACCGACCGCGGATGCTGCAGCCCTGTGGCAAGCGCATGGACCTGCAGCCCCTGCGGGACCTTGGGTGTCTCGGATCCCCACCCCACCGGTGTCGCAATCCGGATCGGTGGCAGCAGATATTGATGCAGCGGGGGCAGCACGGGATTTGCGCCGATCTGCAGCTTCGGGTCACCTCCGCTATCGTTGCAGCCGGCCAGACCCAATCCGGCGACAGCGGCCATGATGGCGGCAACCCGCGGCAAGCTCGTCTTGATTTCGGTCATGCCTTTGCTCCGATGCGATAGCGATGGGTCAACGTCCAGCCTGGGGAGATCGCGAAAAGCAGAACAACGAGGACGACACCTGAGAGGGTTAGCCCCGTGGGAACGACCGCGGTATAGCCGTCCCGGCTATGGACAAGGACATTGAGAATGGACAGCACGACCGCGGCCGCATAGGCAAGGGCGTGGATCCATGCCGGTCTTTGGTTACGAAAGAGATCGACCATCGCGGCCAGCGCGACAAGCGCAGCCATGACAAGTCCCCCCGCGATCAGCCAGACGGAAAACCGGTACCACATCACTTCGGCGGTCCTCCAATAGGCCAGGTCGGTCGCGAATGCCGCCGCAAAGTAAGCGACTGGGAATGGCACCAGGATCTGGTGAATAGGTCGTCTGAGTGCACCTGCCCGTGGTCGATCGGCGAGGCCAGTACTTTCCGGCTTATTCATGCTCGTACGCTCCGTGCATTTAGTTCGCTGTCCTCAAGCCCAAGAATGTTCACGGGCCCTCTCGGCCTGTTTGGGCTTGCCTCCGATATCGTCGTCGACGACCGAATGATCTTTCGAATTCGCACGCGGCAAAGGCGAATCGATTTGCCCAGGGGCGCCGTCGTGCGATCAAGAAAATGCGACCGCGGTACAGAAAACGTCTGTCGGGAGACGAGGCTATCTGAACGGGTACGGTACCTGGAAGGAGCAGCAATGATCAGCGATGGCCAGCTTCGGCAGCGTGCGAAGCTTCTCTGGCGCGGTGGAAACCCCACGCCTTCATCGAGATGTGTGGCCGAGGAGACGGCGATTGCGCTCACCTTTGGCGGGTCTACCAACGCGGTGATGATGGCGACGCCGGCCGATCTGGAGGATTTCGGAGTTGGGTTTGCCCTGACGGAAGGGATCATCAAGCAGGCGGACGAGATTGCCAGCATCGAAATCGTGGAGAGCAGCCTCGGGATCGAGATTCAAATGTGGCTGGGCCGAGACCGGGCGGACGAACTCTCGGCGCGTCGCCGGGCCATGATCGGTCCGGTCGGGTGCGGATTATGCGGGATCGAAAGCCTGGAGCAGGCTTGTCCCACGCCACGGCATGTATCAAGCACAGCGACCTTTCGCGCGCGCGACCTGTTGAACGCCATGACCGCGCTGGCGCCCTTGCAAGAGCTCAATCAGAAGACACGGGGCGTGCACGCCGCCGCCTTCTGGCAACCGCACACCGGCATAGGTCTGGTGCGGGAGGATGTTGGCCGTCACAACGCACTCGACAAGCTCGCCGGTGCGCTCTTGCGGGAGAACGTGGCGCGGGCAGGCGGTGCGATCCTTCTGACAAGCCGCGTTTCGGTCGAGATGGTGCAGAAAACCGCGCGGATCGGCGCTGCTGTCCTTGTTGCGGTCTCGGCACCGACCTCTCTCGCAGTTGAGACAGCTGATCAGGCGGGCATCACGCTGATCGCGGTCGCCCGTTCAGACGGATATGAGATCTTTACCCATCCCGATCGCCTGATCTTTTCCGACTTCCCGACTGTCGCGGCCTGACAGGCTGCTGGCGCCCACAGGATCACGCCGCTGTCTGGACCGGCTCCGCGTGCAAATGCGCAAAATCCGTTCGCTGCGGAAAAGGCCGCGGTGAAGCAGCTCCTACCTGCATCAAGGCTGGATCAACGCGGTCCGTGAGGGGAAAAGGATGTTCACATGGATGCAACGGCGCTTCTGCTGTCGCGGATACAGTTCGGCTTCACCATTTCATTTCACATCATCTTCCCGGCCTTCACGATCGGTCTTGCGGCCTGGCTGACCGTTCTCGAAGCAATGCACATGCGAACGGGCCGTCCCGTCTATCAGGCGCTGTTCGAATTCTGGCTCAAGATCTTCGGCGTCGCCTTCGGTATGGGCGTCGTCTCGGGAGTGGTGATGGGATTCCAGTTCGGAACGAACTGGAGCGTCCTGTCGAAGATGTCCGGCCCGATCCAGGGTCCGCTTCTCTCCTACGAAACCTTCACGGCGTTCATGCTGGAAGCCAGCTTCTTCGGAGTCCTGGTGTTCGGACGCAAGCGACTGCCGCCAAGGTTCTATCTGTTCTCCACCGCGATGGTGTCGCTCGGGACCACGTTGTCCGCCTTCTGGATCATGACCAACAACAGCTGGATGCAGGTGCCGGTCGGTTATGTCCTGCAGAACGGTTACTTCGTGCCAGACGATTGGACGAAGATCATCTTCAACTCGGTCGTTTGGTCGCGCTTTCCGCACATGCTGCTGGCGGCCTATCTCACGGGTGCATTCTGCGTCGCTGCGACCGGTGCATGGTATGTGTTGCGTGGCGACCACTACGCCGAGTCCAGGGTGATGCTGAGGATGGGACTGTTCCTCGCAGCGCTTCTAATCCCCGTCCAGCTCGTGTTCGGTCACCTGGTCGGCGACTACGTTCACGACTACCAGCCGGCAAAGTTCGCGGCCATCGAGGGACGCTGGCATGACGAGCAGCCTGCGAGCGAAGTGCTGATCGGGCTTCCCGATCCGGCGACTGAAAGCAACAAATACGAGATCAAGGTGCCGATTCTCGGAAGCATCATCGCCAGCTCGAGCCTGACCTCGAAGGAGGTGGGGCTGACCGACTTCGTGCTGCAGGATCGCCCGCCGGTGCTGATACCGTTCGTGACGTTCCGCATCATGGTCGGCTGCGGGCTGATCATGCTCGTGTTCGCTTGGTTCGGGTCCTATCTGAGCATCAAGCGGCGCCTGCGCCGAAACCGCGCCATGCTTTGGGCAATCTTCCTCAGTTTCCCGCTTCCGTTTATCGCCATTCTCACCGGCTGGTATGTTGCCGAGGTGGGACGACAGCCCTGGGTGGTCTACGGATTGCTGCGGACGGCCGACGCCGTGACGCCGTTCCTGACCGCGCCGGCGGCGATGACCTCGCTCGTGCTATTCGGAGCGGTTTATCTCTTCATCTTCTCTTTCGGCACATTCTACATCTATCGGCTTTTGCGCGCCGGTCCGACGCGCCTGGTCGTCGAGCCGCCGCACGGCGCCTCTCCAAACCGCCCGATGTCGCTCGCCGACCCGGAGCTGATTCAGTCAACTTACCCGAGCGCAGGAGAATAGAGATGGTCTTGTTCTGGGTTGCTCTTCTGGCCATTAGCATATTGATCTATCTGTTGCTCGATGGATTCGATCTCGGGGTCGGCATGTTGTTTGGTCTCGCTGGCAGCGAGGCGGCTCGCGACACGATGCTCGACACTGTCGCGCCGGTCTGGGATGGCAATGAGACCTGGCTTGTCGTTGCCGGCGTGATCCTATGGGGCGCGTTTCCACTCGTCTATGCCACGCTGCTGTCGGCCTTCTATCTGCCGGTCATCATCATGCTGCTTGGGTTGATCCTGCGCGGCGTCGCCTTCGAGTTTCGCCACAGAGCGGCGCGGCAGTTTCGCTGGATCTGGGATGTGAGCTTCGTGGGCGGGTCGTTCGCTGCGAGCTTCATGCAAGGCGTAACGGTTGGAGCCCTGGTGGAGGGCCTGAAGTTCACCGACGGTGTCTATGTCGGCGGTGTTTTGGGCTGGCTGAGCCCGTTCTCGCTGTCGTGCGGCGTCGGGCTGTGCCTGGGCTATGCTCTTCTGGGCGCGAGCTGGCTGGTGCAAAAGTGCCGGTCGGACGTCCGTGACACGGCTCGTCGACAGATTCCCGGGCTGGCGCTCGCCGTCCTGGCGTTTCTGATCATCGTCTTTGCGCACGCCCTGATCGAAAACCTTCCGATCATGCATCGCTGGCTCGATCGGCCCTACCTGTTTGTATTTCCAGCTGTCGGAGCTGCGGCCGCGGCCGTGCTGGTCAGCAGCATCCTCCATCACAACGATCGCTGGCCGTTCGCCGCTGTCGCCGTCATCTTTGTCGCGGCGTTCGGAACGCTGGCACTGTCCTTCTGGCCTTACATGATCCCGTTTGCCATCACGATTGACGACGCGGCGGCGCCTCACGCCAGTCTCGCCTTCATGTTCTGGGGCGAGGGCCTCTTCGTCTTCCCCTTGATGGTGCTGTATGTCGCGATCGGGTATCGGGTGTTCAGAGGCAAGGTGGGGGGCACGGCGGGACATTATTGATCACGGCGAAATCTTTGTCTCGCGATCCGCTCTCGCAATTGTGCGCGGTCGATCAGCATGTGCTGCCTACCTACATTTAGGACCATGTGACCTCTGGCACATGGAGTGCGAATTATGAAATCGGCTTCGTTGAAGCGGATGAACCGAAAACGATCAAAGATGCCGATAGACCTGCTTATCACCCGGATTGTAATGTTGGGAGCGTTCACTACTTTGGCCGTGTTGTCCGGTGAACGTCGGCTCTCGCGCTCATGCTCGAGGTCGAACAAATCGGCGGCGTGACACCGACTTTCCCTCAGTTTCCGGGCTAGTTCTTCTGTGTATACCCATCCGTCAGCGTCTGCATGAACGCGACCAACGCGTCCTCGTCCTGCTCTGTCAGACCGAGGTTGCCGGTCTTGCTCTTATTCATGTTCTCTGTGCTTTCGGGCGCCGGCCAACAGCCGGTCCCTTCGCGGGGGTCGTGAGGTGCGCAGCGCGGCAACACGTCGCGCCTGTTGTAGAAATGGACGATCTGCTTCAGGCTTTTGAAGTAGCCATTGTGGCCAAAGGCCTTCACGAAATCAGGCGACGGTCGCTTGTCAACATTGCGCAGTGTGGGGACTCGGAAGCGCCCTCGATTGTCCGACGACAGTGCCTTCCAGCGCGCATCAACGGCAGATGGTTGGCTGAGCGGATGACCACCGGAGAGAAAAGCTCCGACGCCGCCATCCACGAATGATGAACCGTTCTTGTTGGCGACGTAGCCGCGCGCGTCAGGCAGGCCCTCAGAATAGTAGGGAAGCTGCGGATTGGCGGGCGTACCGATGTTGCTCGCCGTGAAGTCCGTGAAGAGCGGCTCTTCGCCGGGACCGCCGTCACGGTGACATTCGTTGCACCGGCCCTTGCCGCGGAAGACTTCGTAACCTTGTTGCTCCTGTGCGGTGAACTGCGCCTTTCCGGCGAGCACAGCGTCGTATTTCGAGGTAAACGCCGTGACTTCATGCGAGGCTTCGTAGCCAGCGATCGACTGCGCCATCTGGTCGAACGTCGTGGCCGCGCGGCCGCGATCGACAGGGCTCAGATGCATCGGCGCTGGATCGCCGGGAGCCGGCGGGCCGGGGGTATTGCAGACGTCTTCAGCATTTACCGGCCAGTCGATCGCAAAGGCCTGTGCACCCCAGACGGCTTCGAACAGGCGGCGATAAGGCCGTTGCGAAGCGCGGTACACGGAGCACGCAATGTCGGGCAGGCCCATCTCTGTCGGATTGATGGGTGGACCTTCGGCCTGCTCAGCCGCGGGATTGCCGAGGCGACGACCGGTCGCACGCATGTCCCAGAAGTTACCTCCAACGAGATCGCCCTGCGCCTCGTTGTAGTGCAGCACCGGAGCGAGGGGCGCATAAGTGTGCGTCTGGGGCTTCCGTTCGCTAAACCGCGTCCGAACCGATCCGGGATATGAGCCGGTGGACCCGTTTAGTTCCGAAATCGGTCCCGTAAATCCCGTTTCGGGCATGTGGCAGAACGCGCATGCTTCGTTGCGATTGACCGAGAGCTCCTTGTCGAAAAGCATCAGTTTTCCGAGCAATTCGATCTGCTGCACCTGGTTATCCGGAACGGAGGAGAGTCGCTTCAAAGTGTCCGCTTCGATGCGGTCTATTTCGGCTTCGACCCGGGCGATCTCGGCGAGGGCCGCCGGCGATAACGGTGCGACGCTCTCGTGCGCGGGCGGAGTTGCTGCCGCCAGGAAGACCGCGGCACCTATTCCAGCCGAAACCGCCAATCCCGTGTGCAACAATCTCATGGCAGAACCCCTTAGCCTTGATCAAATTCCCTTGGCAGTTTCGCGTACGACTGTATCGGTTTGCGTGCGTCAGCACTCGTTCGCTTGCGTGCGAAATCAGGCTGAAGAATGGAATTTCCAGGCTCGAAGGCCGCCTTGAAGTTTGAGCTGGTCAGCACGTATCTGCCGTGCGACTTCGCGAAGGTTTGCTGGAGGCAACCGGAAGACCTGCAGAGCCGCTGCGGCCGATCACATCGAAGCAAGGAATAGTCCAGCCGGACAACGTGCGAATTGTTGTCGTAAGTTGCGAAATAGTGCCTGGCCTCGGCATCGGGCCCGCAACGGGATACGACGGCCCGCCTTATCTCCTGCGGCAGCTGTTCGATGCGTTCGGCGCTGAAAGGGGGATCAACCGGCGCAACAGGGGTCCCGTTTGCTGGTGAAATCGATGCCAATATAGCGAAGAAGAGGTGCGGAATTTTCATCTTTTCTTCCGGGTGACAGAAAGTTGGTCGGTTGCATTGCCGGTGAAGCGGCCTTATCGGCGGAAACGTTCGCGATATTCACTTGGGCCCGTGCCAATCCGCCTCAGAAAGGCTCTGCGCATCACGTCGGGATTTGCAAAGCCGCAGCTCGATGCGACGCGCTGCAACGGCTTGTCAGTATCCTCGAGCAGACGCCGCGCCGAATCGACGCGCGCCATCTCGACGAAGTCGGCCGGCGTCATTCCAGCCTCCTCTTGGAAGACGCGGGTGAAATTGCGCACGCTCATCGCGGCCCGCGCGGCAAGCGTCTTCACCGTCAAGTCAAGGGGCAAATGATCGAGGATCCAATGCTGGATCGTCTGAATGCGCCCTTCGGTCGCGACCTGCGCGGCGAGATGAGCACTGAACTGCGACTGGCCGCCTGGTCGCTTCAGGAAGACGACCAGGCGGCGGGCGACGGAGAGCGCGACCTCGCGCCCGTGATCGTCCTCAATCAGCTTCAATGCGAGGTCGATTCCGGCAGTGACGCCGGCCGATGTCCACAGGGGTCCATCTTCGACGAAGATCTGATCGGAAACCACTTTTGCTGCCGGAAATCTCTCCGCCAATTCACCGGCGTGCTGCCAATGCGTCGTCACGCTGAAGCCGTCCAGCAATCCAGCGGCGCCGAGAAAGAAGGCGCCGGTGCAGACTGAGCCGTGGCGGCGGCTACGCGGCGCGTGCCGTCGTAGCCAGGCATGGAGAGGCGAGTCCGTGTAAGCGCGGGCGTAGTCGGGAGTGCCGGCGACCAGCAGCGTATCGATCGGTTGCTCGTCTTCAAAGATTGAGCCGTGGGTCAAAATCGACATCGCTCCAGCCGTCACGGCTCGATCCGGACCGACCGACAACAGGCGCACATTGTAGTTGCATCTGTCGGGAGCCAGCCGATTGGCTTCCAGAAAGGCATCCAGAGGACCGGAAATGTCCAAGGACTGCGCGTTCGGCGGCACAATAATCGCGATCGGCGTGCCAATCATCTCGTTCTCCCCATCGCAAGGCATGGGCGTCCCACAGGTCGCTCTACCCAACTGCGTCAGACCCAGCCGCTCAATTCACGCTGCACGAGCGCCTCGATCACGCGCATGCCACGGTCGCTATCGTTTAGACAATCAATGCGAGCGAATACGTCGCCGCCTTCGTCAAAGAAATATTTCGCGTTTTCCTGTCCGATTTCCTCGATCGTCTCCAGACAATCGGCCGAGAAACCGGGAGTTACGACTGCGATCCGCCGGGCGCCGTTCGCCGCAAGCGCCTTTATGGTCTCGTCGGTATACGGTTTCAACCATTCTGCCCGACCGAAGCGTGACTGGAACGTGACGATCAGGCGTTCTTGCGACAGCCCCAAGCGTGTCCGAATGAGATCCGCAGTCCTATGACAATGGACATAGTACGGGTCGCCCGCGAGGTACGTACTGAGCGGCATGCCGTGGAAGGATGCGACGATGACGTCCGGTTCGAAACCGGAGCTGAGGAGACGTCCGGCTAGTGAGCCCGCAATCGCATCGATATAGGTATCCTGATCGTAGTAGGGCGTGGCAACCCGCAGTGCCGGCTGATATCGCATGGATGCGAGCACCTTGAAGAGCTTGTCGCATGCCGTCGCGCTCGTGGCGGCCGAATACTGCGGATAGAGCGGGACGAAGAGGATGCGCTCGCATCCCCTGGCCACGAGCCGCTCGGTTGCGGTCTTCAGGGACGGGTTTCCGTAACGCATTCCCCAGTCGACGATGACGTTGGACTTCGAGTTGCCAAGAAGACCGTCACGGATAGACTGTTGCAGTTTCTCTGCCTGCGACCTCGTGATGGTTTTGAGCGGGCTCTCGTTCCTGTCGCGATTCCAGATCGTTGCGTAATCCTCTCCCTTTCGTTGTGGTCGCGTGGTGAGGATCAACGTATTGAGGACGAAAAGCCAGAATAATCGTGGAGCTTCGATCACCCTTCGGTCGGACAAGAACTCAGCGAGATATCGTCTGACGGACCAATAGTCAGTTCCGTCCGGCGTGCCGAGATTGCTCAAGAGCACGCCGATTTTCTGAGAATTCGTCTGCTTTCCGATGTCAGACAGCGGAGTCATCTTGTCCATCTTCTCACAGGCCGATCCTTTACCTTCGAGGCGCTGCTGCTCTGGGGCAAGATCAACATAAGGCCCTGCGGTGTTTGGGAGCATTGTCAGCCCGTGGCGACTGCCAGACTCGGCGAGCCCAAACGCCGAGAGCGTCTTGCAATGGGCAGACCGAGCTCCTGCCAGACCCAAACCATGGCATCGGCGAGTTGCTCGACCAGCCGACCATCGTGTGCTGGGGTCGGGGTAATTCGTAGCCGTTCGGTCCCACGGGGCACCGTCGGGTAGTTGATTGGCTGAATGTAGATGCCGCGTCGGTGGAGCAGGAGGTCGCTCGCCCATCGACATAGCACGGGATCTCCGACCATAACTGGGACGATGTGTGTCTCAGTCGGCATCACCGGCAAGCCTGCCTTGCGCAAGGCAGATTTGGTCGCAGCGACGGACAGCCTCTGCCGGGCGCGCTCGCAGTGCGATGCTTTGAGGTGAGCTATCGAGGCTTTTGCCGCCGCGGCAATCGCCGGCGGAAGTGCTGTTGTGAAGATGAATCCCGGCGCATGGGATCGCACCGCGTCGACGACCGCGCAGCGTCCCGCAATGTAGCCTCCGAGCGTGCCGAAAGCCTTGGCAAGTGTTCCTTCGATGATGTCAACCCGATCCATGACGCCGTCCCGTTCGGCAATGCCGGCACCGCGCGGCCCGTACATGCCGACCGCGTGCACCTCATCGAGATACGTCAGCGCGCCGTAGCGATCCGCGAGGTCGCAGATCTCCTTGATCGGCGCGACGTCTCCGTCCATGGAGTAGACGCTCTCAAACACGATCAATTTCGGGCGGTTTGCCGCAGCACCCGAGAGTAGTTGCTCGAGGTGGTCGAGATCGTTGTGACGCCAGATCTGCTTGGCGCAGCCGGCCGAGCGTACCCCTTCGATCATGGAATTGTGATTGAGCGCATCCGACAGGATGAGGCAGTCCGGGAGGAGCTTGGCAATCGTGGCGATGCCGGTCTGGTTCGAGACATGGCCCGACGTGAAGACCAGGGCGGCCTGTTTGCCGTGCAAGTCCGCGATCTCGGCCTCCAGCTCGACGACAGGGCGATTTGTTCCCGAGATGTTGCGCGTACCGCCTGCACCCGCTCCCATGCTGCGGGCGGTGGTGCACATGGCTTCGATGACTTTCGGATGCTGACCCATGCCGAGGTAGTCGTTCGAGCACCAGACGACGACATCTCGCATGCCGTCCGGGCCATTCCAAACGGCATGGGGAAACTGCCCCGCTTTCCTCTCCAGGTCGACGAACACACGATACCGCTGCTCGCGCTTGAGAGCGCTGATGGCGTGTTCGAAACTGCCGATATAGTCGAACATGATCGAAATCCTCATGAGAGCAGCCCAACCAACGGACCGGTGTCGCTTCCTTGCGCCCGCGCCGATTGGCGCGGGCGTCCCGTTCAGCGGTCTCACCGCTTCCTCTGACGGTGGCTAGAGCGTGGCCTCGGCGAACCTAGCCAGCGCGTCGGCAACTCCCTTGCCGTAGGCCGGGTCCGCCTTGGCGCAGTTGGCCACGTGCCGCTCCTGGATGTGCCTTGCGGCCTGGCCCACCTGGCGTGCGGAATTCTCGAACAGCGTCTGCTTCTGCGCGGAGGTCATCTTCCGGAACAGGTTGCCGGGCTGTTGCCAGTGGTCGTCATCTACGCGGTGATCCCAATGCGCGGCGGCTCCCGTGATCTCCAGCGGCGGCTCGTTCAACTGGGGCCGGTCCGTCCATTCGCTGCGGCTGTTCGGCCAGTAGGTCGGCGTGCGGCCAAGATTGCCGTCGGTCCGCATGGCACCATCGCGGTGATAGCTATGGTACGGGCACTTTGGTGCGTTGACCGGAATGTGATGGTGGTTGACACCGAGCCGGTAGCGCTGCGCGTCACCATACGAGAACAAGCGCGCCTGGAGCATCTTGTCAGGCGAATAGCCGATACCTGGCACGATATTGGCGGGCGAGAACGCTGCCTGCTCGACTTCGGCAAAGACGTTCTCCGGGTTCCGATTGAGTTCGAAATAGCCGACCTCGATCAGCGGATAGTCGGCCTTCGGCCAGACTTTGGTGAGATCGAACGGATTGAAGGCAAAGTTCGTCGCCTCCTCGTCCGTCATCACCTGGATGCACAGGGTCCAGCGCGGAAATTCGCCTCGCTCGATGCTGCCGAAAAGGTCGCGCTGATGGCTTTCGCGATCCTTGCCGACCAGTGCCTCGGCCTCTGCGTCGGTCAGATTCTGAATGCCCTGCTGGGTACGAAAATGAAACTTCACCCAGACGCGCTCATTGTTCGCGTTGAGCAGGCTGTAGGTGTGACTACCGAAGCCGTGCATGTGACGGTAGCTCCTGGGGATGCCGCGCTCACTCATGACGACGGTGACCTGGTGTAGCGCCTCGGGAAGAAGCGTCCAGAAATCCCAGTTGTTGTCGGCGCTGCGCATGCCCGTATAGGGATCGCGCTTGATGGCATGATTCAGATCAGGAAAGCGCAACGGATCGCGAAAGAAGAAGACCGGCGTGTTATTGCCCACCATGTCCCAGTTGCCTTCTTCGGTGTAGAATTTGAGCGAGAACCCGCGGATGTCACGTTCGGCGTCCGCCGCGCCGCGCTCGCCGGCGACCGTCGAGAACCGCGCGAACATCGGCGTCTGCTTGCCGACCTCGGAAAAGATCTTGGCCTTGGTATAGCGGGTGATGTCGTGGGTGACCGTGAACGTGCCGTGAGCGCCCGAACCCTTGGCGTGCATTCGCCGTTCAGGAATGACTTCCCGGTCGAAATGCGCGAGCTTTTCGATCAGCCAGACGTCTTGCAGCAACGCCGGTCCGCGCGGCCCGGCCGTTTGGATATTGACGTTATCCGTGACGGGCGCGCCGGATGCGTGCGTCAGATACGGTCTTTGAGCCTTGTCGTTCATTGGAGTTCTCCTGCATTGGTGTTGTGAGGAAACCTTGTCACCCTCGGATCAATAGGAGAATGACAAGAATGCTATCGGATTGTGAGGCTTTGCCTCACAATCCGAGGTTCGTGAGTCGATGGCGTTCGCTCCAGGCGGCCGCCCTCAAGTAACCAAGCTGACCCGACCCGGATTGCCTGTTTGCACGACGACGCGTTCAGCTCGTTCGCCGCGCCGCTTGGCGCGTTCGTGGAAGATCGAGCCGATGAAATCGAGACTGACCCGGGCCGCGAGCAGTGACGTGATTCCCGACGGGTCGTAGGGCGGCGAGACCTCGACGAAGTCGGCGCCGACCACCTCGAAGCGCCATGCGATCTCCTGGAGAAGATCCTTGGCTTCGTAATAGGTGAAACCGCCATGGCTGATCGTTGCCGTTCCCGGCGCGATGGACGGATCGAAGCTGTCGATGTCGATCGAGACGTAGATCCGCTCGCCATCCGGAATGTGGGAGAGAGCTGCAGCCGCGCCGATCGAGCGGAACTTGCGCAATGAAACGACATGCGTGCCGTACGCCTTCGCCGCCTCGTAGTCGTTCTTGCTCACGGAGGCCATGTTGTGCGGGCCGAGCGTCGTGATGCCCTTCACATGCGCCATCTCAGAGGCACGCCGCATCGGGCTGCCGTGACCCCAGCTGATGCCGTTGCGCTGATCGATGAAGTCGAAATGCGCGTCGAGATGGATGATGTGGATGGGCTTCTCGTCCGAATACGCCGCGACAGTTGCCATGGTGATGGCGTGATCGCCGCCAAGAATATACGGCATCGTTTTGGCATCGAGCAGTGCTCGAACCGCCAGCTCGGCGTTCGCCAGGCTGCGCTTGGTGTCGGCGTAGATGACGTCGCTGTCGCCGGCGTCGACGATCTTGACTTCCTCGGCAGTGAGGTAGGTCGCCTCGTCCTCGAAATCGAACACACCTTCCGGGCCAAAGCCGTGGAACATGGATGCTTCGCGAATCGCGCGTGGTCCGAAGCGTGTTCCGACGCGATAGCTCGAGGCGGTATCGATCGGAATGCCGAGCACAGCGACATCGGCGCCATCGAGCCGGTCCCAGTCGGTGCAGGCCGGCTGGCCGGCAAAGGTGGCGAGGCCCACGAAAGGCAGGTTCATCCGCTCCGGCATGTTGCGGCTCTTGGACTGCGTCGTCATTGCTAGGATCCTTCTAAAAGCTGTCTAGGGTATGGCGTGTTGTTGCGTTCAGCAGATTTCGCCGGTGACACCTTCATGCTCATAGGCGCGGCGCACGGCGGGCAGCGCCGTCACCATGTCGAGCAGCCGCGCGATGTGCTGCCGCGAACGGGGCGGATTGGACATCGGGCGCGCCCAGCGGGCGAGCATGACGAGGTAGAAATCGGCCGCGCTCAACTTGTCCCCGAGGAAGAGCGGTCCATTCGCTTCCAGATGCTGCTCGATGACGTCCAGATAGGCGCCGGCCCGCCGTTCCGCGCCATATCTGACGATCTCAGTCGCGGCAGCCTCCGTACCCGTCAGGCGATCAGGGTACTGCCAGATCATCAGCTCTTCCTGCAGCGAGTTCGTCAGGAAGATCAGCCACCGATAGAACTTGGCGCGCTCCGGGCTGCCGATCCTGGGTGCAAGGTTGGCTTCAGGATGCTGGTCGACCAGGTGGAGAACAATCGCCGCTGCCTCGGACAGCACGAGTCCGCCGTCGACCAAGGTGGGAATGCGACCGTTCGGGTTGATCGCCAGGTACTCTTCCGATTTTTGGGCATTCTTGACGCGGTCTACAAGGACAAGCTCGTACGCCTGGCCGAGCTCCTCGAGCACCATATGGGGCGCTGCGTTGGCATTGCTGGGGTAGTAGTGAAGTTGGTACATCGTTCTCTCCGCACTTGTGTGCCCACGTACGGGAAACTAGAAATCGGGGCGGTTGGCCGCAACGAGAGATGCCCGTCGAACTTGGCCAAAGGTCCGTCGATCCAGGCCATCGCGTCTGGCACAGGGCGAGCGGCGTTTCAGCCGGCGACTTGCGCGGGTTGATAGATGCCGGCCCTGTCGCTATCTGGTTCGATAGTCGTGACCTATACCCCCGGAGCTGCGTGCGATGAATCTGAGCGGCCTTTCGTTGCGCGATCTCGAATATGTCGTGGCCATTGCGGACCACGGCAGTTTCGTCCGCGCCGCCGAGCATTGTCACGTTGCGCAACCGTCGTTGTCCGCTCAGGTCCGCAAACTCGAAGCCTTGCTCGGCATGGTGATCTTCGAGCGCACCACGCGGCGTGTCATCGTGACGGTTGAAGGCAAGTCCTTTGTCGAACAGGCCCGTCGCGTTCTGGCGGAAGCGCGGCTTCTCTTCACGATCGTCCAGCGGTCGGACAAGCCGTTCGGTGGCGTGCTGCGGCTCGCTGCCATTTCGACGCTCGGGCCCTATCTGTTCCCAAGGATTTTGCCGGCACTTCGCAAGAAATACTCTGACCTCGCTCTCGTTCTGAGCGAAGGCCTCACCGGCGCGCTCGTGCCGAAGCTGATTGATGGCGATGTCGACGCCGTACTTCTCTCGTTGCCGCAAGCCGACGCCGCGCTGACGAGTAGAGGGATATTTTCCGAGCCGTTCCTGTTGGCGTGCCCGAAGGGGCATCCCGCGTCCCGCAAGGGCGGTCCGACCTGGGACGCGCTTGATGTCGAGGAGCGGCTGCTCCTGGAGGAGGGGCATTGCCTGCGCGAGCAGGCGCTCGCCGGGTGCTCGGCCCCTGGCCGGACCAATCGTCTCGCCACCAGCCTGGAGACGCTGAAATACATGGTCGCCGCGGGCGAGGGCTGCACGCTCGTGCCCGCCCTGGCGGTATCCGAGCGGGATGCCGTTGCTTATTCGCGGCTGTCGGGCACGACGTTTTCGCGAAAAATAGGACTTGCCTGGCGCAGGGGTGATCCACGCGCGGCGGAGTTTTCGACTCTCTCGGAAAAGTTGAGGCAGATCGCCAAATCGTTCGACGACGTGAAGACGATCTGACGACATTACGTCATCGGCATCCTCCGCCATACGCTCGGTGCTCACATGCTCGGAACGAAATGCGGGCCAATGAGCAAACCATCGATCGGTTCTGCTGATCTATAGGTTCCAACAGTTGCGGACCGCCCTTGCTTATCGCTTCGCCATGACGCCCGGCGCATTGTCGGGCCAACCCGCGATCGTGCGTTCATCGACATTGAGATGCTGCGCCACGAGTTTCGGCGGCGTGTGCGTGAGCCAGTTGGAGAGCGAGACTTCTTCGTAGCGGGAGGCGCGGAACACGCCGATGAATTGCAGGTCGGTGTCGCCGACGTTCTCGACATAATGGCCGAGGTTGCGCCTGACATAGCCGATGTCGCCGGCATTGAAGTCCATCGTCAGAGCGTTCGGCCCGGTGTCAAACACCGTCATGCGCGCCTTGCCCTTGATGTAATACTGCCACTCGTCCGCATTGGGGTGCCAGTGCATCTCCCTGATGCCGCCGGGACGAACCGTGACCAGCGCGGACGACACTGCAGTCGAAACTTTGAAATTGCTGCTGTCGGCGATCTGGATGCTTCCCGTATCGGAAGATTTGAACGGACGGGAGGATCCGAGCGGAAAGATGAAGGGATGGGTGGGGACGGGGGCGTCCTTCTGAATCGCGGCGCGATCGCCGGCGAGGTCACCGGGCACGGTGCCCTGGAATATCCAAAGATTGTGCAGCGGGATCCTGGAAAATGTTTCTGCCGGGACGCCGAAGTTCTTGGCCAGGATCTCGGGCGGTGTATGCGCGAACCAGTCC
>NZ_VSTH01000087.1 GCF_008123965.1 Bradyrhizobium hipponense | reverse complement strand
CCGCAAGCGGGAGAGGGAGCCCACCGCCGATGTCGCCGCATCGTGCATGCCCTGGTGGGAGAAGCGAAGAACTCGCTACTCCTGCATCATCTCGCCGCTGCCGCCGAACTCTGCCGGAAAATCCTTCAGCTTGGGCAGGCCGTCGCGCATCGGCAGCACCGTCTCGGCGTAATTGACGTGGACGCCGGGCGTGAAGGCGAGCGTGGGGATGGTGGCGGTAAAGACGTCGATCAGGCCGAGCGGCGGATGGTTGGTCATGAGATGACCGCCGCACTTCTTGCAGAACTTGCGCTGGCTGAGCGGCGTCTTCGCGAAGGTCTCGACATTCTGGGCGCCTTCGCTGATGCGCACGGCTTCCGGCTTCCACAGGCTGAAGGCGTTCACCGGTCCGCCCGACCACGATCGGCAGGAACGGCAATGGCAATAGCCCATCGCCTCCGGCGCGCCGGTGACCTCGACCGTGACCGCGCCGCAGAAGCAGTTTCCGACATGTTTCATGTTGTTCCTCCGTTGATGAAGAGCGAGAGTCGTCTCCCTCCCCTCGCTCTTTCGTGCGCCGGGATTTCGGCGAAGGTGAGTACGGGGAGAGGGTGAAGGGGAATCACCCCAAGGCACCGCGAGAGCGGGACTCGTGGAGAGTTTCCTAGCCGCTGCGCTATGCGCATCGGCGCCGCGGCGCGTCCTCCGTTCGGCGGACGCGCGCGGAAATATCCGAAGGTTATACTGACCGGCGCCAGGGAATAAGCATCGACACCCGTTGTTTGTACTGCCGGTAATCGTCGCCAAAGAGATCGACGAGGTCGTGCTCCTCCAGCGCGATGCCCACGAAAATGTAGATCGTGGTCACGGCGGCGAACAACAGATGGCCTGCGGTCATGACCGGCGCCGCCCAGAACGCGATGATGAAGCCGAGATAGATCGGATGGCGGACGAATTTGTAGAACAGTGGCGTCTTGAAGCGCGGCGGCGTCGGCTCCTTGCCGACGAGATGATTGGTCACCTGATGCAATCCGAACAGCTCGAAATGGTTGATGATGAAGGTCGAGGTGAACACCAGCACCCAGCCCGCCAGCGACAGCGTGACGATCGTCACGGCAAGATCCGGGTTCGCGACGTTCCATATGACGGTGGGCAGCGGACGCCACTGCCAGAACAGGAGGAGCAGTGACAGGCTCGCCAGCAGCACATAGGTGCTGCGCTCCACCGGCTTGGGGATTACTTGCGTCCACCACGCCTTGAATTGCTGCCGTGCCATCACACTGTGCTGAATGGCGAACAGCGACATCAGGAGGAGATTGATGATGACGGCCTCGGCCGTCGGCGTGTCGGTTCCAGTGTCGATGGTCTTTGGCACCACCAGCCCCATGACGAAGCCGATGGCGTAGAGAATGGTGACGAAAAACACGAGATATGCCGCAATTCCGTACAGAAAGGCGATGAACTTGAAAACGCGTGAGCCCGCAAGCCCCGGGCCGATTGAATGAAGCTGATGATCAATTTGGGTCATAGAATGCTCCGTTGTGCCAAGACGCCGGCACTTCATTGGTCGCTGCACCATGCCGCTTCGGACGTCCCGAGACTTTCGCGGACGGTTGATTTTCGCCTGAGACGACTTTGATTTTTGCTTGAGACGACAGAAACGTGCGATTTTGCTTTGAAAACAACGTGCTCGACGGCGACCTGCGGGAGCTTACCTGCGGCGGGGCGGCCGTGCCGTTGCAGGCCCAGGTGTTCGATCTGCTGCTCTATCTGGTCGCGCAGCGCGCTCGAGTGGTCAGCAAGGATGACCTGATCCGCCAGATCTGGAGCGACCGGATCGTCTCGGACTCCGCACTGAACAGCCGGATCAATGCCGCACGAAAGGCGCTTGGCGACGACGGCGCGACCCAGCGGCTGATCAAGACCATCCCGCGCAAGGGCTTTCGCTTCGTCGGGGAAGTCCGGGAAGAAATGGCAGCCTCACCTGTGCCGGCCGAAGCCGGGCCCGCCCCTGCGCGCGCGGCAGCCGACCGCCCGGGGATCGCGGTGCTCGCGTTCGAGATCATGAGCGGCGATCCTGCCCAGGAGTATTTCGGCGACGGGATCAGCGAGGACATCCTGACCGCGCTGTCAAAGCAGCGCTGGTTCATGGTGATCGCCCGCAACTCATCCTTCACTTACAAGGGCCGTGCGGTCCACATCAGGCAGATCGCCGAGGAACTCGGCGTCCGCTACATCGTCGAGGGCAGCGTGCGCAAGGCGGGCAACCGCGTGCGCATCACCGCGCAGCTCAACGACGCTACCACCGGCAGTCATCTCTGGGCCGAACGTTACGACCGCGAGCTCATCGACGTCTTCGCCGTGCAGGACGAGATCACCAATGCGATCGCCGCGGCGATCGAGCCGCAGATCCATGCGGCGGAGAATTTTCGCAGCCACCGCAAGCCGCCTTCGAGCCTGGACGCCTGGGATCTGGTGATGCGCGCGCTGTCGCATTATTGGCGCGTGACGCGGCAGGACCACCTCGCCGCGCAGGCGTTGCTGGAGCGCGCCATCGCGATCGACCCCGCCTACGGCCAGGCGCTGTCGGTGCTGGCGGCGAGCCACATGTTCGGCGTGCATCTCGGCTGGGCCGACCTCGCCACGACGGCGCCGGTCGCGGAGGCGGCCGCGCTCGCAGCGGTGCGCTGCGACCACGAGGACGCCTGGGCGCATGCCGCGCTCGGCAGCGTCTGCTTCTCCACGCGGCGACTTGCGGACGCGCTGTCCGAATTCGAGCAGGCGCTCGCGCTCAATCCGAACTTCTCGCTGGCGCAGGGTTATTATGCGCTGGCGCTGTCCTATGCCGGACGGCCGAAGGATTCGTTCGAGGCGGCGCAAAAGGCGATCCGGCTCTCACCGCGCGATCCGTCGCTGGCGATCTATCACGGCATCGCCGGCTATGCGCGTTTCACTGAGCGGCGTTATGACGAGGCGATCGCGCTGGCGCGCGAGGCGATCCGCCACCGCGGCGACCTCACTGGCGCCTATCGCGTGCTCGCGGTCTCCGCCGGCATGACCGGCGACAGCGCGCTCGCGGAGATGGCACTGCAAGAACTCCGCCGTACCCAACCGGGCATCTCGCTGCGCTGGATCGCGACGCAGCTGCCATGGGCGAACGACGCGGATCGCGAGCACTATCTGGAAGGGTTCCGGCGCGCGGGGTTGGGGTAGAGAACTCCCTCTCCCCGCAAGCGGGGCGAGGGCCATCGAATGCGCAAGAGGCGGATGCAGATACGGCGCGTCGTCTCAGGCTCCTCCGCACGCGGTCAGCGGATCGTAATCGGGCCGCATCAGCATCGCGTGGAGCTGACGCCGGCGGATGCCCATATTGCCACCGTCGAAGATCGGCAGCGCCAACGCGTCCTGCAACAAGCGGCCGAACGGCGCCGCGTGATCGTAGCTATCGATGCCGACCACGCGCATCAGGTCGGTGATGACCCGCACCGCGGCTTCGGAGCCGAATATCTTGGCCTGGACCGCGAGCTCGTCGGCGCCGGGCAATTGCGCATCGAGCGCATGGCAAGCCCGCCAGCTCAGGTAGCGCACGGCTTCGATAGTGGTCTTCGCGTCGGCGAGTGCATAGCCGACCGCCTGATGCTCGATGATCGCCTGTACCCCGCCGCGTTTCTCGGTGCGGGCAAAATGCAGTACGAAGTCGAAAGCGGCCCGCATCAGGGCGACGCCGAAGATGCCGACCAGCGCCGCCGTGCCGGTGAAGGCGGCAGACGCCAGCATCAAGCCGCCCCCCTCCTGCCCGAGCAGATTGCCGTGCGGCGCGGTGACGGCACGCAGGCTGAATTCCGGCACGAGGTGAGCGCGGTGGCCGATCGAATCGATGGCGCGTTCGAACACGATGCCGGGCACCGGGCCCTCGACCGCAATGATGGAGACACCCTGCTCCGGTGGCGCGGCGGGATTGGTCCGGCGCACCACGCACAACACGTCGGCGCCGTTGCGGTCCCACCCGGTGGCGGACGACACCCATTTCTTGCGACCGTCGATGATCCAGTTGCCAAGCTCGCGTTTAGCGGTGGTGCGCACGCCCTCGCCCGGCGGCGGTGCGGCGGCATTGGCGCTGCCGCCGGGTTCCGAGGAGCAGAAGCCCGCAAGCGGAGCGCCGCTCGTCTTCAGGAACGGTGCAAGCAGGCGGGCGCATTGCTCCGCCGTACCACCAAGCAGAATCGGCAGCAGACCGAGCACCGTGCCGAGCATGGTCAGCGTCACGCTCGGATTCACAGCGTAGAATTCTTCCGCCAGGATCGCCATGTCGACAAGTCCGGCATTGTCGCCGCCCGCCGGCGCCGGAATGCATTTGCGCAGATAACCGGCAGCGACCATCGCCTCATAGGTAGGCTTCGTCGCCAGGAAGCGCTCTTCCGGCGTCGCCAGCAACTCGGCCTTGCCGGCGCCGGCCAAGACCTCCGCCGCGAATTTTCGCGATTGAAGCTGCAACGCGCGCTGCGCAGGTGAAAGCGTGAAATCAATCGCCATCGAACATCTCCCTCGCTCCGGCAGGTCACCAGGGTGAGCCGAGCGAGGGCGGAAAATCTTGGTCGGCAGCGACCGAATTCTTGGCTGGAGGTGAACTACTCGCCCTTCCCCTTAGTCCTGCGAAATTCGCGCGGGGCGAGGCCGTGGCTGCGCTTGAAGAGGCGATTGAAGTGCGAAATTTCGGAAAAGCCGGCCTCATACGCGATCGCGGAGATGGTCTTGTGACGATGCTGCGCGTCGAGCAGGTCGCGACCGCAGATCAGGATCCGCCGATCGCTGACATGCTCGCCGACAGAGCGGCCGGTCGCGACGAACAGCCGGTGCACATAGCGCTCCGAGCAGCGGAACTTCCGGGCAAGCAATTCGGCATCGAGACCGGGATCGTCGCTGTGGCGGTCGATATGGTCGAGCATCATCGACAGCAGCACTGGCGCATTCACGCGCGCAGCCGGCGTTTCACCCAGCATCTCCGGTGCATGCGCGATCAGCTCGACCACATGCGTGCCGCTGCTTGCCGCAACGGCGGGTGCGGCCAGGCAAAGCTCGGCATAGCCTGCGAGCGTGCGCGACAACGCGCGGCCATTTTCCGTCCTCGACAACGCAAGCCGCGGAGAATCCGCAAAGCTCTTTGGCAGGCGCCGCCGCGGCACGGCAAAGCAAAAGAGGCGGAAGTCGCGGCCGTTGGCAATCTCGAACGGCTCGGTCGTATCGGCGACCGCGAGGTCGCCAGGCGCGCAGACCTGCTCGTGTCCCCGTTGCGTCGTGCGGCCCAGGCCCTCGAGCTGGAGATTGACGAAGCAGAGATCGTCCGTGCTTCGCGCAATATGGGGCCGCAGCCGGAGAACGCAGTGCCCCGTGGCTTTCACCAGCGAAATCTGGACCGCCGCGGCGTCGGTACGCGCGATCGAACCTTCGAAGGGACGGTCGGCGATTTTCCGCGGCTCGCGCCGGACAAAGGCCGCAGCGAGATCGTCGGCCCAACTGCCGAAGGGCTGATCGGCACGAGAGGGCTTGGCTGACCATTCCATAGGTGCGCCCCGGAATGAGGAATTCGCGCGTGCAAATTCGGATTGGACGACCCGTCGGGATGGAAGGATAGCTTTTGGCGAACAACCGGTCAAATCTCGAAGGCGCGCAATATGCGACCGCCATCACGTCGTCATTGCGAGCGCAGCCGTCGGCGCACCGGAAACCAAGTGAATGGTTAGCGAAGCAATCCGCTACTTGGCTTTGGCCTGCATCGGCTTCGGCGCCGGCACCTGCGCCCATTCCTTGTCGGCGCGGGGCCCGTTGAGATCGCCGGTGAGGCCGATGAGCTGGCCGGGCTGGACGTCGAGGGTCTGCTGCCAGGTCTGGGTCTGGCACAACAGCTTGATCAGGCAGCCCTTGAGCTTGAGGCGGTCGGCAGATTCGCGCCACAGCGAGACCGAATAGGATTTGCCGTCCTCGGCATTGTAGATGTCACCGGCGAAACGGCCGTCGGCCGTCGCCTGCAAGCCCATGATGAGCTGGTGGCCGAGCAGCGTGCGGGCGCGCTTGTCGGTGTCGGGATTCTGGCTATCGCGATAGGGTTGGCCGCGCTTGTCGGCTGGCTCCTTCATCCAGACGATAAAGCCGCAGATGCGATCGCGCGACGGTCCGCAGCGCTCGAGCCGGATGCGCGCCCGGCCGTCCTCGACGAGCCAGGTGCCGCTGGGATCGATGGGACCGACGGCGCCGGCTTGGCCGCCAAGGACCATCATCACGATGGTGATCGCAATGCGCAGCAGGAAGCGAAGCAAGAAGTTCATCAACAGCACCTTTGGTTTGATGGGTTGCGGCGTCAGTTCAATTGCGCCATCAGCGCATCGGCACCCTTGTCGAGGCCGGCGTTGGCGGCCGCGAGCGAGCCGACGCTGGCCTTGATGTCGTAGGCGCCGGGGTATTGCTTGGTGACATAGGCGCTGAGCAGGCGCGCGGTCGCGGCATCGAAGATCTCGACGCCGTAAATGACCGAGCCGGTCATGGTGCCCTCGCCGTCGCGGGCGGCCTGCACGCCGTTGTAGACTGCGCCGGCGACATCGAAGCGCGAGAGCGTGCCGAGCACCGGCATGTTGGCGACAGCGCCGGTCAACGTCAGCCTGATCCGCAGCGTGCTCGGCCCGCGCTCGCGCACCAGCATGAAGCGGCCGCGCAGCCGCTCGGCGAAGCGGTCCTGCATGTAGGCGGCGAGCGTCGCCTTGTCCTTGTCGGACATGTCGGCGAACTGGTGATCTTTCCCGCGGTAAACCACGACCGGTTCGAGAATCACTTTATTAAAGGCGCGCCAGTCGACCGGTGTGGAATAGCGGTACGGCACCCGGCCGGAGGCATCGGACTTGTCCCGCGCCATATAGGCCGAGGACGCCATCTCCGAATAAGGCACGGGTGCAACCGAGGCGCAACCGGCCGCGGCCGCGCACAGAGCAAGCGTTCCCAGACCGCGCATGGCGATTGAGTGATCCATTCCAGACTCCTCTTGCGGCTTTGACGGAAAGCGATGGCAACCGCAGCCGCGTACGGGACCAGACGCGGCTGCGGGGCTCACCATCGCCGGCCCAACGCATCGTCCGGGGCCATGTCAGACGCCTCGGGCCATCTCAGTGTTTCCACTTATAAAACCGACCGGTTGGTTTGTAAAATGCGAACAGCACGGCCTGGCACATTTGGCCGCAGGCGCGGTATTAGGCAACGACCGGTTCGAGTTCGCTAACGATGGCTCACGCGCGCTTGCGCGCCGTTCCGGCCTTCGCGGCGGATGTCGTGCCGGCTTTCACGGCGCGGACCTTGGCCGGCTTTTCGAGCGGCCGCCATTGATCGTCGTCGAGCAGACGCGCGAATAGGCGCTGGTGCTCGTCCTTGCCAAGCGGCGACATGCCAAGTAGCGAGCTCAACAACAGCCCCCGCGCCGCTGCCCAGCGCAACAGCGCGAGCTCGGGATCGGCGGCCTCCGCCTTGATGGCCTCCACCCTCTTCATCTCGCGGTCGCGCGGAAGCGACATCAGATCGGGATTTTCGACCATCGCTGCGACCAGCGCGAGCGCCGCCGAATTCGGCGACGTGGCCGCTTCGCGCACGGTCGCAAGCTGCGTCGCCAGATTGGGATTTGCCGAGGTCGCACTCACCTTCGCCAGATAACGGGTCGAGAACTCCTCGAAATGCTCCATCTGCCGCTCCAGGAGCGCCTTGAGCACGGCCTCCTTGGTGCGGAACTGATGCATGACGCCGCCCTTGCTAAGACCACTCTCGCGCGCGATGGCATCGAGCGTCAGCCGGCCAGGCCCATCGCGCGCGATGATTCTGATCGCGGCTTCGAGCGCAGCCTTGCGGGATCGTTCCGAGCGGGTGGCATTGTCCATGGCCGACTTGTCTCCATGACAGGACCGTGAATCAAGTGAAAACGGCACGCGCTGTACATTTTTTGTGCGAACACTGTCGAGACTTTCATCTTGCGGCGTCGAACGAGACTATGTGAGCCTTGATATCGGATGGGGACTGGGATGGGACGGCCGTAGCTTCGCGCGCCATGACGTGCGAAGCCTTTACGGCTGGTCTCGCTTGAGAAAGATACGACATGTCAAAACGAGTGTTGCTCGGTATCCTCCTGGCTTGCGGCCTCACCACCTTGGCGCTGGCGCAAGAGCCCAAAACGGGGGGCGTGATCAATGCCGTGATCCAGCCCGAGCCGCCCGGCTTGATGCTTGCGATGGTCCAGAACGGGCCGGTCCAGATGGTGTCGGGCAACATCTTCGAGGGCCTGCTGCGCTACAGCCCCAAGCTCGAGCCGCAGCCGGAGCTGGCCGAGAGCTGGAGCGTCAGCGAAGACGCCAAGACCTACACCTTCAAGCTTAGGAAGGGGGTGACTTGGCACGACGGCAAGCCCTTCACCGCCGCCGACGTGCTGTTCTCGATCGAGATGCTGAAGCAGACCCACGCGCGCGCCCGCAACAACCTCATGCAGGTCGACAAGGTCGAGGCGCCCGACGACTACACCGTCGTGTTCACGCTGAAGCAGCCGTTCGGCCCGTTCCTCGGCATCTTTGAGGTCGGCTCGATGCCGATGGTGCCGAAGCATCTCTACGAAGGCACCGACTTCAAGACCAACCCCTACAACAATGCGCCGATCGGCACCGGCCCCTTCATGTTCAAGGAATGGCAGAAGGGCTCGTTCATCCGCCTGGTCAAGAACCCGCACTATTACGAGAAGGGCAAGCCCTATCTCGACGAGATCTACTGGCAGGTCATCCCGGACGCCGCCGCGCGCTCGGTGGCATACGAAACAGGCAAGGTCGACGTGCTGCCCGGCGGCTCGGTCGAGAATTTCGACGTGCCGCGGCTGTCCAAGCTGAAGGACACCTGCGTTACCGGCGCCGGCTGGGAGTTCTTTTCGCCGCTGGCCTGGTTGTGGCTGAACAACCGCCAGGGTCCGCTCGCGGACAAGCGGGTGCGTCAGGCTGTCATGTATGCGATCGATCGCGACTTCGCCAAGGACGTGATCTGGAACGGACTTGGCAAGGTCGCGACCGGCCCGTCCGCCTCGACCATCAAGTATTACACCGATGACGTGCCGAAATATCCCTATGATCCGGCCAAGGCCAAGGCGCTGTTGAAGGAAGCCGGCTACAAGGGCGAGAAGATCCGCATGCTGCCGCTCGCCTATGGCGAGACCTGGCAGCGCTGGGGTGAAGCGGTGAAGCAGAACCTCCAGGACGTCGGCATGAACATCGAGACGATCGCCACCGACGTTGCCGGCGGCAACCAGAAGATCGGCGACTGGGACTACGACATCGCCTTCACCTATCTCTACCAGTACGGCGATCCCGCGCTCGGCGTCGGCCGCAACTACGTCTCCAGCGCGATCGCGAAGGGCCAGGTCTTCAACAACGTCGAAGGCTACTCCAATCCCGAGATCGACAAGCTGTTTGCCGACGGCGCCGTCGCAACGCCGGATTCCAAGCGCAAGGAGATCTACGAGAAGGCGCAAAAGATCCTGGTCGAGGACGTGCCGGTGGCCTGGATGCTCGAGCTGCAATTCCCGACCATCACGCGCTGCAAGGTCAAGAACCTGATCACCACCGGGATCGGGGTCAATGACGGCTTCAAGGACGCATGGCTCGACAAGTGAGGGCGTGCTCCTTCACCTCTCCCCGCGTGCGGGGAGAGGTCGAATGTGCGCATGGCGCACATTCGGGTGAGGGGGAGTCTCCGCGAATCCAACTGCTGTTACCCTTGCGGAGACTCCCCCTCACCCAACCCTCTCCCCGCAAGCGGGGCGAGGGAGTTCACCGTCACCGTGGCCTCAGGTCACGCTACAAGATATGACTTCCTAGATGCTCTCCTTCGTCGCTCAGCGTGTCGCAAAGGGCGTGATCGTCCTGCTCGCGATCGTCGTCCTCAATTTCTTCCTGATCCGGCTTGCGCCCGGCGACCCCGCGGTCGTGATGGCCGGCGAGGCGGGGGCCAGCGACCAGATCTTCGTCCAGCAGCTGCGGGAAAAATTCGGCCTCGACAAACCGCTGCCCGAGCAGCTCTTCATCTACGTCAAGGGCATCGCCACGCTCGATCTCGGTTTCTCCTTCCGCCAGCAGGCGCCGGTGTCGAAGCTGATCCTGGAGCGGCTGCCGGCGACGCTCTTGCTGACGCTGACGGCTTTCACGATCTCGCTCATGCTCGGTGTCCTCTTCGGCACCTTCGCGGCGCGCTTCGCCGGAACCTTCCTTGACACCGCCATCACCGTGTTCGCGCTGATCTTCTACGCCATGCCGATCTTCTGGGTGGCGCTGATGGGCATTCTGCTGTTCTCGGTCACCATGGAGTGGCTGCCGAGCTTCGGCTACGAGACGGTCGGCGCCAACTTGACCGGCCTTGCCCATGTGATCGACGTCGCAAAACATCTCATCATGCCGGCGATGACGCTCGGCCTGTTCTTCATGGCGACCTATACCCGCATGACGCGGGCTTCGATGCTGGAAGTAAAGCGGCTCGACTTCGTCAAGACCGCGCGCGCCAAGGGCCTTTCAGACGCCGTGATCCAGCGCCGCCACGTGCTGCGCAACGCGCTGCTGCCGGTGGTGACGCTTGCCGGCGTGCATTCCGGCACGCTGATCGGCGGCGCCGTCATCACCGAGACCGTGTTCGCCTGGCCCGGCATCGGACGCCTGATGTACGACGCGCTATTGCAGCGGGACTACAATCTGCTGCTCGGCGTCTTCGTGATCTGCTCCGCCATGGTGCTGATCTTCAACCTCATCACCGACCTGGTCTATCGCCTGGTCGATCCGCGCATCGAATACGCCACATGAAACAGTTCTGGAAATCGATGCTGCGCAGTCCGAGCGGCGTCATCGGGCTCATCATCCTCGTGCTCGCGATCGCGGTTGCGGTGTTCGGGCCGCTGCTGTTCCCGAACTCGCCCTGGCGCATGGTGCAGCGGCCGTTCCTGCCGCCCTTCACGCTCGCGACCGTGCCGCTCGGCACCGATGCACTCGGCCGCGACGTGTTCGCCGGCATGATCTTCGGCGCACGCGTTTCCTTGCTCGTCGGCCTCGTCTCGACACTGGCGGCGCTGATCGTCGGCGTGCCGGTCGGTGCCATGGCCGGCTATTTCGGCGGCAAGGTCGACGACGCATTGATGCGCTTCACCGAATTCTTCCAGACCATTCCGAGCTTCGCGCTCGCGATCGTTCTGGTCGCGATCCTGCAGCCCTCGATCTCCTCGATCGTGGCCTCGATCGCGGTGGTGAGCTGGCCGCCGGTCGCGCGCCTCGTGCGCGGCGAAGTGCTGTCGCTGCGCACCCGGGAATATGTCCAGGCTGCCGTGGTCACCGGCCAGAGCAACACCTGGATCATCCTGCGCGAGATTTTGCCGAACGCATTGTCGCCGGTGATCGTGCTGGCCTCGCTGATGGTCGCAACCGCGATCCTCTTGGAATCCTCGCTGGCGTTCCTCGGCCTCGGCGATCCCAATTTGATCTCCTGGGGCTACATGGTCGGCGCCGGCCGCACCGTGATCCGCCAGGCCTGGTGGATCACAGTGTTTCCCGGCGTCGCTATCCTGATTTCGGTGCTCGGCCTGAACCTGATCGGCGAAGGCCTCAACGATGCGCTCAATCCGCGGCTGTCGCGGGAGGGACGCTGATCATGACCGCCCCGCCCGCTGTCTCGATCAAGAACTTGCGGATCGCGCTGCCCAAGGGCGCCGAGCGTCCCTTCGCGGTCGATGGCGTCTCGCTGGATCTGCAAGCCGGCAAGATCGTCTGCGTCGTCGGCGAGTCCGGCTCCGGCAAATCGATGTGCGCGCATGCGCTGATGGGCCTGCTGCCGGACACGGTCTCCGTCAACTCCGGCGAGATCATGTTCGAAGGCCGCGACCTGCTCAAGCTCGACGACGACGGTTGGCGCGATCTGCGCGGCCGCCGGCTCGCGATGATCTTTCAGGAGCCGATGACCGCGCTCAATCCGCTGATGCGGATCGGCGACCAGATGGCGGAGATGTTCGAGGCCCACGGCCTGCTCACGCCGAGAGAGCGACGTGCCAAGGCGCTGTCGCTGGCGCGCGAGGTCGGCCTGCCGGACCCCGAGCGTATCGTGCGCGCCTATCCACACCAGCTCTCCGGCGGCCAGCGCCAGCGCGCCATGATCGCGATGGCGCTCGCGCTGGAGCCCGCGGTGCTGGTCGCGGACGAGCCGACCACCGCGCTCGACGTCACCACGCAGGCGCAGATCCTGAAGCTGATCCGCAATCTCCAGCGTAATCGCAATATGGCGGTGATGTTCATCACCCATGATTTCGGCGTGGTCGCAGACATCGCCGATCAGGTCGTGGTGCTCAGGCATGGCAAGGTCGTCGAGGAAGGACCCGCCAGCGCTGTCTTCAACGAGCCGCAGCACGACTACACCAAGGCGCTGCTCGCGGCCGTGCCGACCATGGCCCCACCGGCGCGCGTGCCGTTGGACGATCAGGCCAAGGCCGTCGAGGTGATCGGGCTGGACAAGACCTATGTCACTTCGGGCGGCTGGTTTCGCCAGGACCGCCGCGTCGATGCCGCGCGCGAAGTCAACTTCACGATTCTGAAGGGCGAGACGCTCGGCCTCGTCGGCGAGTCCGGCTCCGGCAAATCGTCGGTCGCGCGCCTCGTGATGCGGCTGATCGAGGCCGATCGCGGCACAGTGCGGATCGGCGAAACCGATCTCACCTCGTTGTCGGGCAAGGCACTGCGCGCCGAGCGCCATCGCATTCAGATGATCTTTCAGGATCCGTTCGCCTCGCTCAATCCGCGCCGCAAGATCGGCCACATCATCGCCGACGGCCCGATCGCAGCCGGCGTCGAACCGAAGGCGGCGTTCGACCGCGCCCGCGATCTGCTCAAGATGGTGGGGCTGGATGCCGGCGCGCTCGATCGCTACCCGCATGAATTCTCCGGCGGCCAGCGCCAGCGCGTCGGCATCGCGCGCGCACTGGCGCTCGAGCCGGAGATCATCGTCGCCGATGAAGCCGTCTCCGCGCTCGACGTCTCCGTGCAAGCTCAGGTGCTGAGACTGCTTGAAGACCTCAAGGCGCGGCTCGGACTCTCAATGCTGTTCATCACTCACGACTTACGCGTCGCTGCCCAAATCTGCGACCGCATCGCGGTGATGCAGCGCGGCGCTATCGTCGAGCTGAAGCCGACCGCGCAGCTCTTCGCCGCGCCCGAGCACGCCTATACGCGTGAGCTGCTTGCGGCTGTGCCAGGGCAAAAGGAGCGCGCGACGGCGGCGTGAGAGATCCGTCGTGGCGGGTTCGCAAACTTTGCGATGGTTCCAAAAACTTGCTCGCTGCACGGCGCGAAACATATTTGATCCAGCAGCATTTGCCTTGTGAGACTGCCCCTGCTGATCACCGCAGGGGGGTAAGTAGACCCCAGCATCCGGTCGCTTGCGGGGCGCGGTCACGCGCTTGTTATGCCGTCGTGACTGGCCGCGCGGTTTCAAAGCCAAAGGCGGCACCATAGATGGCGTTAACATGATCAACGTCATCTCATGATGATGGACTTGTTAACTGATATCCGGAGCCAACATGGGCGAAATTATTCAGTTTGTCTCGAGGTCCGAGCGCGAGCGAGTACGCCTCATTCAGGAGGCACGCGCCATCTACGACAGCATCTTCCCGGCGGCCGATCCGGCCAGCGAAGAGCAGGATAAAACGATGGTTGGCCGCGCATTCATCGGCGGCGACAGAGGTAACCTGTCGTGATCAAGATCATCGCCGTGCTCTGCAGTCTCGCGTCTCCGGCCAATTGTCACGAGCAGATCGTCACCACCTCGGACTTTGCCCAGGTCTCGGTGCAGTCCTGCCTGATGGGCGCGCCGCAGCTCGCCGAGTGGATGAACCAGCATCCGGCCGAACGCCTGGCGGCATGGCGCTGCGTTATCGGTCAACAAAGCGGCCGGGGAATTTAGAGTAGCAGGCCCGCTGAAGGATTCGAGCCGCCTGGCGTTAGCGGGGGACCGACGAGGACTTTTTCGAGCCAAGAGCCGCTCGAGCTAGGCAGTGACGACATTCCATCGCCGGTGTAACCTGCAGTGCGGCCGTTGGCAGCAAGGGGGAAACCAGATGGAGGTCGCCAGCCTCGTTCTTCCCGTTTTCGCGATCATCGTCACCGGCTGGCTCGCCGGCGAGCTCGGCTATCTCTCCCGCTCGCTGGCCGACGCGCTGGTGCATTTCGCCTACAACGTGGCGATGCCTGCGCTGCTGATCGTCACGATCGCGCAGGAGGCGGCGCGCAATCTCCTGGAATGGCGCTTCCTGCTCGCATTCGGGGGCGGCTCGCTTGTTTGCTTCGCGCTGGTTTTCCTGGCCGTCCGCGCGGGCGGCAAGCACGATCTCGCCAGCAGCACGATCCATGGAATGGCAGCGGCGATGACGAATACCGGGTTCGTCGCGCTGCCGATCCTGCACGCGATCTACGGCCAGCCCGCCGTTCTGCCGGCTGCGGTTGCGACACTGTTCGTGGCGGCCGTGATGTTTCCGATCACGGTCATTCTCCTGGAAAAGCAGCAAGTGCGCGGGCCGGCTGCGGATTCTCCCGGGCTGGCGAAGCAGATTCTGCTCAATCCGATGGTGCTGTCGACCCTCATCGGACTCGTCTGGGCAATCACCGGTCTGCCGATTCCGGCGCCGGTCGCAGCCTTTCTGAATATGATCGCCGCGGCGCTCACGCCCTGTGCGCTCTTCGCGATCGGGCTCGGCCTGTCCGTCGAGGGACTGCGGTCTAACCTGAAGACATCGTTCGCGCTCGCGGTCGTGAAACTGGTGATCATGCCGCTGATCGTCTACGGACTCTGTGCGGTCCTGGGCCTCAATGCACTCTACACGGTCGCCGCCGTCGTCTGCGCGGCCGTTCCGACTGCGAAAACCGTGTATGTCCTCGCGCACGAACACAAGGTCGAGGAGAAGCTGGTCGCGGCCACGGTCTCGATCACGACAATGCTGTCAGTCGCAACATTGCTGGTCGCGCTCTACCTGCTCTCTGGCCTCGCGCCCGGCACACGTTGACCGGCAGCGGCTCACGTCTTGCAGAATGTGGTCCCTATCTGGTGGTGTTGCTCCAGGTGGGAACCGCGTTGGTTACGCCGACCGAGGGCCAATTGTACGATCCGATCGACGGCGCCGTGACCGTGCCGACCGTCTGTCCGGATGACCCATAAGACGCTCTGGGCTGCGGCGCCGGCGATGCGGCGCCCCCGTAGGCCGGGGCCACGACGCGCGTGCTGTAGTGTCTGCTCGACCGGTACTTCTTGGCTTCAGCCGCGAAGGGCGCGGCAAGCAGTCCGGCAGTGATGAGTGTAGCAATAGCGAATTTGATGGTTGTCATGGCTGATCCCTTCTGCGGGTCCGCTGTGCCATCTGTTGATTGATTGGAGGATTTCCATAGCACCCCGATCATAACTCCGTGCGCGCACGAAGGTGCCGCGGCGCGCCGTGTACGCTCCTCGCCTTCGGATGGACCCGAATCAGCGCTAGTGCATTCACCTCGGCGATCTCGCGTAACGAGGTGACATGACCGGCCCCGAACTGAAGCAACTCCGCGACGACCTCTCCGCGGCCCTCGAGCGGAAGCTCACGGCAGCTGACATGGCGAAGCTGTGCGGATTACCGGAGAAGGGCGGCGCCGACACCATCCGGCGCTGGGAGGTGCGCGGCCCAACGCCATCAGCGACCAAGGTGCTGCGCGTGCTTGCCATGGCGAGCGAGCGCTATCCGATCCTGGAAAATTTCGACGTCTTCGATCGCCACGACGTGCGCGAGGAAGACCGGCCAGCGCGTCGCGCGGCGTTCCGCGCGCAGATGCGCGACGAGGCGCTGCGGCGTCTTGGTTAACGAGGTATGCACGCAAGTTACCTGCGAGCTTCAAAGTTAAACCTTCCTTCAGCATTTCTTAAGTCGCCATTAAGTACAAAAAGCATTTACAGCCCAATAAGTTACGTTGGGTGCCGCTGTGCCATGCATGTGACAGCATTTTCGTCAAAAGCGGGCTATCTGCAAAACAACGACGGCGCAGAAAGCGCGCCTGCCGGGGACCTGAGTGTTGGAGTTAGGACTATGAAGAAGATTCTGTTTGCGACCGTGGCGCTGATCGTGCTGGGCGCGGCCGCGCCGGCCCTCGGTGCCGATCTCGGCGCCCGCCCCTATTACAACAAGGCCGCACCCGCCTATGCCGCGCCGATCTACAATTGGACCGGTTTCTATCTCGGCGCCCATGTCGGCGGCGCGTTCTCCAGCGACAACAATTTCAGCGGCCTCTCTACCGGCAACAACGGCAACGGCCGCTTTCTCGGCGGCGTGCAGGTCGGTGCGGACTGGCAGTTCAACCCGAACTTCGTGGTCGGCGTCGAAGGCCAGTATTCCTGGCTCTCCGGCAGCGTCGGCGCGGTGTTCCCCGGCGGCGTCGCCTACACCAACGACCAGCGCGGCCTCGGCTCGATCACCGGCCGCGTCGGCTACACCTGGGGTCCAGGCCTGCTCTACGTGAAGGGCGGCTACGCCTATTCGGACAACAACGAGAAGGTGACTGTCGGCGGCGTGCCAACCGCCTTCGTCATCACTGGCGATCACCGCAACGGCTACACCGTCGGCGCCGGCCTCGAATACATGTTCGCGCCGAGCTGGTCGGCAAAGGCCGAGTACCAGTACTACAATTTCGGCGACGCGCACTTCACGGGGGGCCCACTGGCGGGCACCGGCAACTTCACCACCGACGACCATACCGTCAAGGCGGGCGTCAACTACCGCTTCAACTGGGCCGGCCCGGTGGCCGCGCGTTACTGATCGGTTAGCAAAACCCTATGCTGACGAAGGGCCGGCACGTTTGCCGGCCCTTTCTTTTTTCGCTGTGCGGAACGCGCAACCGTTTGTGCAACTTGCGATTTTTTAACCCACACCACGGATACTCCGCAGCGAAAATATAAAGATCACACGTGGGGGAATTTCGATGGCGATCCGTCTTGGCCGTGTCCTCGGCCGTTTCAAGCCTCGCTTCAAGATGCCGAAATGGGGCGTGCGCGGCAGCCTGTTTGCGGCCTTCGCCGTGATCGCGGGCATGGGCCTCGTGATCTCGGCGGGCGCCGGCTTCGTGCTGCAGAATCTCGGCGGACGCATGACTGATCTGAGCGGACGGGACATTCCGCGCCTTGCCGCAAGCCTGCAATTGTCGGCACTGAGCGCGAGTCTCGCGGCACAGGGACCGGCGCTACTTGCAGCTCAAAGCGAGGATGCCCTGAACGAGCGCACCAAGAAGCTCAGGGAATTGCAGGAGCAGACGCAGCAGAAGCTCGGCGAGATCGTCGAGCTCGGCGCCGACAAGACCATCGTCTCCGGACTCAGCGAGACCATAAAGAGCATCAACGAGGCGGCCCAGAGCCTGGCCAAGGCCGCCCGCGAGCGGCTGGATGTAGCCGCACTCCATGACAAGCAATATGACGCGCTGCGCAGCGCACAGAGCGGTTTCGTCGGCGCGGCAAGTCCAGCGATGCTGAACGCCCAGACCCAGGTGAACGCCATTCTCGGGTCGGCCAACCTTTCCGCCGAAGATGCCACCGAAGCCGCCCAGACAGTCGGCCAGCTCGGCAACGTCGTCGCCAGCGGCAATCTCGCTGCCGCCGACATGAGCGCGGCACTGTCGGCGAACACGAGCGACAAGCTCGACGACATCCAGAAGGAATTCAAGACGGCACAGGGACGCCTGCGGTCCAACCTCGATCTGTTGCCGGACAATCAGGGCACCAAGATGCTGCGCGAGACGGCGGAAAAGCTGCTCGCGCTCGGCACCGGCAAGACCGGCGTGTTCAACCTGCGTGAGAAGGAGCTCGACGCCATCGACTACGGCCAGACCATCCTGGACGAGACCCGCAAGCTCAATGTCGGCCTCGGCATCAGCGTACAGCAGCTCGTCGACGGCGTGCAGAAGGAGACCAATGCCTCGACCTTCCAGGCGCGGCAGGAGATATCGCTCGCGACCACGAGCATGCTGGCGCTGGGTGCGCTGACGCTGGTCGGCTCGGCGCTGTTCGTCTGGCTCTATGTCGGCCGCAACATCCTGCGCCGGATCGGCGCCCTGCAGCAGTCGATGCAGCTGCTCGCGAACGGCGACCTCGAGACAGAGATCTACCGCTCGAACAATCACGACGACGAAATCTCGGTGATGGCGAACACGCTGCAAGTGTTCCGCGAAAGCATGATCGAAACCCGCGCGATGTCGAGCGAGCAGGACAAGGACCGCATCGCCAAGGCCGAGCGTGCCGCGCGCGTGGAGGCGAAGATCGCCGAGTTCGAGAGCACCGTGCGTTCCGCGCTCGACAATCTCGCGCAGTCGGCCAATTCGATGCAGTCGACCGCGCAGAGCATGTCGAACACCGCCGACCAGTCCAACGCGCTGGTGAACGCGGTCGCCTCCGCCGCCGAGGAGACATCGGTCAACGTGCAGACCGTGTCGGCCGGCACCGAGCAATTGTCGTCCTCGATTGCCGAGATCAGCCGTCAGGTCGTCACCTCGGCCGAGATCGCCAGGAAGGCGGTCGACGAGGCCGGCTCGACCGACGCCACGGTGCAGAGCCTTGCCGACAGCGCGAGCCGCATCAGCGTCGTGGTCGATTTGATCCAGACCATCGCCTCGCAGACCAATCTGCTCGCGCTCAACGCCACCATCGAGGCGGCGCGCGCGGGTGAGGCCGGCCGCGGCTTCGCGGTGGTCGCCTCCGAGGTGAAGAGTCTCGCGAGCCAGACCGCGAAGGCGACGGAGGAGATCCGCTCCCAAATCGCCAGGATGCAGCAAGTTACCACCTCGGCGGTCGGCGCCATCCAGGGCATCGGCCGGATCATCGGTGAGATCAACGACGTGACCACGACGATTGCCGCTGCGGTCGAGGAGCAAGGTGCGGCCACCCGCGAGATCGCTCGCAACATCCAGCATGCCGCCGGCGGCACCAGCGAGGTCTCCAGCAACATCGTCGGCGTCTCCACTGCATCAGCCGAAGCCGGCGCAGCGGCAAGCGAGGTGCTGGGCGCATCGGATGCGCTCCGCCGCGAGGCCGACATGCTGCGCGGAGAGATCGACGCGTTCCTCAACAACATGCGGGCGGCGTAAGCTTCGCTCCATCCGGGCTACGGAAAACTGGCTGGAATGACCGCTATGCGGGCCGGCCACGCGTCCTTTTTCGGCTGGCGCGCCGCAGCCAGTGGGTTTAAGCCGGTGGCATGAACTCAAAAACCGACACCGTGCAGTCCTCCGCCGAGGCCCTGCGCTATCCCTGGGATCAGCATCCCGGCCCCGAAGAGGTCGTGGAGATACGGCCAGGCGTGCTGTGGGTGCGGCTGAAATTGCCGTTCCGCCTCAACCACGTGAACATCTACCTGCTCGCCGACGGCGACGGCTATGCGATGGTCGATGCCGGCTTCGGCAATGAGGAAACGATCGAAGCCTGGACCAGGCTGTTCGATGGACCGCTGAACGGCGTCCACATCACCCGGCTGATCGTGACCCATTCGCACCCCGATCATGTCGGGCTCGCGGGGTGGATCGTCGAGCGTTTCAGCTGTCCGCTGGTGATGTCGCAGGTCGAATATCTGCAATCGGTCTATCATCAGAACCGCGGCACCGAGGAGCGGCGCGAGGCGCAGCGGCTGTTCTTCCGCCGTCACGGCATGGACGAAGACCTGACCGACAAGCTGCTCGGGCGCGGCCAGGATTATCTCAAGCGCGTCTCGGTGCTGCCGCCGTCCTACCGCCGCATCTCGCATGGCGACGAGGTCGTGATCGGCACGCGGCGCTTCAAGGTGATCACGGGCGGCGGCCACGCGCTCGATCAGGTGATGCTGTATTGCGCCGACGACAAGCTATTCCTTTCCGCCGACCAGGTGCTGAGCAAGATCTCCCCCAATGTCAGCGTCTGGGCAGTCGAGCCCGACCAGAATTCGCTTGGCGAATATCTGGCCTCGCTGGCCAGCCTCACCACCACGCTGCCCTATGACCTCTTGGTGCTGCCCGGCCACGGCGTGCCGTTCTACGGATTGAAGACCCGCATCAAGCAGCTCGCCGACCACCATGAGGACCGCTGCCGGCTGATTGCGGAGGCCTGCCGCGAGGTGCCGCAGACCTCGCGCGAGCTGGTGCCGGTGGTGTTCAACAAGTATCCCCTCGACGTGCACCAGATGGGCTTCGCCTCCGGCGAATTGATCGCCCATGTCAACTATATGCTGGTCGAGGGCCGGTTGACCGCCGAGACCGCCGACGGCGTGCTGCGTTTCAGGACGACGTGAGCGCTGCCTTCATCTCGCTATTTGATCGCTATTTGACCGTCGAGACCGACCGGGACGCCCCTATCGCACAGCAACATTGGCGATCCCGTCGGTACTTTTGACCCACGTCAAGCCGCCGCACGCCCGATAGGGCATTTTGCCCAAATGCCCCACAGGCCCAAATGTGGGATAGCGCATAGACATTAGAGCTGGAAAAGCTCTAAGAAGATGCGAGCCCTTGGTCAGGTTCCGTTGCAGGTTTTGCCGATGGATTACAGCCAGTTCTTCAATTCCGCCCTTGATCGTCTGCACACCGAGCGGCGCTACCGCGTGTTCGCCGACCTTGAGCGTATCGCCGGCCGGTTCCCGCATGCGCTCTGGCACTCGCCCAAGGGCAAGCGCGACGTCGTGATCTGGTGCTCCAACGATTATCTCGGCATGGGCCAGCACCCGAAGGTGGTCGGCGCCATGGTCGAGACCGCGACCCGCGTCGGCACCGGCGCAGGCGGTACCCGCAACATCGCCGGCACGCATCATCCGCTGGTGCAGCTCGAAGCCGAGCTCGCCGATCTTCACGGCAAGGAAGCCGCGCTGCTGTTCACGTCGGGCTATGTCTCGAACCAGACCGGCATCGCGACCATCGCAAAACTGATTCCGAACTGCTTGATCCTGTCGGACGAGCTCAACCACAATTCTATGATCGAGGGCATTCGCCAGTCCGGCTGCGAACGGATGGTGTTCCGGCACAATGATCTCGCCGATCTCGAGGCGCTGCTGAAAGCGGCCGGTCCGAACCGGCCGAAACTGATCGCCTGCGAGAGCCTCTATTCCATGGACGGCGACGTCGCGCCGCTGGCAAAAATCTGCGATCTCGCCGAGAAATATGGCGCGATGACCTATGTCGACGAGGTTCACGCTGTCGGCATGTACGGCCCGCGCGGTGGCGGCATT
Source organism: Bradyrhizobium hipponense (assembly GCF_008123965.1). Lineage (GTDB taxonomy): Bacteria > Pseudomonadota > Alphaproteobacteria > Rhizobiales > Xanthobacteraceae > Bradyrhizobium > Bradyrhizobium hipponense. The sequence continues at coordinate 48,463 of NZ_VSTH01000087.1, read as the reverse complement.
GCCGAGCGCGACGGTGTGATGCATCGCATCGACGTGCTCGAAGGCACGCTCGCCAAGGCCTTCGGCTGCCTCGGCGGCTACATCGCCGCCAACGGCCAGATCATCGACGCTGTGCGCTCCTACGCACCGGGCTTCATCTTCACCACCGCCCTGCCGCCGGCGATCTGCTCGGCCGCGACGGCAGCGATCAAGCATCTGAAGACCTCGAGCTGGGAGCGCGAACGCCATCAGGACCGCGCCGCCCGCGTCAAGGCGATCCTCAATGCCGCTGGCCTGCCTGTGATGTCGAACGACACCCACATCGTGCCGCTGTTCATCGGCAATGCCGAGAAGTGCAAGCTGGCCTCCGACCTGCTGCTGGAGGAGCACGGTATCTACATCCAGCCGATCAACTATCCGACCGTCGCCAAGGGCACCGAACGCCTGCGCATCACGCCCTCGCCTTATCACGACGACGGCCTGATCGATCAGCTCGCCGAAGCCTTGCTGCAAGTGTGGGACCGCCTCGGTCTGCCTTTGCGCGAAAAGTCGCTGGCGGCGGAGTAGGTCCGCTTTCGCCTCTCCTTACACTCAACTTGCACCGTCCCCGGAGCTACCCCCTCGCCAACCCTCCCCCCGCAAGGGGAGGGAGCGAGAGAGCTGTGCCTGCCTCACGTCGACTAGCCGCAACTGACGCCCAACGCAGTGCTTGTCGGGCCCTCGTTGCGACGATCGACGCCCTCTCCGTTCCCTCCCCCCTTGCGGGGGAGGGTCAGGGAGGGGGGTGCCACACGGGGACTCTCTCGTCGGATCCGAGAACGCCGCGCGCTCAGGCTTAACGACAACCCCAGCTCCTGCCCCAGCACGGCATTTCGCTGTCGCTTGCGCCTGCCCAACGCGCTAGATTTGCTGGGAAAATGAGATCGGGCGCGGAGCTGTCGCGCCCTGGGAGAGCCCGACGCAATGCTCCACGACTGGGGCGTGATCGCCGCCGCCTTCGGCTATATCGGCTTTCTGTTCCTGGTGGCGAGCCACGGCGACCGCCGCTCGCTGGCCGGGCGCGGCCGTGCTTCCGGGCTGATCTATCCGCTGTCGCTGGCGATCTATTGCACCTCCTGGACCTTCTTCGGCTCGGTGGGCTTTGCTACCCGCACCTCGACCGACTTCCTCGCGATCTATGTCGGCCCGATCCTGATGATCGGGCTCGGCACTGGCGTGCTCCGCCGCGTGATCCAGCTCGCGAAGGCTCACAACATCACCTCGATCGCCGACTTCATCGGCGCGCGCTATGGCAAGAGCCAGGCGGTGGCCGCAACAGTGGCGCTGATCGCGATCATCGGCTCGGTGCCCTACATCGCGCTGCAGCTCAAGGCGGTCGCCTCCTCGCTCGAAACCATTTTGAGCGAGGACCAGGCGTTCTCCCACATCCCGATCCTCGGCGACGTGGCGCTGGTGGTGACGCTGGCGATGGCGGCCTTTGCCGTGCTGTTCGGCACGCGACAGACCGACGCCACCGAGCACCAGCACGGCCTGATGCTCGCGGTCGCAACCGAATCCATCGTCAAGCTGGTGGCCTTCCTCGCCGCCGGCATCTTCGTCACCTTCTGGATGTTCTCGCCGCACGAACTGATCGAACGTGCCATGAAGACGCCGGAGGCGATGCGCGCGATCAACTATTCGCCGTCGATCGGCAACTTCCTCACCATGACGCTGCTGTCGCTCTGCGCGATCATGCTGCTGCCGCGCCAGTTCCATGTCAGCGTGGTCGAAAACTCCTCGGATGCCGAGGTCGGCCGCGCACGCTGGCTGTTTCCGCTCTATCTGGTCGCGATCAATTTGTTCGTGATCCCGATCGCGCTCGCGGGTCTCGTCACTTTCCCGTTTGGCGCCGTCGATCCTGATATGTACGTGCTGGCGCTGCCGATCGAGGGCGGCGCGAACCTGCTCAGCGTCGCCGTCTTCGTCGGCGGCCTGTCGGCCGCAACCGCGATGGTGATCGTCGAATGCGTCGCGCTCTCGATCATGGTCTCGAACGACCTCGTGGTGCCGCTGGTGCTAAAACGACGGCCGGAAGGGCGCACCGGCGGCGCCGATTTCAGCGACTTCCTGCTGCGCTCGCGCCGGCTCGCGATCTTCGCCATCATGGTGATGGCCTATTTCTACTACCGCGCGCTCGGCAACACCCAGCTCGTGGCGATCGGCCTGCTCTCCTTTGCCGCCATCGCCCAGTTGGCACCAAGCTTCTTCGGCGGGCTGTTGTGGCGGCGCGCAACCGCGCGTGGCGCCATCGGCGGCATGTTGGTCGGCTTCGCGGTTTGGCTCTACACACTGTTCATTCCGAGTTTCATGGACACCTCGACTTCAGGAATCCTGTTGCTCCAGCACGGGCCGTTCGGGATCGAGGCGTTGCGGCCGCAGGCGCTGTTCGGCGCCGACCTGCCGCCGCTGATGCATGGCGTCATCTGGTCGCTCTCGCTCAATATCCTCACCTATGTGCTGCTGTCGTTGGCGCGGCGGCCGAGCTCCATCGAGCTGGTGCAGGCCGATCTGTTCGTGCCCGACACGCTCGCCCCGATCTCTCCGAACTTCCGCCGCTGGCGCACCACCGTCACCGTGCAGGATATCCAGACCACGGTCGCGCAATATCTCGGTCCCGACCGCGCCCGGCATTCGTTCGAGGCGTTTTCGGCCCGGCGCAATGTGCGGCTGGAGCTCGCGGCGCCCGCTGATTTCGAGCTGTTGCAGCACGCCGAGCACCTGATCGCCTCGTCGATAGGCGCGGCCTCCTCGCGCCTCGTGATGTCGCTGCTGCTGCGCAAGCGGACGGTTTCCGCGAAAGCGGCGCTGAAGCTGCTCGACGATTCCCATGCGGCACTGCATTTCAACCGCGAGATTCTCCAGACCGCGCTCAACCACGTGCGCCAGGGCATCGCGGTGTTCGATGCCGACCTGCAACTGATCTGCTCCAACCGGCAGTTTGGCGATCTCCTCAACGTGCCGCCGCACTTCATCCAGTTCGGCACGCCCTTGCGCGAAATCCTGGAATTGATGGGCGTGAGCGAACCGGCCGATCCGATCGAGCGCGAGGCGATGCTGGAGCGCCGGCTGGCGGCCTACACCACCGACAGCGAGCCCTATCTCGAGCGCCTGCCCGACCGCCATATGGTGATCGAGATCTTGACCAACCGCATGCCCGGCGGCGGCTTCGTGATCACCTTCACCGACGTCACGCCGACGTTCGAGGCGGCTGAAGCGCTGGAGCGCGCCAATGCAACGCTGGAAAAGCGGGTGCGCGACCGCACCGAGGAGCTGACCCGGCTGAATTCGGAGCTGGCGCTGGCCAAGAGCGCGGCCGAAGACGCCAGCATCTCCAAGACCCGCTTCCTGGCGGCAGCCAGCCACGACATCCTCCAGCCGCTGAACGCGGCGCGGCTCTATGTCACCAGTCTGGTCGAGCGCCAGCATAGCGGCGAGGAGACGCGGCTGGTCGAGAACATCGACGAGTCGCTGCAGGCGATCGAGGAGATCCTCGGCGCGCTGCTCGACATCTCGCGGCTGGATGCCGGCGCGATGACCACTTCGATCTCGAGCTTCAAGATGGCCGATTTGATGCGCTCGCTGGAGATCGAGTTCGCGCCGATCGCGCGCGCCAAGAACCTGGAGCTCGCCTTCGTGCCCTGCTCCCTCCCGGTCGAGTCGGACCGGCTGCTGCTGCGGCGGCTGCTGCAGAACCTGATCTCCAACGCGATCAAATATACCCCGCGCGGGCGCGTGCTGGTCGGCTGCCGCCGCCGTGGCGCCTCGCTCAAGATCTGCGTCTACGACACCGGCGTCGGCATTCCACAGATCAAGCGCGGCGAGATCTTCAAGGAATTCCACCGCCTGGAGCAGGGCGCACGTATCGCGCGCGGACTGGGGCTCGGGTTGTCGATCGTCGAGCGGCTGGCGCGCGTGCTCAACCACGGCATCGCCATCGACTCCAATGCGAGCGGCGGCTCGGTGTTTTCGGTGACGGTGCCGACCGCGAAGGCGATTACCCACACAGCCGCCGTGACCAGCGCGACGCCGCTCGCACGCACGCCGATCTCGGGCGCTCTGATCGTGTGCATCGAGAACGATGCCGCGATCCTCGATGGCATGCGCACGCTGCTGAAGGCCTGGGACGCCGAGGTGATCGCGGTGGCCGATCCCGAGGGCGCGATCGCCGCCATCGAAGCCGCCGGGAGACGGGTCACTGGCCTGCTCGTCGACTATCACCTCGATCGTGGCAACGGCATCGCCGCCATTCGCGACATCCGCCGCCGCTTCGGCGACACTATCCCGGCGATCCTGATCACCGCCGACCGCAGCCCCGCCGTGCAGGTGGCCGCGCGTGATGAAAAGGTCGCGGTGCTCAACAAGCCGGTCAAGCCGGCCTCGCTCCGCGCGCTGCTCGGTCAGTGGCGCACGCAGCAGATGGTGGCGGCGGAGTAGGCTGGTGTCATTTCATGGCCCGAGCGAAGCGAGCCCGGATAACAACAGCAGTTGCTACCCCGTCGGGGTGCCCTGCCTCCACTGCCCGCCGGCGATCTTCGCGGCGGCGATCACAGCCTGGGTGCGGCTTTCGACACCGAGCTTTTGCAGAATCGCCGAGACATGGGCCTTGATGGTGGCCTCGGAAACACCGAGCTCGTAGGCGATCTGCTTGTTGAGAAGGCCCTCCGACAGCATCATCAGAACCCGCACCTGCTGCGGCGTCAGCGTCACCAGGCGGTCGCGCAGCCGGGTCATGTCGGGGTCGGCGGCGCCCGACAGATCGGTGTCGGCGGGAACCCAGACATCTCCCTCCATGACTTTGAGGATCGCATCGCGCAGCGTCTCGACCCCGAAGCGCTTCGGAATGAAGCCGGAGGCGCCGAAATCGAGCGAGCGGCGGATCGTGGCGCTGTCGTCGGAGGCCGAGACAATGACCACCGGGATCGCAGGATATTGCGCGCGCAGATAGATCAGGCCGGAAAAGCCTGAAATCCCGGGCATCGAGAGGTCGAGCAGGATCAGGTCGACATCGGACGTCTGCTCCAGGAACTTGGTCAAATCCTCGAACGATCCGGCCTCATCGATCTTGGCCGAGGTCAGGACGCCGGCCACCGCCTGCCGAAGCGCATCGCGGAATAGCGGGTGATCATCGGCGATGATGAGATGGGTCGAGGGAGCGTTCATCGATCTCTTGCTATCGTTCGCGCGGGGCCAGTCAGCCGAATCCGGGTCGGCTCAATTCTTCCCCGACCGGCCGTGGCATGCAAGTGCACATTATCCCTTTGTAGCAAAGGGGTTAATCCACAAGCCGCGTGCTACTGCGCGGCACCCAATACCCGCGCATCATGCGAGCGTCGGTGCGCAAGGCCGAAAGTCGTATTGGGGTCGGTTTCACGGCGATGTTACTTTAGTGGCAAGGCCCTGGTCGATCCGGGAGGATCCGGACGTCGGGGACATGAGGAAACACGTTTCGGGGAGCGATCGCAACATGTCGACAATGGCTGTGTCTCAGGCGCGCACAGGAGGTATGACGAAGGACGAACGTTTCGTCATTCTCGCCTCCTCGCTCGGTACCGTCTTCGAGTGGTACGACTTCTACCTTTACGGATCGCTGGCTTCGATCATCGGCGCGCAGTTCTTCTCGGCCTATCCGCCGGCAACGCGCGACATCTTCGCGCTGCTGGCGTTTGCTGCGGGCTTCCTGGTCCGCCCGTTCGGTGCCATCGTGTTCGGCCGTATCGGCGACATCGTCGGCCGCAAATACACCTTCCTTGTCACCATCCTGATCATGGGTCTGTCGACCTTCATCGTCGGCCTGCTGCCGAACGCCGCGACCATCGGCTTCGCAGCTCCCGTGATCCTGATCGCGTTGCGTCTCGCCCAGGGTCTCGCCCTCGGCGGCGAGTATGGCGGTGCGGCCACCTATGTCGCCGAGCATGCGCCGAACGGCAAGCGCGGCTACTACACCTCGTTCATCCAGACCACCGCGACGCTCGGCCTGTTCCTGTCGCTGCTGGTGATCCTGTTCACCCGTTCCGCGATCGGCGAAGCCGATTTCGCTGCGTGGGGCTGGCGCATCCCGTTCCTGGTCTCCGTGCTGTTGCTCGGCGTCTCGGTCTGGATCCGTCTCCGCCTCAATGAATCGCCGATCTTCCAGAAGATGAAGGACGAGGGCAAGAGCTCGAAGGCGCCGCTGACGGAGGCCTTCGCCAACTGGAAGAACGGCAAGCTCGTGCTGCTCGCGCTGCTCGGGGGCACGATGGGCCAGGGCGTGGTCTGGTACACAGGCCAGTTCTACGCGCTGTTCTTTCTGCAATCGATCCTGAAGGTCGACGGCTACACGGCGAACCTGCTGATCGCCTGGTCGCTCCTGTTCGGCACCGGCTTCTTCATCGTGTTCGGCGCGCTCTCGGACAAGATCGGCCGCAAGCCGATCATCCTCGGCGGCTGCCTGATTGCGGCGCTGACCTTCTTCCCGATCTTCAAGATGATCACCAGCAATGCCAATCCGGCGCTGGAGAAGGCGATCGAGGCAACGAAGGTCGAGGTGGTGGCCGATCCCGCGGGCTGCGGCGACCTGTTCAACCCGGTCGGTACCCGCGTCTTCACCTCGCCATGCGACACGGCACGCGCCTTCCTGTCGCAGTCGTCGGTCAAGTACGCAACAACCAGCGGCGCGGCCGGCTCCGGCGTCAAGGTCGTCGTCAACGGCAAGGACGTGGCCTACGCCAATGCCAAGGACAGCAACCCGGCGGTGCTCGCTGCGGTGCAGGCGGCCGGCTATCCCAAGACGGGTGACGCTGGCATCGTGAAGATGTCGAATCCGTTCGACATCTTCCGCCCGCAGGTCGCAGCGATCATCGGACTCTTGTTCATCCTGGTGATCTTCGTCACGATGGTCTACGGGCCGATCGCGGCGATGCTGGTCGAACTGTTCCCGACCAAGATCCGCTACACCTCGATGTCGCTGCCGTATCACATCGGCAACGGCTGGTTCGGCGGCCTGTTGCCCGCGACCGCATTCGCGATCGTGGCCTCGACCGGCGACATCTATGCGGGCCTCTGGTATCCGATCGCGTTCGCGGTGATCACCGCAGTGGTCGGCTTCCTCTTCCTCCCCGAAACCAAGGACGTCGACATCAAGTCGAACTGATCGCAGGATGCCGGCGTACGACGCCGGCTCCACGGACTACAAACCGGCCGCAGGCACCTGCGGCCGGTTTTATTTTGTCATCGCGACGCGCCGATAAATTGCAGCACGACCTCGCGCCGATGCGGGCGGATACGATGCTCGATCAGATAGATCGCCTGCCAGGTGCCCAGCGCAAGCGCGCCACCTAGGACCGGTACCTGCAACGAGGTCCCTGTCAGCATGGTCTTGATATGCGCGGGCATATCGTCCGGCCCTTCGGTGTCGTGAGTCCAGCCTGCATCTTCATCGTCCGGCGCGAGCCGCGCCAGCACCGTGGTGAGATCAACGAGCACGGAAGGATCGGCATTCTCCTGGATTGTCAGCGACGCAGAGGTGTGCCGGATAAACAGCGTCAGCGCGCCGTCCCGCGCATGAACGTCGGCGATGAACTTCGCAGCTTCGGGCGTGAGGTCGATGAAGCCGCAGCCTGAGGTCTGCACCGTCAGCGTCGCAGTGCTGACGCTCGTGGCGTGCACAGTCGACGGTGTCGAGCGGGTCTGCGCTTTGGTTGAGGTCATGAAAGCTCTCGATGCGTTTCCCCGGCAAAGGCCGGGGCACATACTCCCAAATGCCTGACGTGGCGAAAGGTGGCGACGCGCATCTGGAAAACAAAGACGCCGCGGCGTATGGGTTCCGGCCTACGCCGGGATGCCGCCGCAGACAATTCAAATCTTCCCCGACACGTCCTTCTGGACGCGGCTCGCCATGTCGATCAGCCGCCGCCAGGCCTTTTCCAGGAACGACATCACGCGGTCGATGTCCTGGTCACTCGGCAGCGGGATCTCGATCTTGCGGTCACCGTCGGCAACCTTCGGCTCCGCCTTCTTCAACGGATCTGACTTCGGCAGCGCCTCGTCGACCTTGCCCGACACAGTCGGCCCGGTAGCGAGTTGGCCCTTCAGCTTGTCCACCTCGGCCTGGAGCCGGCCGATCTCGGCATCGAATGCAGCGCGCTCGTCGGGCACTGCGTAACAGGCCCAGTCGGTGCCGTTCTTCGTGCAGGTCGACATCGTGCCCGTGCGGGTGTCGAGCCGCAGCACGCCCTCCGGGATGGGCGTCATGGAATAGCGGCCATTGTCGCTGTCGGGCGTGGATTGCGCGGCAACGAGGCCGCCGCTGATTGCAACCAGGGCGGCGAGCGCCAAGGCTGCAAGCCATGATGTTGTGGATGATTTGGTTGGTCTCATCGCGCTCTCCGCCACGGCGCTGCTGCTTCTTTCCTGCAAGTCTACACCGCGGCGGCGGTATCCGCCGCCTAAACCGGTCAATGAAATCAACGGCCGCAGCGATCCTTTTGATCCCGGCGGCATGGCGAAATCTCGGCCGCATCGGCAGATCGCGCGGGCAGCTGCTGCGCTGCGGCGTCACGCTATGTGCGGCGCTGGCGCGCACGACAATATCATCAATTAAATCAAATGGATAATCGGAGACGACGCATTCGTGACCCGGCTTGACTTGATTATGTGTGCTCAGTATGGTCCGCGCGGCTTTTGAGGGTGGCGGACGTAATTTCCACTTGGGCGCGGCGTTTCGGGTCTTTGTTGCATGGCACAGAGCGCGGGACACGGCGAGAATGGAAACGGCGATAGATCGTCCGAGGAAGCTGCGCTTTCCGAACGGCTCGGAAGTCTTGACCAACGGTTGTCCGAATTACGCGACCGACGGATCAAGACCGAGCAACCCGCAGGTGACGGTGAAGACAGAGCGGCCAGAGCCTCGGCGATGGCGCTTGGTTTTCGGTTATCCTCCGAGTTGGTCGCCGGGGTCGTTGTCGGAGCGGGGATTGGCTGGGGTTTCGACCGCTTGCTGTCGACGTCGCCTTTCGGATTTATCGTGTTCCTGCTGCTGGGCTTCGTGGCCGGCGTGGTGAATGTGGTGAGAACGGCAGGTGCGGGTCAAAACAGGCGCGGTGGGTCGTAGCTGATCCGACAAGAGGAGAGGAACTGATCGTGCCGGCTTCGCCGGTACGGGCCGGCCCGGCCGGTAGACCGAGACCAGCCGGCTAGTCCGGCAGACCAAGAGATGCCGCGCTGATGAAAATCGATCCGATCCACCAGTTCAACATCGAGCCTCTTTTCACGATCGGCCATATCGGCAATCACACGATCGCCTTCACCAATTCGTCGCTCTACATGCTGGTGGCAGTGGTGGTGATCTCGCTCCTGATGCTCGCCAGCGGCACCCAGCTGGTTCCCGGGCGCCTCCAGTCGGTCGCCGAGATCTCCTACGAGTTCGTGGCGTCGACCATCCGTTCGACTGCCGGCTCGGAAGGCATGAAGTTCTTCCCGCTGATCTTCTCGCTGTTCATGTTCATTTGCGTCTCGAACCTGGTCGGGATCATCCCCTACACCTTCACGATCTCGAGCCATCTGATCGTCACCGCGGCGCTCGCGCTGCTGGTCTTCTTCACCGTCCTGATCTACGGCCTTTACAAGAACGGCCTGAAATTCTTCAAGATTTTCGTTCCCCACGGCGTCCCCATCTACATCCTGCCGCTGGTCATGTTCATCGAGATCCTGTCGTTCTTCCTGCGGCCGGTCTCCCACAGCGTCCGTCTCTTCGCCAACATGCTGGCCGGCCACATCGCGCTGAAGGTGTTCGCGGGCTTCGTCGCGATGCTCGGCTTCTCGCTCGGCGCCGTCGGTTGGATCGGCGGCGTGCTGCCGCTGGCGCTCACGGTCGCACTGACATCGCTCGAACTCCTGGTCGCGTTCCTCCAGGCTTACGTGTTCGCGATCCTGACCTGCATCTACCTCAACGACGCCATTCATCCGGGACACTGAGCGGTCCGGGGAGTTCCCACCCACAACCCAATCTTTCCTCCAAGGAGTCAAAAATGGATCCGGCAGCAGCAAAACTTATCGGCGCGGGCATCGCGTGCATCGGCATGGGCGGTGCGGGCGTCGGCGTCGGCGTGATCTTCGGTAACTACCTCGCCGCAGCCGTTCGCAATCCGTCGGCTGCTCAGGGCCAGTTCGGCAACCTGATCTTCGGCTTCGCCGTGACCGAAGCGCTCGGCATCTTCTCGCTGCTGATCGCGCTGCTGCTGCTGTTCGTTCCGCTCTGAGGACGTACTTCGCGCCGCTTCAACCGAAGCGGCGCACTTGACAGCAACAGGAGTACTCCATGGCTGAAAGTCATGGCGGCGCAAAGAGTCCGGCGGCGGGCGCTCACACCGAGGCTGACGGTGGTCACCACGGTAGCGGCTTTCCGCCGTTCGAGAGCAGCACCTTTGCCTCGCAACTGGTGTCGCTCGCGATCTTCTTCGTCGTGCTTTACGTGATCGTGTCCAAGCTCGCTCTGCCGCGCATCGGCGGTGCGATCGAGGCGCGTCAGAACAAGATCGAGGGTGACCTCGCCGAGGCGCAGAAGCTGAAGGACATGTCCGACGCGGCGCTGAAGGCCTATGAAAGCGAGCTCGCTTCGGCGCGGGCGCGGGCGCAGGCGATCGGCAACGAGACCCGCGATAAGCTGAACGCACAGGCGGAAGCCGAGCGCAAGGCTTTGGAAGATCAGCTGGCAGCCAAGCTCGCCGAGGCGGAGAAGACCATCGCCTCGACCCGCACGGCTGCGATGAGCAACGTCCGTGGCATCGCGGCCGATGCGGCGGGCACGATCGTGCAGCAGCTCACCGGCGTTGTTCCGGACGCTGCGTCGATCAATGCCGCCGTTGACGCGTCCTTGAAGGGTTAGTCGATATGTTCTTCGAACCTGAATTCTGGGTCGCCGTCGCCTTCGTCATCCTGATGGTCGTGTTCGCCTATCTCGGCGTCCACAAGACCGTGCTGACGACGCTCGATCATCGCGCCGCCCGCATCAAGGCCGAACTCGACGACGCAACGCGTCTCAAGCAGGAAGCCGCCAAGGTGCTGGCCGGCTACAAGGCCCGCAGCGCCACGGCCGAGCGCGAGGCCGCCGATATCATCGCCAACGCCAAGGCCGAAGCCGACCGCATTGCGGCCGACGCCAAGGTGAAGATGGAAGACTTCGTCGCCCGTCGCACCAAGACCGCGGAGGGCAAGATCGCGCTCGCCGAGGCCCAGGCGCTCGCCGATGTCCGCGCCGCAGCCGCGGAAGCCGCCGTCCAGGCCGCCTCCACCATCCTGTCGCAGTCGGTCAAGGGCCAGGTCGCCGACGACCTGCTCGCCAAGGGCATCACCGAGGTCCGGCAGAAGCTGAACTGAGGCGAGCTTCCCTCACCAATCAAAAAGCCGGCGCGATGAGCGCCGGCTTTTTTTCTTTGGCAAGATGCTTCCCTATCGTCATGGCCGGGCCTTGTCCCGGCCATCTACTTTCTTATCGCACGGAGCCAAGGCGTGGATGCCCGGGACAAGCATGACGAGTTTGCGGAACGACCCGCCGCCCAAACGCGCATCGGGCTGTACGCTACTTCTTCTTTCCCCGCGGCTTCGGTTCGGGCGACAGCGCCTGCGGATCGAAGCCAACGTAGAAGATGTAGGAATCTGCGACCGCCGCCGAGGGCATCGGGTAGGAGAGATCCTCGGCGACGAATGTGAAGGGCACGCTGCCGGCCTCCGACATCTCGACCTTAGTCCGGTAGGCCTTCGAGGCGATCACCTTTTCCCCGATGCCGCCCTGGACCACAGCGACGCGCAGGGGGACATCGACCGAGGTCGGCGCGCCCGCAGGACCTGCAATGACGCGGCCCTGGATGCCGACACGCACGGTGATGTCGCCGCCGTTGCGGGCGCATTCGCGCGCCATCTTGGTGATGGAGGCCTGGAAGCGAACGTCATTGCCGACCGCCTGCTTGCCGTTGGCACCAACCGCATAGGTCGACGCTCCGGCACGCACCGTAACCTGGGGACAATCGATCTCGTCGTCGGCTGGCGGCTGCCCCGGCGCGGGCGCCGGCTTCGACTGGGCCGGCTCGTCGGACGTGCCGCCGAACAAGCCCTTGAAGCGGTCGGTCAGCGACTGGGCCGCCCCCGGCGAGATCGTCGCACACGAGACCGACAGCGCCAGCGCGATCACCGAACCTCGCCGTAGCGCATTCCGCAATGATCGAAGCTCCTTCATGAACGCCTGTACTCCTTGACACGTCCCGGCTGATGCCAGCCGGCCCGCGCCGTTATATCGCCAAAATCGGCGATCCCAAGGCAGGAAGTAGAGCAGGAAACCAGAGGGCTGGAATGAGATTGATCTCGCGCATGAAGCCCCCGGCTCAGCCGCGGAAATCCTCGTGCAGCAGGCCGAACAGCAGGTGGTCCTGCCAGATCCCGTTGATGCAGAGATAGCGGCGCGCCAGCCCCTCTCGAGAGAAGCCACACTTCTCCAGCACCCGGATCGACGGTGCATTGGTGGGAATGCAAGCGGCCTCGACCCGGTGCAGATTGAGCTCGCCGAACAGCGTCGGCAGCAGCACCCGCAGCGAGGCCGTCATGTAGCCGCGATGCGCATAGGGCTGCCCGACCCAGTAACCGATAGTGCCGGCCTGCACGATGCCGCGCCGGACATTGGCCAGCGTGATGCCGCCGACCATGGCGCCGTCGAGCTCCCGGAAGACCAGAAAGGGATAGGAGCGGTCCGCGGCGATGTCCTCGGAATAGCGGCGCAGGCGACGGCGGAAGCCGGACCGGGTGAGATCATCCGACGGCCAGATCGGCTCCCAGGGCGTGAGGTAGTCGCGGCTGGTCTCGCGCAGGTGGGCCCATTGCAGGTAGTCCGACATCTGCGGCGCGCGCAGCAATAGCCCGTTACCGCGCGGCGCGAGGGCGGCGGGTCCACTGGATGGCAGGCGAAACAGGGCCATGGTGATGCTTCCCGAAGCGGGCGGCCCGTACGCGGCTCCTAATGCAGCCGCGCCTTGGCGCGCGCCCGGGTCAATCCTTCCGCAAAAGACACCGCCGTGTCCAGACCTCTTCCGCTGCCCAATGCAACAACGGCGGGCCGGCTGCGCGAAAGCAGTGCACGCGCAGCATCGCGGGTCGATTCGACGCTGACGGCGTCAATCCGGGCCACCAGCTCCTCCACCGTCTGCGGCCGCCCATAGGCCAGCACGTGTCGGGCGAGCTGCTCGGCGCGCGAAGAACAGCTCTCCAGAGCCATCAGCAGGCCGGCCTTCATCTGCGCCTTGGCGCGCGCGATCTCGGCCTCGGTCAGCGTCTCGACCGAATCATTCATGATGTCGATGACGACCTCCATCATCTCGGGGGCGTCGGCGGGATCGGTGCCGGTGTAGAGGCCGAAGAAGCCGGTATCGGTATAGGGCGCGTGGAAGGTGTAGATCGAATAGCAGAGGCCGCGCTTCTCCCGCACCTCCTGGAACAGCCGCGAGGACATTCCGCCGCCGAGGATGTTGGTGAACACCTGAAGCGAGAACAGCGACAAGTCGGTCTGCGGCACGCCTTCGAGCGCTAGCGTCAAATGCGCCTGCTCGAGCTCGCGATGCACCACCTTGGCACCGCCCTTGCCGAACTGTGCGGCTTGGGGCTTCGGGCCCGGCGTCGCCTCAAAACCCGCAAAGCGCATCTCGGCCTCGGCAACCACCTGCTGGTGGTCGACGGCGCCTGCGGCCGCCACCACCATGTCGGGTCCGCGGTAATGCGTCGACAGATAGCTGCGCAACGAGTCGCGGCTGAAGCCGCGCAAGGTCTTTGCGGTGCCGAGCAGCGAACGTCCCATCGGCTGGTCGGGATAGCAGAGCTCGTTGAGATGCTCGAACACGACGTCGTCGGGCGTGTCCTGCGCAGCACCGATCTCCTGCACGATGACGTTCTTCTCGCGCTCCAGCTCGTCCGGCTCGAAGGCGGGATTGGCGAGGATGTCGGCGAGCACGTCGAGCGCGAGCGGGACGTCGGCCTTCAGCACCCGCGCATAGTAGGACGTCGTCTCGGTCGAGGTACCGGCGTTGAGATCGCCGCCGACCGCCTCGATCTCTTCCACGATCTCACGCGAGGAGCGCTTGGTCGTGCCCTTGAACGCCATGTGTTCCAGCAGATGCGAGATGCCATGCTCGTTCGGCTTCTCGTCGCGGCCGCCGACGCCGGCCCAGACGCCGAGCGCTGCGGTCTCGACGTGAGGCATCTTGTCGGTGACGACGGTCAGGCCGGAGGCAAGCTTGGAGATCTCGACGCTCATCCGGCAACTCCCTGTTTTGCGGCACGGCTGACCGACAGCGCGAACCGCTCGACCTCTGCCTGATCGTTCTTCATCACCTTCATGTGCTCGGATTTGGTCATGAGACCGTCGAGCCAGGCCGGCAGTTGCGGCCGCTGGCCGCAGGCCGCCTCCACGGCATCCGGGAACTTGGCCGGATGGGCGGTCGAGAGCACGATGTTGGGCACGGTCGTATCGGTGGTGTCGCGATCGGCGACCGCCAATGCCACCGCGGTGTGGGGATCGACGAGTTCGCCCGCCTCGCGCCAGGCGACCCGAATCGCAGCCGCGGTCTCGGTCTCGTCGGCGCGCCCGGCGTCGAACTCGTCGCGGATCGCCGCCAGCGTCGCGTCAGGCAGCACGAAGCGCCCGGACTGCTTCAGCGAACCCATCAGACGGCGAACGCCGGCCGCATCGCGCCGGCCGGCCTCGAACAGCAGCCGTTCGAAATTTGAGGAGATCTGGATATCCATCGAGGGCGACGCAGTCGCGTGCACCTCGCGCACCTCGTAGATCCCGGTCTTGAGCGTGCGGGCGAGGATGTCGTTGACGTTGGCGGCGATGCGCAGGGTGCGTACCGGCAGGCCCATCCGCTTGGCGACGTAGCCGGCAAAGATGTCGCCGAAATTGCCGGTCGGAACGATGAAGTCAACCGCGCGCGCCGGTGCACCGGCGGCAACGGCGGAGGTGAAGTAGTAAACCACCTGGGCAACGATGCGCGCCCAGTTGATGGAATTGACGCCGGAGAGCGCCGTCGCGTCGCGGAAGCGATGGTTGTTGAACATCCCTTTCACGAGCGCCTGGCAGTCGTCGAACGTGCCTTCGATGGCCAGCGCATGCACATTGGCCGCGCCCGTCGTCGTCATCATCCGCCGCTGCACCTCGGAGATGCGGCCGTGCGGAAACAATACGATGAGATCGACATTCTCCAGCCCAGCAAACGCTTCGACCGCGGCACCGCCGGTGTCGCCGGAGGTCGCGACCACGATGGTGGTGCGCTGGCCCCGCTTGGCCAGCACATGGTCCATCAGCCGCGAGATCAGCTGCATCGCCACGTCCTTGAAGGCGAGCGTCGGACCGTGGAACAGCTCCAGCACGAACTGGTGCGGCGACATCTGGCGCAACGGCACCACGGCCGGATGTCGGAAGGTGGCATAGGCCTCGTTCGCCATGCGGCCGAGCTCGGCGTCCGTGATCTCGCCGCCGGCGAACGGACGAATGATCTCGACGGCAACCTCCCAATAGGGGCGGCCGAAGAAGCTCGCGATCGTCTCCGCCGAAAGCTGGGGCCAGGTCGCCGGCACGTACAGACCGCCGTCGCGAGCAAGCCCGGTCAGCATCACGTCGCAAAAGCCAAGTTCGGGGGCCTCGCCCCGGGTCGATATATAACGAGTCAATCTGCCCTCCAAAGGCCGGCCGCGCCTGCGCTCAAGCCGTAAGCCTTTGATTTCACGATGCTCCTGGTTCGCAGCCAGAGGCTTTGCGGCACCATAGAGTGTTTTGCGGCATCGGGAAACCGCTTCCCCGTCCGGGCTCGCCCGACGAAAAAGGGCTGCGGCGATACCGCAGCCCTTCTCTTGGAAGGTCTGTCGTTGTGTGCAGACCGGTTTGCCTCGTTCCGAAGTCGCCTACCCCTGAATTGTGCGCGCAACCTTTCGTCGCCCGTCATCGCGACGTCAAGAGCCAAACGCCAGGCTCCGCGCAAATGTTCCTGTTTTTCCCGATGTGTCACGGCCGCAACCGGCTGCCGCGAGCCGGATACTTGCTGCAAATTGCCATGCTTTCCCGATTTGAGGCGCCGATTGCGGAACGAACGCCGTCTCGACCCATTGTGTCGGCGGATGGCGTCCCTGTAGGCCACGCATTGCCCGGCCGAATAGCGGCACCGATCCGCCGGCCGAACCGGCTGCATCCTGGAGCGGCCGGTTCGGTCCTGACGGGTCAATTCATCCCGATTTCCACCGCGATCCGGATCAGATCGGAATGATTCTTGGCGCCGAGCTTCTGCTTGAGGAGGGACGTCGTGTTGGCGACCGTCTTGTAGGAGATGCCGAGCGCCTCGGCGACCTCGACGATCTTGTCGCCGCGTCCGAGCAGGCGCAGAATCTCGAGCTCCCGCGGCGTCATCTGCGAGGCCGGGTTGGCCTTGATCGCGGCGCCCGAAAACGTCACGGCCTCTGCAAGCTGCGGCGAGATGAAATTATCACCTGCGACCACCTTGCGCACCGCCTTGAGCAGGATTCTGGGATCGTCACCCTTGGAGACATAGCCCTGCGCCCCCAGCTCGACCGCCCGTACCACGAAGGCCGGGTCGTCGTTCATGCTGAACATGATGATTTTGGCGTCGGGATCATCCTTGCGGATCCGCCGCATCAGCTCGAAGCCCGAGACGTCGGGCAGGCTGATGTCGATCACGGTGACGTCGGGCCGCTTGCTGATATAGGCACGGTGCCCGGATTTGGCGTCGGACGCCTCGTCGATGCGGATCGAGTGGTCGGCCGCGAACAGGGTACGGCAACCGGACAGCACCACGGGATGGTCGTCGACGATCAGAACCTTGGTCGCCGGCTTGGCGGTATCTTGCATCGCGCACTCTCTTGTTTTTCGACTCATAGACCGGCGGGAACAAATGGAAAGAGCAAATCCGGCCGATGCGCGTTAGAATTGACCTAATGTGGCAAAGGCTATCCTTCAGGACGCAACTGTTTCTTCCGCTCGGCGTCAGCTTCGTGGCTGCGCTGATCATGGGCGGCGTGCTGCTCCTGGCCTTCGCAACAGGCCAACTGGCCGACGAGAACGAACCGGCCCGACGCTCGACGAAGACGCTGGCCGCCGCGCTCAACAACACCCTGCGTAGCTCGGGCAATCCGCAGCAGACGCTCGATGCATTCGCCCATTCCCTGGACACCTCCTCCGATATCCAATTCCGTGCCGCGGAGGCAGGTCCCGCATCCTCCCCGCGGGACGGCCTACGCAACCTGCATGGCGTCCCGCAATGGTTCATCGACCTCCTTACCATCCCGGACACGGACGCCGCGTCTCCGGTGATGATCGAGGGCAGGCGTGTCGGCGATATCGTGTTTCTGCCTGATCTGTCGGCCGACCTGTTCGAGAAATGGATCGGCTTCCTCGCGCTGACCGGCCTCGTCGCTGCGCTGATGGGGTTCACCGGAATCATCGCCTACATCTTCGCCGGTTCGGCACTGCGCCCCCTGCAAGATCTCGGCGATGGCCTCACGCGGATTCGGCGTGGCGATTACGCAAAGCCGATCCCGGTCGGGGGACCGCCGGAAATCCGGCAAAGCTGCGAGGAGGCCAATGCGCTGGCCGCAACGCTCGCGCAATTAAGCCAGGACAATCGCGACCTGTTGCACCGCCTGGTGTCGCTCCAGGACGACGAGCGGCGCGATCTTGCCCGCGAACTGCACGATGAACTTGGCCCGCTGCTGTTCGGTATCCGTGCCGGCGCGATCGCCCTGATCGAGGCCTCTCCTTTGGCGGGAAATCCCGGCAATTCTGCGCAACAGGTGCTGCAATCGGTCGAGGCGCTGCAACAGACCAACCGCCGCATCCTCGACCGGCTGCGACCGCTGTACATTGAGCAGTTGGGATTGGACACCAGCGTGCAGACGCTGCTGCAGAACTTCCGCAAGCAGGCACCGCATATCGGCCTGACGGAGGCGATTGATCCTGCGCTCAACGGGATCGACGGACCGCTGGCGCAGACAGTCTATCGCCTGATCCAGGAAGGGCTCACCAATGTGTTGCGCCACGCCGGGGCGAGCAATGCCCATGTCCAGGCCGCCATCACGGGTGGCGCACTCGCCATCGAGATCTCGGACGACGGCGGCGGCTTTCCCGCCGACAATGTGTTCGGCCGCGGACTGACCGGCATGCATGAGCGCGTGCGCGCGCTCAGCGGATCGCTGTCACTCCTGCGCGCGGACGAACGAACCTATGTGCGTTGCCGCCTGCCGGTCGAATCAACGCGAGACGCGGCTGCGGCCGGCTAACACGCGCAGCCATCGGGCGGATTCTGCTGCGCCGGCTCGCACAGCGTGCTGTGGATCTTGCCTTCCCGACTGAAGCGAAACGAGGCGTGGATGCGCAGCGAGCCTGCGACGGTATATTCGAGATCGACACCATGCGGCACGGGATTGATCTCCTCCAGGCCGAACCCTGCCGATGAGAAAGCGTTGAGCCGCGGTCCCCAATAGGTTTCGAGCTCACCTCGTCCGCGATAGCGCCGCGTGCCGTTGCAGGTGCATTCGAGCTGGGCGTCATCCGCATAAAGGTCCAGCAGGGTCGCAAGGTCGCCTTTCCGGCAGGCGTCCACCCAGTCGACGACAATTCCCATCTGATCGAAATCGCCCACGCCGCAATCCTGTCTGCCGCGGAAAATTTGATGCGGCTTAGGACCACACTCGTCAATGTCCGCTGAATAATAAACCCCGGGCGATACCGGGTTCCTCAGAGAACCTACGAAAGGCTGGATCGGCGTCCCCTGACCCAAACGCCGAACGCGATCAGCACAGCGCCTGCGAGGGTGAACCAGGTGATGGCGTATTGCAGGTGATCGTCCTTCAGATTCACGTCGAGCGGCCCGGGGCGGGGAATGCCGTTCTCGGGCGCCGGCAGCTCCAGGTCGACGTAGAATGGTGCGACCGCGCCCCAGCCGAGCGCGCCGGCCATCGCCAGATGATCGCGCACGAACCACAGCCGCTTGTCGCGGTTCTCGGCCGGCGTCAGCCAGCCCGGCGCCTCGGGGAAGCGAAGGTAACCGGTGAGCGTGACCGGCGCGCCGGTCGCGAGCTTCTTCACCGCGCGATCTTCGACGCTGCGATCCTGCATCGTGTTCTCGACGAATCCAACATCGATCACGACCATCTCGCCGGTCGAAAGCCGTGCCGGCAGGAAGGCCCAGGTGCCCGGACCTGATGCGTCCTTGCGAACCGCGGAGCCGGGGGAATACACCATCGCGTCCGGCATGGGGGCATACGTTGCGGTAAAGCTGACGCGGCGGAATTCGTCGCGCGCGGGATTTAGCGCGGTCCATTGCGCGGGCGGCGGCAATGCGACCGGCGCGTCCGCAAGACGCTCGGTGAGCGCGGCGATCAATTCGTGCTTTGCGGTGCGGCGGTGCAATTGCCAGACGCCGAGTGCGGTGAAGGCGGCAGTCAGGAGCAGCGTGAACAGCGCGAAGCCGGCCACGCGAGGCTTGCGCGCAGGCTCGTTCATTTGGCGCGGTCGACCAATCGGCCTGGCGCCGCCTTGTGGTGGAATTGCAGCGCAATCAACAGAGACTTCATGGCGCGCAGCGGCAGCAGCGTGGTGGCGAGGATCAGCGGCAGCCACAGCACCGCATGCAGCCAGTACGGCGGCTGATACTTGACCTCGACGACCAGCGCGCAGCCGACCACGATCGCGCCGGCCAGCATGATGATGAAGATCGCAGGGCCGTCGCCGGAATCAATGAAGGCGTAGTCGAGGCCGCAGTGGTCGCAGGCCGGGGCGAGCGTCAGGAAGCCCGCATAGAGCTTGCCCTGGCCACAACGCGGACATTTGCAGGCAAGCCCGCGCAGCGCGCTCCTCAGGAGAGTAACTTCGGTCTCGGATGTGCCGGCGGTTTCATTCATGATGCGGAGTCTAGCACAGTTTCTGCCGAACCTCCGGCGCGTAGAAAGCGAAAGGGCGGCCCTGCGACCGCCCCCTCTCGATCCGATATATGGCCGCTCAGTGTGCGCCGTGCGCCATGGTCTCGGCGCCGTGTCCCCAGACATAGATGCAGAGGAACAGGAACAGCCACACCACGTCGACGAAGTGCCAATACCAGGCGGCAAACTCGAAGCCGAGATGCTGTGTCGGCGTGAAATGGCCGGCATAGGCGCGCGCCAGGCACACGATCAGGAAGATGGTGCCGACCAGAACGTGGAAGCCATGGAATCCGGTCGCCATGAAGAAGGTCGCGCCATAGACATTGCCCGCGAACGAGAACGCCGCATGGCTGTACTCATACGCCTGCACGCAGGTGAAGGTCGCGCCCAGGATGACGGTCAGGATCAGGCCGTATTTCAGGCCCTTGCGGTCGCCCTCGAGCAGCGCATGGTGCGCCCAAGTCACCGTAGTGCCGGAGGTGAGCAGGATCAGCGTGTTCAGCAGCGGCAGGTGCCAGGGATCGAAGGTTTCGATGCCATGCGGCGGCCAGGTGCCCGGCACCGAGCAGGCGCCGGCCTGGGTGCCGAGACCGCAGCCGAACACCGCGTCGCGGGTGGCGTGAACGGCGTCGGCCGGGAATAGCGCCGCATTGAAATAGGCCCAGAACCAGGCCACGAAGAACATCACCTCGGAGGCGATGAACAGGATCATGCCATAGCGGTGATGCAGCTGCACGACGCGGGTGTGGTCGCCCTTGTACTGGGCTTCCTTGATCACGTCGCCCCACCAGCTCGCCATGGTGTAGAGCACGCCGACAGAGCCGACGCCGAAGATGATCGGCGCGGCCGAGAACATGTGGTGCATCCAGGTGATCGCGCCAACCGCCATGATGAAGGCCGAGACGGAGCCGACCGCCGGCCACGGCGAGGGGTCGACCAGGTGGTAGTCGTGATGCTTGGTATGCGCCGTAGCCATAGCGGTCTCTCTCCTCAATCCCGTGCCCGTCCGGCACTTATCCCCTTGTTCCAACCCCCGAAGCGTGACTCCGGCGATCAGAGATTTCCCTTGCGTTTGTCGTCGTCGCCCGATGCAAGCGGCTTCGCCACGGGATCGCGCACCGGATAGAAGGTGTAGGACAGCGTGATCGTGCCCAGAGCGTCGTTCTCGTGATCGTCGACGATCGACGGATCGACATAGAACACCACCGGCATCTCGCGCTTCTCGCCGGGAGCCATGGTCTGCTCAGTGAAGCAGAAGCAGTTGATCTTCTGGAAATAGGATCCGACCGTCAGCGGCGCGACGTTGTAGGCGGCCTGCCCTGCGGTGGTGCGCGCGGCCTGGTTGGTCACGGTGTAATAAACGGTGGTGACCTGGCCGATATTAACCTCGATCTCACTCTGCTCCGGCTCGAACTTCCAGGGCAGGCCGGGCGCGACGTTGGAATCGAAGCGCACCGCGATTTTTCGCGCGATGGGACCCGTGGCGGGCGCGGAAGTCGCGACCTGAGTGGTGCCGTTGAAGCCGGTGGAACGGCAGAACCAGTTGTAGAACGGCACCGCTGCATAGGAGGCGCCGACCATCAGCGCAACCACGCCACCGCAGATCGAGGCGACCAGCGCGTCGCGGCCAAGGCCACTGAAACGACCCTTGGCGGCCGTCCGGCTCTGCTCCGGCGATATGGTCGGCTTCTGATCCATCTTCCCTACATCGGCCTAACTAGCACTGCCGGTCCCTTGACCATGGTGACGGCGAAAAACAGCAAGACGAGCACGCCGAGCGCGAGTGCGATTGCAACCGAGCGCTGACGGCGGCTCTTCTTCTGCGCCTCCGTGAGGACGATTCCATCTGGCTCAGGTTTGTCGGCCATCCCCGCGATCATGCGCCCCCTACGATCGGAGCAAGCGCCCGGAACACGACCTCGGCCAGCAGGGTCGCAAACAGCGCAAACAGATAGAAGATGGAGAAGGCAAACAGCTTGCGGGTCGCGCGCAGCGATTGGCTGCGCTCGCGGCGCATATACACGTTGATAGCAAACACCAGCATGCCCGCGCCGAGCACGAGCGAGGTAACGCCGTAGATGGCGTCGAAATAGCCGAGCGCCCAGGGTGCTGCGGCCACCGCGATCAGCACGATGGTGTAGAGCAGGATCTGGAGGCGCGTCGCGTCCGGACCGGCGACGTTGGGCAACATCGGAATGCCGGCGCGGGCGTAGTCGTCGGAGCGGAACAGCGCCAGCGCCCAGAAATGCGGCGGCGTCCAGAAGAAGATGATGGCGAACAGCAGCAGCGGCTCGACGTCGACGGTGCCGGTCACCGACGCCCAGGCCACCACGGGCGGCAACGCGCCGGCGGCGCCGCCGATCACGATGTTCTGTGCGGTCCGGCGCTTCAGTCCCATCGTATAGATGACGACGTAGAAGAAGATGGTGAAGGCGAGCAGCGCGCCCGCGATCCAGTTGACGAGAATGCCGAGCGTCATCACCGAGAAGAAGGCGAGCGTCATGCCGAACGTCATCGCCTCGGGCCGGGTGATGCGGCCGCGCGGTATCGGCCGGTTCGCCGTGCGCGACATCTTGGCGTCGATGTCGCCTTCGAGCGCCATGTTGAGCGCGCCGGAGGCGCCGGCACCGACGGCAATGCAGAGCAGCGAAGTGATGGCGAGCACAGGATGGAAGTGCCCCGGCGCCATCGCCATCCCGACCAGCGCGGTGAAGATCACGAGCGACATCACCCGCGGCTTGAGCAGCGCGATGTAGTCGCCGACCTCCGCCTCGGAGATCCTCGGATTGATGTCGATGGCGTTGTGATCGAGGACGGACACCTAAACCTACTCTTCGCTATAGAGTCGCGGCGCCCGACACGGACGCCGCGAAAGTCTGCTTACTGTACGCGGGGCAGCACTTCGAACTGATGGAAGGGCGGCGGCGAGGACAGCGTCCACTCCAGCGTGGTCGCGCCGGCACCCCAGGGATTGTTACCCGCCGGGACCCTGCGCATGAAGGCGTCGAACACGCAGTAGAGGAAGATCAGCACGCCGAAGCCGGAGATGTAGGAGCCGAGTGAGGACACCAGGTTCCAGCCCGCGAACGCGTCGGGATAGTCGACATAGCGGCGCGGCATGCCCGACAGACCGAGGAAGTGCTGCGGGAAGAACACCAGGTTGACGCCGACGAAGGTGAACCAGAAATGCGCCTTCGCGAGCGTCTCGTTGTACATATAGCCCGACATCTTCGGAAACCAGTAGTACCAGCCGGCGAAGATCGCGAACACGGCACCGAGCGACAGTACGTAGTGGAAGTGCGCGACGACGTAGTAGGTGTCCTGAAGCACGCGGTCGACACCGGCATTCGCCAGCACGACACCGGTGACGCCGCCGACCGTGAACAGGAAGATGAAGCCCACCGCCCAGATCATCGGGGCGCGGAATTCGATCGAGCCGCCCCACATGGTGGCGATCCAGGAGAAGATCTTCACGCCGGTCGGAACTGCGATGACCATGGTAGCGGCGACAAAATAGGCCTGCGTCGCCGAGGACATGCCGACCGTGTACATGTGGTGCGCCCACACCACGAAGCCGATGCCGCCGATCGCGACCATGGCATAGGCCATGCCGAGATAGCCGAACACGGGCTTGCGCGAGAAGGTCGACACGATCTGGCTGACCATGCCGAAGCCCGGCAGGATCAGGATGTACACTTCGGGGTGACCGAAGAACCAGAACAGGTGCTGGAACAGCACGGGGTCGCCGCCGCCGTCGGCCGCAAAGAAGGTGGTGCCGAAATTGCGATCGGTGAGCAGCATGGTGATCGCGCCGGCGAGCACCGGCAAGGACAGCAGCAGCAGGAACACCGTCACCAGGATCGACCACACGAACAGCGGCATCTTGTGCAGGGTCATGCCCGGTGCGCGCATGTTGAAGATCGTGGTGATGAAGTTGATGGCGCCGAGGATCGACGAGGCACCCGCCAGATGCAGCGACAGGATCGCGAAATCGACGGCCGGGCCCGGATGGCCGGAGCTCGACAGCGGCGCATACATGGTCCAGCCAGCGCCGACGCCGTTGGCGCCCGGCTCACCCTCGACGAAAGTCGACAGCAAGAGCAGCGCGAAGGAGGCCGGCAGCAGCCAGAACGAGATGTTGTTCATGCGCGGGAACGCCATGTCCGGCGCGCCGATCATCAGCGGCACGAACCAGTTGCCGAAGCCGCCGATCATCGCGGGCATGACCATGAAGAAGATCATGATCAGGCCGTGACTGGTCACGAACACGTTATAGGTGTGCGTCTCATGGAATATCTGCACGCCCGGATACATCAACTCGGCACGAATCGCGATCGACATCGCGGCACCGATGACGCCGGCGATGACCGCGAAGATCAGGTACATCGTGCCGATGTCCTTGTGGTTGGTCGAATAGACGTAGCGCCGCCATCCGGTCGGATGGGCGTGCTCGTCATGTCCGTGGTCTTGCGCGTGATCGCCGTGTGCCGCTGCGCTCGTTGCCATTTTCAAATCCTGCCTTGCGTCCCATTCGGACCTTTTGGAGGTCCCGCCCTTTATGTCGCTTTCAGTCCCCTTGCCCGACACTCACTGCGTCGGGCCGGCCGTGGAGGCGTAAGTGTCGGTGCCACCGCTCGCATATTTCTTCTTCGCCGTTTCAACCCAGGAGGCGAACTCCTGGTCGCTCACCACGCGTATGGCGATCGGCATGAAGGCGTGGTCCTTGCCGCACAATTCCGAGCACTGGCCGTAAAACATGCCGGTCTTGGTGGCCTTGAACCAGGTCTCGTTCAGTCGGCCCGGAATGGCGTCGATCTTGACGCCGAAGGCCGGCAGCGCGAAGGCATGGATCACGTCGGCCCCGGTCACCTGAACCCGGACCACTTTGTTGACCGGCACCACCATCTCGTTGTCGACACCGAGCAGCCGCGGCTGTTTCTCCTGGGCCATCAGCGAGTCGAACTCGAACTTGCCATTATCGGGATAGGCGTAGGACCAGTACCACTGCTTGCCGGTGGCCTTGATGGTCAGATCCGCCTTCGGCACGTCAAGCTCGAGGAACAGGAGGCGGAAGGACGGCACCGCAATGCCCACCAGGATCAGCACCGGAATCAGCGTCCAGGCTACCTCGATCAGCGTGTTGTGGGTGGTCCGCGACGGCACCGGATTGGCCCGCGCGTTGAACTTCATCACCACGATCACGAGCAGCGCCAGCACGAACAGCGTGATGATGGTGATGAGGACAGACAGGAAATTGTGGAACCAGACGATGTTGTCCATCACCGGCGAAGCTGAACTCTGGAGATGCCATTCCCACGGCTCAGGCTGGCCGAGCTCGGCGAAGGCCGCGCCGCCCGTTGCCAGCATCATGCCGGCCGCTACCGCGGCAACGGCGGCCAATCCCAGCAGATGTCGGCCCAACCGACCCATCGACATGCTCATGCCGTTCGCGCTCCCCTTACGAAATCACCCCAGATGCGCTCCCCTATTTCCGGGCAACGCTTATTCGACCCGCCCGTCCGACAAACCGCCGCTTAAGAATACCTCCAAGAATACCTCTAAGAGGAATTCGGGCCAGATCGCTAGAACGCCGAAATCAAGCTTCTCAAACCATAATTCTTGATCTATCGCAATGCAGTCTTGAGCCCCCTCTGCCAGCGATCACCCGCAAGATATTTCCTAGTAACTTCAGACAAAAATACCGTTTCCCGGGACGCTGCGGCTTGACAGCGCAATTGCCCGCGGTAGGCACTTGCGGACGGCTGCGCAAGAATCTGATTCGTGCAGGCGATGACGGCTGAGGCGGCGCGGGATTTGCTTGGGAATCGCCCTCAAGACGCCGTCATTCCCGTATCAGTCGACCAGCGCGAGCGATCCAGGCGAGAAGGGCGACCCCGATGGGGCTTTCGAGATCCATGGCAAAATCCCTGGCAAAATCCCTGGCAAGGCAGATTAACGGCCTTACGGTGCTGGCGACCCTGCTGATTGCGGTCGTCCTCCTGGCCGTCCCCGGCCTTGCCCATGCGCAGGGTGCGGTGCGCTCCGTCCATGGCGACTGGCAGATCCGCTGCGACACCCCCCCGGGCGCCCAGACCGAGCAATGCGCCCTGATCCAGAGCGTGGTGGCCGAGGACCGCTCCAATGCCGGCCTTACCGTAATCGTGCTGAAAACCGCCGACCAGAAGAGCCGCCTGATGCGGGTGGTCGCCCCCCTCGGCGTGCTTTTGCCCTCCGGCCTCGGGCTGAAGCTCGACAACCAGGACGTCGGCCGCGCCGGCTTCGTCCGCTGCCTGCCCAATGGCTGTGTCGCCGAGGTCGTCATGGACGACAAGCTGCTCGGCCAGCTCCGCACCGCCAAGACCGCGACTTTCATCATCTTCGAGACACCGGAAGAGGGCATCGGCTTCCCGCTCAGCCTGAACGGACTGGGCGAGGGCTACGACAAGCTGCCGTAAACCTGGTCGGACCTGCGGCGAACCTATTGTTTCCGTAATGTGAGGCTTCGCGCCCTCGCGGAACCGTTCCGAAACCATTATCTTGCCTCACATCATCCGATAATGGACGGACGCATGACAAATCCTGCCACGACCTCCCTGCTCGAACGTGCCAATCTCGACCGCGACCAGGTTCGCCACGAGGTCGCGCGCGGGCTTGCGGGCGCTGACGACGGCGAATTGTTCCTGGAATACAGCCAGACCGAAGCGCTGATGTTCGACAATGGGCGGCTGAAGCAGGCGACCTACGACACTTCGCAGGGTTTTGGCCTGCGCGCCGTCAAGGACGACGCCGTGGGCTATGCGCATTCCTCCGACGTATCGGTGCCGGCGCTGATTCGCGCAGCCGACGCGGTCGCCGCCGTGCGCGGCGGCTATTCCGGCAGCTTTGCAGCGCCGCCTCCGCACACCAATGTGCGGCTCTACGGCGACGAAAATCCGCTCGACGCGCCGGGCTTCGAGACCAAGGTGAAGCTGCTTGCCGAGATCGACGCTTACCTACGCGACAAGGATCCGCGGGTGCGGCAGGTCAGCGTCAGCCTGGGCGCGACCTGGCAGGTCGTCGAGATCCTGCGGCCCGACGGCGAGAGCTATCGCGACATTCGCCCGCTCGTGCGCGTCAACATTTCCGTCGTCGCCGGGCAAGGCGACCGGCAGGAGAGCGGCAGCAAGGGTTATGGCGGCCGCGCCGGCTATGCCGAATTCATCGAGAGCAAGAACTGGCGTGACGCGGCCGACGGCGCGCTGCGCGAGGCCCTGGTCAATCTGGAATCGATTCCCGCTCCCGCCGGCGAAATGGATGTCGTCCTTGGCGCCGGCTGGCCCGGCGTGATGCTGCACGAAGCGGTCGGTCACGGGCTCGAGGGCGATTTCAACCGCAAGAAGACGTCCGCGTTTGCCGGGCTGATGGGCCAGCAGGTCGCGGCCAAGGGCGTCACCGTGATCGACGACGGCACCATTGCTTCAAGGCGTGGCTCGCTCTCGATCGACGACGAGGGCACGCCGACCAACCGCACCGTGCTGATCGAGGACGGCGTTCTCGTCGGCTACATGCAGGACCGCCAGAACGCACGGCTGATGAACATGAAGCCGACCGGCAACGGCCGCCGCCAGGGCTACGCCCATGTGCCGATGCCGCGCATGACCAACACCTATATGCTCGCGGGTGACCGCGATCCGGCAGAGATCCTCGCCTCGGTAAAGAACGGCGTCTTTGCCGCAAATTTCGGCGGCGGCCAGGTCGACATCACCTCGGGCAAATACGTGTTCCAGTGCACCGAGGCCTACAAGATCGAGAACGGCAAGTTAGGCGCGCCGCTGAAGGGCGCCATGCTGATCGGCAACGGGCCGACCGACCTGCACCGCATCCGCATGATCGGCAACGACCTCGCGCTCGACACCGGCATCGGCACCTGCGGCAAGAACGGCCAGGGTGTGCCGGTCGGCGTCGGCCAGCCGTCGCTGTTGATGGAGCGTATTACGGTGGGCGGAACGGGCGCATGAGTGTCGAGAAGGCGACCGTCGCCAGCAAGCGGAAGAGCAGCGGCTGGGGCGGACAGCTGGTGCAGCTCGCCGGCATCGTAGTGGCCGTGTTCATCGCCAAGGGCGCACTGGCCGAGCCGTTCTACGTGCCGTCAGGCTCGATGGAGCCGACGCTGCTGATCGGCGACGCCTTGATCGCCTCGAAATTCCCCTACGGCTACGGCACTTCATCGCTGCCGATCCAGATCAACCTTCCCGAGAGCGGCCGTGTCTTCGCAGAGACGCCGAAGCAAGGCGACGTCGTGGTGTTCCGCTGGCCGGGCGATCGCTCGCAGGCCTGGGTCAAGCGCGTCGTGGGGCTGCCTGGCGACCGCATCCAGATGCGGCAGGGCCAGCTCTTCATCAACGACCGTCCCGCCGAGCTGAAGCCGGATGGCGTCGGCGCAGCCGAGGACGATAATGGCAGCAACGAGCCCGCCTATCGCTATGTCGAGACGCTGCCGAACGGCGTCTCGCATCTGATCTTCAAGATGCGCGACAGCGGTCCGCTCGACAACACGCAGGAAGTCACGGTGCCCGCAGGACATCTGTTCGTGCTCGGCGACAACAGAGACAATTCCGCCGATAGCCGCGTGCCGCTGCGCTCCGGCGGCGTCGGCCTCTTGCCAATCGACAATCTGATCGGGCGCGCGGACGCCGTGCTCGGCTCCTGGGATCTCGGCATGCGCAGCCAGCCGGTATGGACCTGGCTGTCCGGTTTCAGACTCGCGCGTTTCTTTACCGCCGTGCACTGAGCGAAGCGTAGGGTGGGCAAAGCGGAAGCGTGCCCACCATTTCCGTCACAACGAGGAGAGACGGTGGGCACAACGCGCGAAGAGCGCGCCTTTGCCCACCCTACGATTCCCTGTGAACCGCGATGAATTCCTGGCGCTGGCGCTGAAGAATCCCGTCAACGTTGCCATCATCGACGAGTTGGCGCTGCTGGCGCTGCCGGACGCGTGGCTGGTCTCGGGATGTCTGGTGCAGACGGTGTGGAACGTGCTCACAAGCCGCGCGATAGATCACGGCATTGCCGACTACGACGTATTCTACTTTGACCCTGATACCTCATGGGAAGCGGAGGACGCCGTGATCCGCGACGTCAACGCGCGGCTCGGACATCTCGGCGTCAAGATCGAGACCCGCAACCAGGCCCGCGTGCATCTGTGGTACCCCGGCAAGCACGGCCTGCCCTATCCGCCCCTGACGTGTTCGACCGATGTCATTGACCGCTTCCTCACGCAAAATACGCAAGTAGGCGTGAGGCGCGCAGGCTACGACTACGACGTCTACGCGCCGCATGGGTTTGACGACATCGCAGGCCTCGTCGCGCGCCCCAATCCAGGCCCGAATTTCTCCGCAACGAACTACGGAGCGAAGACCCAGCGATGGAAGGCGCTGTGGCCCGAGATCACGGTGCTCGCGGTGGAGTGAGATGCGGTAGGGTGGGCAAAGCGCAGCGGGCCCACCACAACTGAACGCGATTGCGGAGGGATGGTGGGCACGACGCTTCGCGCCTTCGCCCACCCTACCGGCACGCGAACTCTACCGCACCACGCCCGATGTGAACCCGGCTTTCCGGCGTGGTGGCTTGATTTCCTTTTTCAGGAAGCAGCGCGCCTCGCGCCCGGTATAGCCGGGCCGGGCGTAGGTGAAGGCGCGGCACTTGTTGTCGGCGGTGCAG
Organism: Bradyrhizobium hipponense; assembly: GCF_008123965.1. Lineage (GTDB taxonomy): Bacteria > Pseudomonadota > Alphaproteobacteria > Rhizobiales > Xanthobacteraceae > Bradyrhizobium > Bradyrhizobium hipponense. Next base: position 18,805 of record NZ_VSTH01000087.1, on the reverse strand, counting down.
GCAGCCTTGCAGCCCTCCTCGCCTTCGCTGGACTTGAGCTCGAAATTGCGCAAATCACCGCCGGGGCGGTCAATCGATGTCTCCACGCCCGCGATGCGCGGCTCGATCACGCCGGCGCCGCGCACGCCCGAAATGCAGCAGCTTTCCGGCACCCGCGGCGGTACCGTGCTCTTGAGCCAGCACACTGCCGAGCCGCCTTCTACGTCGGGGTAGCTGAAGCTCCAGGAACGGCAACGGCGATCGCGCTCGCACAGCAGCGCGCAATCCTCGGGATCACCCGACGTGACCGGCGTGTTGAAATAGTCGCCGCCGGGCCGATCGAATGCCGTCTGGGCGCGCGCCGACACGCCTGCAAGCACAAGCAGCAGCGCGACGCTTGCCATGACGGCCCAAGGCAGGCGGCCCTTCCCCATCGGAACAGCTTTCGAGTTATTGACGACGCTCAGGTTTTTTTCAGCCTGTCATTTGATCGCCGCAAACCTGTATGGGCGATGAACGGCCGAAGTCCTGCGGGGTCGGTCGCTCTAACTAGAAAGCGTATTCGGCGTAGGCCGGTTCCACCGAGCCGTTCCAGGAGCCGTTGAACTTGTCCAGCATCTCCTCTGCCGGCGTCCGGCCGGCATCGATGATGCGATCGAGCGGCTCCAGATGCCGGGTCTCGTCGCGGCCGAGCTGGTCGATCCGGCCACGCCGACGCAAACCGGCATGTGCCAGAACGAGGCATTCCTTGGCGATCTCGAAGATATAGCGGTCCCTGATACGCGCTTTGAAGCCGAAGCGCGGCACGTCGTCGCGCAGCGCCTGCCGCTCATGCGCCGTCCAGTGCTTCACCATGTCCCATGCGGCATCGAGCGACACATCGTCGTAGAGCAGCCCGGCCCAGAACGCCGACAATGCAGGCAGGCGACCCCACGGGCCGCCATCGGAGCCACGCATCTCGAGATAGCGCTTGAGCCGCACCTCCGGGAAGATTGTGGAAAGATGGTTGGCCCAGTCCGACAGCGTCGGACGCTCGCCGGGGAGGTTGTTGTTGCGGCCGTCGAAGAAGGCGCGGAACGAGGAGCCCGACACGTCGATATACTCCTCACCGCGCTTGACGAAATACATGGGTACGTCGAGCGCGTAATCGACATAGCGCTCAAATCCCATGCCGTCCTCGAACGCCCACGGCATCATGCCCGCACGCGCGTTGTCGGTGTCGCGCCAGATCTCGGAACGGAAGGAGAGGAAGCCGTTCGGCTTGCCCTCGGTGAACGGCGAATTGGCGAACAGGGCGGTGGCGATCGGCTGGAGCGCGACCGACACGCGCAGCTTCTTGACCATGTCGGCTTCGGAGGAGAAGTCCAGATTGGTCTGTACCGTGCAGGTCCGGTACATCATGTCGAGGCCGTATTGGCCGACCTTCGGCATGTAATTGGTCATGATCTTGTAGCGGCCCTTGGGCATCACAGGGATGTCGGCGCGCGACCAGGACGGCGTCATGCCGAGACCGAGGAAACCGATACCGAGCGGCGTTGCGATCTCGCGCACCTGCGCCAGATGCGCCATCAGCTCGCTCTGGGTCTGGTGCACGGTCTCGACCGGCGCGCCGGAAAGCTCGAACTGTCCGCCGGGCTCGAGCGAGATCGCGCCGCCACCCGTGACGTCGTAGAGGCCGATGATGTTGCCCTTCTCCATGATCGGCTCCCAGCCGAGCAGGAGCTTCATGCCTTCGAGTAGCGCGCCGATGCCCCGCGCGCCTTCGTAGGGCACCGGCCGATGGCCTTCGAGCGTGAACGGCGTCTTCTCGTGCTCGGTGCCCATGCGGAATTCGGACGGATCCTTGCAGCCGGCCTCGAACCACGCAACGAGCTCGTCGCGCGATTGCAGCGGTGTCATATCGATCTGGTCTCGCGCCATATTAAACTCTAATCAAAAGCGCTTCGATCGAATGCGCGCGGGTGGCAGGGATGGTCCGCGAACCCAGCGGGCGCGCGGACATGCTGGTTTGCCGCGCGATCATCGCGGCGGCGTGCTTTCGTTGACGTTGGCGACGGGCGGCAGCTTCATCTCGCCGCACGAGCAGCCCAGGCGGTCGAGCAAACCGCTGAGCTTGACGGCATCGGCATCGGACAGTTTCGAGCCGACATATTTCTCGATCGCGGCCGAATAGGCGCCCCACATCCGCTTCTGCAATTCGCGGCCGGCTTCGGTGATCTCGACGAACTGGCCGCGCTTGTCGATCTTGCATTCGCGCCGGGAAGCCAATCCCTCGTCGACCAGGCGGTCGATCAGCCGCGAGGTAGAATATTGCGGGATCAGCATCTGCCGTTCGAGCTCGACCGGCCGCAGCTCGCCCGACGGCGCCCGCGACAGTTCGAGCAGGGCGTCGTACCATGCGAGCGGCGGAAAGCCGGCCTTCTTCAGGTCCTGCTCGACGCAGTCGAGCACACGGCTTTGCACCCGCATCAGGCGGATCCAGGCGGAGGTTGCCTCGGTCGATGGTTTGCGTTTCATGGTTCCGCTCAAACTCGTCGCCCGTCTCTTACCCCATTCGATGCACCTGCATCAATCTCGACTATTTCAAGCAGATGCATGTAGTCGTTCTTTCGCCCGAACCAAGCGTCAAGAGGAGGAAATTCCATGAAACTCTATTACACGCCCGGCGCCTGCTCCCTGTCCCCCACATCGCGCTCCTGGAAGCCGGGCTGCCCTATGAGCTGGTCAAGGTCGATATCCGGGCCAAGAAGCTCGAAAATGGTGAGGATTATCTGAAGCTGAACCCCAAGGGCCAGGTCCCTGCGCTGGGCCTCGATAGCGGCGAGATCGTGACCGAAGGACCGGTCATTGTCCAGATGATCGCGGATCAGGCCCCGGCAACGGCGCTGACCCCTGCCCGCGACAGTTCCGAGCGCTACAAGTTGCTGGAGTGGCTGAACTTCCTCACCTCGGAGGTGCACAAGAGCTTTGGTCCGCTGTTCGCGCCGGCACTGAACGACGAGGCCAAGGCGTTCTTCAAGGACCGCGTCCTGGGCAAGCTGAAATACATCGACAGCCAGCTCGCCGGCCGCGACTATCTCATGGGCAAGCAGTTTACGGTCGCCGACGGCTATCTCTTCACGATGCTGACCTGGGGCGACCGGATGAAGTTCGACCTCTCGGCGATGCCGAACCTCACCGCCTATAAGGCCCGGGTCGCGGCCCGGCCGATGGTGCAGGAAGCACTGAAGAAGGAAGGGCTGGTGCAGGCCTCGTAAAGCGATTGCCGCCACCGCGACGCGAAAGGCCGGATCGGTGATCCGGCCTTCGCTAGACGATCTCAAACGATCAGGCAGCAGCGGCCTTCTTCGGCGCGAAGCGGCCGTAGAAGGTTTCTCCCTTCGCCGCCATCTCTTCCAGCAACTTTGGCGGGGTGAAGCGCGAGCCGTACTTCGCCTCGAGCTTATGGCAGAGCTCGACGAATTTCTTAGGTCCCATGAAGTCGATGTAGGACAGCGTGCCGCCGGTGAACGGCGCAAACCCGAAGCCGAGGATCGAGCCGACATCCGCCTCGCGCGGATCGACGATGACGTGGTCCTCCACCGTGCGTGCGGCTTCCACCGCCTGCACCACCAGGAAGCGCTGCTTCAGCTCCTCGACGTCGAGCGTGTCGGGATCAAGCTGCTTCGGCTGCAGCGCTGATAGCCCCGGCCACAGGCTCTTCTGGCCCTTGCCCTTCTCGGGATAGTCGTAGAAGCCCTTGCTGTTCTTGCGGCCAAGTCGGCCCTGCTTCTCGACCATCTCCACCATCAGCTTTTTCTGATCGGGATTGATGGCGTTGGGGCCGAGATCGGCCTCGGTCGCCTTCATGATCTTGAGGCCGAGATCGAGCGCGACCTCATCCGACAGCGAGAGCGGGCCGACCGGCATGCCGGCCATCTTGGCGCAGTTCTCGATCATCGCCGGCGGCACGCCTTCCAAGAACATCTCGTTGCCTTCGGCGACGTAGCGGCCGACGCAGCGGTTGGCGAAGAAGCCGCGAGAGTCGTTGACGACGATCGGCGTCTTGCCGATCTGCCGGACGTAGTCGAGTGCGGTCGCGAGCGCGAGATCGCTGGTGTTCTTGCCAAGAATGATCTCGACCAGCATCATCTTCTCGACCGGCGAGAAGAAGTGGATGCCAACGAACTTGCCCTGGTCCTTGAAGGCTTCCGCAAGCGACGTGATCGGCAGCGTCGACGTGTTCGACGCGAACACCACGTCAGGCTTTAGGTATTCCTGCGCCTTGGCAAAGGTCTCCGCCTTGACCTTGCGATCCTCGAACACCGCCTCGATGACGAGGTCGACATCGCCGAGCGCGGCATAGTCCGCAGTCGGCGTGATGCGCGCGAGCAGCGCTTCAGCGTCAGCGGGCTTGGCGCGCCCCTTCTTGATCTGCTCCTCGATCACCTTCTGCGCATGCGCCTTGCCTTTGTCGGCGCTCTCCTGGTCGCGGTCGATCAGGACGACGTCGAGACCGGCACGGGCCGAGACGTAGCCGACGCTCGCGCCCATGAAGCCGGCGCCGATCACGGCGATTTTCTTCACCTTGGTCGGCGGCACATCCTTCGGACGGCGCGCACCCTTGTTCAGCTCCTGCATCGACAGGAACAGGCTGCGGATCATCGCAGCCGCTTCCTTCGAGCGCAGCACCGAGGTGAAGTAGCGCGACTCCACCCGGAGCGCCGCGTCGATCGGCAACTGCAGGCCCTCGTAGACGCAGCTCATGATCGCGCGCGCGGCCGGATAGTTGTCGTAGGTCTCACGGCGATAGATCGCGTTGCCGGCGGGAAACATCATCATGCCGGCCTTGGAGAACACTGGACCGCCGGGCAGCTTGAAGCCCTTCTCGTCCCAGGGCGCGACCGCCTTGCCGCCGCCCTTGATCCAGTCCTTGGCCGCCTTGACAAGGTCGGCCACTGGCACGATGGCGTGAATCAGATTGAGCTGCTTGGCCTTCTCGATCGTGACCGGATCGCCCTTGAGCAAAATGGTCATCGCGTCCTGCGGCGGCACCAGACGTGGCACGCGCTGCGTGCCGCCCGCGCCCGGGAACAGCCCGACCTTGACCTCGGGCAGGCCGAGGCGCGTCTTGGGATTTTCGGCCGCCACCCGATAGTGGCAGCACAGGGTGATCTCAAAACCGCCGCCGAGCGCGAGACCGTTGATCGCCGCAGCCCACGGCTTGCCGGAGGTCTCGATCGAGCGCAGCACCTGCGAGAAGCGGCGGCTTTGCTCGAACAGCATCTGGTTCGCCGCTGTCTCGCCCTGCTCCTTGAGGACCTTCGCATAAGCCTGGTTCATGCCCTCGAGCATGGACAGATCAGCACCGGCGCAGAAGGCGTCCTTGGCGGAGGTGATGACGACGCCCTTGACCGCAGCGTCAGCCGTGGTCGCCTTGACGATCGCATCGAGCTCGTTGGTCGAGGTGTCGTCGAGCACGTTCATCGAACGTCCCGGGATGTCCCAGGTCACGAGCGCGATGCCATCGGCGTCGGTCTCAACCTTGAAGTTCTTGTAAGCCATGTGGTGCTCCCTGGTGCCGGCAGCCGATCTCAGGCGCGGCGGTTGACTTTGATCCGGTAGGGTGGGCAAAGGCGCTCTTGCGCCGTGCCCACCATCATTTGCTGGGACGTCAACGGTGGGCACGCTTCGCTTTGCCCACCCTACGCAGTTACACCCGCTCGATGATGGTCGCGGTGCCCATGCCACCGCCGATGCACAAGGTCACCAGCGCGGTCGACTTGTTGGTGCGTTCCAGTTCGTCGAGCACGGTGCCGAGGATCATCGCGCCGGTGGCCCCGAGCGGATGGCCGAGCGCGATCGCGCCGCCATTGACGTTGATCTTGGCGTTGTCGATGTCGAAGGCCTGGATGTAGCGCAGCACGACGGAAGCGAAGGCCTCGTTGAGCTCGAACAGGTCGATGTCCGACGTCTTCATGCCGGAGCGTGCGAACAGCTTTTCGGTGACGTCGACCGGTCCGGTCAGCATCATCGCAGGCTCCGAGCCGATGTTTGCGAACGCGCGGATCTTTGCACGCGGCTTGAGGCCGTACTTGCTGGCGGCTTCCTTGCTGCCGAGCAGCACGGCGCCGGCGCCGTCGACGATGCCCGAGGAGTTGCCGGCGTGGTGCACGTAATTGACGCGCTCGATCTCCGGATGCGACTGCACGGCGACGCCATCGAAACCGCCCATCTGCGCCATCATCGTGAAGGCGGGCTGGAGCTGCGCCAGCGACTGCATCGTCGTCGACGGACGCATGTGCTCGTCCTTGGCGAGGATGGTGAGGCCGTTGATGTCCTTGACCGGCACCACCGATTTGTCGAATCGCCCCTCGTCCCAGGCCTTGGCTGCGCGCTGCTGGCTCTGCACTGCATAAGCATCGACGTCGTCGCGGGAGAAGCCGTATTTGGTGGCGATCAAATCGGCCGAGACGCCCTGCGGCATGAAGTAGGCCGGCACCGCCATCGACGGATCCATCGGCCAGGCGCCGCCGGAGGCGCCGATGCCGACGCGGCTCATGGATTCGGCGCCGCCTCCGATCACCAGCTCGTGCTGCCCGCTCATGATCTGGGCGGCGGCGAAATTCACGGCATCGAGGCCGGAGGCGCAGAACCGGCTGATTTGCACGCCCGGCACCGCCTCGCCGAGACCTGCCTTGAGCGCCGCGAAGCGCGCGATGTCGGAGCCGGCTTCACCGACGGGATCGACCACGCCGAGAATGACATCGTCGACGCAATCTTCCGGCAGGTTGTTGCGATCCTTCAGCGCCTTCAGCGGCACCGTGGCGAGCGCGAGTGCGGTCACTTCGTGCAGCGCGCCGTCGGCCTTGCCGCGGCCGCGCGGGGTGCGGACGTGATCGTAGATGAATGCCTCAGGCATGACGCCCTCCTGATGTGATGATCTTGATCTGGTCGTGGACGGGTGGCGGCGGGAGCAGCTTCAGAAAGCTTCCGCCGGCAATTCCATGATGGTGGCGCATCCGGCCTGGATGCGCGCGAGATTGGCCGCGGTCTCCGGCAGCATCCGCTCCATGAAGAAGCGACCGGTGACAAGTTTTGTCGACAGATAGGGCGTGGCGCCGCTTTCGGCAATCTTGGTCTGGGTGACCTTCGCCATGCGCGCCCACATGTAGCCGAGCGTGACGAAACCGAACAGATGCAGGTAATCGGTTGCGGCGGCGCCAGCATTGTCCGGCTTCATCATCGCATTCTGCATCAGCCAGGTGGTGGCCTGCTGGAGATGGCCGAGCGACGTCGAGAGCGGGGCAACGAAAGGCTTCATCGCCTCGTCGCCGCCGTTCTCCTTGGCAAAGCCCATGACCTCGCCGAAGAACGCCATGATGGCGCGGCCGCCGTCGCGCGGCAGCTTGCGGCCGACGAGGTCGAGCGCCTGGATGCCGTTGGCGCCTTCATAGATCATGGCGATGCGGGCATCGCGCACGAACTGCTCCATGCCCTGCTCGGCGATGTAGCCGTGGCCGCCATACATCTGCTGCGCCTGCACCGCGTTGGCAAAGCCGTAATCGGTGAGGAAGCCTTTCAGCACCGGCGTCATCAGGCCCATATGATCGTCGGCAGCCTGACGGTCCTTGGGATCCTCGGAGCGGTGGGCGACATCGCTCTTCAGCGCGGTCCACATCACGAACGCGCGCGCGGCCTCGTTGAAGGAACGGATCGAAAGCAGCGTGCGGCGCACGTCGGGATGCACGATGATCGGGTCGGCTTGTTTGTCCGGCGCCTTGGTGCCGGTGAGCGAACGGCCCTGGATGCGCTCGCGCGCGTAGGCGACCGCGTTCTGATAGGCGACTTCGGACTGGGCGAGACCTTGGACTGCGACGCCGAGGCGGGCCTCGTTCATCATCACGAACATGCCCTGCATGCCCTTGTTCTCTTCGCCGATCAGCCAGCCGGTGGCGCTGTCGTAGTTCATCACGCAGGTGGAATTGCCGTGGATGCCCATCTTGTGCTCGATCGAGCCACACACCACGCCGTTGCGGGCGCCGATCGAACCGTCGGCGTTGACCAGGAATTTCGGCACCACGAACAGCGAGACGCCCTTGATGCCGGCGGGCGCGCCCTCGATGCGGGCGAGCACGAGGTGGATGATGTTGGGCGCGAGGTCATGCTCGCCGGCCGAGATGAAGATCTTGGTGCCCGTGATCTTGAAGCTGCCGTCGGCCTGGCGCACCGCCTTGGTGCGGAGCATGCCGAGATCGGTGCCGCAATGCGGCTCGGTCAGGTTCATGGTGCCGGTCCATTCGCCGGCCACCATCTTCGGCACGTAGGCCTGCTTCTGTTCGGGCGTGCCGTGCACGAGAAGTGCCGCGGTCGCGCCCATGGTGAGGCCGCCATACATCGAGAACGCCATGTTGGCGGAGATCTGGAATTCGTTGACCGCCTGGCTCAGCGTCACCGGCAGGCCCTGCCCGCCGAATTCGGTCGGCGCCGACAGTCCGAGCCAGCCGCCTTCGGCGACCTGCTTGAAAGCCTCCTTGAAGCCTTTCGGCGTGGTGACGCTGCCGTCATCGGCACGCTTGCAGCCTTCGAGATCGCCGACGCGATTGAGCGGCTGGAGCACCTCTTCGGCGAGCTTTGCGGCTTCGCCCAAAATCGCCTCGCGCACGTCGCTGGAGGCATCGCTGAAGCCGGGCAGATTGTCGTAGCGGTCGATCTGGAAGACGTCGTTGAGCAGGAAGTTCATGTCTTCGACGGGGGCTTTATAGATCGGCATGGCGTTCTCCCGGCATGGGCCTTGAAGTAGTGGAAGCTACTACGATTCTGCGGCGAGTTGCTCCGCCATCAAGCGATGCAGCATGTTGATGGCTTTGAGCGGACGCACCATCACCTTGAAATGCGTGATGCGGCCGTCAGTGTCGAAGGTGATGATGTCGACGCCGTTGATCTCGATACCGTCGATCATGGTCTTGAATTCGAGCACAGCGCCGCTCTCACTCCTCCACTCACCGACATAGGTGAAGCCGGGGCCACCGAGCACCTTCTCGGCGCTCGACAGATATTTAAAGGTGATGTCGCGGCCGCGCTGCGGCGAGTGCACGACGGGACTTTCGAAGACGGCGTCGGGATGCAGCAGGTCCCAGAGCGCAGCGCAGGCTTCAGTGCGGGCTTGGGACTTCATGTAGCCGTACCAGGAATCGAGGCCGGTCATTCTCAGGTGCCTCCCTAAAGGCCTGGACAAAAAGACGCGAAAACAACCCCATGCACAGTAGCGAAAAGGTTGATTTCGCTGGATCTTCGGGACGGGTCTTTGGCCCGCCTCTAAGCCGGTTTATATGCACATTGACGCATATGCGCCGATACGCATAAAGTCAAGCCGATTGTTAACATCCAAGACGAGAGGCCGATGCCATGGCGCTGGGCGACGCGATCCTCGCATGCCTGACCGAACGTCCGATGACGGGCTATGAGCTCGCCAAGACGTTCGACTCCTCGATCGGCTTCTTCTGGAAGGCCGACCACCAACAGATCTACCGCGAACTCTCCAAGCTGCGCGACCGGGGCTACATCCTGGGGCGCGAAGTCGTGCAATCAGGCAAACCCAATAAACTCGTCTATACGCTCACTCCCGAGGGCCGAACAGCGCTGCGGCACTGGGCCGCGCGGCCGAGCACGCCGCCCTCGATCAAGGACGACCTCCTGGTGCGGCTGCATGCGCTGGACAGCATCGACATCGAGCCGCTGCGCACCGACCTGATGGCTCGGCTCGAGCACCATCGGGACCGCCACGAGAACTACGAGCGCATCCTGAAGAAGCGCTTTCCGGAAGGAACGGCCTCAGGCGTGGTCGACCTTGGTAATTTGCTCCTGCTCCGCCTCGGCGCCCGGCACGAGCAGATGGTGGCGGACTTCTGCGAAGAGGCGCTCGAGGCGCTGTCGGCCATGAGCGCCACGGGCACGGTGGTGCCGCTCGAGGACGGCAAGCGCGAGGGGAAGAGTTGAGGCGTCGGCGGTGCTCGTCACCTCTCCCGCTTGCGGGAGAGGTCGCGCCGAAGGCGCGGGTGAGGGCTTTCTCCTCTGGGGGGTTCTCGATTGCAGAAGCACCCTCTCCCCAACCCTCCCCCGCAAGCGGGGGAGGGAGCGTACCGACCATGTGGCGAAAGCTCAAAGCCAAGCCCACCGAGCTCCCGCCGCCCAACTTTAAGACACCGTCAACGCGTTCCTTAACCCGTTATTTACCGTAACAGACAAAAGTCGGTTTTCGAGGCAGACGACCCGCGCCAAATTCGATTGTCTTGCAACCGGCACGCGTGGGGAGGCTGGAGGCGCCGGGTGGGGCGCCGGAGTCGGGACCGGACAGAGTCATGAATTCGCGCGTATCGTGGAGTGTTGACGGCATCGATCCATCCGTCCGGGAGCGGGCCGAAGCTGCTGCGCGTCGCGCCGGGATGTCGCTCAACGATTGGCTGAACTCCACGCTTGGCGAAGCCGCCCCGCCGAACTTTCGCGGACCTTACGAGCAGCGTCCGCAAGCAGCCCACGTCCCGAGCCAGGAAAGCCGCGAGGTCGCGGACATCCACCAGCGGCTCGACGCGATCACCCAGCAGATCGAACGGATTTCCAAGCCGGCGCCGCGCCAAGACTTTTCGCGCGAACAAGACTCTTCGCGCGAAAAAGAGGCCTCGCGCGAGCAGGGCGTTGCGCGGCAGCTGAACGATGCGATCTCGCGGCTCGATGCCCGGCTGTCGCAAATCGCAAAGCCGCAACAAGCCCCGCCGCCGCGGCAGGCGCCGGTTGAACCGCGCCAGCGCCAGGCCGATGCGGTCGAGCGCGCCGCCGCGCAGGTCTATCGCAACTCCCCCCCGCTGAGCCCGACTTCGTTCGACGTCGCGGTCGCCGAGATCACCGCGCGCCAGAGCGAGCTCGACGGCTTCGTGCCGCGGCAGATGCCGCCGCGCGCCGCGCCATCGATCGCACCCACCGCCACGCCCGTGCCGCCGATGGCGCCGCCTGCATCCGCCTACGCGCCACCGCCCCCGCCGCCGGGACCGGATTTCTCGTCGCTCGAACGGCACCTGCTCAAGATCACCAGCCAGATCGAGGCGCTGCAGCGCCCCGACAATTCCGAGCAGGCGATCAACGCCTTCCGCAGCGAGCTCGCGGAAATCCGCCACGCCATCACCGAGGCGATGCCGCGCCGCGCGATCGAATCGATCGAGAACGAGATCCGCTCGCTGCACCGTCGCATCGACGAAACCCGCTCCACCGGCACCGACGGCCAGGCACTGGCCGGCGTCGAGCGCGCGCTGTCCGAGATCAAGCAGGTGCTGCGCACGCTGACGCCAGCCGAGCAGCTCACCGGCTATGACGAGGCGATCCGCAATCTCGGCGCCAAGCTCGACTTGATCCTGCGCGCCAATGACGATCCCTCCACGGTACGGCAGCTCGAAGGCGCGATCTCGGCGCTGCGCGGCATCGTCTCCAACGTCGCCTCCAACGAGGCGCTGGCCCGGCTTTCCGACGACGTGCAGCTGCTGTCGTCCAAGGTCGACCAGATCACCCGCGCGTCCGGCCCCAGCGACAGTTTTGCCGTGCTCGAGCAGCGCATTGCGGCGCTCACCGCCGCACTGGAGACGCGCGAACGGCCGGCACCGTCCGAAAGCACCGAACATCTGGAAAGCGCCATCCGCGCGCTCTCGGACCGTTTCGACCGCATGCAGGTCGGCAGCGACTCGGCCTCGACCTTTGCGCATCTCGAACAGCGCGTCTCGTACCTGCTCGAGCGGATCGAAGCCGCCTCCGATCCGCGCAGCGGAAATCTGAGCCGCGTCGAAGACGGGCTGCACGACATCCTGCGGCACCTTGAGCGACAACAGGCGACCTATTCGGCGCTCGCCGAGAGCCGCAATTCGCCGCCGCCTGCCGATTCCGGCGTGGTCGATCTCGTCAAGCGCGAGCTCTCCGACATCCGCTTCAATCAGGCCGAGACCAACCGGAGCACCCAGGATTCGCTGGAGGCCGTGCACAACACGCTCGGCCACGTCGTCGATCGCCTCTCCATGATCGAGGGCGATCTACGCGCGGTGCGCACCGCGCCGCCGGCCCCTGCGCCGCAGCCAATGCCGATGCCGGCCGCTCCCTCCTTGCCGATCGAGCCCGCGCCGATGGCGCGCGAGCAGCGGCCGCCGCCACAGCAGCAGCCGAAATACGATCCCAAGCCCGAGCTGCCCAATCCCGCCGCCGCGCAAGCGGCGCAGGCCGCCTTCGTGGCTGCGCCGCGCGAATTCCATGCGGCCGCACCGCCGCCAATGCCGATGGCGCCGCCTGTTCCGCCACGCGCGATCAGCGAAATTCTCGAGCCGCATACGGCGCCCGCACGCGCCGCCATTGCGCCCGAGCTGCCGCCGGATCATCCGCTCGAGCCGGGCACACGGCCGGGCGGACGCGTTGCCACGCCGTCGGAGCGCATTGCCGCGTCCGAAAGTGCCATCAGCGAAATTCCTGTCGCGCCGAAAGAGCCGGTGTCGTCGTCGAGCTTCATCGCAGCCGCGCGCCGCGCTGCGCAAGCCGCAGCCGCGCAGCCCGAGAAGCCCGGCCGCGGCGCCAAGGCGGCGAGCGCCGGCCGCACCAAGGACAAAGGCCAGGGAGCCGGCTCGACCATCACCTCGAAGATCCGCTCGCTGCTGGTCGGCGCGAGCGTGGTCGTGATCGTGCTCGGCACCTTCAAGATGGCAATGAACCTCCTCGAAGGCGGCAGTGCGCCGCCGCCGCAAGCGATGGAGAATTCTAGCGAGCCTGCGCCGCAGGCCCCGCCGCCGGTCGAGAACAAGCCGGCCACGCCGGAGCAGGTCACGCCGTCAATGACCTCGCCGACGCCGATCGGCCGGCAATCCCAGAACAATGCTGCGCCGGCTCCCGCGAGCCCCAGTGGTACGGCTTCGGTCGAAATCCCGCCGCCTGCTGCTGTGGCACCGCCCTCGCCCGCGGCCAGCGATATCACCGGCGCGCTTTCGGGCACGAGCCGCGCGAAGCTCGGTCAGGTCCAGGTGCCGCCGGGCGAGAAGCTGCCTGACGGCATCGGCGGCCCGGTGCTGCGCGCCGCCGCGATGAAAGGCGATGCGGCCGCGGCCTACGAGCTCGGCGTGCGCTTTGCCGAGGGCAAGGGCACGCCAGCGAATTACGACGAAGCCGCCAAATGGTACGACCGCGCGGCGCAGGCCGGCGTGGTGCCCGCGACCTTCCGGCTCGGCACGCTGTACGAAAAGGGCCTCGGCGTGAAGAAAGACGCCGACATCGCCCGCCGCTACTACACGCAGGCGGCAGAGCGCGGCAACGCCAAGGCGATGCATAATCTCGCGGTGCTCGATGCCGACGGTGGCGGACGCGGCGCCAACTACAAAAGCGCGGCGCAGTGGTTCCGCAAGGCCGCCGACCGCGGCGTCGCCGACAGCCAATTCAACCTCGGCATCCTTTACGCCCGCGGCATCGGCGTGGAGCAGAACCTCGCCGAGTCCTACAAATGGTTCACCCTCGCGGCAGCCCAGGGCGACGCGGATGCGGCAGGCAAGCGCGACGATATCGCCAAGCGCCTCGACCCGCAGTCGCTCGCCGCCGCCAAGCTCGCGATCCAGACCTTCAGCGCCGAGCCGCAGCCCGACGACGCCGTCAATGTGACGGCGCCCGCCGGCGGCTGGGACAGCGCAGCACAGACGAGCGCAAAGCCCGCACCGAAGCCGGTCGCAACCAAGCGCTCGGCCTCGGCTGTGCATTAGAGTCTGACGCTTTAGATCGAACCAAGCCGGCCGCGGGCTCGGTGCACCTCTCCCGCTTGCGGGAGAGGTCGGCGCGCAGCGCCGGGTGAGGGCTTTATCCTCTTGGGGAGTCTCACTGCGGAGGCACCCTCTCCCCAGCCCTCCCCCGCAAGCGGGGGAGGGAGCGCACCTTTGTCCTGGCAGCTGTTGAACCCAATCTCATCACGCGGACCCGCCTCATTCACCACACCCGAAATTCCTGATCCCTCCCGTCAGCGAATTCGGCTATTGAGGGGCGCGGCAATCGTTCCGTCTTCCTGCGAGCATTCCGCGAAATCGATCCGTCTCGCCGGAGCGTGGTCCCCGATGCAGCTCTACCTCCCGATCGCCGATCTTCCGGTCAACGTGTTTCTCGTTCTGGCGATGGGCGCCGCGGTCGGCTTCGTCTCCGGCATGTTCGGAATCGGCGGCGGGTTTCTGATGACGCCGCTCCTGATCTTCATCGGCATCACGCCGGCCGTCGCGGTCGCCTCGGTCGCGAGCCACATTGCCGCCTCGTCCTTTTCCGGTGCGCTCTCCTATTGGCGGCGGCGCGCGATCGATCCGGCGCTTGCGAGCGTCTTGCTCTGCGGCGGCGTGACCGGCACCGCGCTCGGCGTGTGGACGTTTACGCAGCTTCGCGCACTCGGGCAGCTCGACCTGATGATCGCGCTGTCCTATGTCGTGCTGCTCAGCACGGTCGGCAGCGTGATGTTCTCCGAGGGCCTGCGCGCCCTGATGCGAACCCGGCGCGGTGCGGTGCCGCCGCGCCGTGCGCACAACTGGATCCACGGCCTGCCGCTGAAAATGCGCTTCAAGCGCTCGAAGATCTATCTGTCGGTGATTCCCGTGGTGATCGTCGGCATCGTGATCGGCTTCATCGGCGCCATCATGGGCATCGGCGGCGGCTTCATCCTGGTGCCGATCATGATCTACCTGCTGCGGGTGCCGACCTCGACCGTGATCGGGACCTCGATGATTCTCACGCTCGTCACCATGTTGTTCGCGACCTTGCTGCATGCCGTGACTAATCATCTGGTCGATGCGGTTCTGGCGCTGATCCTGATGATCGGCGGCGTCACCGGTGCGCAGTTCGGCGCACGCGCGGGCCAGAAGATCCGCGGCGAGCAGTTGCGGCTGCTGCTGGGCCTTTTGATCCTCTCGGTCGGCGTCCGCTTCGCCGTCGAGCTCGTGATCCGGCCCGAGGATCTCTTCACCATCCGCGAACTGGGGGTGAGCGGATGATTCGCGCACTTCTTGCTGTTGCTCTCACCCTGATGCTCGGCGGCGCAGCGCGCGCCGAACGGCTGATCGTCTCGGTTTCCAACCATCGCGTCACGGTGACGCCGAACTATTCCGGCGAGGAGCTGGTGCTGTTCGGCTCGGTCGAGAAGGACGCCTCGACGCCCGCAGACCGCACGACTTACGATCTGGTGGTGACCGTGATGGGTCCGCGTGCCGACATGGTGACGCGGCGCAAGGAGCACACGTTCGGCATCTGGATCAACACCGACTACCGGCAGTTCCTGCAGGTACCGAGTTATCTGGCGCTGTTCGCCAACCGCTCCTTCGAGGCGATCACCTCGCCCGAGATCGCACGGCGGCAGCAGATCGGGCTCAACAACGTGCTGTTGATGCAGCGCGTCAGCGGCGACTATGCCGACGTGGTGCCGAACGATGCGTTCCGCTCGGCCTTCATCCGCCTGCGCACCCAGCGCGGGCTCTATCGCGAGGACGCCGCCGCGGTGACGTTCCTGACGCCGACGCTGTTCCGCACCGGCATTCCGCTGCCCGCGGAGGTACCGATCGGGACCTATGAGGTCGAGATCAAGCTGTTTTCGAACGGCGCGTTCATCGGCAAGACCGACACCGCCTTCGAGATCGTCAAGGTCGGCTTCGAGCAATTCGTCGCGACAAACGCGCGGCAGAACGGCTTGGTCTACGGCCTCGTCACCGCAGCGATGGCGCTGATGACGGGGTGGATGGCGTCGATCGTGTTTCGGAAGGATTGACCACATACTCCGTCATTGCGAGCGCAGCGAAGCAATCCAGGCTGCCTCTGCGGCGACAGTCTGGATTGCTTCGTCGCAAGGGCTCCTCGCAATGACAGGTGTGGCAGCTACGGCGCCTCCACCACGCCGTCATGCCCGGGCTTGTCCCGGGCATCCACGTTCTTACACGCGGCGACGAAGACGTGGATGGCCGGGACAAGCCCGGCCATGACGAGGAGAGAGTGAACCAGATGGCGCTTACGGCGCCTCCACCACCGTCGGCACGCCCGGCTCCAGCAGCCGCAACCGCGTCCCGAAACCCAGCATGTCGAAGGTCTTGCGCAGATCCTCGCTGTTCTGTCGGAAATGCGCCCACCCCTCCGTGTGCACCGGCACGATCATCGCATCCGGGAAGGCGCGCGCGGTCTCGATCGTGTCGTTGGTATCCATGGTGAGGTGGAACGGCCCGCGCGTTTGCGCGGCGCCCGCGAACGGCATCACCACGCCGCATTTGAAGCGGCGCGCAACCTCGGCGACGCCGTCGAACCAGGTGGTGTCGCCGCTGATATAAAGTGGGCTGGTGTCTTTCCTGCTCGACGACACCACGAAGCCGATGACGTCACCCGACAGCGGCTCGATGCCGGCCGGACCGTGACGCGCAGGCGTCGCGGTGATGGTGAGTGAGTTGCCGTCGCGATCTTTCACATGCGCGGTGCCCCAGGGCGTCAGGCCCTCGACATGCCCGCCGAGGCGCTTTGCACCGGCCTCGGTGGTCAGCACGCGCTTTACATTCTTCAAGAACTCGCGGCCGGAATTGTCGAGATTGTCCGAATGCTGGTCGTGACTCAGCAGGACCGCATCGACCGGACCGATCGCGTCGGCTTTCAAGGCAGGTCCGATCGTCTTCTCCAGCTTCACATGCGGCAGCTGATAGGCGCCCGGAGAATCGAACGTCGGATCGGTGAGCAGGCGAAAGCCATCGATCTCGATCAGCGCGGTCGGGCCGCCGATCAGGGTGATGGAAATGGGCATGGTCAACTCCTCCTACGAAACGGGCTTCGCGGCAGGCCGCGTCACCAAATAAATGCCGAGCGCAACCGGGATGATGCCGAAGAGGTCGCGCGCCTCGACATGCTCGCCGAGCACCAGATACGCGAACAGCACGCCGAGCGGCGGCATCAGGAAATGATAGGCACTGGCGGCGGTGGCGCCACACACTTTCAGGAGATGAAACCAGAGCCAGTAGGCCATGATCGAGCCGCCCAGCACCAGGAACGCAAAGGCGCCGATCAGGCTCGGCGTGAAGTCAATCGCATGGACATCGGCGAAGGTGAGCGCGATCGGCGTCAGCACGATGCCGGCAGCGAGATTCTGCACGCCGTTGCCGATCCACAGGCTGCCCTTCGGCGCCAGCAGCTTGAACAGGATCGTGCCGGCGACGATGGAGGCGAGCGAGGCCAGCGTGAACATGATGCCGTGAAATGAGTCGGTGCCGACCGACAGCCGGTGCCAGACGATCGCCGTCACGCCGATGACGCCGAGCAGGAGGCCGCTCGCCTTGCGCCAGGTCATGCCTTCGCCGAGCAGGAGCGCGGCGAGGCCCGCCGTGAACACCGGATTTGCCGAGACGATCAGGCCGCCAAGACCGGCCGAGGCCGATTGCAGGCCGGTATAGCCAAGCCCGAGATAAAGCGCGTTGTTGGCGATACCGAGCACCGTGAAAATCGCGGCGTCGCGCCAGGACAGCGACCAACCGTCGCCGCGGATCAGCGTGGCGCTGACGATCAAAATGCCGGCGAGCGAGAAGCGCGCGGCGAGCAGGATCAGCGGCGGGCAATGGGTGACGCCAATCTTGCCGGCGACGAAGGCATAGCTCCAGAGCAGGCAGAACAGGCCGATAGCGAGCGGCAGCGTGTTGAAGCGGCTGCGGGGAACCGAAATCGAGGGGGCAAGCGACATGGAAGCATTCTCCTGAGCCCCCGATCTAGGGACTAGGCTTGTCATTTAGAAATTAAATGATTAACTGCTGATCAGTGGATTTTCGAATGGAGGCGGCTATGCTCGATCTCGAGCTGCTGCGCAGCTTCGTCTCGGTGGTCGATGCCGGCGGCTTCACCCGTGCCGGCGAGCGCGTCCACCGCACGCAATCGACCGTCAGCCAGCAGATCAAGCGGCTCGAGGAGGATGTCGGCCAGGTGCTGCTGCATCGTGACGGCAAGGATTTGCGCCCGACCGAAGCCGGCGAGCGGCTGCTGTCCTACGCGCGGCGGCTGTTGTCGCTCGCCGAGGAGGCGCGCGACGTGCTGCGCCAGCCGGACAGCGAAGGCGCGATCCGGCTCGGCATCCCCGAGGATTTCGCGGCATACCGGCTGGCAAAACTGCTGGCTGCGTTCTCGCGCTCGCATCCGGGCCTGCGGCTCGATGTGCGCGCCGACCAGAGCAAGAACCTGGCGCGCGATCTCGAACGCGGCGAGCTTGATCTTGCGCTCTTCAAGCGCGCGGCCGGCGGGAAGGACGCGATTGCGGTGTGGCCGGAGCGGGTGCACTGGGTCACCAGCAAGAGCCATCCGATTGACGCGGACGCCGCCTCCGTGCCGCTGATCGGATTCCCGCTCGGCTGCCTCTACCGCGCCGGCGCGATCCACGCGCTCGAAAGCGCCGGCCGGCCCTGGCACATGGCCTACACCTCATCGAGCCTCGCCGGCATCCAGGCCGCTGTTGCCGCCGGCATGGGCCTGAGCATCTTGTCGGAGATGGCGATCCAGTCCGATCACCGCGTGCTGACCGCCAAGGACGGCTTTGCGCCGATCAACAAGACCGAGGTCGCGTTGATGGCGTCGCCTGGCGCCAGCCCGGCGACGCTGCGGCTCGCGGATCGGCTCGCCGAGTTTTGCGATAACGTGCAGGCGAAGGCGGCGTAATGATACTGCGTAGGGTGGGTTAGCTCTGCGGCTGCGCGAAGCACAGTCCGCTGGCGTAACCCACCCCTGCTTGTCGCCGCGGAAGCAAAAGAGGTGGGTTACGCCGAGCAGATGCGCTTCGCGCATCTGCAGGGCTAATCTTACTGCG